>NZ_CP133842.1:693981-1387962 GCF_031432995.1 Citricoccus sp. I39-566
GGCCGAGGAGCACGCGCGGCTGCTGGACTGGGAGGAGCAGATGCTCGCCCAGGTGGAGCTGCCCTACCGCGTGATCGACACCGCGGCCGGAGACCTCGGCATGAGCGCTGCCCGCAAGTTCGACTGCGAGGCCTGGGTCCCGACCCAGGAGACCTACCGGGAGCTGACGTCCACCTCGAACTGCACCACGTTCCAGGCCCGGCGCCTCAACATCCGGGAGCGGCTCGTCACGGAGGACGGCTCCAAGGGCGGCACCCGCATGGCCGCCACCCTCAACGGCACCCTGGCGACCACCCGCTGGCTCGTGGCCATCCTGGAGAACCACCAGAACCCGGACGGCTCCGTGAACGTGCCGGCGGCCCTGCAGCCCTATCTCGGAGGACTCGAGGTCCTGCCGGTCCTCTAGGTCTGCTTGACTGGGGCCATGGAGAACACCACCTACCGGCCCACCTCGGACATGACCTCCTCCGGCTCCCGGCCGAACGGCAACGGCGTCCGCAAGATGGTCTGCCTGGACGTGGACGGCACCCTGGTGGACCACGACGGCCACATGGACGACGAGGTCCGTGACGCAGCCCGTGCCGTGGTGGAGGCGGGCCACCACGTGCTGATCGCCACCGGCCGCTCACTGGGGGCCACGCTGCCGATCATCGAGCTGATCGGGCTGGAGCGCGGGTTCAGCGTCTGCAGCAACGGCGGGGTGACCCTGAGGCTCTCCACGGACCTGGAGGAGGGCTATGAGGTGGTGGACCGCCGGACCTTCGACCCGGGCCCCGCGCTGCGCGCCCTGCGCCACCGGTTGCCCAGCGCCAAGTATGCCGTGGAGGACGACCGCGGGCGGTTCCTCTCCACCGAGCGGTTCCAGGACATGAGCTTCGGCGTCCAGGCCGAGGGCGTGACCTTCGAGGAGATGATGGCCGCCAGCGCGACCCGCCTGGTCGTGTTCTCCACGGACTCCTCCGCCGAGGAGTTCGGGGAGGCCGTCGAGTCCATCGGCCTGCAGGGCGTGACCTACTCGGTGGGCTGGTCCGCCTGGTTGGACATCGCCGCGGCCGGCGTCACGAAGGCCTCCGGGCTGGAGGCGCTGCGGGACCACCTCGGCGTCCACATCGACCACACCGTGGCGGTGGGCGACGGCCGCAATGACATCGAGATGCTGGCCTGGGCCGGCCGCGGCGTGGCCATGGGCCAGGCCCCGCCGGAGGTCGTGAAGGTGGCCGACGAGGTCACCGGCCACGTGAACGAGAACGGCGCCGCCACCGTCCTGCGCTCCCTGCTGGACTGAATCCCCCTTTCCGGGCAGAGATCACTAGTGATCTCTGCCCGGAAAGTCGTCAGGGCGAGGATGGGGGCAGCTGCACCGCGTCCACGAGCGCCAGCAGCCGCTCGGCGGCGGGCCGGCAGGCGTGCTCTTCGTTCCAGAACGAGCGCTGCACCGCCTTGGACACCGCCTGCACCGTGATCCCCAGCTCTGCGGCCACGGGCCTCTGCTGGCCGCGCACCCCGGGGACCATGAGGTCCAGCACGGCCCACTCGGCGTCCGTGCGGGTCAGCACGAGCTGGCCGATCAGCCGCAGGACGGACTGGGCCTCCTCGGCCACCTGCTCATCGGGGCCGTCCACGGCCACCGGGACCCGCACCCCGGCCTTGGCCGCCTCCTCCACCGCCCGCCGCGCGTAGACCAGGCCCGGCCCGCCGACGTCGTGCAGGGACTGCGTGTCCGGCAGGGCACCCTCTCCGCCGCCGGCCGCCGGTCCATCCGGTTCCACCGGACCCACGGAGCCGACGCCGATCCCCACGTTCCAGCGGCGGTGGCGCAGCGCGATCAGGGCGGCGTCCACGGCGGTGCGGGCATCGGGGACGATCCCGATGGCCTCGTCGCCGACGGAGCGCTGGAAGGGCAGCACGGTGTCCACGGGCCGCAGGGACCGCAGGAGCTCGCCGACCAGGTCCCCGACCTCCCGCGAATCACGCTGGTTGATCGTCAGGACGTAGTGGGGCATGGTCCCGATTCTGCCAGCAGCGGGCAGGGTCAGGCGCTGCGGCCCTGCGGCTCGTCGGTCTCCGTGCCCTCCTCGGCGGCCGGCTCGGCCTCCTCGGTCTCCACGTCACGGCCCTGGGGCTCGTCGGAGGGGGTGTGCTCGCCGGCGGCGTCGAAGCGCTCGATCGAGGCGGCAAGCTCGGCCTCGGCCGCCCCGCGGCCCTCCCAGCCGTCGGCCTTGACCCACTTGCCCGGCTCCAGGTCCTTGTAACGCGTGAAGAAGTGCTCGATCTCCTGCTTCAGCCACTCGTCGATGTCCTCGAGCTCCTGGAGGTGGTCGAAGCGCTTGTCCGCCGGGACGCAGAGCAGCTTGGCGTCGCCGCCGCCGTCGTCGGTCATGTTGAACACGCCGATCGGGCGGGCCTCCACGATCACACCGGGCACCAGGTCGAAACCGGGCAGGTAGACCAGGGCGTCCAGCGGGTCGCCGTCCTCACCGAGGGTGTTCTCGAAGTAGCCGTAGTGGGTCGGGTACTGCATCGACGTGAACAGGACGCGGTCCAGCCGCAGGCGGCCCGTCTCGTGGTCGTACTCGTACTTGACCCGCGATGCGGCAGGGATCTCGATGGTGACGTCATGGTTCATGGCAAGGGGCTCCTCGGCGGTGCTTCGAAGTCGGCGGGTTCGTGGCCGCACCGCGCGGTGGTGCGAGGCGCGGCGTCTAGAATCAAGGGTATCTCCCACCCCACCAGGAAAGTTCCATCGTGACCGTACGTCCTGCACCGCGCCGGCCCTCCGGCGCGGCCACGGCGTCCTCGATGGCAGCGGCGGCCACGGCGGCGGTGGTGGCCACGCTCCTGGCCGGATGCACCGTCATCCCGGTCCCGGCGGCCTCCGGGACGGCTGACAACCGGAGCCCGACGCCGGCCGGCAGCTCCCAGCCCGCGGGCCGGTCCGCGGAGACCTCCGCGGAGGTCTCTTCAGAGGCCGCCCCGGAGCCGACGGCGGACGCCTCCGCGGTCGCGGCCCTCGTCGAGTTCGTGGACTTTCCGGACCTCTCGCCCCTGCTCGTCCCGAGCCCCGACCCCGAGACGCTGGACCCGCTGCTGGACGAGGCGCTGGCGCTGCGCAGCGGCACCATGTCCGCCGCCGTCCGGGACGGCCTCACCGGCGAACTGCTCTACTCCGAAGGACCGGACCAACCCGTGGTGCCCGCCTCCGCGGTCAAGATCCTGACCGCGGTCGCCGCCCTGCAGACGCTCGGCCCGGACCACCGCTACACCACCACGGCGGTGGCCCAGCCCCTGGAGGGCGACCGAACCGGCGTCGTGCTCGATGCCGGCGGGGACGTGCTGCTGGGCACGGGGGAGAATGCGGAGGAGGCGAACGGCCGGGCCGGGCTGGGGACCCTCGCCGAGCGGACCGCGCAGGCGCTCGAGGAGCAGGGCGCCACGGGCACGGTGGTCGTCGGCGTGGACGATTCGGGCTATGAGGGGCCCGGCGAGTCCCTGGACTGGAGCCCGGACATCGTGTCCTCGGGCAACGCCTCCACGGTCCAGCCGATCGCCACCTACGGCGGCCGGGCGTGGCCCAGCCGGCACACCGACCGACTCCACGACCCGGCGCTGTTCGCCGCCCAGGTGTTCCGCGCCGAGCTCGCCGCTCAGACGGAGGCCCTCGGGCTGGACGTCACCGTGGAGGCGGAGGTGGACCGCGCGGAGCTGACCGGCGACGGCACGGCGCTGGCCGAGGTGGAGTCCGCCCCGCTGGCCGAGCAGATGACCTACATGCTGCAGACCTCGGACAATCAGGTCGCCGAGGCCACGGGCCGCAACCTCGCCCTGGCCGCCGTAGGGGAGGGCAGCTTCGCGGGGGCCGCCCAGACGATCGAGGAGGTGCTGGCGGAGCTCGGGGTGGACACGGAGGGACTGGAACTCGTGGACGCCTCCGGCCTCTCCGGGAGCAACCGCGTCTCCGCGGCGCAGCTGACCGCCGCGATGCAGGCCGCGGCCACCTCCGACGAGCTCCAGCCGGCGGTCACCGGGCTGCCGGCGGCCGGGAAGGACGGAACCCTTCAGGACCGGATGGTGGGCACCGCCGCGGAGGGCGCGGTGCGGGCCAAGACGGGCACGCTGAGCTCGGTGGCCTCCCTGACCGGCACGGTGCAGACCGAGGACGGCCGCACCCTGCTGTTCAGCTTCATCGCCAACGGCCAGCCCGGGGTGCTGGACAACGCCCGCTTCGCCGTGGACCGGGCCGCCGTGGTGCTCGCCGGATGCGGGTGCCGCTAGGGTCGTCACGGAGCAGGCAGGTACAGGGAGGAAGTCCATGGGCCAGGTGATCGCCGGCCGCTTTGAGCTGGTCGAGCACATCGCCTCCGGAGGTTCGGGGTCGATCTGGGCTGCCTGGGACCGGCGCCGGAACACCTGGTGTGCCGCCAAGGTGCTGCGGCACAAGGACTCAGGCGAACTGCTCCGTTTCGTCCGCGAGCAGGGCATCCAACTCGACCACCCGTACCTCGCCACGCCCTACGGCTGGGCCGCCGAGGACGAGGATGTGGCCATCTCCATGCCCCTGGTGTCCGGGGGCACCCTGGATGCGGCGATCAACGACCACGGCGGGTTCTCGTCCGCGCTGGCGTCCGTGCTGCTCCTGCAGCTGGTGGACGCCCTCGAGCACGTGCACACGGCCGGCTGGATCCACCGGGACGTCAAGCCGGCCAACATCCTGCTCGAACCCACCGGCGAGGGCCGCCCGCACCTGCGGCTCGGCGACTTCGGCATCGCCGTCCGCGAGGACGACCCCCGCTTCACCATGGTGGGCTGGGTCAACGGCACCCCCGGCTACCTGGCGCCCGAGGCGATGGCCCTGGCCGCTCCGGCAGCGGCGCAGGACCTGTACGCGGCCGGCGTCGTGGCCTTGCGCATGCTCGATCCCACACTCAAGGGGGAGCGCGGGCTGGAGGCCGCCGCGGCGGAACCACACGAAGCGCTCGGGGCGATCCCGGACGTGGACCCGCGACTGGCCGCCGTCGTCGCCGGCCTGCTGGAGGCCGATCCCGAAGCCCGACGGGCGGCAGCCGGGCGGGCGCGGGACACGCTGCGCCCCCTCGCCGAGCCCCAGACCGCAGCGGACGGTTACCTCACGGCGGAGGGTGAGCCGTTCGTGGTGTTCGACCAGATCCCCGAGGACGGACTCCGCGCCGGTGGCGGCAGCTCGGACGATGACACCGGCCCCGCGGTCAGCGCGGCCGTGCGCGGCGCCCCCGCACCCCGCACGGCCTCACCGGCCCCGTGGATTCTGATGGTCCTCGGGGCACTGGCCGTGACGGTTGCGGCCTTCCTGCTGTGGCCCCGTGCCGAGACCCCCGTGGTGGTCGACTCAGCCGCGACGCCCACCGCCTCCGCGTCCTCCGCTTCCGCCTCCGGTGCCTCCTCCGGTGCGGTTGCGGACCCGCGTCCCGCCACCGGGCCCTCCTCGGCACCGGCCACCGCGGCATCCCCGGAGGAGGGGTCCCCGGAGGAGAGGTCCCCCGCCATCTCCAGTTCGGTCTCGTCTGGTGACGACTGCACCTGGCTGGAACGGGGCATGGTGGTCACCGGAGCCGACGCACAGGTGCTCACCTGCCTCGACGTCGGGTCCGCACTGCGCTGGGAGACCAGCGACTGAGGCTGTCCCGGCCCCGGCCCCGGCCCCGGGGCCGGGGCCGCCGACCTCAGGCAGAGCGCCGGTTCCGTCTGAACAGTAGCCACGCGCCACCGACGAGCACCGCTCCCACCCCGACGCCGCCGAGCAGGGCACCGAGCTCGGCCGCCGTCGGGAATGCCCCGCCGGCGGCGCCACGGCCGGTGGCCTGAACGGCGCCGCCCTCCGTCTCCACCCCGGCAATGACCTGGTCCTGCGCGTCGGCCAGCCATTCCGTGGTGCCCCCGGGCTCCCCCGTGAGGGAGACCGCCAGTTCATAGCGGAACGGCTCGCTGCCCTCACGGTTCGGGCGTGCCGCGGAGGCGGACACGGTGATGTAGTAGTCCCCGGCGAGGCGCAACGCCTCGTAGGAGTAGCTGCCGTACTCCTGCGGGCTGACCGCGACGGAGGCGTTCGCGGTGGACACCGCACCGACATCGAGGTGGCTCAACGAATTGCTGCCGCCGATCATGCGTGGCTCGGCCAGCAGCGGGTTGTAGGCGGCGGAGCCGATGCGCGTCACGCTGGCCTCCCGGTTGTTCCCCGTGGAGAGGCGGTAGCTCATCCGCTGGCCGTACTCGACCGGGACCTTGAAGACCTGCACCTCGGTGGGACGGATCTCCACGGCATAGACCCGGTCCGGCTCGATCGCGGTGGCCGTGGTGAAGGAGCTGCCGCCCTCGAGCGGGGCGGCGTTCCCGGAAGCGGTGACCGATGCGGGCGGCAGGTCTTCGCTGGAAGCCTCGGCCAGCTGGCTCTCGTCGACGGCTGGCTCGATCCAGAACCGCAACTCGACCGGCACCGGGGTGTCGGACTGCCACAGCCCCTCTCGGGTCAGCTTGACCGCCACGCGGCCTGAGCCGTCGGTGAAGCATCCGTAGGAGGCATCCACCTCCATGACGTCGCTGCGCCCGGCCACCACCACCGGGAGGCCGGTCGATCCCTGGGCGGCCGTGGCCGACTGGTTCGGGCCACAGGAATCGCCCTGGGGATTGAGGAACTCGAGCTTCAGGCCGACGTTGTCGTTGCCGTCGACGTCCTGCTGGCCATCGACAGCCAGCACGGCGGCAGCATGGACGCTCTCGCCCTCCTCCAGGGCGGGAAGCCGATAGAAGCGCATGCTGCCCTCACGGACGTCGTCTGTCCCTCCCTGGTCCAGGACGTCACGGTAGAGGCCGGGCTCGACGTCGGTGGCCGACGCCAGCTCACCGCCGCCGGTCACCTCGGAGCCCGCGGCCTCATACACCGGGACGGGGCCGCGGCCGTTGTCCACGGCCTCCGCACGGGCGCCGTCCGCTCCGGGCGCCGCCGAACCGGTGGCGGACTCCGTGGCGGCAGCCGGGAGGGCAGCGGCGGCCGGGACCGCGGTGGCCACCGGGCCGACCGCGACGGCGGCGGCGAGGACAGTCCCCAGTACGCCGGCGCGGAGGGTTCTCGGGACGGATCGACGGGAGGAGGTCGTGCCGGGGGCGATCATCGTGAGGATCCGTTCTGGTCGTGGCCGTTCAGCGTCGGCCGGTGCGTGGGCGGTTGGGCCGGGTAGGCCGGAGCGGGGACGGAGTGCGGATCATGGGGCCCCACGCCGGCGCCCACCGGACGGCGGCGAGCCCACAGGGTGATCGTCAGTCCGCCCAGCAGCACGGTGGCGAGCAGGCCGCCGAGGAACCAGGGCATCGGGGCACTCGCCCGGTCGACACTGCCGGTGGCGACCGGCTGCCCCTCATCCGATGCGTCGCCGTCTCCCGCAGGCCCACCGGCGGCAGCACCGTCGTCGTTCCCGGTGGCCTCGGCATCGGCGGCGACGGGGAGCTGCTCCGGCGACTGGCCCAGGCCGGGTTCGGCGATCTGCGGGCCGTCGACCTCGTCACCCGTGACCTCGACGGCCAGGTCGTAGTCATAGGGGGAGCGGTTGCGGTCGCTGCTCCACTTCTCGGCCGAGACGACCACGTAGTAGTCACCGGACAGGTAGGCGTCGTCACCCACCGAGCCGTCGCGGTTGGACTGGCTCACCGGCACCCTCATGTTCTGGGTGACGGTGTCCCCACCGGAACTGCGGTGCATCCGACCGTCGCCGACCATCCGGACGGGGCCGCGCACCGCGGAGAAGATGTCCAGCGTGATGCCGTTCGGACCGGCGTTCTCCACGTTGCCCTGGAAGGCTCGGACATTGAGTCGCTGGCCGTAGCCGACGTGGACCCGGTAGTAGCGGGCCTCCTGCGGCATGATCGAGTCCGTCAGGACGGTGGCCTGTTCCATCTCGGTGGCGTCGTTGAAGCTGCCACCGCCGAGGACGGCCTCCGGCTCTCCGGACAGCTCGACCGACTGCGGCGCCAGTTCGTCCTTGGCCGCGGCCACCAGGTCCGCCTCGTCCACGGCGGGCTCGACCACCGACTTCAGTTCCACCGGCATGGGCAGGTCCGCCTGGCGGTTGCCGTAGCGCTGCACCTTGGCGTACAGCTGGCCGGTCCCGTCGGCGTAGCACCGGCTGGAGTCGTCGGTGTAGTCCTCGCTGACCACGTAGGCCACCACGGGGCGTCCGCCGTCATCCCCGTGGACGTACTCGTTCTGCGGTGCGGAGCAGGGCTGTCCCTGGCCGTTGACCAGTTGCAGACGCAGGCCACCGACGACGCTGGCATCGTCTGCCCCCGCGCCTTGGTTCGGGATGAGCAGGGCGGAGAAGTGGGCGCGCTCGCCCGGCTGGATGGTGCCCAGGTTGTAGAACTTCAGCGTGCCGTCGTCGGAATTCAGGGTGGAGCTGCCCCGCTCATACTCGTCCAGGTACTGGCCCGGGGCCATGGTGGGGGAGGAATGCAGGGTCTCGCCGCCGGTGATCGGGGTGCCCAAGGGGTTGTACCCCTGGAAGGCCCGCACCGTCTTCGTCTTCAGCCGGCTTTCCAGCTCCACGGCGTTGTCCGCCTGCACATAGGTGCCGCCCGTGGCCTCGGCCACGCAGGTCAGCTCGTCGGCGGCGGTCTCGTTGACCTTGAAGCCGATGGTGTGCACGGTCAGGTCGATG
The DNA here is from genome assembly GCF_031432995.1 of Citricoccus sp. I39-566. Classification (GTDB taxonomy): domain Bacteria; phylum Actinomycetota; class Actinomycetes; order Actinomycetales; family Micrococcaceae; genus Citricoccus; species Citricoccus nitrophenolicus_A. Next base: position 702,663 of record NZ_CP133842.1, read on the forward strand.
CCCTGGCCGGCCAGGTCCTTCGCGGCCTCGCAGGCAGGCGGCTCGGAGCAGTTCTCCTCGCCGTCGGAGACGAGGATGATCGACTTCTCCCCGTCGACGTCCTGCAGTTCGTCCGCCGCATGGAGCAGCGCGGCGCCGATCGGGGTCTCGCCGACCGCCTCCAGGGCCTCGATCCTCTGCTTCAGCGAGGAGGCATCCGTGGGGCCGACCTGCTGGACGGTGGTGATGTCCGAGCAGTCCTCCGGCGTGTTCGACCCGTAGACCACCAGCCCGAGGTCCGCGCCCTCCGGGACGTTGTCCAGCAGGTTGGTGGTCGCCTGCTGCGCTGCCGCCAGTCGGGTGGTCCCGTCCGCATCCGCGTCGGCCTCGAGCATGGACGAGGAATAGTCCATCACCACGACCACGGGTTGCAGCTGGCGCTCGACACCCGGCTCGGCCGTCGGGGTGGCCTGCGCCGGCAGGGCGGCGAGGGCGGTGGTCAACAGCAGGGCCAGTGTGGCCAGGACAGAGGGCACGGCCCGCCGCAGCGGCCTGCCGCGGGTGGGCTCGGGTCTGATGGTGCGATTCTTCATGGTGTCCTCCGGTGCGAGTGGAGCGGACGCGGCGCCACCCCGACGGCGCCGACCGATGTTTACCTTCGCAAATATAAGCGAGGCTGCCCCTGGGGACAACTCGACCGCCGGGGAGTTCTCTCCATGGCGCGCGCCGGAACCTTTGCCTTCGCAAATGAGGCGGTAACATGTGACCATGCCTTCGCCGGACACCGATCAACGCCTGGCCCAGCAGCAGGCCATCTACGGCATGCCCCTCTCCCAGCGCTTCGGGGATCTGATGGCCGCCTATCGGATCAGCCAGCGATCCCTGGCCCGCGTGCTGGGTCTGTCTGCGCCGATGCTCTCCCAGCTCATCAACGCCCAGCGCATCAAGATCGGCAATCCGGCGGTCTACGAGCGCTTCGTCATGTTGGAGGAGCGCCAGGACGAGCCGGACCTGCAGCGGGTCCTCGACGAGGTCCAGGCCTCCGAGCCGGTCCTGACCACGCACAGCGCCCGGTCTCGCCGGCTGGAGGCCGGTCCGGTCCCGGGTGCCGATCCCGCCGCCCAGGTGGGCCGGCTGGCCACCGCGGAGCAACTGCGGGCCACGGCCGAGGCCGCCCGGGCCGCCGACGCCGCCGAGCTGGCGGCCCTGCTGGACCGGGCCGCCGCCGCCCACGGCTGAGGCGCGACACCGCCGCCGCCCACGGCTGAGGCGCGACACCGCCTCCGCCCACTCCGCCCGCTCATTCCCCGTCCCGACCGGCGCAGCCCTGCGCGCCCCCGGTCGCGTGTGATGGGATGGGTCCATGGAATCCAGCTCCGTGCAGCCCGCCGTGTCCGCCGTGTCCGCCGTGTCTCCCGTGGACTGGGACCTCGCGGCCAGCACGGCCGCCCGGCTGTGCGCCGCCGGCCCCCGCTTCACCCGCCACCAGGCCGAGCGTGAGGCCGCCGGCCTGCGCCACGCCGCAGACGTCTCGGTGGACCATGTCCACCGGATCACCGGGCTGGAAGCGGCCCGGGACCTGCGGGACTCCGAGGTGCTCGTGGTGGACCGGCCCACCTGGATCCGGGCCAACGTGCAGGCGTTCTCCACGCTGCTGGCCCCCGCTTTCGAGTACGTCCAACAGGCGCGCCCGGAGGAGTATGCCCGCGCCACCAGCGGGTTCGGCACCTCCGCCACGGCCCTGGAGGCCGGGGCAGTGCTGGCCTTCCTGTCCTCGAAGGTCCTCGGCCAGTACGAGCCGTTCTGCGCCCTGCCCGGCCCGGAGGGGACCTCCACCGGACCGGAGGGCGGTCGGCTGCTGCTGGTGGCCCCGAACATCGCCGAGGTGCGGGTGGAGCTCAACGTGGACCCGGAGGACTTCCGGCTCTGGGTCTGCCTGCACGAGCAGACCCACCGGGTGCAGTTCGCGGCCGCCCCGTGGCTGCGCGAACACCTGCAGGCCAACATCATGGAACTGGTCTCCGGCATGTTCGACAAGGTGGACACGCTGCCCGAACGCCTCTCCGCCCGCGTCCGCGCCCTCCTGAAGGGTCCCGAGGCGGACCCGCGGTCCGTGGGTCAGGGCCGGGGCTCCGCCGAGCTCGGCACGGACGAGCACCCGGCCTCCATGGGACTGCTGGAGCTGATCCAGGACCCGGAGGACAAGCAGCGGCTGGCCCGGATCAACGCCGTGATGTCCCTGCTGGAGGGGCACGCCAACGTGGTCATGGACGCCATCGACTCCTCGGTGGTCCCCACCGTCAAGACCATCCGCCAGCGGTTCGACCACCGCACCTCCACCCGGTCCTCCGTGGACCGGTGGATCCGTCGGTTCATGGGCATGGATGCCAAGATGCAGCAGTACCGGGACGGCCAGCGCTTCGTGAAGCGGACGGTCCGGGAGCTCGGCATGGACGGCTTCAACGTGGTGTGGGAGTCGGCGGAGAACCTGCCGAGCGAACAGGAGATCCACCACCCCGAGCAGTGGGTCGCGCGCATCCGGGAGCAGGGCTGAGCTCGGCCGCGGACGGCGGGACCATCCCAGGACCGGGCACGACGCCGGCCGGCCCGGACCGCTGGCCGCCCACCTCCCGCTGGCCGGAGGCCCTGAACCGTGCCGTGCGCGCCCTGGCGGCGGCCACCCACGGCCGGACCCTGCCACTCGTGGGGCTGTCCGGCGGGGCGGACTCCCTGGCGCTCGCCGTGGCTGCCGCCGAGGCGGTGCGCACCCGGGCCACCCCGGAGCTGGCAGCAGGAGTGGGAGCCGTCGTGGTGGACCACGGACTGCAACCCGGGTCCGCCGGTGTGGCCCGCCGTGCGGCCGCCGTGGCCCGCGCACTGGGGCTGGACCCCGTGGTCGTGGAGCGCGTGGACGTCCCCGTCACGGGGGCCGGCCCGGAGGCCGAGGCCCGCACCGTACGTCATGCCGCCCTGGACGCCGCGGCACGGCGGCTGGGCTCCGGCGCCGTGCTGCTGGGCCACACCCGGGACGACCAGGCCGAACAGGTGCTGCTCGGCCTCGCCCGCGGCTCCGGCACCCGGACGCTCGCGGGGATGCCCCGCCGCCGGGGACTGCTGTTGCGCCCCCTGCTGGACCTCACCCGCCAGGACACCGAGGCGATCTGCCGCTGGGTGGGACTGCGGTGGTGGGAGGACCCGGCCAACGAGGATCCCGCCTATCTGCGCTCGCGGATCCGTACGTGCGTGCTGCCGACACTCGAGGACCCGGACCGCGGCCTCGGTCCCGGGCTGACCGCCGCCCTGGCGCGTAGCGCGGACATCGCGGCCGAGGACGCGGCGGCGCTGGAGACCTGGGCGGGGCGCGAGTTCGCACGACTCCGGCAGGATGACCAAGTGGAGCGCGAGGCGGGCGAGGCACCCGGTCTCCGGCCGGCGTCGTGCCCGGTGTCCCTGCCGATGGAGGAGCTGGCCGCGCTGCCGGACGCGATCCGGTACCGCGTGATCTCCTCCGCCGTGGTGGCCGCGGGCGGCGAGCGGCCCAGCCGGGAGCGCGTGCTGGCCGTGGACCGCCTGGTGGCCACCCGCTCCACGGGGGGATCCTCGGCGGGACCGGTGGAGCTGGCCGGCGGGGTCGTCTCCCACCGTCGGACCGCGGGAGGGTATGCGAGACTGGTCCTCAGCGCCGTCACGCCCTTCAGTCCGATCCGGACCGGGCCGGCCGAAGGCGCCATCCCGTAGCGAATACACCCCGCAGGAGCAGCCCGCATGGAAGCACAGGACGTGCACGGCGACCTGGATCATGTGCTCATGACCAAAGAGCAGATCCAGGACACCATCAAGGATCTCGCAGCGCAGATCGACCGCGACTACCAGGGCAAGGACGTCCTGCTGGTGGCGGTCCTCAAGGGGGCGGTGATGGTCATGGCGGACCTCTCCCGGGCCCTGCACTCCCACGTCACCCTGGACTTCATGGCCGTCTCGTCCTACGGCTCCGGCACCCAGTCCTCCGGCGTGGTGCGGATCCTCAAGGATCTGGACGCGGACCTGATGGGCCGCCACGTGCTGATCGTGGAGGACATCATCGACTCCGGTCTGACGCTGTCCTGGCTGAAGACCAACCTCGAGTCCCGCGGCCCCGCCTCCGTGGAGATCTGCGCCTTCCTGCGCAAGCCCGAGGCCATGAAGGTGGAGATCGACGTCAAGTACGTGGGCCAGGACATCCCGAACGAGTTCGTGGTCGGCTACGGCCTGGACTTCGATGAGCGGTACCGCAACCTGGACTTCATCGGCACCCTCGCCCCGCACGTCTACTCCTGATCACCGATCTGGGAGGGCGGCCGAACGATTGGCCCCTCGTGGCCGGAAGTTGCCGCTCTCAGCGGGGACGCGGACCCTCAGAGCGGCAACTTCGGACGTATCACTGCGTACTGGGGATCAATCGTTGGCCCGGCGCTCCTCCGCTGTGGGGTCTTGGGTCGATCAGCGGCCCCGCGCATCAGCGATGGTGCGTCCGATGAGCTCGACGGCCGTCCTGAAATCCTCAGCGGAGTCGGCCGAGCCGAAGCGCAGCACCTTCCACCCCTGCCTCAGGAACGCCTGGTCACGGCGGAGGTCTTTGGCAAGTTGGTTCCCTTCGCCGTGGTGATGGCCCTCGTACTGGATGGCGATGAGCCATTGCGGATAGCCGAGATCGGCCGTGGCGGGGAAGTCCGCTGAGTACTGCGGATCCCAACACTCGATCTGGAGCGTCGGCTCGGGGAGGTCGACTCGAGCCATGGCCAGTCGCAGGAGGGTCTCCTGCGGAGAGTCGGCTCCCACGCGGACGAGCGCCAGTGCGCTGCGGGCCCTGGAGATGCCGCGGATCCCCGGATGCGCGTGGAGGCAGGCGAGCAGGGCATCCACGGTGGTCCATTGCGTCCGGCGGGTCTCGGCCCAGGCATGTGGCTCGCGGACGAGGTGGTCTCCGAGGATGGCCAGGTCCTGCACGGTCAGCAGGGTGGCACAGTCCAGCCACGTCCGTTCGGGGGAGGTGGTCCGGCGCCCGTTGACCAGGACGACCTCGTCCTCCAGGAGCAGCGACCGGTGGGTGATCACGCTCTGACGCTTCAACCGGCTGAGCCCGGGGCCTCGGGTGATGTGCACCAGGCGGGTATCCAGTGCCTTTCGCGGAAGCCACCAGCCGCGGACCAATGCCGCGGTGAGGTGGGAGGCGCAGGCGTCCGGTACAGCCTCGAGCACGGACGACGCGCGGGGGAGGGTCGCGTGGACCGAAGGCTGGGGCGCGGGCACGGGGGTCCTTGCCTCGGCAGCCGTGGACTCGACTGCACCGTCCAAGGAGGCTGCCGGAGCGGCCGCCGCCGGTTCCGGAACCTCCGAGGACGATCCCGCCGCGGCCTCGAGGTCGGAGAGCCTGTCCGACGGCTGGTCGGTCCACCGGTAGCGTCCGTGGCCGACCCGCACGATGTCCCGGCGCCGGAGCCGTCCGGAGGTCACGCCGAGGGCCAGGGCCTCGGCGCGGCTGAACTCCCGGTGACGGAGGGACGCGGGGAGGGGCCGGGGATAACGCACCCGTCCGGTCTCCGGTGATCCGGCTCATCGCGTGGCGGTTATCCACAGGCAGCCCGCCGCATCAGCCCGCCCCGGAAGCCCTCAGCCATTCCACCGGTTGCGAACGGCGGGGCCCCAGGACCCCACCGTAGACTGGCGCCCGGTACCGTGGACGGGTACGGCTGTGCCCTGGGCCGGTGGATCCCGCAATGGCCCCGCGCAGCTCCGGCCCGCCCCGTACCGGGTGAGCGCGCCGTGCCCACCGCGCAGGACAAAGGTCAGGAGAGTTGTTGAAAGCCAAGAAGGTCTTCAAGGGCCCGATCATCTGGATCGTTTTGGCCGCCGTGTTCCTGATGCTCATCATCCCGGCGCTGACCCAGGGCTCCTCCGCCCGCGTGGACACCAACGTGGGCCTCGCGCTGCTCGAGGAGGACCGGGCCGCCCAGGCCAAGATCCAGGACGGTGAGCAGCGGGTCGACCTGACCCTGCGCGAGCCCTACAGCCAGGACGGCCGTGACCTCGGCACGGACGTCTACTTCTACTACTCCACGGCGCGCGCCACCAATGTGGTCGAGGCGATCGACGCCTCCGGGCTGGACGGCTTCACGGACCAGCCGGTGCAGAACAACTGGCTGCTGTCCATGCTGGGCTTCCTCATCCCCTTCCTGCTGATCGGCCTGGTCTTCTGGTTCCTGCTGTCCAGGATGCAGGGCGGCGGCGGCAAGGTCATGCAGTTCGGTAAGTCCAAGGCCAAGCTCATCACCAAGGACATGCCGCAGGTGACCTTCGTGGACGTGGCCGGCGCCGAGGAGGCGGTGGAGGAACTCCACGAGATCAAGGAGTTCCTCGCCGAGCCGGCCAAGTTCCAGGCCGTGGGCGCGAAGATCCCCAAGGGCGTGCTGCTCTACGGGCCTCCGGGCACCGGCAAGACGCTGCTGGCCAAGGCCGTGGCCGGCGAGGCGGGCGTGCCGTTCTACTCGATCTCCGGCTCGGACTTCGTGGAGATGTTCGTGGGCGTGGGCGCCTCCCGCGTGCGTGACCTCTTCGAGCAGGCCAAGACCAACTCCCCGGCCATCATCTTCGTGGACGAGATCGACGCGGTCGGCCGTCACCGTGGCGCCGGCGTGGGCGGCGGCAACGACGAGCGCGAGCAGACGCTGAACCAGCTCCTGGTGGAGATGGACGGCTTCGACGCCACCACCAACGTGATCCTCATCGCGGCCACCAACCGTCCGGACGTCCTGGACCCCGCCCTGCTGCGCCCGGGCCGCTTCGACCGGCAGATCCCCGTGGAGGCCCCGGACCTGGAGGGACGCCACCAGATCCTCTCGGTGCACGCGCAGGGCAAGCCGATGGCCGAGGGCATCGACCTGCGCTCGCTGGCCAAGCGCACCCCCGGGTTCACCGGCGCGGACCTGGCCAACGTGCTCAACGAGGCTGCGCTGCTGACGGCCCGCTCCAACGCCCAGCTGATCGACGACCGCGCCCTGGACGAGGCCGTCGACCGCGTCATGGCCGGCCCGCAGAAGCGCTCCCGGCTGATGAAGGAGCACGAGCGCAAGGTCACGGCGTACCACGAGGGCGGTCACGCCCTGGTGGCCGCCGGGCTGCGTAACTCGGCCCCGGTCACCAAGATCACCATCCTGCCCCGCGGACGCGCGCTGGGCTACACCATGGTGGTCCCCGAGGATGACAAGTACTCGGTCACCCGCAACGAGCTGCTGGACCAGCTCGCCTACGCCATGGGCGGCCGCGTGGCCGAGGAGATCATCTTCCACGATCCCTCCACCGGCGCCTCGAACGACATCTCCAAGGCCACGGACACCGCCCGGAAGATGGTCCTCGAGTACGGCATGAGCGAACGGGTCGGGGCCGTGAAGCTCGGCTCCGGCAGCGGCGAGCCCTTCATGGGCCGGGACATGGGCAGCGGACGCGAGTACTCCGAGCAGGTGGCCGCGATGGTGGACTCCGAGGTGCGCCAGCTGCTGGACCGCGCCCACGACGAGGCCTACTGGATCCTCAACGAGAACCGGGACATCCTGGACCGGCTGGCCTACGAGCTGCTGGAGAAGGAGACCCTGAACCAGGCCCAGATCGCCGAGATCTTCGCGGAGATCCGCCAGCGCGAGCCCCGCCAGGTGTGGTTGTCCAGCGAGGACCGTCCGGTCTCCGCCCAGCCCCCCATCCTGTCCCCGGCGGAGCGCCGCGCCCTCGCCGCGAAGAACGGCGACGCCGGCCCCGCCAGCCGGGACGGAGCGTCACCGGAGGCGGTGGACCCGGAGTCCACCTCGGACTCACTGAGCCCCACGGTGGACCCGACCCCGGGCAGCCAGCTGCCCGGAGAGCCCGACGGCGGCACCGGCCGGCCCGGGGGCCCGGCGGGCCCGACCGACCTGCCGCGCGACGACCTGCCGCGCACCGACCTGCCGCGCACCGAGCTGGAATGACGAGGACTGGGACCATGAACGAGAAGCAACGTCAGCCGGGCACTGCCGGCGTGGACCGCCCCCGCATCCAGGCCGCCGTCCGGGAGATCCTGGAGGCGATCGGTGAGGACCCGGACCGGGAGGGCCTGCAGGACACCCCCCAGCGGGTGGCGAAGGCCTACGACGAGTTCTTCGCCGGGCTCGTGCAGGACCCGGCCGAGGTCCTGGGAACCACGTTCGACATCTCGCACGAGGAACTCGTGCTGGTGAAGGACATCCCGTTCTACTCCACGTGCGAGCATCACCTGGTGCCCTTCCACGGCTCGGCCCACATCGGCTACATCCCCAGCCCCGAGGGGCTCGTGACGGGCCTGAGCAAGCTGGCCCGGCTCGTGGAGGTCTACGCGAGGCGCCCGCAGGTCCAGGAGCGACTGACCACGCAGATCGTGGAGGCCCTGATGACGCACCTGGACCCCCGCGGGGCCATCGTGGTGATCGAGGCCGAGCACATGTGCATGTCCATGCGCGGGGTGCGCAAGCCCGGGGCCAAGACGGTCACCTCGGCCGTCCGGGGCCAGCTGCGCGAGGCCTCCACCCGCTCCGAGGCGATGAGCCTGATCCTGCACGGCTGAGGCCGGCACGGATCCCACCCGCTCCACGAAAGGACCACCCCATGGACTCGATGGCCGCATCGACCGGCACCGGCCCCAACACGGGACCGATGACGGTGATCCGCAAGATCCGCCGCCGTACCCTGGCGGACCTGCCGACGGACCGCACCCTCGTGATGGGCGTCCTGAACGTCACGGACAACTCGTTCTCGGACGGCGGGGCCTACCTGGACACGGACGCCGCCATCGAACAGGGCCTGCGCCTGCTGTACTCGGGCGCGGACATCATCGACGTGGGCGGCGAGTCCACCCGGCCCGGGGCGGGCGCCGTCGACGCGGTGACGGAGCAGAACCGCGTGCTGCCCGTGATCGAGGCCCTCGTGAAGGCCGGGGCCGTGGTCTCGGTGGACACCATGCACGTCGCCACGGCGGAGGCGGCCCTGAAGCTCGGCGAGGTGATCGTCAACGACGTCTCCGGGCTGAACCACGAGCCGGAGATGCCCGAGCTGATCGCCCGCACCGGCGCCACGTACATCCTCATGCACAACCGCGGCGACGCACGGACCATGGACTCCCTCACGGACTACGAGGACGTGGTCGAGGACGTGGTGCGCGAGCTGAGCGAGGTCAGGGACACCTTCCTGGCCGCCGGGGCGAAGCCGGAGCAGCTCATCCTGGATCCGGGACTGGGCTTCTCGAAGGCCGGTGCGCAGAACTGGGAGCTGCTGCACGGACTGGACCGCCTGCAGTCCCTCGGCCTCCCGGTGCTCGTGGCCGCCTCCCGCAAGCGATTCCTGGGCACCCTGCTCGCCTCCGAGTCCGGGGCCGAGCCCAGCCCGGCGGATCGCGACCACGCCACGGCCGCCGTCACCGCGCTGTCCGCCCTGCACCGCGTCTGGGGCGTGCGCGTGCACACCGTGGAGCCCTCCCTCCACGCGGTCAAGGCGGCCCGGGCCTGGCTGGATCCGGGGGCCGCCGCCCGCCAGGCCGGGGCCTGAGCCATGCGGGGCAGCGCGCAGGCCGGGCCGTCCGGCCGTGACCGCATCACGCTCACGGGCCTGACCGCCCGGGGGTACCACGGGGTGTTCGCGGCGGAGAAGCGGGACGGCCAGGAGTTCACCACGGACGTGGTGGTGCACCTGGACGCCGCACCGGCCGCGGCCGGTGACAGCCTGGAGCACACCGTGAACTACGCGCAGGTGGCGGACACCGTGCTGCGGGTGGTCACGGGGGAGTCGCTCGACCTGATCGAGACCGTGGCGGACCGGATCGCCCGGGCACTGCTGGCCGAGCAGCCGGTGGCCGCCGCCGTGGAGGTGACCGTGCACAAGCCGCACGCGCCCATCGAGGCGGACTTCGCCGACGTCGCCGTCTCGGTGTGCCGGAGCCGCACGTGAGCCCCGCCGGACCGCCCACCGGACCCGACACCGGGCTGGACGGTGTCCCCGCGGCCCCCGTGGCCGCCGTCCTGGCCCTCGGGGCCAACCTCGGCGACGCGGCCGCCACCGTGGCGCAGGCGGTCCGGGAGCTGCGGAACACGCCGGGCCTCGAGGTGACCGGGGTGTCCCCGGCCGCGCGGACCCGTCCCGTGGGCGGGCCCGAGGGGCAGCCGGACTACGTGAACCTCGTGCTCACGGTGTCCACGCGGCTCTCCCCGGCAGCCCTGCTGGCGGCGGCGCAGGGGATCGAGCAGGCCCACCACCGCACCCGCGAGGTGCGCTGGGGGCCGCGGACCCTGGACATCGACGTCATCACCTACGGCGAGATGACCTCTGACGACCCCGTGCTGACGCTGCCGCATCCGCGCGCCCACACCCGCGCCTTCGTGCTCGCCCCCTGGTCCTGGCTGGAGCCCGAGGCCACGCTGTCCGGGGAGCGTGTGGCGGACCTCGCGGCCCAGGCGGACGACGCCGGCTCGGTCACCCGGGTGCCCGGAGGCGCGGAGGACGAGGATACGGCAGGGACGGTCTCGTGACCGGGATCCGCCCGCTGTGGCTGCTGCTGATCCTGCTCGTCACCGGCGGACTGGGCTGGGTGGCCGCCCTGGTGGCGGCGGGCGCGGGCGTGGTCGCGCCGGTCCTGGTGCGATCCTCGGGGATCACGCTGGGCGCGGTGGCCGTGCTCGTGCTGCTGCTCGGGGTCCGCGTCCAGCGGGACAAGAAGAGGCCGCTGGCCGCGCGGATGAACCCGCTGGTGGCCACCCGCACCCTGGCACTGGCCCAGGCCGGGGCCTACGCCGGATCGCTGATCGCCGGCTGGCACGGCGGTGTGCTGGTGCACCTGACCGCCGCCACGGGCTTCGGCACGGCCACCGTGAACGACGCGCTGCTGATGGTGATCGGCGGACTGGTACTGGTTATCGTGGGGTACATCGTGGAACAGTTCTGCCGGGTGCCCCCGGACGACGGGGCGGATGGCACCACGGACACAGCAGGCCGGAACGGCGGGGGGAACCGGGGACGCCCCGGTCCCGCCTACGGCCCCGAGGGGGAAGGCGGATATGCCAGGACTGCCAGCACGAACGACCCATGACGTACGCGGCCTCGAGGACGTCGAGTGGACCCCGGTCTCCCCGAAGCTCATCCCCGCCCACTACCTGGTGACGGTCATCACCGTGGGGATCGTGACGGCCGTCCTGTCCGTCCCGCTGATCCTGATGCTGACCGGCGTCTGGCCCGCCTACCCGGCCTGGCTGGCTTGGGCCCTGCCGGCGGTGATGCTGGCCTGGGGCGTGCTGGAGATGATCCTGGTCCCGCGCCGGGTCCGGGCCATGGGCTATGCCGAGCGTGACGACGACTTCCTGTTCAAGTCCGGGCTCTGGTTCCGCCGCGTGCTGGCCGTGCCCTACGGCCGGCTGCAGTACCTGGACGTCAAGGAGGGGCCCGTGCAGCGCCGCTTCGGCATCCGCTCCCTCGAGCTGCAGACGGCCTCCGCGTCCACGAATGCCACGATCGAGGGCATCCCGGCCGAGGACAGCGAACGACTGCGCGACGCCCTCATGGCCCGTGGCCAGGCGAGGTTGGCGGGCCTGTGACGGGCGGGCCGGCGGAGGGTCCGGCACAGGACCCCGTGGCCGGGGCGCAGGAGTCGCCGCGCGGTCGGCCGGAGGCGGCCGACGGCGAGTGGCACCGTGTGCATCCCATCAGCCCCTGGGTGCGGGGCTGGGTGATCCTCGTGGCGATGCTGTTCTTCGGCTCCCAGTCCTTCGGCGAGGACGCGATCCGGGCCCTGCTGGGGCAGGGGGAGTTCCAGGCGGCGCGGGGGCTGTGGATCACCCTGGCCGTCTACGCCGGGGTCTTCGTGATCATGGTGGTGATCTACTACTTCTCCTGGCGCTTCACCAAGTACCAGCTCGCGGACGAACAGGTCCTGCTGGACACCGGCGTGATCTTCCGCCAGCACCGGCGCGTGCGCTACGACCGCGTGCAGGCCGTGGACATCCGCCAGCCGCTGCTGGCCCGCATCTTCGGCCTGGCCGAGCTCAAGTTCGAGGCGGCCGACGGCGGCTCCACCGCCATGCAGCTCTCCTTCATCAAGGAGGACGAGGCCCGCGTCCTGCGCGCCGAGATCATGGGCCGCGCGGCGGGCATCCGGGCCGGCGCGAGCCCCGCGGTGGCGGCGGACCTCGGTCCGGAGGCGCCCGCTGCCGCGGAGGGTCTTCCCTCCGGCCCGTCCGGTCAGCCGGACACCGACGCAGCCGAGCCGGCGCACCCGGGTGCCGCGCCGCCGTCGGGCGTCACCGCCTCCGCGCCGCCGATCCCCGAGGCTCCGGAGCAGGTCATGCTGCAGGTGCCCGTCGGCCGGATGATCGGCGCGCTGCTGCTGTCCACCGCGCTGGTGGTCATGCTCTCCATCCTGGTGGTGATGGTGGCGGGGGCGGCGATCCTGGACGCCGTGATCCCGCAGGAGGGCGAGGACAACTGGTGGCGGATCCTGCTGTTCGCGATGATCCCCTTCGCGTTCTCCCTGATCGGCGTGGCGTGGTCCGGGTTCAACCGGGGCTACAACTTCACGGTGGCCACCTCCCCGGACGGGATGCGGCTGCGCTACGGACTGCTGGAGACCTCGCAGCAGACCGTCCCCCCGGGGCGCGTGCAGGCCGTGCGGATCAGCCAGTCGCTGCTGTGGCGGCCCTTCGGCTGGTACAAGGTCGTCGTCAACGTGGCCGGCTACGGCCCCGCCGTGGAGGGCGGGGCCGCGGACAAGTCCACGGTGCTGCCCGTCGGCACCCTCGAGGACGTCCTGCGGGTGCTCTCCGTGGTGGCCCCGGATCCCGGCCTGGACCCGGAGGAATCGGAGGACGTGGCGGAGGTCTTCCGGGCGGGCGTCACCGGCCTCGGGGACGGCCACGGCTTCACGCACTCGCCGCGGCGCGTGTGGTGGCTGGACCCCCTGACGTGGCGGCGCAACGCGTACCGCTCGACCCGGACCCTGCTGATGCTGCGATCGGGGCGGCTGGAGCGCTACCTGCAACTGATCCCCCACGAGCGGATCCAGTCCGTGGACCTGCACCAGGGACCCCTGCTGCGGCGGCTGTCCGTGGCCACGCTCCGTTTCCACTCCACCCCCGGCCCGGTGGTCACGCAGCTGATCCACGCGGACGTGGAGGTCGCGGCCCGGCTGTTCCTCGAGGAGGCGGACATCGCCGCCGTCTCCCGGCGCATGCGGGACCGGAACCAGTGGATGCGCCAGGAGGAGCTCGCCCGCTTCGAGCAGCGCACCCGCCAGGTGGTGCAGCAGTGACCGGCGCCGGACGGGCCGATCCCTCGGGGTCGGCGCCGCAGAACCGCCCCGGCCGGCTCGGGGTCGGCGTGATCGGCGCCGGCAGGGTCGGCGCCGTGCTGGGGGCGGCCCTGCGCAACGCGGGCCATGCCGTCACGGGCGTCCACGCCGTGTCCGAGGCCTCCCGCACCCGGGCCGAGGCCCTGCTGCCCGAGGTCCCGGTGCTCGAGATCCCCGAGATCCTGCGCCGCTCCGAGCTGGTGCTGCTGGCCGTGCCGGACGACGCCCTGCCGGGACTCGTGGCCGGGCTCGCCGAGGCCGGCCACTTCCAGACCGGCCATCTCGTGGTGCACACCTCGGGCCGGCACGGCGTCTCCGTGCTGGACCCGGTGCGCGCCGCCGGGGCCATCCCCCTGGCCGTCCACCCGGCCATGTCCTTCACGGGACTCAGCCTGGACCTGGCCCGGCTGCAGGACTGCATGTTCGGCGTGACCGCGGACGCCGTGGTGCTGCCGGTGGCCCAGGCGCTCGTGGTGGAGATGGGCGGGGAACCCGCCGTGATCCGCGAGCAGGACCGCGGGACCTACCACGCTGCACTGTCCCATGCCTCGAACCACCTCGTGACCCTGACCGCGCAGTCCGCGCAGCTGCTGGCCTCGATCGGCGTGGAGCGGACCGACCGGATGCTCGCACCCCTGATGTCCGCCTCCCTCGAGAACTCCCTGGCCAACGGGGACGGCGCCCTCACCGGACCGGTCGCCCGCGGGGACGTGGGCACGGTGCGCCGGCACCTCGAGGTCCTGGCCGGGCTGGCCGACAGCGGAACCCTGCCGGCCGATGTCGGGCAGGCCTACCGCGCCATGGCCCGGGCGACCGCCCAGCGTGCCCTGGCCCGGGGCGCCCTGTCCGAGTCCGCCGTGGCGGAGCTGCTGGACGCCCTGAGCCACTGACCCCCGGTCGGGTCTGGAGGGATTCACTCGTTGCCCCCGGTTCTCGGTGAATCGCTCCAGACCCAACGTGCGACGGGACCCGCCTTGACCCGGTCGAACGACTAGGTACAGACTGTACCCATCGCTAAGTACGGCGCGTATCGACTGGTCAGGAGGGCCGCCATGTCAGCTGCGGACGAGGGCTGGCCGGCCGCGTGGTCGCGGACCGCGTTGCCGACGGCCATCCTGGCGGTGCTCCAGGACTCCGCCCGTCATGGCTACTCCGTGGCGACCCAACTCGAGGACCGCGGCTTCGGCCGACCCCGCGGCGGCTCGCTCTACCCCCTGCTGGGCCGCCTCGAGGACGAGGGGCTGATCGAGTCCACGTGGGAACCCGGCGGAGCCGGCCCCGGCCGCCGCGCCTACCACCTCACGGCCAAGGGGAAGCGGCGGCTCGCGTGGGAACGGACCCAGTGGGCGGCGCTGACCGCGGCACTCGGCGCGCACCCCGCCACCGGGGAACACCAGGACGGCCCCGCCACGGCGGGCACCACGCAGGAGGGACCATGAACGACAGCACGGAGTACCTGGACCGTCTGGAAGCGGATGTCCTGGAGCAGGGCCACCCGGCCGACGATCTCCGGTGGGCGCGCGACGGATACTTCCGTCTCCTGCTCTCCCGGGTGAAGTCCTCGCCCGCCCAGGGGGAGGTGCGCCGCGCCGCCGCCAGGGCGCGGGAGGCCGGCCTGACCCTGGAACAGGCCCACGGACCCTCCGGCGCGTGGGCCGAGTCCGTGGCCCGAGCTTGGGTCTCCACGGCGCCCGAGCGGTTCGCCGCAGCCGGCGGCCCTGCAGAACCGGCCTGGAGCCCGCGCTCGGCGCTCTGGGGGATCCCGGCGCTGGCCGCCGCGCTGTCCGTGGCCTTCGCGCTGGTGGGCCTCATCCCGGGGTGGGGCCCGGAGCGGCCAACCCTGGGATGGGTCCTGCTTCCGGGGCTGCTCGCCGTGCCCGTGGTGATGGTCCATGCGGTCTACCACGCCACCCTGGGCCGGTTCGGGAACACCCGCGCGGTGGTCACGGCCGTCGTCTCCACCGTGGCCATGGCAACCGCCATCGCCTGGGCGGTGATGGGGGCGTTGGACGTGCCCCTGCCGCCCGGGGTGGCCTGGGCGTGGATAGCGTTGGCCGGCTACGCGGCACTGGCGGTCGTCGCCTGGAAGGTGGCGCAAAGGGTCCCCGGCAGCAGTGCCGGCCCCGACCCGGGTGTCCACGTCCGCGTCCACGAGGCGCACGAACCGGTGGACGACCACGCGTGGGAGCGCCAGTTCCGCACCGCGCTGTTCCAGCGGGGCGTGCGCCGGGACCGTGACGTGGAGCGGGCTGTGCAGGAGGCGCTGGGCCATGCGGAGGCCAGCGACCGGCCGGCCGTGGAGGAGTTCGGCTCCCCGTGGGACTACGCCCGGACGCTGACCGAGGACCCGGTGGTGCGGACCCGCCGGTCCACCGTGTTCCATGGGGTCCTCACCCTGCTGTGGGCCGCCCTCTCCGCCGACGCGCTGCTCGATCCTGAGGCGGAGACCACCTGGGTGGAGGTCGTCCTCCGCGGGACGGTGGTGGCGCTCCTGGCCGTCGCCACGGCCTTGCGCGCCCGGGAGTGGCGTCAGGCCGCCCGGCTCAAGGCCGAACGGAGGAGCTGAGGGGACCAGCCCCCCTAGACTCTCCTGCGTGACCCCGCTCGACCGCGCCCCAGACCGCACCCCCGTCCCCGCCGGCACCGGCCTGACGCTGGAGGACGCCACCGGCCCGGCGGCCCCCGGCGGGACCGGACCGCTGCCGGAGGTGCTCCCCACCCGCGCCGCGTTCCGGGCGGCGCTCGCGGAGAGGGTGCGCGCCGCCGTCGGGAACGGGGTGCCTGAACCCACCGTGGGGCTGGTCCCCACCATGGGGGCGCTGCACGGCGGCCACGCCGCCCTGGTCCGCCAGGCGCGCGCGGAGAATGACATCGTGATCGCCTCCGTGTTCGTGAACCCCCTCCAGTTCGGGGACCCCGCGGACCTCGAGCACTACCCGCGCACCCTCGAGGCGGACCGGGCGATCCTCGGTGCCGCCGGCTGTGAGCTGGCCTTCGCCCCGGACGTGCAGGAGATGTACCCCGGGTACCCGGACGCCCCGATCGTCACGGTGAGCGCCGGCCGCATGGGAGAGGTCCTGGAGGGCGCCTCCCGGCCGGGGCACTTCGACGGCGTCTGCACCGTGGTGGCCAAGCTGTGGAACATCACCGCCCCCCCGGCCCCGGCCCGGCTGCGCAGCTACTTCGGTCAGAAGGACGCCCAGCAGCTGGCCGTGCTGCGCCGCCTGCAGGCGGACCTGGACGTCCCCGTGGAGATCCGGCCGGTCCCGCTCGTCCGCTCCCCGGAGGGCCTCGCCCTCTCATCACGGAACACGCGGCTGTCCCCGGAGTCCCTCGAGGCCGCCCTGGTGCTGCACCGCGCCCTGGCCGGGCTCCGCGAGGACGCCGACGCCGGCCGGCCGGTCGGCCTCGCGGTGGCCCGCACGCTCGTGGAGGCCGAGCCGCTGGCCCGGCTGGACTACCTCGAGATCGTGGACCACGCCACCCTGGAACCGCTCAACGCCGAGCAGCTCGCCGCGCCCCTGGGCCGTGAGGCCCTGGCGCTGGTGGCCGCCACCTTCGAGCCCGTCCGCCTCATCGACAACGTCATCCTGCCGGCCGCCACCGGCTGACGGCCCGCCGGGAGGCCTTGAAAGGACAGGGCCCGGCATGATTAGGGTGGGTGATGACGATGAACGAGACCGCACACGGCGAGAAGAAGCAGACCGTCACCCGGACCATCGAGGCCCCGGCCAAGGACATCTTCCAGATCCTGACCCTGCCGGCCCGGCACCAGGAGTTCGACGGCTCGGGCATGGTCCGCGCGGACGAGAAGTCCCAGCGCCTCCAGCAGGTCGGGGACACGTTCGTGATGAACATGCACAACGAGCGGTTCGGGGACTACCGGATGGAGAACCACGTGGTGGCCTACGACGAGAACAAGCTCGTGGGCTGGAAGCCCGCCTCGCCCGGCACGGAGGCCGCTGGCTGGCAGTGGGTGTACCAGCTGCAGTCCGTGGACCAGGACACCACCGAGGTCTCGCTGACCTATGACTGGTCCCAGGTGACGGATGCGGACCTGCTGGCCCAGAACATCTTCCCGGCCGTCAGCGAGGAGCAGATGGACGCCTCCCTGGCCGGGTTGCAGTCCCTGGTCTGATCCGGCCGGGGCGGCACCGCTAGGATCGGGGGAACGCCGGACCTGACCTGCCAAGGAGCCCTTCTGTGACTGAGACCAGCCAGCCGACCGCCCGCGAGGACCTCTACCGGCACGTCAATGGTGCGTGGCTGGATGCGCACTCGATCCCCGCGGACCAGGGCGCCTACGGGGCCTTCATGGAGCTGCGGGACGCCTCGGAACTGGCCGTGAAACACCTCGCCGAGGACGCCGCGGGACCCTTCTGGTCCGGCCCCGGCGCGGGCGCCGAGTCCGGGCCCTTCACGGCACCGTCGGATGAGGCCGGGGCCCGCCGCCGCATCGGCGCCCTCTATGCCTCCTTCATGGACGAATCCGGGGTGGAGGACCGCGGGCTGGAGCCGATCGTGGCGGACCTGGCCCAGATCGAGTCCGTGGCCACGCCGGAGGAGTTCATCATGCTCTCCGGCCAGCTCCAGCGGGCCGGCGTCAGCGGGCTGATCGGCACCGGCGCCCTGAACGACGCCGGCAACCCCGAGCGCATGCTGCTGCACCTCATCCAGGACGGCCTGGGTCTGCCGGACGAGTCCTACTACCGCGAGGAGAAATTCGCGGACCTGGTCACGGACTACCGCCAGCACGTGGACAACCTCTTCATGCTCGCCGGCATCGGCGGGGACCGGGACGAGGCCCAGCGGGACGCGGACCGGGTGGTGGACCTCGAGACCAAGATCGCGGCCGCGCACTGGGACGTGGTCAGGGTCCGGGACGCCGTGGCGCGCTACAACCTGATGGACCGTGCCGCATTGCTGGAGTCCTTCCCGCTGGCCGGGCCGTGGCTCGAGGGCGTGGGCGCCGCAGGGGCGCGCAGCCAGGAGGTCGTGGCCTGGCAGCCGGACTTCCTGGCCGCGATGCAGGAGCTGCTGGTGCAGGAGGACCTCGAGACGTGGAAGCGCTGGCTCCAGCTCCAGCTGCTGCGCTCCGCCGCGCCCTACCTCACCGAGGCCTTCGTCCAGGAGAACTTCGAGTTCTACGGCCGCAAGATCGCCGGCACGGAGGAGGTGCGGCCCCGCTGGAAGCGGGGTGTCTCCTTCGTCAACGGCGCCGTGGGGGAGGACGTGGGCCGGCTGTACGTGGCCCGGCACTACCCCGCCGGACACCAGGCCGCCATGGACGGGCTGATCTCCGCCCTGACCGAGGCCTACCGGCGTTCCATCAGCACCCTGGACTGGATGGGGGAGGACACGCGCCAGAAGGCCCTGGAGAAGCTGTCCATGTTCAACCCCATGGTGGGCTTCCCCGTGAAGTGGATCGACTACTCCACCCTGTCCGTGGACCCGGGGGACCTCGTCGCCAACGTCCGCGCGGCGAACGCCTTCGAGTTCGAGCGCGACCTGGCCAAGATCGAGACCGGGCCGGACCCGGAGGAATGGCACATGACCCCGCAGACGGTCAACGCCTACTACTCCCCGCTGGAGAACGCGATCGTGTTCCCGGCGGCCATCCTGCAGAGCCCCTTCTTCGACCCGGACCGGCTGGCCGCCGAGAACTTCGGGGCGATCGGCGCGGTGATCGGCCACGAGATCGGCCACGGCTTCGACGACCAGGGCTCGCAGTACGCCGGGGACGGCTCCCTGCAGAACTGGTGGACCGACGCCGACCGCTCGGCCTTCGAGGAGCGCACCGCGAAGCTGGTGGACCAGTACGAGGTCCTGCACCCCGCCGAGGCGCCCGAGCACCACGTCAACGGCCAGCTCACCCTCGGGGAGAACATCGGCGACCTGGGCGGGCTGGGCATCGCCTACCGGGCGCTGGGCATCTGGCGGGAGGAGCACGACGCCGGCCGGCCGGGTCCCGCGGACGGCTCCGGCGCCGGGCCGGCCGGGGACCCGGAGGCGCAGCAGGCGGCCCTCGAGCAGGACCGCGCCTTCTTCGCGTCCTGGGCCGAGTGCTGGCGTCAGCTGACGCGCACGGAGACCGCGATCACCCGCATCACCTCGGACCCGCACTCGCCCAACGAGTTCCGCTGCAACCAGGTGGTGAAGAACCTGGACGCGTTCCACGCGGCCTACGGCACCGAGCCGGGGGATGCGATGTGGCTGGACCCTCAGGAGCGCGTCACGATCTGGTGATCCGGTGGGCCGCCGCCCCTGTCGGGTGGAGGCCTCGCGGGGGCACGTAGACTGGATGACCGTGAGCACGGAGAACCCCACCAGCCCCACCGACCAGCGCCAGGTGCGCCATGACAAGCGAGCCGAGATCCTGGACTCGGGCCGGGAGGCCTACCCGGTGACCGTGGGGCGCACCCACTCCCTGGCCCAGGTCCGCGCGGCCCACCCCGACCTGGAGCCCGGCACGGAGACCGGCGAGACGGTCGGGATCGCCGGCCGCGTGGTGTTCCTGCGGAACACCGGCAAGCTGTGCTTCGCCACGCTCCAGGAGGGCGGCGTGGGAGGCGTGGGCGACGACGCCGGCGAGGGGGTCCGCCTGCAGGTGATGGTCTCCCTGGCGAAGGTCGGCGAGGACGCGCTCGCCCAGTGGAAGCGCCTGGTGGACCTCGGCGACCACGTGGCCGTGAGCGGCGAGGTCATCGCCTCCCGCCGCGGGGAGCTGTCCATCATGGCCGACTCCTGGCAGATGGCCTCCAAGGCCCTGCGCCCGCTGCCCGTGCTGCACGCCGAGCTCAACGAGGAGACCCGCGTCCGCCAGCGCTACGCGGACCTGATCGTCCGCCCCGAGGCCCGGCGGATGGTGCACGACCGCGCCGCCATCATCCGCTCGATCCGCGCCACGCTCGAGTCCCACGACTACGTGGAGGTCGAGACCCCGGTGCTGCAGCTGATCCACGGCGGCGCCCACGCCCGCCCCTTCGAGACCCACCTCAACGCCTTCGACCAGGGCATGACCCTGCGGATCGCCACCGAGCTGT
Source organism: Citricoccus sp. I39-566 (assembly GCF_031432995.1). Lineage (GTDB taxonomy): Bacteria > Actinomycetota > Actinomycetes > Actinomycetales > Micrococcaceae > Citricoccus > Citricoccus nitrophenolicus_A. The sequence goes on from NZ_CP133842.1 coordinate 723,051, forward strand.
ACCTCAAGCGCGCGGTCGTGGGCGGGATCGACCGGGTCTTCGAGATCGGCAGGGTGTTCCGCAACGAGGGCGTGGACTCCACCCACTCACCCGAGTTCACCACCCTGGAGTCCTACGAGGCCTGGGCTGACATGTACGTCATGGCGGAGCGGATGCAGGAGATGATCCTGAAGGCCGCGGACGCCGTAGGCGCCGGACGGACGATCGAGACCCCGCAGGGGACCGTCGACCTCGGCGGTGACTGGGCCTGGGTGGAGGTCTACCCGGGGCTGTCCGAGGCCGTCGGCCGGGAGATCACCCCGGACACCACCGTGGAGGAGCTGCGGGCGGTGGCCGAGCAGCACCAGGTGGGCTTCGACCCGTTCTGGGATGCGGAGAAGCTGGTCATCGAGCTCTTCGGCGAGATCGTGGAACCGACCCTGATCAACCCCACCTTCGTCTACAACTACCCGCCGGCGGCCCAGCCGCTGGCGCGGCCGCACCGCGAGCAGCCCGGCGTCATCGAGGCCTGGGACCTGATCATCGGGGGCATGGAGCGGGGCACGGCGTTCTCGGAGCTGATCGACCCCGTGATCCAGCGGGAGCGGCTCGAGTCCCAGTCCCGGGCCGCGGCCGCGGGGGACGACGAGGCCATGCAGCTGGACGAGGACTTCCTGCGGGCCCTCGAGTACGGTGCCCCGCCGATGGGCGGCATCGGCCTGGGCATCGATCGCCTGGTGATGCTGTTCACCGGGGCGGGCATCCGGGAGACGATCCTGTTCCCGCTGCTCAAGCCGGAGGCCTCCGGGGGCGGTCACTGATGGCCGCCTTCTGGGATTACTTCTCCGTCCTGGCCCCCTCCGTGGGGCTCGCCCTGATCTTCTGGCTGGTCATGCGTTCCGTGTTCCGGGTGGACACCGGGGAGCGCGAGGCCAAGGCGGAGCTCGAGGAGCGCGAGGCCCGGCAGTGGGCCAGCGAGCGGGCCGGGCAGACGCCGCCCGGGGAACGCCCGGACGGGGCCGGGACTCCGCCGGCCGCCGATCAAGAATGAGGATATCCGGGAACGTGTTCTCCCTTTGACTACCTGTGAGTTTGCCCCGAATAGTGCCTCCAGGGCCTCGTGGAGTTGAACATTCTAGAAGCGGTGTGAATACTCTGATTCTGGACTTGCAGCAGCGGATCGGATTCCGCATTGCTCAGTGGGGCACCGGAGTTCAACCCTGGACGTGAATGGTGCTCCTGGTTGAGGGAATGACAACAACGAGGGGGAACCTTGGCGCAGAAGGTGGAAGTGGTCTTGGTAGATGATCTGGACGGTAGCCCGGCCGATGAAACCGTTCAGTTCTCCTTGGACGGACGGCATTATGAAATCGATTTGTCGACCGAGCATTCCAAGGAGCTGCGGTCGACCCTGAAGGCCTACATCCGGAAGGCCCGCGCGGTCGCGCCGCCGGCCCCTGCCAACGAGGCGGCGAGGATCCGCGAATGGGCCGCGGAGAACGGCTATGAGGTCTCCCGCCGCGGGCGGCTGCACCGGGACGTGGTGGAGGCGTACCGCAACGCGAAGAAGTAGCGGGCCGAAGCGCCCGGCTGCACAAGGACCCGGCACCTGTCTCGGGCGGCTGTTCTCCCAGTGGCGAACAGCCGCCCGAAGTCGTCTGACGGTGCGTAGCATCGACAGCACAGTCAGCAAGGAGTGTGCCCAAATGTTTGAGAGATTCACGGACCGTGCCCGGCGGGTGGTGGTGCTCGCGCAGGAAGAGGCGCGAATGCTCAACCACAGCTACATCGGTACCGAGCACATCCTGCTCGGTCTGATCCACGAAGGCGAAGGAGTGGCCGCGAAGGCCCTCGAGTCGCTCAACATCTCCCTGGGCGCCGTGCGCGAGCAGGTCCAGGAAATCATCGGCCAGGGTCAGCAGACCCCCTCCGGCCACATCCCCTTCACGCCCCGGGCCAAGAAGGTCCTGGAGCTCTCCCTGCGGGAGGCGCTGCAGCTCGGGCACAACTACATCGGCACCGAGCACATCCTGCTCGGTCTCATCCGCGAGGGTGAGGGCGTTGCCGCCCAGGTCCTCGTGAAGCTCGGCGCAGACCTGAACCGGGTCCGCCAGACCGTCATCCAGCTGCTGTCCGGTTACCAGGGCGGCACCGGGGGCAAGGAGACCGCCGGAGCCGGCGTCTCGGCCGGCGGCCAGTCCGAGGGGGCCCCGGCGGGTTCCGTGGTGCTGGACCAGTTCGGCCGCAACCTGACCGCCGCCGCGCGGGAGGGCAAGCTGGACCCGGTCATCGGCCGTTCCCAGGAGATGGAGCGGGTCATGCAGGTGCTGTCCCGCCGCACCAAGAACAACCCCGTGCTCATCGGCGAGCCCGGCGTCGGCAAGACCGCCGTCGTGGAGGGCCTGGCCCAGGCGATCGTCCGCAACGACGTCCCCGAGACGCTCATGGACAAGCAGCTGTACACGCTGGACCTGGGCTCCCTCGTGGCCGGTTCCCGCTACCGCGGTGACTTCGAGGAGCGGCTGAAGAAGGTGCTCAAGGAGATCCGCACCCGCGGGGACATCATCCTGTTCATCGACGAGATCCACACGCTCGTGGGTGCCGGTGCGGCCGAGGGGGCCATCGACGCCGCCTCGATCCTGAAGCCCATGCTGGCCCGCGGCGAGCTGCAGACCATCGGCGCCACCACGCTGGACGAGTACCGCAAGCACATCGAGAAGGACGCGGCCCTGGAGCGTCGGTTCCAGCCGATCCAGGTCAATGAGCCCTCCGTCGATGAGACCACGGAGATCCTCCGGGGCCTGCGTGACCGCTACGAGGCCCACCACCGGGTCTCCATCACGGACGGTGCCCTGAAGGCGGCCGCCACCCTGGCGGACCGCTACGTCTCGGACCGGTTCCTGCCGGACAAGGCGATCGACCTGATCGACGAGGCCGGTGCCCGCCTGCGCATCAAGCGGATGACCACCCCGCCGGAGATCAAGGAGTACGAGGCCCGCATCGCGGAGGTCCGCGCCGAGAAGGAGGCGGCCATCGACGGCCAGGACTTCGAGGGCGCCGCCAACCTGCGTGACGCCGAGCAGAAGCTCACGGACGAGCGCAACCAGAAGGAAGAGGAGTGGCGCACCTCCGTCTCGGAGGGCATCGCCGAGGTGGATGACGATCTCATCGCCGAGGTGCTCTCCACCTCCACCGGCATCCCCGTCTTCAAGCTCACCGAGGAGGAGACGGACCGCCTGCGCAACATGGAGGCCGAGCTGCACCACCGGGTCATCGGCCAGAACGAGGCGATCGCCTCCCTGTCCCAGGCCATCCGCCGCACACGGGCCGGGCTCAAGGACCCGAACCGCCCGTCCGGGTCGTTCATCTTCGCCGGCCCCACGGGCGTCGGCAAGACCGAGCTGGCCAAGGCGCTGGCCGAGTTCCTGTTCGGTGACGAGGAGGCCCTCATCACCCTGGACATGTCCGAGTTCCAGGAGAAGCACACGGTCTCCCGGCTCTTCGGTGCCCCTCCCGGCTACGTGGGCTACGAGGAGGGTGGCCAGCTGACGGAGAAGGTCCGCCGGCGCCCGTTCTCCGTGGTGCTGTTCGACGAGGTCGAGAAGGCACACGCCGACCTGTTCAACTCGTTGCTGCAGATCCTGGAGGACGGCCGACTGACCGACTCCCAGGGCCGCGTGGTCGACTTCAAGAACACCGTGATCATCATGACCACGAACCTCGGCACCAAGGACATCTCCAAGGGCGTCATGACGGGCTTCCAGTCCGCCGCGGACACCCAGACCGGCTACGACCGGATGAAGGGCAAGGTCCAGGAGGAGCTGCGCCAGCACTTCCGGCCCGAGTTCCTCAACCGCGTCGATGACGTGATCGTCTTCCCGCAGCTGTCCAAGGGCGAGATCGTGCAGATCGTGGATCTGTTCGTGGCACGGCTGCAGAAGCGTCTGGACGATCAGGACCTCACGATCTCGGTGTCCACCCCGGCCAAGGAATTCCTGGCCGACCGGGGCTACGACCCGGCCATGGGTGCCCGTCCGCTGCGCAGGACCATCCAGCACCTCGTGGAGGACCAGCTCTCGGAGCGGATCCTCTTCGGGGAGATCACGCCCGGCTCCGCCATCAGCGTGGACCTGGAGGGTGAGGGCGAGACGGGGAAGCTGACGTTCAGCGTCTCCCATCAGCCGGCGGCCCTGGATCCGGCTCCGGAGCACGGGGAGATCGAGGCCTCGGCCGCCGGCCAGTAGGCGGAGTTCCCCTGGTCGACCGGGTGTCGATCAGGGGATTGCCGGCCCCCGGGGTCCGACAGCGGACGCCCGCGCCCCGTCCCGGCCGCAGCGGCACCTGATGCCGGAAGGACCCGCCCCCTGCCGGGGCGGGTCCTTCGCCGTGGCGGAGCCGATGCCGGCGGGCCGGTCCTAGACTGAACCGATGGACTCCAGCGAACTCCTCCTCCGGCCGGCACGGACCCACGACGTCCACGCCATCCGGTCCCTCGTGGAGCCGTTGGCCCGGGACCGGGTCCTGCTGCAGAAGGAGGCCGTGGCGTACTACGAGGCGATCCAGGAGTTCGTGGTGGCCGAGGCGCCGGACGGCTCGCTGGCCGGCTTCGGGGCGCTGCACGTGATCTGGGAGGACATCGCGGAGGTGCGCACGCTGGCCACGGCCGGCGCCTGGCGCGGGAAGGGGGTCGGCCACCTGGTCCTGGACCGCCTCCTCGAGCGGGCCCGGGCGGTCGGGGTCTCCCGGGTGTTCTGCCTGACCTTCGAGGTCGGGTTCTTCGCCCGGCACGGCTTCACCGTGATGGCGGACCAGTCCGCCGTGGATCCAGAGGTCTACTCCGAGCTGCTGCGCTCCCAGGACGAGGGCGTGGCGGAGTTCCTCGACCTCGCCCGGGTCAAGCCGAACACGCTCGGCAACACCCGCATGATCATCCGACTGGACGGCTGAACGGGGCACCGCCAGGGGGTGCCGCGGCGGGACCGATCGTGATTGACTGGCCGTGATGCGCCGGCGTCAGCCGACCGCACACCGAAGCGAGGAGGAACATATGGGTACCGGAGACCGCTTTGAGGGAAAGGCCGATGAGCTCAAGGGCCAGGCCAAGCAGGGCCTGGGCGACGCCACGGACAACGACCGACTCAAGAATGAGGGCCGCGCCGACGAGGCGAAGGGCGGCCTGAAGGAGAAGGCCGAGGACGTCAAGGACGCGGCCAAGGATCTCTTCGGCGGAAACAACAAGTAGACCGCAGCACCACGGGCCCGGAACCCCTGCTCAGCCAGGAAGGCTGAGCAGGGGTTCCGGGCCTTCGTCGTCCCGGGAGGCCAGGCCGTCCGCGACCAGCCCGGCCACGCACCGTTCGAACTGGGCAGGGTCCGGCCGGTGGGCACCCAGGGCCCCGGCCGCCGTCGTGCGTTCGGTGATCTCGCGGAGGGCGACCTGCCCGGAGTCCCGCAACAGGGCCATGATGGCGCCGCGGACCTGACGGTCGGTGCCCGCCCACGCCTGACCGGTGGGCGTGTAATGCGGCGCGGGCATGCCCGCCTCACGCCACGCGCACACCTCGGCCACGGGGCACTGTCCGCAGCGCGGGGCGCGGGCGGTGCACACCAGGGCCCCCAGCTCCATCACGGACGCGTTCCACCGGCAGGCCTCGAGAGGATCCTCGGGCATGAGGTCCCGGGCCAGGGCCATCTCGGCCGCGGTGAGGGACTTCTCCGGCAGGGCGCGGCCGGAGACCATCCGGGCGTGCGCCCGGCGGATGTTCGTGTCCACGACCACCTCGGGGCGGCCGAAGGCGAAGGAGGCGACGGCGGCGGCCGTGTAGGTGCCGACGCCCGGCAGGGCCAGCAGCTCGGCGGCGGTGTCCGGCACCTCGTTCCCGTGCGCCCCGGCGATCCGGGCGGCGGCCGCCTGCAGCCGGAGTGCCCGGCGCGGATAGCCCAGCCGGCCCCAGGCGCGGATGACCTCGGCCGGGGACTCAGAGGCCAGGTCCCGGGGCGTGGGCCAGCGTTCCATCCAGGCGGTCCACACGGGCAGTACCCGGACCACGGGGGTCTGCTGCAGCATGACCTCGCTGACCAGGATGCCCCACGGGCCGCACTCGGGGTCGCGCCAGGGCAGGGCCCGGCCGTGGACGTCGAACCAGTCGCCGATGCGCCGATGCAGTGTGGAGGTGATGACCGGCGCAGACATGCCGTCCACTGTAGTGCGCGCCGCGCGCCGTCCGGGTCCTCCCGGCGTGGCCGGGCCGGGGGAGGGCGCCCGGGTCCATAAGCTGGAGGCATGCCCGGTGACCCGCGATCCCACGACCTGCTGCGACCCCAGTCCCTCGCGGTGTACCGCCGCCGCCGGCTGGTGGCCGTGGTGTTGCTCGTGGTGGTGCTGGCCCTGCTCGTGGGGCTGGTCTGGTGGCTGGTCTCCCTGTTCCGCCCGGCCCCGGACGGCGCAGGCGCCGTCCCGTCCCCGAGTCCGAGCGCGCCGGCCTCCCCGTCAGCCGGCGGGGCCTCTGGCTCCGCCTCGCCGTCCGCCTCCGAACCCTCCGCCTCATCCTCCGGCTCGGCCTCGGCGGATGCCGCGACGGCAGGCGACTGCCCGCCCGGGGACATCGTGATCTCGGCGGCCACCGACCAGCCGACGTACACGGAGGGTGAGGAGCCCGTCCTGGAGCTGCGGGTGGACAACACGGGCGAGGAGCCGTGCGAGGCGAACCTCGGCACCTCGCAGCAGGTCTTCACCGTCTACTCGGGATCGGACCGGATCTTCTCCACCGAGGACTGCCAGGTGGAGGGCGAGGACGCGCTGGTGGAGATCTCGCCGGACGAGCAGGAGCGGGCCCGGCTCACCTGGCCCCGCGTCCGCACCGGCCCCGACTGTGCGGAGGTCGGCTCGGAGCCGCGCATCGGCACCTACCGGCTCGAGGTCTCCCTCGGTCAGCTGCAGGCGCAGCCGGTCACCTTCACCCTGCAGTGAGCTTCACCGGTCGGTGACCCGCGCTCCGCGGTGATGACCCCCACTCCGCGGTGACCGCCCTACGCGACCCACGCCTTCATGGTCTCCAGCGCCTCGGTCAGGGTGCGGACCTCCGCGACCCGCACTCCCTCGGGCAGCTCGCCCAGCGGCTCGGGCGACTTCGGCACCACGGCCCGGCGGAACCCCAGCCGGGCTGCCTCGCGGATCCTGCGGCCGATGCCGGGCACCGGGCGGACTTCGCCCGCCAGCCCCAGCTCCCCGAAGGCGATCAGACCCTTGGGCACCACCGCGTTGAGCTTGGCGCTGGCGATGGCCAGTGCCGCGGCGAGGTCAGAGGCCGGCTCCGTCAGCCGGACCCCGCCCACCGTGGCTACGTAGCAGTCGTCCTGGTTCAGCGGGAAGCCGGCCCGGCGCTGCAGGACGGCCAGGATCATGTTGATGCGGGCCGTGTCCAGCCCGCTGACCGTCCGGCGGGGACTGCCCTGACCGGACGGGGTGAGCAGGGACTGGACCTCGGCCACCAGGGGGCGCCGCCCCTCCAGGGTGACGGTGACGCAGGTGCCCTCCACGGGGTTCGCCGTCCCGGACAGGAACAGTCCTGAGGGGTCCTCGAGGGACACGATCCCGCCGTCCCCGAGGTCGAAGCACCCCACCTCGTCCGTGGGGCCATAGCGGTTCTTCACGGCGCGCACGAGGCGTAGCCGCGAGTGCCGCTCGCCCTCGAACTGGCACACCACGTCCACGAGGTGCTCCAGCAGCCGGGGGCCGGCGATCGAGCCGTCCTTGGTCACGTGCCCCACCAGGACGGTGGTCATGTTGCGGGACTTGGCCTCGTTGATCAGGCTGGCCGCCACCTCCCGCACCTGGGTCACGCCGCCCGCCGTGCCGTCCACGGACTGGGACTGCAGGGTCTGGACGGAGTCGACGATCAGCAGGTCCGGATCGGCCTTCTCGATCTGGCCCAGGGCGCGGCCCAGGTCCGTCTCCGCGGCCAGGAACAGGGTGTCCGCCACGGCGCCGATCCGGTCGGCGCGCAACCGCACCTGGGCCGCCGACTCCTCCCCGGTCACGTACAGGACGGACCGCGTGGAACCCTCCGGCCGGCGGTGCCGGGCGACCTTCGCGGCCACGTCCAGCAGCAGGGTGGACTTGCCGATACCCGGCTCCCCGGCCATCAGCACCACCGCCCCCGGCACGAGTCCGCCGCCCAGGACACGGTCCAGCTCGGACACCCCCGTGGTGTGGAAACGGGCCTGGGAGGCATCGACCTCGCCGATCGGCACGGCCGGGGTGGCCACGGTGGACGCGGGGGTCCGGCCGGAGGAGGCATCGGCCCCGGTCTCGGTCACAGTGCCCCAGGCCTGGCACTCGCCGCACCGGCCGACCCACTTGGCGGTGGTCCAGCCGCATTCGCTGCAGCGGTAGCCGGGATTCGCTCGCTTGGTGGTCTTGGACGCCATGGACCAAGGGTAGTCGGCACGCCGGACGCGTTAGGCGCCGGCCGCCGTCGGCTGTGGACATCGGCCTAGAGCCGGGGAAGGTACCCCACGGCCTCCTCGTGGGAGGCGCCCGTGGCCTCGATCAGGTCCACCATCATGGGGCGCAACAGCATCACAAGCGCCTCGGAGTGTAGCGTGCCCGCCCCCAGCTCGGCCGGGTCGAGGCGGGCGGCGGCGCTGCCGAGCGCGTCCCGGGCCACGGACAGGGACTTGTGGCGACCGGTCGCCGAGGGCTCCCCCAGGGAGCGGCCGAGGATCCCGACGGCGTCCGCGGCCTCGTCGAACCAGTCGGCCAGCAGGGTGGTCCCCTCCTCATCCAGCGCGCCGTTGTCGATGACGCTGATCACCCGTCGGGCGACGACGCGCATGCTGCGGACCGCCAGGTCCGATTTCTCGACGGTCTGCGCGGTCTCCTCCAGGGCCGTCTTGGACCGGCGCTGGATCGGCGAGAAGGTGGCCACCTCCTGGGCGTTGCGGACGTCCTTGCGCAGGTTGTCCACGGCGCTCTGCGTGCTGCGGCAGGCCACGAGGCCCATCCACGCGGTCCGCGACTCGTGGGAGCGCAGGGCCTCCGAGCAGTCGCGCAGGGATCTCGTCAGGGTGGCGTAGAGGTCGCGCAGCCCGGTGGCGGCGTCCTTCTGCAGGTTGCGGGGGGACAGCAGGGTCACCAGCAGGGCGATGATCCCGCCGACCACGGCATCCTGGCTGCGCGTGAACGGCCCGCCCTCGGCCGCGGGCAGGAGGACGACCAGCACGGACTGCAGGCTCATCTGGAGGGTGAAGGTGGATCCGGAGTCGATGAAGCGGGCCACCAGGATCGAGGTGAAGACCACGAGCACCGCCTGCCAGTAGCCCTGGCCCAGGGCCGCCTGCATGAGGTCCCCGATGAGGATGCCCAAGGTGCACCCCACGGCCACCTCGATGACCTTGCGGACCTTCGGATCGCGGTTGAAGCCCAAGGCGATGAGCGCGGCGGTGGCCGCGAACAGGGGGGCCTCATGCCCCAGCACGAGCTCGGCGAAGACGTACGCCAGGACGGCACACAGGGAGGTGACGGCCGCCGGGACCAGGCTGGAGCGGACCCGGGAGGCGCCGGAACGGGCCCGGCGCGCGGCGAAGGAGCGCGTGCGGACCCACCCCTGCCGGGCGCTGGCCTTGGTTCTCGTCCAGGAGGAGCCGGACGTGGGCTGCTGCTCCATGGCTCCTAGCTTAGGCCGGAGCCGCCGGCAGGTCCGGACGCCGTGGGGCGGCGTGATGTTACTCACCCGCCGGGGCACGGCCCGCCCCCCGGAGCCGGTACTTCCCCGCCGTTGCAGGGCTGTGGGCCGGCTCGGGGAGCGGTGCCGGACCGGCGTGGCGGGCCACCGTTAAGGTCGCGTTAATCTTCAACCGCCCCGCGCGACACCTTCGGCCCATACCTTCGCTGGTGGACCGAGGTCAGCGGGATCCCTGCCTGCTTCATGCGTCACCACCAGAACCGTGGGGTGGACGTCCTCGACCGCACTGTCGTCAAACTCGAAAGAGGCAAATCTGTGAAGGCTCTCCGCATCGGCCGCTCCGCCGCCGTCCTGTCCGTCGCCGCACTCGCCCTGACCGCCTGCGGCGGCAACGGCGGTTCCACCGACGAGTCGTCGGCAGCCGGCTCCGAAGGCGCCGCCCCGGCCGAGGTCTCGGGCACCCTGATCGGCGGTGGCGCCTCCTCGCAGGAGTCCGCCATGACCGCGTGGACCGACGGCGTCACCGAGGTCCACCCCGACCTGACCGTCCAGTACGACCCGGTGGGCTCCGGCTCCGGCCGCGAGGGCTTCCTGGCCGGCCAGTACTCCTTCGCCGGCTCCGACGCCGCGATGGACGAAGAGGAGATGACCGAGGCCGAGGGCGTCTGTGGCCCCGAGGGCGTCTTCCACGTCCCCTCCTACATCTCCCCGGTCGCCGTCGCGTTCAACCTCGAGGGTGTCGACCAGGTCAACATGGACGCCGAGACCATCGCCCAGGTCTTCACCGGCGAGATCACCACCTGGAACGATCCGGCCATCGCCGACCAGAACCCGGACGCCGAGCTGCCGGACACCCCGATCACCGTGGTGCACCGCGCTGACGACTCCGGCACCACCGAGAACTTCACCGACTACCTGACGGCTGCCGCTCCGGAGTCCTGGACCTACGATGTCGTCGAGACCTGGCCCTCCGAGATCACCGCCGAGTCCGCGCAGCAGACCTCCGGTGTCGTCTCCCTGACCGAGTCCACGGACGGCGCCATCACCTACGCCGACGCCTCCCAGATCGGTGGCCTCGGCACCGTGGCCGTGCAGGTCGGCGAGGAGTACGTGCCGTACTCCGCCGAGGCCGCCGCCGCCGCCGTCGAGAAGGCCGCCCCGGGCGAGGCCGGTGCCGTCGAGCTCGACCGCACCACCACCGAGGAGGGCGTCTACCCGATCGTCCTGGTCTCCTACCACATCTTCTGCAACCAGTACCAGGATCAGGAGACCGCTGACATGGCCAAGGCCTTCGGCGAGTACGTGGTGTCCGAGGACGGCCAGACCGCCGCGGAGGAGTCGGCCGGCAACGCCCCGATCTCCGAGTCCACGCGCGAGACCGCCCTGGAGTCCATCCAGGCCATCTCCGTCCAGGGCTGATCACCGCCGGCTCCGGCCGGTGGTGACCACCGGTTGACCCAGCCGTCGACCCTGAAGAAGCAGGGTCGGCGGCTGTGTCATGCTTTACACGCCACCCATACCCGGGATGCGGGATCCCACCCCGCACCACGAACTCCGAGGGGAGTCACCGTGACTGAAACAGCCACTGAGAGGGCGAAGGAACCGTCGCTCAAGGCATCTCGTGGCGGCGCCGCAGGGGACAAGGTCTTCTCCGGGCTGGCCCTCGCGGCCGGGGTCATCATCCTGATGGTCCTGGCCTTCGTGGCGATCTTCCTCGTGGTCGAGGCGCTGCCGGCCCTGTGGCCGACGGTCTTCTCCGACGAGGAGTCCATCGAGAGCGCCGACACCTTCTGGCAGTACGTCTGGCCGCTCATGGCCGGCACCCTGATCGCCTCGATCATCGCGATCCTGATCGCCACCCCGGTGGCCGTCGGCATCGCCCTCTACATCTCCCACTACGCCCCCAAGTCGATCTCCACGCCGGTGGGCTACGTGATCGACCTGCTCGCCGCCATCCCCTCCGTGGTCTTCGGCGCCTGGGGCATGACGACGCTGGCCTCGGGCATGGTCCCCGTCTACGGGTGGCTCGGCGAGTACCTCGGCTGGATCCCGTTCTTCGGCGGGGGCGCCTCCACGACGGGCCGGACCCTCCTGACCTCGGCGGTCGTGCTGGCGGTGATGATCCTGCCGATCATCACCTCCCTGTGCCGCGAGATCTTCATCCAGACCCCGAAGCTGCATGAGGAGGCCGCGCTGGCCCTCGGCGCCACCCGCTGGGAGATGATCAGGATGACCGTCTTCCCGTTCGCCCGGGCCGGCATCATCTCCTCAGTCATGCTGGGCCTGGGCCGCGCCCTCGGCGAGACCATGGCCGTGACCCTGGTACTGTCCGGCGGCGCCTTCTCCTGGAGCCTGATCTCCTCCGGAGCCAACCAGACCATCCCGTCCGAGATCGCGCTGAACTTCCCCGAGGCGTTCGGCATGCGCCAGTCCGAGCTGATCGCAGCCGGCCTCATGCTGTTCATCATCACCCTCGTGGTCAACATGGTCGCGCGCTGGATCGTCAACCGGCACAAGGAATTCTCGGGAGCGAACTGATGACTACCTCAACTGACACCACCACCCGGGCCCGGACGCCCCGGCCGGGCGGCTCGAAGAAGAACTCCCTAACCGCCGGCCAGATGCCGCGGTGGACCTGGATCGCGGTCCTCGTCGGTGCCCTGGTCCTCGCGGCGGGCCTCACCGCCCTGCTCGGCGGCGGCTCGTTCAGCTGGACCGGCTGGCTGATCTTCGCTGCCATCCTCTACGTGGTGGGCATGTATGTCACCACGTACGTCCTCGAGACCAGGCGCCGGGCCACGGACGGCATCTGGCGCAACCTCGTGTGGGCGGCGTTCATCCTCGCACTGATCCCGCTGGTCTCGGTGATCTGGACCGTGGTCGCCAACGGTCTGCCCACCCTCCTGGCCCAACCGCAGCTGCTGTGGACGGACATGAGTGGCGTGACGGGGGCGGATGACATCTCCACCGTGGAGGAGGGCGCTCCCCTGCAGGGAGGCTTCCTGCACGGCCTCGTCGGCACCCTGATGATCACGTTGCTGGCCACGGTGATCTCCGTGCCGATCGGCCTGCTGACCTCCATCTACCTCGTCGAGTACGGCAAGGGCGGCTGGTTCTCCCGGGCCATCGTGTTCTTCGTGGACGTCATGACCGGCATCCCCTCCATCGTGGCGGGGCTGTTCGCGTTCGCGTTGATGGAGCTGATCATCACGACCTTCATCGGCGATTCGCCCCGGCACCTGCAGATGATCAAGATGGGGCTCACGGCCGCTGTCGCGCTGGCCGTGCTGATGATCCCGGTGGTCGTCCGCTCCACGGAGGAGATGCTGCGCGTGGTCCCGAACGAGTTGCGCGAGGCATCCTACGCCCTGGGCGTGCGCAAGTGGCGGACCATCTTCAAGGTGGTGCTGCCCACGGCCATGTCCGGCATCGCCTCCGGCATCACCCTGGCGATCGCACGGGTGACCGGCGAGACGGCGCCCATCCTGGTGACGGCCGGATATGCGGCGGCCACCAACTGGAATCCGTTCAGCGAGTGGATGACCGCGCTGCCGGTCTTCATCTACCGACAGCTGATGAACCCCACCGCTCCGGCAGCCGGCTTGCCGTCGGCAGACCGCGCCTGGGCGGCGGCGCTGGTCCTGATCGTCATCGTGATGCTGTTGAACCTGGCAGCCCGCATCATCGCCAAGGCCTTCGCGCCGAAGAAGACCGGCCGCTAAGCCGAGCAGACTGAAAGACAGAGGAACTCACATGTCAAAGAGCATCGAGGCCATCGACCTCAACGTCTACTACGGCAGCTTCCTGGCTGTGGAGGGCGTCAACATCTCCATCGCGCCGCGGTCGGTCACCGCCTTCATCGGCCCCTCGGGCTGCGGCAAGACCACCTTTCTGCGGACCATCAACCGCATGCACGAGGTCCTGCCCGGGGCCCGCGCCGAGGGCCGGCTGCTGATGGACGGCGAGGACATCTATGCCCCCGGCGTGGACCCCGTCACCGTGCGCACCCAGGTCGGCATGGTGTTCCAGCGGCCCAATCCGTTCCCCACCATGTCCATCCGGGACAACATCCTGGCCGGCCACAAGCTCAACGGGAAGCGGATGTCCAAGTCCGAGGCGGACGGCATCGTGGAGAAGTCCCTGCGGGGATCCAACCTCTGGAATGAGGTCAAGGACCGCCTGGACAAGCCGGGCTCGGGCCTGTCCGGTGGCCAGCAGCAGCGCCTGTGCATCGCGCGTTCGATCGCCGTGGAGCCGAACGTCATCCTCATGGACGAGCCCTGCTCCGCCCTGGACCCGATCTCCACGCTGGCGATCGAGGACCTGATCAACGAGCTCAAGAACGAGTACACCGTCATCATCGTGACGCACAACATGCAGCAGGCCGCCCGCGTGGCGGACAAGACGGCGTTCTTCAACATCGCCGGTACCGGCAAGCCGGGCAAGCTCATCGAGTACGACGAGACCTCGGTGATCTTCAACAACCCCGGCAACAAGCAGACCGAGGACTACGTCTCCGGCCGCTTCGGCTGACCTCCCCCAGCACTTTGCGGGCAGAGATCACTACTGATCTCTGTCCGCAAAGTGCGTTGAGGGTGCGTTTGAGCAGGCTCAGAACAGCGGGCTGGCCGCCGCGGCGAGGATCAGGGCCGCGAGGGCCGGGACCACGAGCGTGGCCAGCCAGTAGTGCACCACCTTCTGGACCTGCGGCCAGCGGACCGCCGTGTAGCGCTGGTTCTCGCCGGCACCGATGATGGCCGCCGTGGCCGAGTGGGTGGAGGACAGTGGCAGGTGCAGGGCGAAGGAACCCACGAAGAGCAGCCCGGCGCTGACGATGGAGGCGACGGCGGAGCGCAGGGGGTCCAGGCGCACGAGGGTGTCCGTGAGGGTGTGCGCGATGCGCCAGCCGCCGAACAGCGTGCCGAGGGCGAGGGAGGCCCCGGCGGCGACCGGGACCCACCATTCCAGCGCCTCCGGCCGTCCGATGGCGGAGTAGGCGATGGCGACCATGAAGGTGATGCGCTGCCCGGACTGGACGCCGTGACCCAGGGCGTTGGCGGCGCCGGAGACGGACAGCGACATCCGGGCCGCATGGTTGACGGCGCCGGGCGCCGCGTCCCGCGCGGCCCAGGTGGCGGGCGTGACGAGGACCCAGGAGAGGAACCAGGCCAGCACGGGGGACAGGACCAGCCCGAGCAGCATGGCGGTGATGAGGGTGGGGGACCAGACGCCCTCGAAGGAGGCGTGTCCGGTGATGGTCAGGGCCAGGCCGGCGCCGACCAGCCCGACGATCAGCGCGTGGGTCATGGAGATGGGCATGCCGCGCCGCCAGGCGAAATACCCCCAGGCGATCGCCACGGCCAGGGGGACGAGGGCCATCACCAGCCCGGGGCCGCCGTCGGGGATGGCCGGTGGCAGCTCGCGCCACACGGCCGTCAGCAGGCCGCCGGAGAGGACGCCGCCGAGCAGGTTCATGGTTGCGGCGAGCAGCAGCGCCGCACCGGGGGTGAGGGCACGGCTGCGCACGGGCAGGGCGATGGCGTTGGGGGCATCCCGCATGCCGTTGAGCAGCCCGTAACCCGCCGCGAGGAGGAGGACCAGGACGAGCAGGGCGACGACGAGGGGGGACACGCCGTTCAGGATTCCTGCACGAGGATGCTGCCCACGTGCACGGTGATCTGCCGCACGGCGACGATGGCGGCGTCCACGGCGTGCGCGGCCTCCCGCTGACGGTTGTAGCTGCGCTGGAGCAGGTCACCCGTCATGCCGGAGACCCACTCCACCATGACGCGCTCGGCGCGCTTGGAGTTGCGCTGGAGCTGGATCCAGGTCTCCTCGAGGGCGTCGAGATCCCGGAACTGGGTCACCGCCTCCTCCAGCAGCTCGGCCTGGCGGCCGAGGTTCTCGAGGATGTCCATGGCCTCGGGCGGCAGGCGGAACTGCTCCGTGGCCATGATCAGCAGCCCCGCGTTGCAGACCTTCTCCACGGCGTTGTTCAGGCCGTCCGCCATCAGGTAGAGGTCCTGACGCGGCAAGGGGGTGATGTAGGAGCTGCGCAGACTCGTCATCAGCGCCATGTGGCGCGCCGTGGCCGCGCTGTCGATGTCCTGCAGTCCGGCGTCGATCTCGTCGGTGGTGGCCGTGGAGGCACCCATCAACTGCGCCACCTGGTCCACCGCGGCGCCCAGTCCCTCCGCCAGGGCGGCCAGGTGTTCGACGCTTGCGGTGTCCGGGGCGAGCAGGGAGGACAGTGAGAAGTTCATCAAGGCTCAGGGTATCCCGCCCTGATCCGCGGCGGGAGGAGCTCGGGCGGTGCCGGACCGGGAACGCCTCTCGGCGAGTGGCCGCTCGTGGCGGCGGAATATTGGAGCCCGGGGTTACCGCGGCCCGGCACCGGTATCCAGTGTGCGCGGTCCGGGCCGCGGCTGTCCACCGGAATCCGTGCTGTCAGCCATCAGCACAAGAGGGCGTCCGCGGGAATACGGGCCTGGGGGCCTCAGTCGAGGGTGCCCTGCCGCCAGGCGGCGGCCGCCGCCTCCAGCTCCTCGGCGGTGCCCAGCAGCCGCTTGGCGCGATTGAGCAGGGCCGCCGCCTGGGTCGGGCTGCCGGCTTCGAGGGCCTCGGAGTGGTGGGCCTGGCCCAGGCAGACCACGCGGCAGTAGGCGGCCGCCCGTTCCAGGGCCACCCCGAAGTCCCCGGTGAAGGCTCCAGTGAGGATGTGGTCCGTCAGCTGCTTCAGCTCGCGCGCCCCCGGCGGCTCCACGGCGCCGGCCACGGCCCGGGCCACGTGTGCCCCGTGGCCGGCCCGGTACCAGGAGGCCCACTGCCGGCCGTTCTGGGCCGTGGCCGTACTCAGGGCGTACAGGCGCCACAGGGCGCCGCTGAGTGACACCGACGGGGCGTCGGCCCAGAGGCCGGCCACGGTGTCGATCCCGGCTTCCTCGACCAGGCCGACCAGCCGGCGGACCGCCGCATCGTCGGCACCGGCGTGGCCGCCGTCGAGCAGGGCGCGGGCCAGCAGGGCCGCGCCCTCCGCCGTCGCGGCGGGGTCCGTGCCGCCCTCGAAGGCGGCGAACTGCTCGGGCGCGAAGGGCCGGGGCCGGTGGTGGCGGACGGTGCCGGCCGCCGTCGAGCTCGGGGATCGGCCGGAGCGGTTCCGGGAGGAGGTCACGGGGAGGATCACCTTTCCTGGGGTATGAGACGGGAGGGGCGCCGGCTCGTCGATCACGCGGCGCGCACCCCACGGTACGCCGTTCGCGCCAGGCCCGGTCCGTTACCATGGGATGCGGCCATCGGCCGTTCGCGGGCCTTTAGCTCAGTTGGCAGAGCATCGGACTTTTAATCCGCGGGTCGCGGGTTCGATCCCCGCAGGGCCCACCGCGCACCGGCTCCCGTCCCGACCAGGGGCGGGAGCCGCCGTCGTCTCCGGCCACCCTCTCGACCTCCCCAGCCTGCCCTGGCCGGTGAAGGCCGACCTTCGTCTGAATGTTGCAGAAGCGTCTCGCCCCTCCGGGGAAGATCAAGATTTGATAACTGCTTCGCCTCGGCCCCGGCGTCCGCTCCGCCGCTCCGAGCGGCGGCCCGGGCCGGGGCGGCGGGCGCGACACGCACTGGTCCTGCGGATCCCGGCCCCGGCGCGTAGCCGGATGCGGTCGGTGGGCGGGCGCGGATCCGGTGGAGCGGCGGCCTGGCGTGGGCTTCCCTGAACGCTCCTTCCGTGCCTAGGCTGGTAGGCATGAGTGCTTCCCCCCGGGTGCTCCGCCGCGTCATGTTAATCGGCGGTGCCCTCGCGCCAGCGGCCGCCCTAGCGGCTCTCCTCGGCGCACCCGGGGCCCTGGCGTTACCGGCCGCTCCGGCGGTCCACTCCTCCTCCGCGACCGCCTCGGTGGCCGCCGCCCCGCACCGCGTGTCCTCGATGGACTTCGGCGATTCCCTCCCCTCGAACCCCGACCTGCTGCGTCAGATGATGTGGATCAAGTCCGGTCAGGTGCCCGCGGCCGCCGACGGGGACCTGCGCGTGGCCACGTTCTCAGCGGGTTTGAGCCGCTCCGCCCCGGGCGGGCTGGCCGAGGACCTGTCCGAGCCCGGTGACGCCCAGGGCGTCCAGGTGGCGGAGACCGTGCAGCGTGCCGCGCCGGACGTGGTGCTCCTGACGGACATGGACGTGGACGCCGGCGAGGAAGTGGCCCAGTCCTTCCGCACCAACTACCTGGCCGTTGGGACGGGCGGCCAGCGCGGCATCGACTACCCCCACATGTACGTCTCCGCGGTCAACCGCGGTGTGGACACCGGGGCGGACCTGGATGACGACGGGATCATCGGCGGACCCGGAGACGCCTTCGGCCCGGGGGAGTTCGCCGGTCAGCACGGCATGGTCCTGTACTCGAAATACCCGCTGGACACCGACGGGATCCGCACGTTCCACGAACTGCCCTGGACGGCCATGCCGGACAACGCCATCCCCGAGGGGGCCTATTCGGAGCTCGAGCTCTCCGTGCTCCGGTTGTCCTCCACCTCGCACTGGGACATCCCCATCGACGTGGACGGGCAGACCGTGCACCTCCTGGCGGCCCAGCCGAGCCGTGCGGAGGACGGCCCGACCGGGGCGGAGCGCCATCATGACGAGATGCGCTTCTGGGCCGACTACCTCGCGGCAGGGACCGGCCAGGACGAGTACATCGTGGACGACGAGGGGCGTCCGGGCGGGCTGTCCACCGGCGATCCCTTCGTACTGGCCGGTGACTTCGGGCCCCTGACCGGGACGGCACTCGATGACTCGGACCACCCCTCCGCCGTGGCCGGGATGCTGGAGGCCGACCTCATCCAGGATCCCGCGCCGGTCTCCCAGGGCGCCGAGAACCTGGACGAGTCAGAGCCGGCCGCCACCGAGGTGCTGGGCCGCGAGGACGGAGCGTGGGCCCTGGCGCGCTCGGACTACCTGCTGCCCTCGTCCTCGATCACGGCGTCGGCCTCCGGCGTGTTCTGGCCGGTCCCCGGGCAGCTGGGCTCGCAGCTGACGCGCGTGAACGCACCGGGTGGCGAGCTCGGGGAGCCGAACGAGACCACCCCGAGCGAACACCGGCTGGTCTGGACCGACCTGGACCTGGCCGGGAGCGGGACCGACTGACGGTGGGCGAGCGCGAGACCCTCTCCACCGGCCACCACGTGGTGTGGTCCCGGCCCGCCGCCGAACGCGCCGGGACCAACCTGGTCCTCGTGATCCACGGCTACGGGGCCAACGAGGTCCGAGCGGCCCAGGCCTACTTCGGCATGCTCCCCGAGGGGACCACGGGACTGGCCGTCCGCGGGGGATTCGAGATCGACGCCGGCCGGGCACCGGTGGCGGCCGGCACCGACGACCGCGGCGCGGGACCCGGTGGCCCCGAGCCCGGCGCCTGGGGCTGGTTCCTGCTGGACTACTTCCTGACGAACGACTTCGCCGAGGTGGTGGCGGCGGCCCACCGTATCTTCGACCTCCTGGACGCGGAGGAGGTCACCCGCCACGGCTTCGCGCGGGTCGCCCTGCTGGGGCACTCCCAGGGGATGGCGATGGCCTCCACCGCCTACCGGCTCCGGCCGGAGGCGTTCCACTGTGTGGTGGGGCTCAGCGGCTTCGTGCTGTCCAACCAGTTGCTGGAGACCCTGGACAGCCCGCCGGAGGGTCCCGGGCCGAGGCCGTTCTTCTGGGGCAGAGATGTGGAGGACCTGGTCATCAACCCCAACGCCATCGCCTACACCGCCGACTGGCTGGACACCCACACCCGGCTCACGGCGCGCACCTACGAGGGCATGGGGCATGGCACCGGCCCGGAGGAGGCCCGCGATGTGCGGATCTTCCTCAAGCACACCCTGCGGGCGGCCGGTCAGTAGTCGCGCGTCTCCTGGCGGCGGACGGACTCGCCGGAGTGCGGGTCCTGCACGGTCCTCGACTCGCTGACGCGGCGGTTCGCCGAGTTCGCGACCCCCATCTGGATCAGGGACACGATGAACAGCAGGGCGCCGGCGGCCATGAGGATGTACCCCGCCACCGTCAGGTCGAACCCGGCGATGGAATCCTGGACCGCGAAGCTCAGGATGGCCCCGAGGGCCATGAGGACGATGGCAGAGCCGAAACGCATGGGATCTCCTTCTGGCAGGGACTGTCAGGTGCCGGCTGACCGGCATGTTCGTGCTGCGCGCCACCCTACGGGCAGAGCGGCCCGGGCTCAATGCCGGCGGCGCGCCGGGTGGGCGGGGTTCCGCCCAGAGCGGGATGGGCCGCGGAGGTCCTGCGGGAGGGCATGCGGTGGTGTTTGATGGAGGGGCATGCCGCACCGCCCGGCCGAGACCAGACCCAGGAGGCCATCAGCCATGGCAAGGAAATCGATCATCGCGTCCGTCGCCGGCCAGAAGGCGACCGACTTCGCCGTCAACCGCGCCGTCGACCAGCACGGGAACCCCACCCCGGCCTTCCAGAAGATCGTGCTCAAGGCCGTGGAGGTCCAGCGGCCGCTGGTGCTGCGCAACCTGAACCGGCTGCGGCGCAGGCACCCGGAGGACACCCCGGCCCAACTGGCCGAGCGGCTGGGCCGCCAGTACCTGGTCGCCGTCATGGGCGAGGGCGCCGCCGCCGGGGGGACGGCCGTGGTCCCCGGCATCGGCACGGCCGCCGCGCTGGGGCTCTCGGCCGCCGCCACGGTCGCCTTCCTCGAGACCACCGCCCTGTACGCGCAGTCGGTGGCGGAGCTGATGGGCGTGTCCACCGAGGACCCGCAGCGGGCCCAGACGCTGGTCATGGCCGTGATGCTCGGCGACGACGGCCGCAAGCTCCTGCGCGACTTCTCCGGTCAGGCCAACGGCACCGGCGCCGGTCCCCTGGGTGGCGCGGTGGCGGCGATCACCGGCGCCTCGGGGATGTCCGACGCGCTGTTCCAGCAGGTCAAGCGGATGTTCATGAAGAAGTTCATCATCAAGCAGGGCGCGGGGATGCTGGGCCGGCTGGTGCCCTTCGGGATCGGTGCCGTGATCGGCGGTGTGGGCAACCGGGCCATGGGCAAGGGCGTGATCAAGGCCGCCCAGAACATCTTCGGCCCCCTCCCGGCGGCCCTGCCGGGGCAACTGGCGGCGGACCTGAAGGCCCTGCCCGCCGGGAGGAGGTCCCCGAAGCAGGCCACCGGCCAGGCCGGAGCGGACGACGACGGCGCCGACCCGAGCCTGCGGGAGCTGCTCGAGGAGGGCGTCCGCGCGGACATCGAGTCGCTGCGCGCGGACGGCACGCTCGCCGAGCTGCGGGACGAGGACCCAGAGGGGTTCGCGGCGGACGTGGAGGCCGCCCGGGCCGAGCACCGCCGGAACCGAGGGTCCTCGGAGACGCGCTGACCCGCCGGACAGCCCTGCCGGACTGCTCAGCCCAACCGCTCAGCCGAGCACCAGCGTGGCCACCGTGTAGATGGCCAGTCCGGCCAGGGCTCCGACGACCGAGCCGTTGATCCGGATGAACTGCAGGTCACGGCCCATGTATAGCTCGATGGTGCGGGAGGCCTGCCGGCCGTCCCACCGCTGGATGGTCTCGCCGAAGATCCCCACCAGCTCCGGGCCGTAGCGCCGGGCCACGTGCTGGGCTCCGTCTGAGGCCCAACCGTCCACCCGGTTAGCCAGGCCCGGATCCTCCTGGAGTCGCACCCCCAGGTCCTGGAGGGCGGCCACGAGGGCGCGGTGCAGGTCCGAGCCGGTGTCCCGCAACTGGGCCAGCAGGGCGGACTTGGTGGTGGCCCAGGCCCGCCCGGCCCACTCGCGCATGCGCGGGTCGTTGAACAGGTCCTTCTTGGCCTGCTCCACCTTGGCCTGGGTCTCCGGATCCCGGCGCAGGTCGGCCACGAGGTCCGCGAGCCAGGCGTCCACGGACCGGCGCAACTCGTGCTGCGGATCATCCCGCACGGCCGCCAGGTACTTCAGGGCCTCGGCGTGGAGGCGCTCGGCCAGCAACTGGTCGACGACATCCGGCACCCACTGCGGGGATCGAGCCCGGACGCTGTGGACGAAGAACTCCGGGTGCCGCGCGACCCAGTCCCCGGTTCGGGTCACCAGCAGGTCCACCACCTTGTCCTGGTGCCGCTCGGCGGTCACCTTGCCCAGCAGCTCGGAGAGGGTGGGGGACCACTCGGGCTCCACCATGTGCCGCTGGACGAGGTTGGCCAGCAGGTCCCGCACCAGGACGTCGTCCAGGGCGTCCAGGAGGCCCTCGGCGGAGGCCGTGACCTCGACGGCCACGCGTTCCGCGTGGGGCCGCTGGCGCAGCCACGCCCCCATCCGGCCGGCGGGCTTCAGCCCAGCCAGCTTCTCCCGGGCCACGTCTCCGTCCAGGAAGTTCTCCTGCACGAACGACCCGAGGGACTCGCCGATCATGTCCTTCTTGCGCGGGATGATCGCGGTGTGGGGAATCTTCAGGCCCATCGGGTGGCGGAAGAGCGCGGTGACGGCGAACCAGTCGGCCAGCGCGCCCACCATGCCGCCCTCGGCAGCGGCCCGCACGTAGCCCAGCCACGGGTACTCGTCCTGCAGGGCGAAGGAGACCACGAAGATCACCGCCAGCAGCACCAGCAGGCCGGTGGCCACGGTCTTCATCCGGCGCAGGCCCGCCGCGCGCCCGGCCTCCGTGGTGGCGGGGCCGGCGGGTGCGCCGGGACGGGCGGGGTCGGCGTCGGGCGGGGGATTCTGCATGGGTCCTCCGTCGAGGAGTCAAAGTGTCAGCACAAGTTAACCAGCCCGTCGCCCCGGGGTCCGCGTTCCGGACCGGATGGGCGCGTAACCTTCACGGTGTGTCCGACCTCCACGCTTCCGGCACCGGTCCCCACCACCCCACCACATCCCTCACCACATCCCTCACCGCATCCCTCGGCGCTCCGCCGCGGCGGCCGCTGGTGATCGCCCACCGTGGCTCCTCCGCGGCCTTCGCGGAGAACACCCGGGCCGCCTTCCTGCACGCCCTCGCCGAGGGGGCGGACGGCGTGGAGGTGGACGTCCACCTGAGCCGGGATCGGCAGGTGGTGTGCCTGCACGACGGCACCCTGGAGCGCACCTCCAACGGCTCCGGGGCCGTGGCGGACCACACCCTGGCCCAGCTGCGCCGGCTGGACTTCCACAGCTGGAAGGGCGCGCGGATCCCCGGCCACTACGGCTCGGCCTCCGCCCAGCTGCTGACGCTCCCGGAGCTGGTCGAGCTGCTGGCCGCCGCCGGCCGCCCCGTGAAACTGGCCCTGGAGCTCAAGCACCCGAGCCCCTTCGGTCACGAGCTCGAGGAACGCACGCTGTCCTGGCTGTTCGACGCCGGCTGGGATCCGGAGACCTCCCGGCTGGGGGCCGTGGAGATCTCCTTCATGAGCTTCTACGCCGGATCGCTGCAGTACCTGGCCCCCACGGTGGACGCCGAGCACCTGTGCCAGTTGCTGACCGTGGTGCCGGCGGAGCCGGTGCCCAGCCGCTTCGCCCTGGGCCCGCTCAGCCGCGCCGCCGTGCGGGCCACCCTGCGCCAGGCCGTGGCGGACGCCGAGCGGCTGATCTGGGAGGGCCGGGCCGGGATCGCCGGCCCCGGGGTCGACTACGTGCGCCAGAACCTCGCGGACGTGAAGGCCTGGCTGGCGTCGGGGCGCACGCTGCGGGTGTGGACGGCGGACCGGGACGAGGAGGTGGACCTGCTGCTGAGGGCCGGCGTCCAGCAGATCACCACGAACCTGCCCGCCCGCGTGCTCGAGCGGGTCCTCCGGCGCGAACGAGTGCTGGTGGCCGCGGGGTCCTGACGGCGCGCACGCGCCTCAACGCCGGCCCGGCAGCCGCAGGAGCTGCTCCAGTGGGCCGACCGGCCGCCACCGCACCCACAGGTGGGCGAGCACCAGCAGCACGGCGGACAGCAGGACCGTGATGAGGTAGCCGCCGGCCAGGGTGTGCGACTCCGGCCGGACGAGCCCGGCCAGGATGAGCAGGTGTGCCACGTAGATCGTCAGGGACAGGCGGCCGGCGGAGACCAGCATCCCGAGCCGGCGCTCCACGAGGCGGCCGGCCCACAGGAACCCGCCGATCACCGCCAGCGCGCCGCCCACACTGGAGACCAGCCACAGCGGCATCTGGGAATGCCCGACGGCGGAGCGCAGCCGGTCCCAGCCGATGGCATCACCCGGTTGCCCCGCCACCAGGATCACCACCTGCGAGAGCACGTAGGCGCCCACGGTGGCGACCAGTCCCCAAAGGACCAGCCGCCGCTGCAGCCGCCGCTCGCGCAGCGGGGCCCGGCCCAGGACCAGCCCCAGCAGGAACGGCGCACACCACACCAGGACGGGGTAGGGCCCGGAGACGAAGATCCGGTGCAGCACGTGCGGGGGATCGTCCGCCAGGCCCGGATCGGCGAACTGGAACGGGGTCCCCGTGGCCAGCTGGATGCCGATCCAGGCCACGGGTCCCGCCACGGCCATGACCCCGGCGAGGGTGGCCACCAGGGTGGTGGGGGCCTTCAGCAGGGGCAGGGCGAGCAGGAACAGCACCCCGTAGACGGCCAGGATGACGCTGACCTCGTGGCCCAGCTCCTGGAGGGCGAGGCCACCGACCACCAGGAGCGCCGAGCGCCAGAGCATGGTGCGCCAGGGCAGCCGCCCGCCGGGCTCGCGGGCGGACCGGGTCAGCAGGGACATCCCCACGCCGGCCAGCACCACGAACAGGATGGAGGCCCGGCCCACGGGCAGGTCGTACAGGGACCCGGCGAGTCCGGGATCGCCTCGGGGCCCGACGTTGACCGCGATCATGCCGAGGATGGCGACGGCACGGGCCGCGTCGAGCCCGGTCAGCCGCCCGCGGCTCGGTGGGGTGCCCCGCCCGGGCGGGGCCGCGGGGGCACCCCCTGCGGGCGCGAGGGAGTCGGCGGAGTCGGTCATGGGGGACATTCTGTCCGGTGGGACGGCTCGGGTCATGGATTCCTGGGCGTGGTTCCTGGGCAGTGGCAGTGTAGGAGCGAGCGCTGGGCGGGGCGCCCAGCCGGCACGGAGGGCCCGCACAGCGGGGACCGCTATGCTCGCTCGGGCCCGCCCGTACTCGAGCACCCGAGGAACCCCGATGCCGCGGCCCCACACGCCGTCCACCCGCCGACTGGCCCCGCTGGCCGCCCTCTCCGCCGTCCTGCTGGCCGCGGCCGGCTGCAGCGCGCCGGCCCCGGACCCGCCCTCCGGCAGCACCGGTTCCCCGCCGGGACAGAGCAGGACCGGTGGCGCCGATGGAACCGAGAGCACGACGCCGGCCCCGTCCCCGTCCGCGGACGTCCTCCAGGAGCAGGCGGTGGCGGCCGGCCACCCGGCCGCAGTGCAGGTCGGTACCGAGATCCTCGAGCAGGGCGGCAACGCGGCCGATGCGGCGATCGCCACCGCGTTCGCCGTGGCCGTGGTGGAGCCCTTCGCCTCCGGCATCGGCGGGGGCGGCTCCACCCTGGTGGCCACCGGGTCCGAGGACCCGGTGGCCTACGACTACCGGGAGGCCGTGCCCGGCACGGGGGAGATCCCGGAGTCCGGGACCGGCGTCCCCGGGTTCGTGGACGGGATGGCCACCCTGCATGCCGAGCACGGCAGCCTGGAGTGGTCCGAGCTGCTGGCCCCGGCCACCGCGCTCGCGGAGGAGGGCTTCCCCATCTCGCCGATGCTCGCCCAGCGGATGCGGTTCGACTACGGACCCGGTGCCATCGAGGGCCTGGAGCAGTTCCACGGCCCCGGGGGCGGACCACTCGCCGAGGGGGAGGAACTGGTCCAGTCCGAACTGGCGGACACCCTGGACACCCTGGCGAGCCAGGGACCGGAGGCCCTCTACACCGGCAGCCTGGCCGGTCAGCTCACCGCGGTGGACGGGCTGGACGCCGCCACCCTGGCGGACTACGAGACGGTGACCACCGAACCCGTGGGTGGCACCGTGGGCGACCACACGCTCGTCTCCGCCGCCCCGCCGCTGCCGGGGGCCGGCGTCGTGCAATTCCTCCAGGTGGCCGAGGCGCTCGGGGCGGCCGAGGCGGAGCCGGGCTCCGCCGAGTACGTGGATGCCATGACCGCCGCCTGGCAGGTGGCCGAGGCCGGCGTGCGCCAGTCCCTCGGCGACCCGGCGTTCGTGGACGTGCCCGTGGACCGGCTGACCGACCCGGAGGTCAATGCCGATCTGGCCCGGGAGGCTGGCGCCCCAGTACCCGTCGCGGCCGGTCCCCGGGAGCCGATCGAGGCCGGCAACACCACCCACCTGACCGTGGTGGACGCCTCCGGGCTGACCGTGTCCATGACCAATACGATCACCAGCTTCTGGGGCGGGGAGCACGCCCAGGAGGTCGGCGGGTTCTTCCTGAACAACCAGCTCTCCCGCTTCGAGGCGCTGGACACCCCCGCCAACCAGCCGGAGCCCGGGCGCAAGTCCGTCAGCTGGTCCGCGCCCAGCCTGGTGCTGGACGCCGAGGGGCGGGTGGTGATGGGCTTGGGCTCCCCGGGCGGCCAGGCGATCCCCTCGATCCTGGCCGGGGTGCTCGTGCCGTGGGCGCTGCAGGGCGCGCCCCTGCAGGAAGCCGTGGACGCGCCGCGCCACTACCTGCAGGACGGCGTGCTGGCCCTCGAGGACCAGCCCTCGGCGGAGGTGGCCGGCCTGGCCCGGCAGCGCGGCTGGCAGCCCCGCGTGACCGAGCGCGCGGACGCGGTGTTCGGCTCGGTCCAGGCCCTGCAGATCGACTACGAGGACGGCACCGTCACCGGGGCGGTGGACTCCCGCCGCGAGGGGGATGTGGCCGTGGTGCCGGCCGGCTGACCCCGGGCACAGAGTGACCCCACCCCGTCACTCCGGTGGGGGTGAGGTCACTCTGCGCCTGAAGGAAGGGGTCAGAGGGCACCGTGCTGCTGGGACACCGTGAGGGTCAGCTGGGCGATCGCCCGCTCCTCGTCGGTGGGCACCACCAGGACGGGGATGGCCGAGTCCGCCGTGGAGATCACCCGGGAGGCGTCCGAGCGCTCCAGGTTCGCCTCGGCGTCGTAGGCGATGCCGAGCGGGCCCAGGCGGTCCAGCACGGCCGCACGGAACGGGGCGGAGTTCTCGCCGATGCCCGCGGTGAAGACCACGGCCCGGGCGCCGCCCACGGCCACGTGGTACCCGCCCACGTACTTCGCCAGCCGGTAGGCGGCCACCTTCAGGGCCGTCCGCGCGCGGCGGTCCCCGGCATGGGCGTTGTCCACCACCTGGCGCATGTCCGCGTGGCCGGTCATCCCCAGCAGGCCGGACTCCTTGTTCAGCAGCCGGTCCATCTGTTCGGCGTCGTAGGCGCCGTTGCGGATGAGGTGGGTGATGATCGAGGGGTCCACGTCCCCGGAGCGGGTGCCCATCACCAGTCCGGCCAGCGGGGTGTAGCCCATGGTGGTGTCCACGGACTGACCGCCCGCGATGGCCGTGGCTGAGGCCCCGTTGCCCAGGTGCAGGATGACCGCGTCGAACTGGTCCCGCGGGATCCCCAGGGTCTCGGCGGCCATCCCCGTGACGAGGTCATGACTGGTGCCGTGGAAGCCGTAGCGGCGGATCCCGTGCTCGGTGTACAGGGCGTCCGGCAGGGCGTAGCGCCAGGCCTCCTCCGGCATGGACTGGTGGAAGGAGGTGTCGAAGACCACCACCTGCGGCATCTGCGGCCATTTCTCGGCGATGGCCCGCAGTCCCTGGGCGGCCGCCGGGTTGTGCAGCGGCGCCAGCGGGGCCAGCCGCTCGATGGCGCGGATGACCTCCATCGTGACCAGCGCGGGCGCCGTGAAGCGCTCGCCGCCGTGGACCACGCGGTGGCCGGCAGCGTCGATGGTGCGCCCCGCCAGCAC
The DNA here is from genome assembly GCF_031432995.1 of Citricoccus sp. I39-566. Taxonomy (GTDB): domain Bacteria; phylum Actinomycetota; class Actinomycetes; order Actinomycetales; family Micrococcaceae; genus Citricoccus; species Citricoccus nitrophenolicus_A. The sequence continues at coordinate 750,550 of NZ_CP133842.1, forward strand.
CGCCTCCAGCTCCGCCTCGACCTGTTCGAGGGCCTCGGTGTGGTGGTCCACCCCGGAACCGGGCACGCCGATGCGCTCCACCAGTCCCCGGGCGATCACGGGTTCCGCGGGCTCGGTACCGTCCGAGCCGACCTCCCGCAGTTGGTACTTCAGCGAGGAGGATCCGGAGTTGATGACGAGGATGAGCATCGCTTCAGCCTCTCCCGCCGGCGGGCCGGCCGGCCTGGTCCGACTGGGCCTGGATGGCGGTGATAGCCACGGTGTTGACGATGTCATCCACGGTGCATCCCCGGGAGAGGTCGTTCACGGGCTGGTTGAGCCCCTGCAGCACGGGTCCGACGGCGACCGCCCCCGAGGACTGCTGGACCGCCTTGTACGTGTTGTTGCCGGTGTTCAGGTCCGGGAAGATGAACACGGTGGCCTGGCCGGCCACCTCTGACTCCGGCATCTTCGAAGCGGCCACGGAGGCGTTGACGGCAGCGTCATACTGCAGCGGGCCGTCCACCTTGAGTCCGGGATGGCCCTCCCGCACGAGCTCGGTGGCCGTGCGGACCTTGTCCACGGCGTCCCCGGAGCCCGAGCCCCCGGTGGAGTAGGACAGCATCGCCACCCGCGGGTCCACGCCGAACTGGCGGGCCGTCGTCGCCGAGGCCACGGCGATGTCCGCGAGCTGCTCCGCGTCCGGGTCCGGGTTCACGGCGCAGTCTCCGTAGACCAGGGCCCGATCCGGCAGCAGCATGAAGAACACGGAGGAGACGATCGAGACCCCGGGGCGGGTCTTCACGAACTCCAGGGCCGGCCGGATCGTGTTGGCCGTGGTGTGGGCGGCCCCGGAGACCATGCCGTCCACGTCCCCGAGCTGGACCATCATGGTGCCGAAGTAGGCGCCCTCCGTCATGATGTCCCGGGCCCGGTCCAGATCGATCCCCTTGTGGGCGCGTAGCCGCGCGTACTCCCGGGCGTAGCGCTCGCGCTCCGGGGAGTCGGCCGGGTCCACGAGCCGCAACCCGGTCAGGCCGGTGAGGTCGAGGCCCTCCCGGGCGGCGATCTCCCGGATCGCCGGCTCGCGACCGAGGACCACCAGGTCGCAGACGTCCCGGCGGCGCAGGATCTCGGCGGCTCGCAGGACCCGGGGGTCCTCGCCCTCCGGCAGCACGATCGTCTTGCGGTCCGCCCGGGCCCGTTCGATCAGCGAGTGCAGGAACCGCAGGGGCGTGGTCCGCTCGGCCCGTGGCAGGTCAATGCGCTGCAGCAGCTCGTTGCCGTCCACGCGCCGGTGCCAGGAGCCCAGGGCTGCCGCCGTCTTGCGCGGCTGGGAGCTGGAGAGCTCGCTGCGCACGGTGGCGACCGCCCGGGCGGTGCTGAACGTGTCCGTGAACGTGGTGAAGATGGGGAACGGGGACTCGGCGTACATGCGGCGGATCTGCTCATTGGGTTCGATCCCGTTGGTGAGGATCATGCCGGAGGCCACGGGGAACTCCGGGGCCAGGGAGGAGGCCACCGTGGCCAGCACGGCGTCCGAACGGTCCCCGGAGACCAGCACGAGGGAGCCCTCCCGCAGGATCTGCAGGAAGTTGCCGCCCTCCATGGACACGGCCTTGACCTCGGAGACGTCCCGGTCCAGGTTCAGGTTCCCGGCCACCTGGGTCAGCCCCAGGGCGGTGGCGATCTCCGCCACCGAGGGCAGGGAGAGCTCGGGCAGTTCCGGCAGCACGTACACGGGCCAGGCGTGGCGGCCGGGCCGGATGGCGGTCTCGATCTCCTCCAGCCGGGCGGGGTCGGCCCGATTGACCATCATGGCCAGCAGGTCCACCCCGGACTCGTCCAGCGTGCGCCGGGCCAGGTCCACGGCGTCGGCCGCGGTGGCACCGTCCAGTCCGGCGCCGGAGACCACCCCGATCACGGGGGTGCCCAGGTGCCGGGCCAGCTCCGCGTTCAGCTCCAGCTCCACCCCGGGGTCCGCCCCGGCCAGGTCACTGCCCTCGACCACGATGATGCCGCACCGCCCCGCCATCTCGTCGAACAGGGCCACGCAGCGCTCGTGGATCTCGTCCGTGCGGCCCTCGGCCGCCAGCCGCCGCGCGTCCGCCGCCGTCACGCCTCCGGCGGCCCGGCCGGCGTCGAGCCCGTAGTTCTCCCGCATCAGCTGGACCATGGGGTCGGTGTCCACGGAGTCTCCGGGGACGACGGGACGGAAGTAGCCGATACTGCCGGAGCGCTTGTAGAGGGAGTCGGCGAGTCCGAGGCTGACGAGGGACTTACCGGCACCGTTGGTGGTCGTGGCGACGAAGATTCCTTGGCTCACACCCAGACACACTAGTCTGTGAGGCAAAACGCACGGCATAGTCATGAGGGGCACACATGTCAAGAGGAGACCACGTGGACGCAGGGCATCCCGTCCACAATCCGAACGTCGTCGGGTTCACCGACGCCGAGATCAACGAGACACCCGTCAAGGTCAAGTGGAACTCCCTCGGCCCGGGCATCGTCGCGGCCGCCACCGGTGTGGGGGCCGCGGACCTGGTGGCCACGCTGACCGCCGGCTCGCGCTACGGCTACGGGCTGATGTGGGCCGTGGTGCTGGGCGTGATCTTCAAGATCGTGCTCGTGGAGGGTGGCGGGCGCTACTACCTGTCCACCGGCAAGACGATCTTCCAGGGCTGGCGCACCCTGGGGGTGTGGACCAGCTGGTACTTCGGCATCTACATCATGATCTGGGGCTTCGTCTACGGGGCCACGGCCATGAGCTCGGTGGCGCTGCCGCTGGCCGCCATGTTCCCGGGGGTCGACGCGAAGATCTTCGCCATCGCCTCCGGCCTGATCGGCCTGGGCCTGGTGTGGCTCAACAAGTACAACCTCATCGAGAAGCTGATGACGGTGCTGATCGGCATCATGTTCATCACCGTGCTGATCTCGGCCTTCCTGACCGCCCCGAACTTGGGCGAGATCCTCAACGGCCTGATCCCCCGCATCCCCTCCGAGGACGGCGCCATGTTCTACGTCCTCGGCCTGGCCGGCGGCGTGGGCGGCACCATCACCCTGGCGGCCTACGGCTACTGGCTGCGGGAGAAGGGCTGGAACACGCCCAAGTGGATGGCCGTCATGCGCTACGACAACGCGACCTCCTACATCCTCACCGGCATCTTCGTCATCGCCACCATGATCATGGGCGTGGAGCTGCTGAACTCGGCGGGCATCGCGATCTCCGCCGGCGACCGCGGACTGCTGGACGTGGGCAACGTCCTGGCCGAGAAGTACGGCGAGATCTTCGCCTTCATCTTCCTCATCGGGTTCTTTGCCGCATCCTTCTCCTCGCTGCTGGGCGTGTGGCACGGTGTCTCCCTGATGTTCGCCGACTTCTGGACGAATTTCCGCAAGCCGGCGGACAGCATCGACCAGGACGACGCCCCCTCGCTCTCCTCCAAGCCCGCGCGGTTCTACCTGCTCTGGCTGACCATCCTGCCGATGTCCCTGCTGTTCCTGGACCGCCCGATCTTCCTCATCCTGCTCTATGGCACGCTCGGCGCCCTGTTCATGCCGTTCTTCGCCATCACCCTGTTGGTGCTGAACAACCAGAAGCGCTTCGTCCCGAAGCAGTTCCGCAACCGCTGGTACCACAACGGCCTGCTGGGCATCACCGCCCTGGTCTTCGTGGTCCTGGGAGTCAACGAGCTGATCAAGCAGCTCGCCCCCCTGTGGGGCGGCGGGGCTTAACCCGGGCCCGCCGGGTGGGGCAGACTGGGGACATGATCGTCGCCTTCTCCGTCTCCCCCTCCGGCACGCCCTCCCCCGAAGGAGCGGGCGTGCAGCACGCCGAGGACGGCTCCGTGCATGACGCCGTGGCCGCCGCCGTGCAGGTGGTCCGGGAGTCCGGGCTGCCCAACCGCACCTCTTCGATGTTCACCGAGATCGAGGGGGAGTGGGACGAGGTGATGGGGGTGGTCAAGGCCGCCGTGGAGGCGGTGGCCCCGTACGGTTCCCGCATCTCCCTGGTGCTCAAGGCGGACATCCGCCCGGGCCGCACGGGCGAGCTGGACGGCAAGATCGAGCGTCTCGAGCAGGCCCTCAAGAACCGGTGAACCGGGCTGAGAACACGGGGCCCGACGCCGCCCGGTACTTCGTCCGCGACGCCGCCGAGGCGGACCTCGAGGACGTGCTGACCATGAAGGCGGCCGCGTGGCGCGAAGCCTACGGCCACCTGCGGGACGAGGGGTTCTTCGCCGCCGCCGAGGCAACCCTGGACCGCCAGGTCGAGCACTGGCGCCGGCTGCTGGCGGCCGGGCAGCGCCTGTGGCTCGCCGAGGACGCGAGGGGCCGGTGCGTGGGGATGGCGGCGGCCGGTCCCGTGCAGCACCCGCCGGGGCCGGGCGTTGAGCGGGGCGGGTGGCCGGAGGTGCAGCTGTACTCGCTCTACGTCCTCGCCGAGGCTCAGGGCACCGGCGTGGCCGACGCGCTGCTGGAGCGGGCCATCGGCTCCGGAGACTGCCTGCTGTGGGTGCTCACCGGCAACGGGCGCGCCCGGGCCTTCTACGCGCGGCACGGCTTCGCCGCGGTCGGCGACCCGGCGCCGATGGACGGGCCCTGGGCCGGTCTGGACGAACAGCTGCTGGTGCGCCGTGGCGCGTGACCGCGGCGGCCGAGGCGGGCGCGGCGGGCGCGGCTCCGCCGTGCCGGCCGGATCTGCGATCGAGCCGGGCGTCTTCCCGATCGATGCCGGAACCGCCGAGATCACGCGGGATCCCTTCAGCGAGGGCGCGTGGCTGCTGACCCTCAACGGGGCCGAGTCCTCGCAGCTGAATCCTGACACCCCGCTGGAGCTGGGCTTCGAGTACATGCGGTGGATGGCCGCCGTGATGATGCATCGCTGGGATCCCGCCGAACCCCTGCGGATCCTGCATCTCGGCGGGGCCGGGTGCACCCTGGCCCGCTGGGCGGCGGCCTGGTATCCGGGGGTGCGGCAGACCGCCGTCGAGCTGGATGCCGGCCTGGCCGCCCTGGCGCGGGAGCGCTTCGCCCTGCCGCGGGCCCCGCAGCTGCGGATCCGGGTGGGGGAGGCCGGCGAGGTGCTCGCCGGCGCCCACCCCGGGAGCCGGGACGTGGTGATCCGGGACGTGTTCGCCGGCACCCGCCCCGAGGACCAGGCCACCCCGGGGCACCTGCTCGGGGTGGAGGCGGCCCGCGCCGCCGCCCGCGTGGTGGGGGACGGGATCTACCTGGTGAACCACGGCGGCGGCCCGGACCTGACGGCGGCCCGCCGGGAGGCGGCGACCCTGCGGGAGGCCTTCTCCACCGTGGCGGCCCTGGCCGATCCGCAGATGCTCAAGGGTCGGCGCCGCGGCAACATCGTGTTCGCCGCGAGCAACGGCCGGCTCACGGCGGACGGGTCCACGCGCCGCGACGCCCTGGTGCGGCACCTGCTCTCCGATCCACTGCCCACGCGACTCGTGGAGCCCCTCGAGGCGTTCGCGGCCGGGGCCCGGCCCTTCGGCGAACCGCTTCCATTGACTAGACTGGAATCACCATCATCCCGTGTCAACGAGGACAACGGGGGGACTGACAGGAGGCCGTCATGACCGGTTCGCAGGAACAGGACAACACGCCCACCCACGTGGACCGCGCCACCACGCACGGGATCGTCGTGGGCGTGGACGGCTCGGAGCAATCGGTCTCCGCGGCCAAGTGGGCGGCCCGCGAGGCCGAGCTGCGCGGACTGCCGCTCACCCTCGTCACGGCCTACACCATGCCCGTCTTCGCCGCCTCAGCCCTCGAGGCCGGCTACGGCGTGCCCGATGACACCCTGATCCGGGACGGCGCCATGCAGGTCCTCCAGGGCGTGGTCAACCAGCTCGGCTCCCTGCAGGTGCCGCTCGTGCACCGCGTGGAGATGGGGGATGCCGCCGGCGTCCTGGTGGACTATTCCGCCGAGGCCAACCTGCTCGTGGCCGGCACCCGCGGCCGCGGCGGCTTCTTCGGCCGCCTTCTGGGCTCCGTGGCCTCCGCCCTGCCGGCCCACGCGAAGTGCCCCGTGGCCATCATCCCCAAGGGCGAGCACAGCACCCGTGCCGCGGCAGGGGTGCCGGTGATCGTGGGCGTGGACGGCTCCGAGCAGGGCCGGGTCGCCGCGCTGGCGGCCGCCCTCGAGGCCGAGGTCCGGCAGGCGCCGCTGCGCGTGGTGATCGCCATGCCGCCGATCTCCGGGGCCGTCGCCTGGCTGCCGGCCACCGTGGACGAGCAGTCCATGGTGGCGGAGATGCGGGAGAAGCTCGAGGCCGGCGTGCAGTGGCTGCGCTCCGAGTTCCCGTCCCTGCAGATCAGCGCGGACATCGTGGACGGTGTGCCGGTGGACGTCATGGTCAACGAGTCCAGGACCGCCCGGCTCACGGTGGTCGGCACGCGCGGGCACGGCGGCTTCACGGGCGCCCTGCTGGGCTCCACCTCCCAGGGCGTGATCTCCCACGCGCACGGCCCCGTCCTGGTGGTCCCGTACCTCAAGGACAGCCGGCTCGCCCACCGCGCGAGCTTCGGCCCCACCTTCTCCTGACGTACGACGACGGCCGGTCACCTTCTCCGGGAAGGTGACCGGCCGTCGTCGTAGGCGGTGCCGGCAGCGGTGCCGGCCGTCTCAGTAGCGTCCGGCGTAGGGGTGGATGTTGTTGACCCAGCTCAACGGGGTCACCGAGATGCCCACGCTGGGGTTGCGGGCATGGACGACCTGTCCGTTGCCGATGTAGATGGCCACGTGGTACATGCTCGACCCGCCGTTGGAGGTCGAGAACACCAGGTCTCCGGGCTGCAGCTGGGACAGCGGGACGTACTGCTTGGCGGCCCGGTACTGCTGCGTGGAGGTGCGGGGCAGGTACTTGCCGGCGGCCTCGAAGGCGTCGCGGGTGAAGCCCGAGCAGTCATAGCCTTTCGGGCCGTTGCCGCCCCACGTGTAGTAGGAGCCGGACTCATTGGCCTTGTTGATGGCCCAGTCGATGGCCGTGGAGGCCCAGGGTCCGGAGGTCTGGGTGGGCTTCGGCGTGGTCGTCGGGGTGGGCTTCGGGCTTGCCGTCTGCGTCGGCGCCGGGGCGGCGGTCCGGGTCGGAGTCGGAGTCGGCGTGGACGTCGGCGTGGGGGTGGCGGTGGCCGTGCGCGTGGGGGCAGCGGTCGGCGTCGCCGACGGCGTGGGGGTGGAGCTCGGCGTCGGCGAGGCACTCGGCGTGGCCGAGGCAGAGGGTGTGGCGCTCGGCGTGGGCGCCGGAGCGGCCGGGATCACGGGGACCGAGGTGGCCGGGGCCGTGCTGGCAGGGTCGGTGCTCGCGCTCGGCGCGGCGGGCTCGGCGGACGGGGTCGGCGCGGCGGCCGTCTCCTCCGCCTGGCGCTCGGAAGCCGCGACGGCCTGCTGCAGGGCGCTGTCCCGCTCGGACTGCTCCATGGCCTCCACGGAGGCGGTGGCCTCGGCGACGGTGAGGTCCTCGAGGTCGGCCAGCAGGGTGATGAGCTGCTCGCGGTCCGCCTCGTTCTGCCGGGCGGCCTCCTCCGCGATGCGGGCGGCCTCGTCCAGCCGGCGCTGCTGCTCCTCGGCGCGGGCGGTGGCCTCGGCCTGGGCGGTCTTCGCGGCCTCGGCCTGGCGGGCGAGCTCCTCGGCCTCCGCGGCCCGGCGGGCGGTCTCCTCGGCGGCGAGGGCCTTGTCCGCGGCGACCTTGTCGGCGGTGGCCTGGCGGGCCAGGACATCGTCTTCGCCCAGCAGGACGTCGGCAGCGCCGGAGCGGCCGCCCCGGTACATGTCTGCGGCCACGGTGCCGGACTCGTCCTGGGCCTTCGCGGCGACCTCGGTGGCGGCCTCGGCGCGGTGGCGGGTGGAATCGGCGGTCTCGTTGCGCTCGGCCAGCGCCTCGTTCGCCGCGCGCAGTCCCTCGTTGGCCTGCTGGGCTCGGGCCTCGGCCTGGCGCGCACGATCGGCGGACTGCCGGATGGAGGCCTGCAGCCGCTCGCCCATGGAGTTCTTGGCGGCCGGCTTCTCCTTGGCGGCCACCACGTCCTGACGGGCCGGGATCTCCGGGCGGGAGATGTCGGCCTCGGTCTGGGTGGACTGGTCGGTGCGCTGGAGGTTCGCCTGGACGGTGTCCGACGAGGCCTCGAAGACGGCCGGCAGGGATGCGGCGGCCAGTGCGGTGGCGGCCACGGCGGCCACCACGGCGGTCACGCCCACGGTGCGGCGGGTGTTCACGGCAGTTCCTCACTGTGGCACCCGTGCGAGGGGATGGGCAGGTCCGGCCAGGGGCGAGTCGGACCGAGGTGCGAGTGGTCACATGTCCGTCACGGAAATACATCGCGACGGTCACATGGCCTGCCAGAAAGGCGCCACGACAGTGAGGATAGTTGCACTTTTGTCACAAAAGCAACACAGACCTCAGTGGAATCATAAAGAACACTCGTGTCATTTCTGCACTCCTGTCAGGCGTGTCGCCGGATTGGCCGCGCGGCGAGAGGAGCGAGCGGTGGTTAGCCCCAGCCCAGGGCGTGCAGGGTCTCGTCATCGATCCCGAAGAAGTGCGCGACCTCGTGGACCACCGTCACGGTGATCTCCTCCACGAGCTCCTCGCGGTCGGCGCACATCCGTAACAGTGGCCCGCGGAAGATCACGATCCGGTCCGGGAGTTGGAAGGGCATCTCGGCCCGCTCGGTCAGGGGGATGCCGTCGTAGAGCCCGAGCAGCTCCGTGCCCGGGTCCTCCCAGGGCTCCGGCTCGTACTCCTCCTCCACGAAGACGGCCACATTGGACAAGCGCTGCGCCAGCGCCTCGGGGATGGCCTCCAGGGCATCGGTCACGGCCTGGTCGAACTCGTCCTCGTTCATCTCGACGCCGGCCGCTTCGGTTCCGTCTCCGGGTTCGCCCGGGTGCCCGTCCGGTGGGGGAGTGCTCTCATGGTTCACCCCTCCATCCTGCCCGCTCCCGGCGGCTGAGGGGGTGTGCGCAGGTTTGCGGTCCGGGCCCCGCACCGCCTACACTTCTACAGGTCCACTTCGGGAACCCGAAGTGTTCTGGCCCCCATCGTCTAGAGGCCTAGGACACCGCCCTTTCACGGCGGCGACACGGGTTCGAATCCCGTTGGGGGTACGCAGGAACCGCAGCACCCGGCCCTCCGGCCGCCTGAGCAGTGATGGTCAGAAGTCCGGAAAAGGTCTGGTAGAGTTGGTTCTCGCACACTGGCCCTGTAGCGCAGTTGGTTAGCGCGCCGCCCTGTCACGGCGGAGGTCGCGGGTTCAAGTCCCGTCAGGGTCGCTCGGATGTTCCGATCGCCGGTTTTCCGGCCGGAGGATCTTGGCGATCACCGGTTTTCCGGAGATGCCAGGCTCTGTAGCTCAGTTGGTAGAGCGTTCGACTGAAAATCGAAAGGTCACCGGATCGACGCCGGTCGGAGCCACTGAAACCCCGCGTAGCTTCTACATCGCGGGGTTTCTCCATGTCCGGGCCCGGTGCTGAAACGCTGCCGGCGTGCGGCGCGCAGGGGAATAGAAGCCGGTCAGGGCGCGGTTGCACCAAGGGATCCACATCCCTCCCGACCGCAAAGGACACAACGCACCGTGGCAGTCCCCCTGAGCATTCTCGACCTGGTCTCCATCCCCGAGGGCTCGACGGCCCGTGAGGGCATCGCCGCCTCGATGTCCGCCGCCCGGCTGGCCGATGACGCCGGCTACGCACGGCTCTGGTTCGCCGAACACCACAACACGGTGAACCTGGCCGCCAGCGCCACGGCCCTGCTCATCTCCCAGGCCGCCTCGGTGACCGAGCGGATCCGCGTGGGCTCCGGCGGCGTCATGCTCCCCAACCACGCACCCCTCATGGTCGCCGAGCAGTACGGCACCCTGGCCAACCTCCACGGCGACCGGATCGACCTCGGGCTCGGCCGGGCCCCGGGTACGGACATGATGACGGCCCAGGCCCTGAGCCGCTCCTCCGCCGAACCGCAGGCCTTCGCTCAGAGCATCTACGACCTCCAGGGGTGGTTCAGCTCGGAGGGCCAGGCCCGGAGCGTCCCCATCGCCTCGGCGGTCTCCGCCGGTACCGAGGTCCCCCTGTGGGTGCTCGGCTCCACCGTCAATGGCGCCTCGATCGCCGGCCAGCTCGGCCTGCCGTTCTCGCTGGCCTCGCACTTCGCCCCGGACCAGATCGACGACGCGATCGCCGTCTACCGGGACAGCTTCAGCACCGAGGCACCCACGGCCCAGATCGATGAGCCCTATGTCATGGCCGGCATCAACGTGATGGTGGCGGACAGCGACGCCGAGGCCGAACGCGAGTTCACCACGCTGGGCCAGATGTTCGCGGACCTCTCGGGCGGCCAGCGCCGCAAGCTCCAGCCGCCCGTGGACCCGGCCACCGCGCCGGGGCTGGACAACCCCATGCTGAGGATCAAGGCGGTGGGCTCACCGGCCACCGCCGTGCGGCAGCTGGAGGAGTTCGCGGCGCGCACCGGGGCCGACGAGCTGATCACCGTCACCTACGCCTTCGACCCGGCCGTACGCGAACGCTCCCTGCAGCTGCTGGCCGAGCACTGGTTCTGAGCGGCCGCCGCGTGCCTTCGGGGCGGGCGCTCAGCGCCTGAGGAACCACGCTGCCGAGTCCGGCATCAGCCGGCCGTCCTGCAGGGCCTCGTCCTGGCTGAAGATCGCGGCGGCGTAGTCCTCCGGCACGTCCACCGCGGTCTCGCCCAGGTTGGCCAGCACCAGCACGACCTGCTCGGGGATGCGCTCCCCGGAATCGAGGTCATGCCCGTGCTGCCCGCCGCCCGTGGTCACCGTGAACGCCAGCACGCCCAGTTCCGGGCTGTGCAGGCGGGACCACGCGAAGGTGCCGGTGCCCAGGTCCAGCTCCCCGCGGAGGCCCAGCAGCTCCCGGTACAGCTCGAAGGTCGAACCCGCGACGCCGACCTGCCGGTCCGCCGCATAGGTCCCGTAGGACTCCGGCTGGGGCAACCAGGGTGCCGCCGCTGCGCCCGCCGCCGGGCCGACGTCGTGCCCCTGCTGGCCCCCGGGGCCGGCACCGAGGGAGAAGCCGAACCCGGTCTGCGCGGCGCGCCAGGGCATCGGGACGCGGCTGCCGTCCCGGCCCTTCTCCGCGCCGCCGGTGCGGAAGAAGGTGGGGTCCTGGCGCAGCGAGTCCTCCAGGGTGGTGTGTTCGGGCAGGCCGAGCTCGTCGCCCTGGTAGAGGTAGGCGGAGCCGGGCAGGCCGAGCTCGATCATCGCGGCGGCACGGGCCCGCTTCCAGCCCAGGGCCTCGTCCGGTTGCTCATCCTCGGCGCCGATGCCCGAGGGGTAGCGGGTGGGATCCGTGAGCCCGAAGCGGGAGGCGTGCCGGACCGTGTCATGGTTGGACAGCACCCAGGTGTTGGGCGCCCCGACCTTCGCCGCCTCCTGGAGGGAGACCGTGATCGCGTCGGACAGGCGCACGGCGTCCCAGCCGGCCAGCAGGAACGTGAAGTTGAACGCCTGCTGCATCTCTCCCGGACGGACGTAGCGGAACAGCCGCTCGAGCGGGGAGACCCAGGCCTCGGCCACGAGCATCGGCTCGTGGCTGTACCGGGCCAGAACCCGGTTCCAGTCCCGGTAGATCTCGTGGACCCCGTCCTGGTCGTGGTACGGCACCGGGTGGGCGTGGTCCCGAGGGTTGTCTTCGGGGTGGCCCGCGACGTCCTCGCCGGCGTCCGCATCGGTGGCCGGCCCGGAGGCGGTGGAATCGGTGATCATCCCCGGGCGCTCGTCATGGTCCGGCAGGCCCTCCGCCTTGACCAGGCCGTGGGCCACGTCGACGCGGAAGCCGTCCACGCCGCGGTCCAGCCAGAACCGCAGGATGTCCTCGAACTCCTCGGCGACCTCCGGGTTCTGCCAGTTCAGGTCCGGCTGGGAGGTGTCGAACAGGTGCAGGTACCAGTCCCCGGGGGATCCGTCCGGGTTCTGCGTCCGGGTCCAGGCGGGCCCGCCGAAGGTGGACTGCCAGTTGTTCGGCGGCTGGGCGCCGTCCGGCCCCTGGCCGGGCCGGAACATGTATCGGTCCCGGGCCGCGCGGCCGTGCTCGGTGGCCGGATCGGCGGCCAGCGCCTCGACGAACCAGGGGTGCGCGGAGGAGGTGTGGTTGGGGACGAGGTCCACGATCACCCGCAGCCCGGCCGCGTGGGCGGTCTCCAGCAGCCGTTCGGCGTCCGCGAGGGAGCCGAGGCGCGGGTCCACGTCCCGGTAGTCCGCCACGTCATAGCCGCCGTCCTTCTGCGGGGAGACGTAGAACGGGGAGAGCCAGATCGCGTCCACGCCGAGCTGTTCCAGGTAGGGCAGCTGGGCCGTGACGCCGGCGAGGTCCCCCATGCCGTCCCCGTCCGCGTCCGCGAAGGAGCGGGGATAGACCTGGTAGATCACGGCGTCCACCCACCAGGGGTTCTGCGGATGGTTGCGGGCTTCGGACGGTGGGGTGCTCAGCGGTCCCGTGGTCATGGGCCCAGCCTAGTGGCACACCACGGCATCGGGGCCGGTCAGTCGGCGGGCCGGGTCAGTCCCGGTGCCGTTTCGCGGCCTGCCGGCCGGCCTTCCTGGCGGCCTTGGCCTTCTGGCGGTGCTCGCGGATGATCTCGGCCCGCTGGAGGGCGTCCATGTCCTCGGTGATGCCCATCTCGGCATACCTCTGGGCGCCTTGGCGATTGGACCTCTCCCACCACTCCTCGGGCGGCTCGCCGGGCAGACCCGCCTCGGACCATGCCGCCTTCACCTCGACGCCGCACCGGCCCATGTCCAGGATCATGCGGTCCCGCTTCTGGTCTGCGCAACGCGCCATCACCGCCGAGACCTCCTCAGGCCGCCACGGGGAGACATCGGGGTAGTCCTCGTGGTTGACCCAGCGCCTGTACCACGCCGGGGTGAGCGCCAGGGGCCAGTAGAAGACGCCCAGTGCCACACCCACCCAGGGGATCCAGAAGGGGCCGTTCCAGATGAACTGCCGTCCGTCCTCCCAGCCGACGACCTCGAAGGGGATGGAGAGGATGGCGATGGCGATGGCGAGGACGAAGACCAGGAAGGCCCTGGAGACCGGGTTGGTGAGGATGTCGTGGTTCGGTGCGGTCACGGGGTTACTTCTGCCGCCGTTTCTCCTCTTTCCAGCGGGCCCGGTTGGCTTTGATGATCTTGGCCCGTTCCACGGCACCCATGTCCTCGGTGATGCCGTGCTTCTCATCAAGTGACTGGGCGTGGTCGTGGACCCTGTCGAGCGCCCCGTCCGGAACCAAGCCCTCCACGTGTTCCTCACCTGCCACGCGCGCGATGTCCTTGAGAGCCCGGTTGCGGCGTCTGGATTCGGGTGCCGCCTTGACGCGCTCGATCTCCTTCAGGGTCCAAGGGGTGGCACCGGGGCTGTTCCGTGCGGCCCAGTCGCGGAACCAGTGCGGTGTCCAGGCCAGGGGCCACCAGAAGAAGGAGAGGACCACCAGCGCCAGGGGGATGAGGACGACGTTCCACGTGGCCGCGCGGGCCCCTTCCATGCCCGCGGCCTCGAAGAACACCGAGGGCAGAGCCGTCAGCAGCGTGACGCCGATCATCAGGAGCATGAACGGCCAGGTGTTGTGCTTGGAGACCTGGAAGGGGAAGGGCGGAAGCAGCGCCCACGTGCGGGTGTCCCCGTTGAGGCACCGCCAGGCGATGTAGAACAGCAGTGCGACGGCCCCGCCGATGAGGACGATCATCCCCAGATATGCGGGAGTGGTCAGGATGGTGCGCAACAGCATGCGGGGCCTTTCGGTTCCGGATCCACGTGGACAGTCAGGGTATGCCCTGAAGGTACCGGACGGCGAAGCAGTCCATGGTCCGTGTCAGCGCAGGCGGGCGGGCCGGCCGTAGATGACGGCCGCGATCAGGTCGTCCAACTGGTCGTACACGTAGACCGACGGGGTGGGCATCAACCACGTGACCCCGCCCTCCGATCCGAGGCGGTAGTGCCCCAGGGGACCGCCGTTGAGGTAGGCGACCGGATCGATCTCGCTGTCCGGTCCCTGGGCGGTGAGTTCCCAGGTGAACCAGTCCTGCGCCCAGAGCGCGGCCAGGACCGGGTTCGCGCCCTCGGGGATCTCGGTGTTGCCGACCCAGCGCTGCTCGAGGCGCTCCGCCGGCTGCCCCGCCGGCAGGGCCGGCAATGGCCAGGCCGGGCTTACGCCGAGCCAGGAGGCCATGTCCCGCGCGAGCTCCGTGATCGGGAAGATCCGGACGTTGACGTGGTCCCGGGACGGTGCCTCATCAGACTGGAGCCCAGCCTGGACGTGGTAACCGGTGCCGGCCGTGACCAGGGCCGTGGGACCGTACAGCCAGGCCTGGTAGTACATCGCCCCTCCGGACCCGGCCGCACTGATACGGAACGAGGCGTCCGGCTCATCAAGGTGCAGGCGCGCGTACTCCCCGGTGTCCGTGAGCTTGGTCCCCCGGGCCAGTCCGGCGCTCTCCAGCTCGGCCAGCTGATCCCGGTAGGAATCGGCATTGAGCCGGCCGACTTTGAAACCCTCGGCCATCTCGTCCAGCAGCGCGACGGCCGAGGCATGGACCCAGGCTCCGGAGTAGTCGAAGGCCTGAGTCCGGCCGATGCCACTGATGGATTCGACCGGGGAGCCCAATTCTCCGCTGGCCAGTTCGTCCAGGGCCCCCTCGGGCAACTCGGTGCTGATCGGAGCGCCGGGGCTGCCGGCCTCCTCGGATAGGACCAACGAGGAGGCGATCTGCTCCAGCTCGGGCCCGAGGGCCATCCAGTCCGGCGCCGCCGTGGTTCCCGTGGCCTGCACGGCCAGCCCGTTCTCGATGAACAGCCACTCGGTGGTGCGGAGGACCTCGCCGGACGCGGGGGAGACGTGGGTATAGGTCACAGCCCGGCCATCCAGCGCGGGAGTCTGTCCGGGGAGGGCCCCGCCGGGATTCCACAGGGTGATGTCGATGAAGCGGACCTCGACCAGGGTCTGAGCGACGTTACCCACCGCCAACGAGAGGAACTCCGCCATGGACCCGTCGTGGGCGTTGAGGGTGACCACCAGGTTGGGGGCGAAGACCCCGTCCTTGCCCTTCAGGACGGACAGCAGCTCGATCTCGTCCCGGATGTCCTCGGCACTCCAGTGCTCCGGGATGGTCATCTGTGCCCGATCGGTACGACCGGTGATGGTGACAGTGCTCAAGGAATAGACCCTTCCGTTTCGGCTCACCAGCCGAACAACTTCTTACCGATACTCGTCGCGACATCCCCGACGCCCTCAACCACAGCCTTGCCGGCGTTCCCGATGGCCTTGCCGGCGTCCCCGAACGCCTTGTCGGCGCCGCCCTGACGCCAGTCGTTGATGAATTCGCCAGCAGCAGCCCCGACCTTACCCCCGACGTAGTCGCCGACCACGCCGCCGACGAAACCTCCGACGGCCGCGCCCACTCCTGGGATGGGGATCAGCGCCTGGCCTACGGCGGCACCGGCAGCACGGCCGACCACGCCGCCGACCACCTTGCCGGCGTTCTCGGCTGTGCCCTCGATGGCAGTCGAGGTGATGGCCTCGTTGCGGATCTCCTCAGGAGAGCCGTTCGGGTTCTCCCGCAGCGCTTCGTTGTAGTTGTTGCCGTAGGACTCGTAGTACGTGGCCCCCATGTCCAGGACCCCGAGGACCTTTCCGCCGTTCTTGACGACCGGATTCTCCCCGACTTTCTTGAAGAAGTCATTGGCCTTGTCGAACTTTCCCATCTGGGACCGGATCTTCTCCGGAACCAGATAGGAACGCCTGCCGCCGACGTTCACCTCGACCTTCCACTTTCCGTTGACCTTCTTGACCGAGTTGAGGCTGACGAACTTGCCGACCCTGGTGTTCTTCAGCTTGTCCAACTGATTCAGGACCGTGGTGGGCAGGGCCGCCATCAGCATGCCCTTGTAGACGTCGGCAGTATGGGACATCTTGGTGATGCCCCTCTCGTACCACGCGTCCATCGCCTTGACGGCCTGCAGGTCCGTGAAGTCCGCGGGATCGGGGATCCTGTTCTTGAACCAGTCGGGGGCCTTGTTCAACCAGGTGCCCTCCGTGTGTACGGCCTTCCAGCCGGGGACACCGTCCTTGACGAAATCCGAGAGTGTGGTGACATCGGCTCGCCAGAGGAACCGCATGCGGCCCTGACCGGCTCCACGGAAGGCGGCACCGCGCTCGGACCACGTGGCGGCCAGCTCGTAGGACTTCTGGATGAGCTTGATGTTCGCCGCGACGTTTGCGGGTTGGTCCTTGACCACCGCCGGAGTGGCCGCTTCGATAGCCGCGACGCAGGTATCGATAAATCCCTCGTACTCCTCCTGAGCGTTGTAGAGGTCCGTCTCGAGGACGGCACGGCGGGTCTCCGTCCGCGTGGTCGGCAGGACGCTTCCATCGTCGATGGCCTCGGACTTCTGCGAGGCGGTGTACTCGGTGGCGGGCAGCGCGTTGTATTCGTCCACGCGCTCCTTGAGCCTCTGGTGTGTGGTCTTGAACCCGACGACGGCGTCGCCGTAGGCGTCCATGGCGGTCTTGATGTCGTCGATGCCGTCGACCACGGCGGACCCGAGCGGTTCCACCATGTCCCGGAGGGCCGTCACGGTGGTGGCCATGTCCGGCTCGGGAATCTGGAAACTCTCAGGCAGGGAGCCCCACGTGTTGTTGGTCTCGACGTAGGCGTCGTCCATCGTGGTCCCGTGGGTGGCGTAGCCCTGGGCCGCCGTCTTGATGGCCTCCCCGTCCGGAAGCGGGTCGGGGAGGAAGGACGTGAACATGATGCCCGCGTGGCTGGGTCCGAGGGGAGTGGTCACCAGGAGGTCTCCTCTTTGCCTTGGTCGCCGGTGGAATCGGTGGCGCTGTAGTCAGGGACATTGTCATACTTCTGGGCCTCGTCGACCATGTCTCGGACGGCGCTGGACTGGGCGTCCTCTGACATGGTGGTATCGGCGTTGTCGTAGATGTTGATGACGTTGTCCGTGGTGCTGAAGATGTTGTCAGCGGTCTCGATCATCGTCACCACGAAGGGGCGCTGAAAGGTCGTATAGGAGTCCTTCAGCGCCTGCGTGATCTTGTCCTCGTCGGCCGCGGAGGCCACCGCATCGCCGGTGGCCTCGAGTTTGTTCTCCATGCCGTCGAGGTCTTGGAATCGGTTGCGCGCCGAGGTGACGATCCCGCGTGCCGCCTCCGCGGAGATGTTGTAGTCACTGAATGCCATGGTGGTCGACTCCCTCGACGACGGCCCGGAGGCCACTTGATCACGTAAGGCCTATTACAGCGTGACTGATGCCGTTCCGCGATGGGGAGAACTCCCCATGTGGTCCGGTGCTCAGCTGGCGCGGCCCAATTGCCGCACCGGCAGCCACCGGCGCACCATCCGGTGATTGGCCACCACGGCAGACTCCGCGTCGCCCTCCTCGAGTGATTCGATCGCGGTGCGGACGTCGAACGGGGAGTCGTCCGGCCACACCAGCCGCGCCAGGCCGCCGTAGTCCAGCTCCACCACGGAGTCCGGGTGGAAGGACTCGAGCCAGGCGACCAGCAGGGTCAGGTCATGCAGGAGGTCCATGTCCGGTGCGTGCAGGGACAGCACGACGGCGGCGTGCCGGGCCCGCTCCAGGGCCAGTTCCAGCGGGACGGTGATACGCACGGTGTCCGGGGCGGCCGGGTCCCCGAGCACGCTCACCCGGTCCTGCTCCTGGACCAGGGCGAACCATCCGGCCGGCACTCCCCACACCGCGGTCCGGGTATGCACCTGGTGCAGCTCCTCGGCGTCCGTGAACTCCAGCCGCTCGGCCAGCCGCTCCGCATTGGCCCGGCGGGCCGCCTCGGGGACCAGCTGGTCGAAGATCTGAGGCCGCAGCGACTCAGTGAGCTGCTCGGCCGCGAGCTCGCAGCGCAGCGCCATCTCGTCCGGGCAGAAGTACTCGGAGACGGGCGTGCCGGTGTCCCCTCTGCGCTGACCGCCGTCCCCGGCCGGGGCCGGGACCCTCAGCACCCGGACCAGGTCGCGTCCGTGCGGGAACGGGTCGGTGACGTCCCGGAGCAGGCGGCGCCGGGCGCGCCGGGCGGCCTCGCTCTCCGTCTCCGCCCGCGAACGGCCACGGGCCCGCTGGTACCGGGCCTGGACGGCGTCGGGGAAGGCGGCGAGGGGCTGGTAGACGCGTAGCTCGGACTGGTACTGCATGCCCGGCCGGCTCAGGCCCCGAGGTCCACGACCACGGGAGCGTGGTCCGAGGCGCCCTTGCCCTTGCGCTCCTCGCGGTCGATCCAGGCGTCCGTGACGGAGGCGGCGAGGGCGGGCGAGGCCAGGACGAAGTCGATGCGCATGCCCTCCTTCTTGGGGAAGCGCAGCTGGGTGTAGTCCCAGTAGGTGTAGACGCCGGGCCCGGGGTGGCGGGGGCGGACCACGTCCTGGAAGCCGGCCTCCTCGAAGGCGTGGAAAGCGGCGCGCTCCGCGGGAGAGACGTGCGTGAGGCCCTCGTCGAGGAAGAGCTGCATGTCCCAGACGTCCTCGTCCTGCGGGGCGATGTTCCAGTCACCGGTCAGGGCCAGGCGCAAGGACGGGTCGGCCGCGAGGTCTGCCGCCGCCTGCTCCTTCAGCACGTGGAGCCACTGCAGCTTGTACGGCATGTGCTCGTCCTGCAGGCCCCGGCCGTTCGGCACGTAGAGCGACCACAGGCGCACGGCCTCCTCGCCCGAGCCCACGGTGGCGGCGATCGCTCGGGCCTCCTGGACCGGGTCCACCCCGCCCTTGCCGAAGGCCGGCTGGCCGGCGAAGGTGCGCTGCACGTCCGCCAGTCCCACCCGGGAGGCGATGGCGACGCCATTCCACTGGGAGAAGCCGAAGTGGGCGACCTCGTAGTCCATACGCTCGAAGAGCTCCCAGGGGAAGTTCTCGTCCTTGCACTTGGTCTCCTGGATGGCCAGGACGTCCACATCGGTGCGCTCGAGCCAGGACTCGACGCGGTCGGCACGCGCGCGGAGGGAGTTCACATTCCAGGTGGCGATCTTCACCCCGCCAGCCTAACGAACCTCCGGCAGGGGGTTTACAGGAGGGCGTCGAGGCCGCTAGGTTAGTTACATCAGTAATGAACCAACGTACTAACGGACCCCGAAGGAGCGCCGCATGGAGATGGACGCCTCGCAGCCGATCTTCCGCCAGCTGGCGCTGCGGATCGAGCAGGGGATCGTGGACGGAACCTATCCGGAGGAGACCCAGGTCCCCTCCACCACCGAGTTCTCGGCCTTCCTGCGGATCAATCCGGCCACCGCGAACAAGGGGATCAACCTGCTGGTGGATGCGGGAATCCTCTACAAGAAGCGGGGGATCGGCATGTTCGTGGCCCACGGGGCCCGGCAGCAGCTGCTCAGCTCGCGGCGCGAGGCCTTCACCCAGCAGTACATCCACCCGCTCCTCGCCGAAGCGGCCCGACTGGAGATCACGCCGGAGGACCTGTCCGGGATGATCCGCCGTACCGCCGCCGAGAGCGCACCCATCCCGGACCTCACCTCCACCGCCCCACCCACCCTGTAGGGGGAATCATGCCCGCCAGATCCGTCCCACCCGTCGTGTCCGTCCCGGACACCCCGACCCGGTCGCACACCCAGAATGGCCCCGCCTCCCCTCCCGGCACCACCGGCGCAGCGGGCGGTGACCGGGCCGCCGTCGCCCTCGGCCAGGCCGCCCTGCCGATGTCCGCCGGCCAGCCGCTGAACCCGGAGGCCGCCGTGAGCGTGCGCGGACTGCGCAAGTCCTTCGGCCGCAAGGACATCCTCCACGGCCTGGACTTCGACATCCCCGCGGATTCGATCGTCGGCCTGCTGGGCCGCAACGGCGCCGGCAAGACCACCGCCCTGTCCATCCTCTCCGGCCAGGACCCCGCCACGGACGGCGAGGTCTCGGTGCTGGGCAGGAGCCCCTTCGAGGACGCCACCACGGCCTCGCGCCTGTGCTTCGCCCGGGAGAACCAGAAGTACCCGGAGTCCTTCAAGGCCTCCCACGTGCTGAGGTCCGCACCGTGGTTCTTCGAGCACTGGGACCAGGGCTTCGCCGAGCGGCTGGTACGGATGTTCCGGCTGCCGGTCGAGACCAAGATCCAGAAGCTCTCCCGCGGCCAGCTCTCCGCCGTGGCGATCGTGGTCGGACTGGCCGCCCGCGCACCGCTGACCTTCTTCGACGAGCCCTACCTGGGCCTGGACGCCACGGCCCGCCAGCTGTTCTACGACGTGATGCTGCAGGACTACCTGGAGCATCCGCGCACCATCGTCATGTCCACCCACCTCATCGACGAGGCGGCGGACCTACTGGAGAAGGTCCTCGTGATCGACGACGGCCGGATCCTGCTGGACGCCGACGCGGACACGGCGCGCACCGCCGCCTTCTCGCTCTCCGGGCCGGCGGCCGCCGTCGGGCAGGTCTCGGCCGGGTGGACCGCCCTGAACGAGCGTCGGATCGGCGGGCTCCTGTCCGTCACCCTCGCCGGCCAGCCGGACCCCGGCCTGGCGGCCGCCGCCGCCGAGCACCACCTCGAGATCGGTCCCGTGGGGCTGCAGGACCTGGTGGCCGCGATCGGCTCCCGGCCCACCGACACCCTGGGCGGCTCCGCCGCCGAAACCTCCAAGGAGCAACGATGAGTACCGCGACCCTCGCCCACACCGGGGACCTCCCGGGAACCGCCGCCCGCGGGCGGCACGGCTCGAACCCCATTCTGCGCGTGGTCCGGCTGCACTTCGTGGACCGCATGCAGATGATCTGGGTACCGATCATCATGCTGGCCTCCGTGGCCGCCCTCTGCGTGGTCATCATGGTGGTGCTACAGGCCTTCACCCCCGGCACCGCCGAGGAGCTCTCGGAGGGCTTCCGCTACAACCAGGCCGCCCTGTGGTCCTGGCCCGGATTCATCGTGACGATCGGCGTGTACGCCTACGCCCGCACCATGCCCTTCGCCATCGGCATGATGGGGTCCACCCGGCGCCACTACTGGGCCGGGACCGCGCTGTGGATCCTGGTGGAGTCCGTCTACCTCTCCGCCCTCGTGGGGGTCTTCCTGCTGCTGGAGCAGGCCACCGGCCACTGGTTCACGGGCGCCCGGATGTTCGATGTGTACGCGCTCGGGAACGGCCACCTGGGGCTCACGCTGCTGCTGAGCTTCGCCATGGCCGCGGCCTGCCTCTCCGTGGGTGCCGGGCTGGCGGCGGTCTACCTCCGCTGGGGCCAATACGGGGTCATGGCCGGGATCGCCGCGATCCTGGTGATCGTCCTCGGGACGCTGGCCCTGGTGCTGGCCTCCGACCTGGACGTGGCGACCTTCTTCACCACGAACCTCATCGAGAAGGCCTCGGCACTGCTACTGGTGATCGCCGCCCTTGCCACCGCGGTCTCCTGGGTGGTCATGCGGCGCGTCCCGGTAGGGCGCTGACGCACCGAGCCGTGACGCACCGAGCCGCCGGACCGTGAGGTCCGGCGGCTCAGTGCGTCAGCGCCACCAGGAGTCGAGGATCGTCACCGGGGTGGTGCGCTTGTGCCGGGAGCGCAGGTAGATCGACTCCAGCTTCCTCGCGGCCTCCTCCGGGATGACCCGGCCCTCGAGGTAGTCGTCGATCGTGTCATAGTCCAGGCCCAGCTCGTCCTCGTCGGTCTGGCCCGGCTTGCCGTCCAACAGGTCGGCCGTCGGGACCTTGGCCCACAGCCGCTCGGGCGCCCCGAGGTGCTGGAGCAGGGCGCGGTTCTGGCGCTTGTTCAGCCCGAACAGCGGCAACACGTCGGCGCCGCCGTCGCCGTACTTGGTGAAGAACCCGGTGACGGACTCCGCGGCCTGGTCCGTGCCGATCACCAGGAGACCCTGGCCCCCGGCCACCGCATACTGGGCCACCATGCGCACGCGCGCCTTGACGTTGCCCTTGTTGAAGTCGGAGATCCGCTCGCCGGTGGCCGTGGCGAACTCGGCCTCGAATCCGTCCACGGCCGGGGCGATGTCATAGGTGACGGCGGTGGCGCCGCCGATGAACTCCAGGGCCGCCTGGGCGTCCTCCTCGTCATGCTGCACGTTGTAGGGGAGCCGGACCGGGACGAAGGTGGCGTCGGCACCCTCCGCTCGGGCACTCTCGACCGCCAGCTGGGCCAGCCGGCCCGCCAACGTGGAGTCCAGGCCGCCGGAGATGCCGAGGACGAACCCCCGGGCTCCCGCCGACCGCAGGTAGTCCTTCAGGAAGGCCACCCGCTCGGCGACCTCGGTGGCCGGATCGATCTCCGGCCTGACACCCATCTCGGCGATGATCGCCCGTTGAAGTTCACGCATGGGACCAGCCTAGGTTCCCGGCCATGGTCCGCAGGGAACCGACCACCACGCGGTACTCGTCCTCGCTGATCCCCTCCGTGATCTCCGCCCGCAGCTCCTCCACCACGGCGGCCACGCGCTCGCCGGAGATCCTTCCGGTGCTGGTGAGCGTGTACAGCTCGCCCTCCGCGACGAGCCAGCCGGACTCGACGAGCTCGTCGAGGTGCTCCTCCACCGTCCGGGGGCCCTCCTCGGTGGCGGCCGCCGCGGGGGCCAGGGATCCCCCGAGCTCCTCGGTGGTCTGGGGGCGCTCGGTCAGGGCGTTCATCAGCTGCCACTGGGCGCGCGTCAGCCCGTGTTCGGCCAGGGACTCGTTGACGCGACTGGTCAGCAGCGAGTCCACGAGGGTGATCCAGTAGCTGAGCATCTGTTCGGCGGAACGGCTGGAGGGGGCGTCCTGATCGGTGGCGTCACTCATGCCACCACCCTAGGAGCGCACCGGCGGAGAATCCAGAGGCGGGGAATCTAGGATGGTGCCATGACTTCACAGACCCAGGACCGTGCCCGCCTACTGGAACTGATCAGGGAATTGGCCGTGGTCAGGGGCCGGGTGACGCTGTCCTCCGGCCAGGAGGCCGACTACTACATCGACCTGCGCCGCATCACCCTGCACCACGAGGCCGCCCCACTGGTGGGCCGCGTCATGCTGGCCCTGCTGGACGAGGCCGGGGTCGGTGCCGAGGCGGTGGGCGGGCTGACCATGGGTGCGGACCCTGTGGGTACCGCCATGCTCCACGAGGCCGGCCGCCAGGGGCGCAGCCTGGACGCCTTCGTGGTGCGCAAGGCCCAGAAGTCCTACGGCATGGGCCGTCAGGTGGAGGGGCCGGCCGTGGAGGGACGCCCCGTGGTGGTCCTCGAGGACACCTCCACCACGGGCGGCTCCGCCCTGACCGCCGTGGAGGGCGTGCGCGCGGCCGGCGGGGACGTGCGGGCCGTGGCCGTGATCGTGGACCGGGACACCGGCGCGGCCGAGCGGATCGAGGCGGAGGCCGGCGTGCGGTACCTCTACGCCTTCGGCAAGGACGAGATCGGCCTCGACTAACCGCGGTGACGAGCACGACACGCGTCGACCGCACCGGCGTGTTTCGACATCGGGCGTGCTCGTGACCCGGGATGTCGGGTCATGGCGGAGGCGGGCGGGCTACAGCCAGTCGTTCTTGCGGAACAGCACGAACAGCACCACGGCCACGGCCAGCATCAGCGCCAGGGCGAAGGGGTAGCCCCAGAGCCAGTGCAGCTCCGGCATGGTGTCGAAGTTCATGCCGTAGATCGAGCCCACCAGCTGCGGGGCGAAGATGATGGCCGCCCACGAGGAGATCCGCTTGACCTGCTCGTTCTGGGCCACGGAGGTCTCAGCGAGCTTCTTCGAGGTCAGCGTGGAGTCCAGCTCCAAGGCGTGCTCCAGCATGGTCCGCATGGCCATGACCCGCTCGTTCAGGTGCACGGTGTGGTCATGGACGTCCCGGAGCTTGCGGACCACCTCGATCTGGTCCGGCCGCCCCGACTGCTCCGGCCGGCCAGTGGCGCCCACGTCCCCGCCGAGCGCCTCGATCAGGGTCTCCAGCATGTGCGGCAGGGACCGGATGGCCCGCTGGAAGTTCACCACCTCGCGGGAGAGCTCGTAGATACGGCGGGAGACGTGGCCGTCCCCGGCGAAGATCTGGTCCTCGATCTCGGCGATGTCGTTGTCCAGGCCGTCGGCCACGGGGAAGTAGTCGTCCACCACGGAGTCGAGGATCCCGTGCACCACGGCGGAGGTGCCGGCGGCCAGCCGGCTGGGCCGGTCCTCCTCCAGGTGGCGCCGGACGCGGGAGAGGTCCGGGACCTCGGAGTGGCGGACCGTGACCACGAAATGGGGCCCCACGAACACGTCGAGCTCCCCGAACTCCACGGTCTCGGTCTCGTCCAGGTACCGGGCCGGGATCAGCACCAGGAACCGGTCGTCGTCATAGTGCTCGAGCTTGGCCCGCTGGCCGCCGGCCAGGGCGTCCTCCACGGCGAGCTCGTGCAGGTTGAGCTCGTTCGCCACCGCCTGCAGCTCCTCCTCGTCCGGGCGGTACAGGCCCACCCAGGCCATCCCGCCGATCCGCTCGCGCTCCGCGAAGGTCTCCTGCAGGGTGGTGGGGGCCAGGATGCGCCGGCCGTCCTTGTAGATGGCGTTGTCCACGATGGTCACGGGTCCATTGTGCGCCGCCCGCACCGACTAGCGTGGAGGCCATGAGTGAATCCCGTGTCTTCAAGTCCGCCGAGTCCGTCCGCACCGCCCCCGTGGTGGCGCTTGGCCTGATCGGCGGCTACCTGACGGGACGCGAGACGGGCAACCGGCCCCTCGCCGGCGTCCTGCTCGCCGCGGCCGGTGCCTACGCGGGCCGCACGTGGGCCGCGCAGGGCGGCGCCGCCACCACCGTGGCGCTCTCCGCCCTGTACCTCGGTGGCTTCGGTGCCTCCCACCCGCTCGCGAAGAGGATCGGGCCCTGGCCCGCGGTCCTGACCGTCACGGCGGCCTCGGCGCTCGCCTCCTGGGCGCTCGTCGACCGCAAGCAGTGAGGCCCGACGCCGGCCCGGTCACCCCGGGTGCGCCGGTGACGGATCCGGAGGTGCCGGGGACCCCGGAGACCCCGGGGGCACCCGGGGTGACCGCGCAGGAGGAGCCGGGGGCCGGCGTCGTGCCCGGGGTGGAGACCGGGCCCGAGCGCGAGGTGGGCGTGGGGCCCTGGGAGGGTGAGTGGCCGGACGGGGAGCACTGGGACCCCGAGCTGCTGCGGGCCGGCGACCGGCGCAATGTGGCCGACGAGTTCCGCTACTGGTCCCTTGAGGCGATCGTGGCCGAGCTGGACACCCGGCGCCACCCCTTCCACGTGGCGATCGAGAATTGGCAGCACGACCTGAACATCGGCACCGTGGTGCGCACCGCCAACGCCTTCAACGCCGCCGGGGTGCACATCATCGGCCGGCGACGATGGAACCGCCGCGGGGCCATGGTCACGGACCGCTACCTGCACGTGCACCATCACCCGACCGTGGAGGACTTCACGGCGTGGGCGGCCGCCGAGTCGCTGGCGGTGATCGGGGTGGACCTCTTCGACGACTCCGTGCCGCTGGAGACGTTCGAGCTGCCCGAACGGTGCGTGCTGGTGTTCGGACAGGAGGGGCCGGGGCTGTCCGACCAGGTCCACGCGGCGGCGCAGGCCACGCTGTCGATCGCACAGTTCGGCTCCACCCGGTCGATCAACGCGGGCGTGGCCGCGGGCATCGCGATGCACGCGTGGATCCGCCGCCACGCCTTCGGCCAGCGTTGAGATTCGGCGCTGGATTCAGAGGCGCCAGCAGGAGTCCAGCGGCGGGGTGCGGCCGGGCGGATGGATAGGATGGACGAGGACAGGGCCGACCACCGTGGCCCGCTGCCACCAGACGCCCCGACCGCCAAGGAGCCGCAATGCCCATCGCTTCCCCGGACAAGTACGCCGAGATGATCGACTCCGCCAAGAACGGCGGCTACGCCTACCCGGCCATCAACGTCACGAGCTCCCAGACGCTCAACGCGGCGATCCGGGGCTTCGCGGAGGCCGGTTCCGACGGCATCATCCAGGCCTCCACGGGCGGCGCGGCCTACTTCTCCGGCTCCTCCGTCAAGGACATGGTCACCGGCTCGCTGGCGATGGTGGCCTTCGCCCGCGAGGTGGCCAAGAACTACGGCGTCAACATCGCCCTGCACACGGACCACTGCCCGCAGGACAAGCTGGACGGCTTCGTCCTGCCGTTGCTGGACGCCTCTGAGGCCGAGGTCAAGGCCGGACGCGACCCGTTCTTCAACTCCCACATGTGGGACGGCTCCGCCGAGCCCCTCGAGGAGAACCTGCGCATCGGCCGCGAGCTGCTGGCCCGCACCCATGCCAACCGGCAGATCCTCGAGGTCGAGATCGGCGTGGTCGGCGGCGAGGAGGACGGCGTGGCGCATGAGATCAATGACAAGCTCTACACCTCCGTGGCGGACGGGTTGGCCACCATCGAGGCCCTCGGCGCCGGCGAGCACGGCCGGTACATCACGGCCCTGACCTTCGGGAACGTGCACGGCGTCTACAAGCCCGGCAACGTCAAGCTGCGCCCGGAGATCCTGGACGAGATCCAGCGCGAGGTCGGGGCGAAGATCGGCCGGGACCGCCCCTTCGACCTCGTCTTCCACGGCGGCTCCGGCTCCACCGCCCAGGAGATCGCGGATGCCGTCTCCTACGGCGTCATCAAGATGAACGTGGACACGGACACCCAGTACGCCTTCACCCGCCCCGTGGTGACCCACATGTTCCAGAACTACGATGGCGTGCTGAGGATCGACGGCGAGGTCGGCAACAAGAAGATGTACGATCCGCGCACCTGGGGCGCGAAGGCCGAGGAGTCCATGGCCGACCGCGTGGTCCAGGCCTGCCAGGCTCTGGGCTCCGCGGGCCAGTCCATCAAGTGACCGGTGCCCCTCGGGCCCGCCCGGCCCGGACCGGCTGACGGAAGGAAGTCACCATGCCGTGGTTCGCATGGATCGCCATCATCGCCATCCTGGTCTGGGGCGGCCTCTCGGTCTTCAGTATGGTCACGGGCCGTCCTCTCCCGGGCTCTGATGCTGAGGGCAAGGCTGATCCGAAGGAGCTCGAGGCGCTGAGGAAGCGCATCGAGGCGCTGGAATCGGGCCAGGTCAAGCCGGAGCTGGAGCGGCGCATCGACCGCATCGAGGCCAAGGTGGAGAAGCGCGAGATCCGGGACAACGAGCACGACGCCTGGGAGCGTCAGGCCAAGAGGCTGGGTCTGGACTCCGCCGGGGGCGGCGAGGAGGAGCGCGACGGCGGGACGTCCGGTTCCGCGCGGCCGCGCGGCTGAGCCACGCCCCGGGCGGGACGGGGTGCCGCCTCAGCGCAGCGTGCGCCGCACGGCGGTGCTGACCAGGTCCACCAGGGCCGAGAGCACGATCAGCGTCAGCACGGTGCCGGCCATGCCCCCGTAGCCGAAGGCGACCCGTTGGTCCTCCAGCAGGCGGCCGAGCCCGCCGGCACCCACCACGCCGACCACCACCGTCTCCCGCATCGCCACCTCCCAGCGGTACAGCCCATAGGAGAGGAACCGCCCGCCCGCCGGTGGCACGATCCCGTAGGCGAAGGCACTCAGCGCCGGGGCCCCGGAGGCGACCAGGTGGTCGTGGGCGCGGCGGTCCAGGTTCTCCACCACCTCCGCGCAGAGGCGGCCGAGGATGCCGAAGTTGTAGGCGGCCAGCGCCAGCGCCCCGGGCAGCGGGCCCGGCAGGAGCAGGAACAGCGCCAGCAGGGCCCACACCGGGGGCGGCAGGGACCGGGTGAACAGCAGCAGCCACCGCGCCGCGACCCCGGCCGCGCGGCGGACCGGTCCGCCGCCGTCCCGGGCCGCGAGGAAGGCCGTGGCCACCGCCGCGAGTCCGGCGAGGGTGGCGGCCACGAGGGACATCTGCAGGGTCTCCACCGAGTCCTCCGCCAGGCGCGCCCAGCCGCCGTCCGGCAGGGCCGGCGGCCAGAGCTCGTCCACCAGGCCAGTGAGCAGCCTGGCGGTCCGGGCCGAGAAGACCCGCGCCAGGTCCGCTCCCAGGTGCACCAGGGCGGCCACGGCGAGCCCTGCCGCGAGCAGCATCGACCCGCGGACGCGCATCCGCCCGCCCGAGCCGCGCAGTCCCGCGCCCCACCGGTCCACCACGGCGCCGAGCAGGACCAGGACGAGGACCTGGGTCCAGACCTCGGAGTGCCGGGCCCCGGAGAAGCTCAGCACCAGCTCGAAGCCGATCCCGCCGGCGCCCACCATGCCGAGGATGACGGCGGAGCGCACCGCACACTCGAACCGGTAGAAGGCGTAGGAGGCCAGATCGGGCAGCGCGAGCGGGAACACGGCGTAGAGCAGGGCGGTGCCGCGGCCGGCGCCCGTGGCGCGGAGGGACTCGAATGGGCCCCGGGCGGACTCGTCGATGATCTCGGCGTAGACCTTGGCCGTGATGGCGCCGAAGGGGATGGCGATCGCGAGCACCCCGACCAAGGGGTCGCGTCCCAGCACGCTGAGCAGCAGCAGCGCCCAGACGGCCTCGTGGATGCCGCGCGGCAGCGCCAGCCCCAGGCGGGTGAACAGCCACCCGGTCCGGCGGAGAGCGCGCCGGGACCGCGAGCCCGAACGGGCGGCCCACCAGGTCTCGGAGGTGAGCACCCCGGCCACCAGGCCCACGGCGACCGCGAGCAGTGTGCCGAGGACCGCGTAGGACAGCGTGGTCAGCGTGGCCTCGGCGATCCTGGCCAGGAAGTCCGCGGAGAGCTCCGGCCGCAGGGCCGCCGCGAAGAAGTCCACGACCATCGGCCATCCCCGGGCATTGACCAAGGGGCCGTCCTCGGCGACCCAGGTGGACACGGACCAGGCCACCACCAGCAGCCAGGCGCCGGCCCAGATCCGCCCGGCACCGGGAATCCGCCACCGCCCGGGCCGGCCCGGGGCCCGGCTCGGTTCCTCCCAGCGGGTCACCGCGGAGACGTCGCCGCGGCTCAACGGTCAGGGTCCAGTTCGTACAGCCGCTCCCTGGCCCGCTCGTCCACCTCGTCGGCGGGCAGGTCGAGGACCACGCGGCCGTGCCGGAGACCCACCACCCGGTCGCAGTGCCGCACGGCGAGGTCGAAGTCGTGGAGGCTGACCACGAGGGTCCGGCGCCGAGGGGACTCCTCCAGGAGGCCGCAGAGCAGGCGCATCACCTCCTCGGCGCGCGCCGGGTCCAGGCTGGAGACCGGCTCGTCGGCGAGGACCAGCTCGGGATCCTGCACGAGCACCCGGG
Organism: Citricoccus sp. I39-566; assembly: GCF_031432995.1. GTDB lineage: Bacteria > Actinomycetota > Actinomycetes > Actinomycetales > Micrococcaceae > Citricoccus > Citricoccus nitrophenolicus_A. The sequence continues at coordinate 779,700 of NZ_CP133842.1, forward strand.
CCAGGGCCACCCGCTGCTGCTCCCCGCCGGAGAGCCGGTCGGTGCGCGAGTGCAGGTGGCCGGCGATCCCCATCCGGGCCAGGGCCTCGCGCGCCTGGTCCACCTGCAGCGGCCGGATCAGGGAGCGCAGGGCCCGCCACGGCCCCCACCGGCCCAGCTGCCCGGCGTTGACGTTGTGCACCACCCGGAGGGGTCCGATCAGGTGCAGCTGCTGGTGCACCGTGCCGATCCGCCGCCGCAGGCGTTTCAGTGCCCGGCCCGAGGCGCGGGCTGGGTCCGATCCCAGCACCTGCACCTCCCCGGAGGAGGGGGCCACGGTGCCGTTGCACAGGCCCAGGAGCGTGGACTTCCCGGCGCCGCTGGGACCCACCAGGGCGACCCGCTCGCCGGGGCGCACCTGCAGGGTGATCCCGTCCACGGCCTGGCGCTGCCCGTAGCTCACCGAGACGTCCCGCAGTGACACGGCGGCCGTCGGGACCGTCCCCGGTGCAGTCATGGGTCAGCGGATCAGGCCGAGTTCGCGGCCGATCTCCTCGATCCGGTCATGGTCGGTGGCCTCGGCCGGGACGATGGCCTCCGCGCCGTAGGCCGCCAGCAGCTCCTCCTCCTCGGCATCGGAGCCGTCCAGGTCGAGGAGGGCCTGGCGCAGGTCCTCGGTGAAGCCCTCGCCGAGCCGCTCGTCGAGGCCGGGGGAGCCGATCCAGTGGTAGTCGGCGTACTCGGGGGTGGTGAAGACCGCCTGGACCTTCTCGGTGTCCACGGTCCCGGCCTCGAGGCGGGCCGCCCAGACCTGCTCGTTGAGGGCCCCGGCCTCATAGCTGCCGGACTCCACCAGGTCGACGGTCAGGTCGTGCGAGCCGGAGAACCCTGGCTCTCCGTCGAAGTCGGCGGCCGGGTCCACCCCGGCCTCGCTCAGGAAGGAGGCGGGCATCAGGCGTCCGGACGTGGAGGACTCGCTGCCGAAGGTGAAGCGGGTGTCCGCCAGCCCGGACAGCCCGGCGACGTCCTCGATCGGCTCCAGGCCGGAGTCGGCGTGGGCGATGAAGACGCTGCGGAAGTGCTCGTCGATGTCCCGCTGGGCCAGGACCTGGGCACCCTCGGTGCGCAACCGCGCCTGCACCCCGGTCAGCCCGCCGTAGAAGACGAGGTCCAGGTCCCCCGTGCCGAACAGGTTGACGGAGGCGGCGTAGTCGCTCACCGGCACGTACTCCACCTCCACGCCCAGCTCCCCGGCGAGGTACGCGGCCAGCGCGTCCTCGCGTTCGGCGAGGTCCGAGGGGTCGGTGTCCGGGATGGCGCTGATCCGCAGGGTCGCCGCCTCCTGCCCGGCGTCCGCAGTGCCCCCGGCCCCGTCCGAGGGTCCCCCGCAAGCGGTGAGGGCCAGGGCGGTGGCCAGGCCCAGGGCCGCCAGTGACAGGGGCAGACGGGTGGACCGGCCGGAGGAGGTGTGCATGGCCGCATTCTATTCCAAGAGACCGTCCCGGACCGTGCCGATGACCCGATGCGGTTCCTTGGGTAAGGTCGGAGGTGTCCCACGTCCTCCCGGCGGCGCACACCACGGTGCTGTCAAGGGCGAGGTCCCGGAACCACCAGATCCAAGGAGCACCATGTCCTCTGACGCCTCCCTCGTCGGCAAGAACCTCATGCAGCCCGCCCCCACCCGGCTGCCGGAGGAATCGGAGGTCCTCGGGCGGATCGAGGCCGGCGACCTCCCGGAGGACCTGGCCACGCGGTTCCCGAAGTCCTCGCTGGCCTGGGCCCTCATGGCCGAGGACGCCTGGTCCGAGGGGCGCACCATCGACGCCTATGCCTATGCCCGGGTGGGGTACCACCGCGGGCTGGACGCCCTGCGCGGCGCCGGCTGGCGCGGGGCGGGCCCGGTGCCCTACTCCCACGAGCCGAACCGTGGCTTCCTGCGCGCGCTCTACCTGCTGGAGCAGGCCTCCGCCGCGATCGGCGAGTCCGAGGAGGTCCACCGCATCGAAGCCTTCCTCGTGGACGCGGACCCCACCGCCAAAGAGCAGATCTCCCGAGGCTGAACGGTGAACACCAGCGCGGACGGCACCGTCCTGGTGGGGACGTTCAACGAGCCGGGGGAGCCGGACCCGCCGCTGCCGCTCTCCGGCGGGACGGTCCTCACCGGCGGCTGGGCGGATGGCCCCGAGGTGCTGGCCGGCGCCGGCCCGGACGCCCCGTCCTGGCTCGTGCCGGGCCGTGCGGGCACGCCCTCGGCGGGGAGGCTGTATGCCGCACTGCACCTGTCCGAGGGCCAGCTCGCCGTGCTGTCCCCGTCCGCGGACGGGCCGCGGTCCGCAGGATCCGGGAACGACGTCGGCTGGGTCACCGCCCAGCGCGTGCCCGCCGGCGGCTCGTACACCTGCCACGCCGACCTGAACCCCGCGGGCACCGTCCTGGCCGCGGCCTCCTACGGCTCGGGCACCCTGACGGTGGTCCCCGTGCTGCGGGACGGCGGCCTGGGCGAGCCCGTGGCCGTCCAGGCACCGGAGGGCTCCGGGCCCGTCTCCGCCCGCCAGCAGTCCCCGCACCTGCACTTCGTGCTGTTCCTGGACGACGACCGGCTGCTGGTGACCGACCTGGGCGCGGACCGCATCCTCGAGTACTCGGTCCACCGGATCCTTGCCGGGGCTCACCCGGGCGGGGCTCAGCCGGATCGCGTGCACCTGTTGCCCGCCGGGACCGGCCCCCGCCACCTCGCGGTGTTGCCGGCGCTGCCGGAAGCGGGCATCGACGACCGGCACCTGGCCGTGGTCGGCGAGCTCGACTCACGGCTGCACCTGCTCAGCCTGGACGCCACCCCGGAGGGTTTCCACGAGGTGGCCATCGTGCCGACCCACGGCGAGGACCGGGACCCGGACTCGGCGTGGGACAACCTTCCCTCCCACCTGGTGCTCTCCCCGGATGCGTCCCTGATCTACGTGGCCAACCGCGGTCGGAACACGATCGGCGTCGTCCGGCGGACCGGGACGCCGGAACTGGTCGCCGAGGTGCCGTGCGGTGGAAACTGGCCTCGCCACATCGCTCTGGGCCGCCCCGGCGGGGCACCCACCCTGTTCGTCGCGCTGGAACGGGACGACGCCGTCGTCGGGCTCCCGCTCGATGCCGAGGGCATCCCCGGGGACGCGGGAAGCCGGGTCACCGTGCGGCGACCCGGCTTCCTGCTGCCATTCTCTCAGCGTGGGGGGAGGAAGGTCTTCCCGTCCAGGTAGGCCTTGCGCCACCGGCGGACCTCGACCTGACGGAAGAGGCCGCCGGTGGAGAAGGGGTCCCGGGCGATGAAGGCCTCGGCCTCCTCGCGGGTGTCCAGGTCCACCAGGTAGACCCCGCCGTCGGCGTGAGCGCCGTCATCCGTGAGCTTGGCGCCGCAGGCCAGCAGCAGCTCGGCGTTCTCCTCGAGGAAGTCCAGGTGCTCCGCGTAGCGGTCCTGGCGGACGTGTGCGCGCTCCGGGGCGTCGTAGGTCTCGATCAGGAAGGGCATGTCAGGTCCTTTCGGCGTTCGTGGTGATGACTCCTCTGCTCGGAGGCCGGTCAGACGGTCATGAAGCCCCACAGGAGCACGGACAGCGAGAAGATGATGCCCAGGAAGACCAGGATCAGCACCATGTAGCCCATGACGTCCCGCAGCTTCAGGCCGGAGATGGCCAGCACCGGGAGGATCCAGAAGGGCTGCACCATGTTGGTCCACTGATCGCCGATCTGCACGGCGACCGCCGTGGCGGCGTTGTTGGCGCCCATCGCCTGGGCGGCCTCCATCATCACCGGGCCCTGGACGGCCCACTGGCCGCCGCCGGAGGGAGCGAGCAGGTTGATGATGCCGCCGGAGATGAAGGACCAGAACGGCAGGGTCTCGGCGGTGGAGAAGGTGCCGAACCAGTCCGCGAAGGAGACCACCAGGCCGGAGCCCACGAGGATGCCCATGATGCCGGCGTAGAACGGGTACTGGATGATGATGCCGGAGACGATCTTCACGCCGTCGTTCACGGCGGCGAGGAAGGCCGAGGGGCGGGCGAACAGAATGATGCCGAGGAACAGGAACATGAAGTTCACGGCGTCCAGGTTCAGGGTCCCGCCCTGGAAGAAGTAGTTGAACGCGTAGACCAGGGCGATCAGGCCGATGCCGATGCCGACGATCGGGCTGTTGTTCAGCTTCGCGGCGATCGTGGTGCGCTGGTCGAGCTCCTTGATCGGGGCGTCGACCGAGCCGGACGTGCGGTCCATCTCCTTGATCTTGTCCGGGTCCTTGGGGTGCAGGGCCATGTTGAACAGCGGCAGCAGGACGATCACGGCGAGATTGGTCAGCAGCAGGTACGGGGAGAAGATGGTGTCCGCGAGCGGGATGATCCCGATCTGGTCCTGCAGGAAATGGCCCTCCGTGGCGATCAGCAGGGGCACAGAACCGGACAGGCCGATGCCGTAGACGGCGAAGCCGGAGTAGCCGGCGGCGATGGCCAGCGGGTAGTGGAGGCCCTTGACGTTCATGGCCAGCTTCTGGGCGACGATCCCGCCCATGACCAGGCCGAAGCCCCAGTTCAGCCAGCTGCCGATGCCACCCACGAGGGTCGCGACGACGATGGCGACGTGCGGGGAGGTGACCCGGACGGTCAGCGCGTCCAGCAGCCGGTCCACGAGGGGGGTCTTGGCCAGGATGTAACCGGCCAGCAGCACCACGGTCATCTGCATGGTGAACGCCAGCAGGTCCCAGAAGCCGCCGCCCCAGTACTCGACGGCCTCCATCGGCGAGGAGCCCTGGACCAGGATGGCCAGGATCAGGGTCAGGCCGGTGAGCATGATCGCGATGACCAGCGGGTCCGGCAGGTACTTGTCCATCAGGTTCGTGAAGAACCCGGCGGTCCGGTCCAGGACGTTGCCCTTCTTGGCCGGACGTGGCCGATCTGTGGTGGTGGTCATGGTGCCTCTTTCGGGTGATGGGGATATTCGGTGCGGTGAATGGTGTGGTCTCGGCCTGCCCGGGACAGGGTCAGGCATCGTCCGGTCGGAGCGCCGCCGCCACGCGCTGCAGCTGCCGATCCCGCCAGGCGACCCGGTCCTCCCACTGCTCCAGGGGGAGCAGGGCGCGGCGCTGGCGCTCGACCTCGGTCACGAGTCCGGGGGTCCAGGGGTCGTGCTGGCCGCGTTCGACGCCCATCCGCTCGTAGGCGGGGCCCATCTTCTGGGCGTGGGAGGCGATGCCGCCGCGGGTGTTCAGGTCAGCGGTCTCGAAGGGACCCATGAAGGCCCAGCGCCGGCCGAGGCCGTCCCGCATGACCGTGTCGATGTCCTCCACGGTGGCCACCCCGTCACGCACGAGCGCGTAGGCCTCGCGCAGCACGGCGCCCTGCAGACGGTTGAAGAGGAACCCCTCGACCTCGCGGGCCACCGTCACCGGGGACATTCCGGCTCCGGCGTAGATCCGGTGGGCGGCGGCGACGACGGCCGGCCGGGTGACGGGGGACGGCGCCAGTTCGATGACGGGCAGCAGGAACGGCGGATTGCCCGGGTGGGCCACGAGGATACGGTCCGCCGCGGCCAAACCCTCGCCGGTCTGCGAGGCCGGGATGGCGGAGGAGGAGCTGGCCAGCACGGTGTCCGGGCCGGTCGCCTCGCCGAGCTCGGCGAACAGCTGCTGCTTGATCTCGAGGCGTTCGGGCACGCACTCCTGCACCAGGGCGGCCCCGGCGACGGCGGCCGGCAGGTCAGCCTCGAGGCGCACCCGGGCGGCGATCGCCTCGCCGGTCCCCTCCAGCAGGCCGCCCTCCGCCAGGGACTGCAGCTTCGCGGTGAGTTCGGCGGTGATCGCTTCGCGGCGCCCGGACTCGGGCTCGAAGACGGCGACCGGGTGTCCGGCGCGCGCGAAGACCAGGGCGAAGGCCACGCCGATGGATCCGCCGCCCACGACGGCGATCTTCCGCTCAGACACCGGCCACCCCCGCGGTCATGCCGCCGCAGACGTAGAGGGTCTGGCCGGTGACGAAACCGCTGCGGGCATCCAGCAGGTAGGACGCGGCGTGGGCCACGTCCTCGGCGGTGCCCATGCGCTGGACGGGCACGGACTCGATGATGGCACGGGTCTTGGGCGAACCGGCCGGATTGGCCCCCATGAACAGGTCCGTGGCGATGGGGCCCGGGCCGATCGCGTTGGCCGTCACGCCGTGGGCGCCCTCCTCCAGTGCGACCACGCGGGTCAGGCCGATCAGCCCGGCCTTCGTGGCGGCGTAGGCGGCGCGCAGCTCCTTGCCGAGGGCGGCGCGGGAGGACATGTTCACGATGCGGCCGAAGCCGGCCTGGCGCATCCCGGGCAGCAGGGCCTGGATGCACTGCAGGGCGCTGCGCAGGTTCAGCGCGACGGCGGCGTCGAACTGTTCCAGGGTCTGGTCCGAGACGGCGTTCGGGAAGACCGCACCCACGTTGTTCACGAGCCGGGTGATCGGCCCATCGGCCAGCGCACGCTCGAGGGCCTCGGCGGTGGAGGCCGGGTCGGAGAGGTCGCAGTGGAAGGCCTGCTCGCCCTCCCGGTCGAGGACGACCGGGATGTAACCGTCCTGGCGGCAGCGCTCGGCGATGGCGGCGCCGATGCCGTGCGCGCCGCCGGTGACGAGGACGCGTTCGCGGGTGCCGGTGGGCTCTGTGGTGGGGAGGGTGTTCAGGGACATGTGGGGCCTCAGATCGTGGCGATCGGGTTGAGCGGGGAGCCGGAGGCCCCGGGCAGGTTCAGTGGGGGCGCCGTGAGCAGGTAGGCGGTCCGGCCGGCCGTGCGCAGGGCGGTGGCCAGCTCGCTGAGGTGCCAGAGTTCACCGAGCGGGACGCCGAGCTTGAACAGGCAGTGCTCGTGCAGCGGCAGGATGGAGGCCGGCGCCTCGGTGGGGGTGGCGGGGTAGAGCTCCACGGCGTAGTTGTCCGCTGCGATCGCGGCGATCCCGGAGTCGGTGATCCAGTCCAGCAGGGCTTGGTCGCGGCCGTCCAGGACAGCGCCGTAGTGGTGCAGGACCTCTGGATCGGGGTCTCCGGCCATCTCGAGCACCTTCGCGGCATAGCCGGTGTGCAGGGTGACGATGTCGCCGGGGCGGACGTCCACGCCGTCGGCCTCGATGACCCCGCGCAGGGCCTCGAAGTCGACGACGCGGTGCTCCGTGCCGAGGTGGTGGGCGAGGTCGATCATCACGGCCCGTCCCTGGACCGGATGGGCCGCGAGGGTGCCGATGCCGACCGGGCCGAGGTCCGACGTCGTGTGCTGGCCGGGGCCCGGGACCCCGCAGTCGGCGGGGTCCGTGGGGCCGATGACCTCGACGCCGGCCCGGAAGCCGTTGTAGTAGACCGGCTCGGGCACGCCGTCCCCGTCCGCGTCGAACATCGACCCGACATGGGCGAAGGCGTCCCACTGGGTGGAGTACTGGTTGTGCAGGACCACGAGGTCGTCGCTGAGGACGTCCGAGGACCCGGGGGAGAGCGGGTCCATGATGACATTCGCTCCGGCGTGTCCCTGGCGCAGGGTCGGGCGGCGGACCGGGGGCAGGCGGTTGGCGTTCAGGGCGTTGCCGCCGGGGAGGGTGAGGGGCAGGCCGAGGGCGAAGGCCCGCCCCTCGCGGACCTCGGCGAGGCCTTCGGCGACCTTGGCCCCGGTCAGCAGGTTGATGCGGCCGAGGGCGTCGTCCACGCCGAAGTCGCCCCATGTGGAGGACTTGGGCCGCCGGCGCCAGCGCGGCGACTGTGGCTCGTTCATGGCTGTCCCTTCGATCGGTGTGGTGGGTGCGTCTGCCGCCGGACGGTGCCGGGTGTCACGTGTTCTGCCCCACGGGATGCCGTGATCAGACCCACAGCTGACTATGGTCCATGCGACTTTCACTTCTGTCCAAGATGGATTCGGGATAGTTTTATGCAGGATCGCCATAAAAGCTGGTGAAGCGATGAAGGACGGAGTGGGACATGGACCTGAAGATGGCCCAGGCCTTCGTCATGGTGGCGGAGGAACTGCACTTCACCCGCGCTGCCGAGCGGCTCGAGGTGGCCCAGCCGCTTGTGAGCCAGCGGGTCCGCAAGTTCGAGGCCGAGCTGGGCCATCCCGTGGTGGAGCGGACCACCCGCGCCGTGAAGCTCACCCCCGCGGGCGAGGCCGCGCTGCCGCACGCGCGCCAGATGGTGGAGTCTGCCCGGTTGATGATCCGGGCCGCCGAGCAGGAGGGCACCCCCGTGCTCGGCTCCGTGCTCCTGGGCTATGCCGGCGCCTCGTCCCGGCCGTGGCTGCCGGCCATCGCCCGGGCGGTCCGGCGGCAGGCGGCCGGGGTGGACCTGCGGCTCCGGTCCATGGTCTACGCGGGGTCGGCCCCCTCGCTGGTGGCCGCCGGGGACCTGGACATCGCCTTCGGGCGCCGGCCGATGACCTATACGGGGTTGCTGGACCGGGTCTTCGAGTATGAGCGGGTGCTGGTGGGGGTGCCCTCGGATCACCGGCTGGCGGCTCTGGAGGAGATCGAGATCGGGGACCTGGAGCAGCTGCCGTGGGTCATGTTCCCGGCGCAGCAGGGGTCCAGCGTGCGGGACATGGGGTTGCGCCTAGCCGGCCGGGCCGGCTTCACCCCGAGGGTCGTGCAGGAGGCGCCGGACTCCTACACGATCCTCGGCCTCGTGGCCGCCGGGGTCGGGGTCACCCTGACGGTCTCCTCCGTGGCGCACGTGGAGACCCCCGGCCTGGCCCTGGTGCCGCTGGCAGGCCCGGCCCGGTACCTGACGGCCACCCTGCTGCACCGGCGCAAGGTCACCCCGGCGACCCAGGCAGTGCTGGATGTGTTGGCCGCCCTGCACCCCGAGCCGCAACGCCCCGAGGGCCTCGTCCTGGACTGAATGGCCGCGGTCTATAGTGGCAACCGCCCACCGCCGCGCTTTCAGGGCAGGAATCACTAGTGATTCCTGCCCTGAAAGCGCGGGACGCAACCCCAAGGAGAGACGATGCTGTTCCTGGCACGGATGGACGTGACCTTCCCCGAGTCGATGACGGACGAGACCAAGGCCGAGTTCACGGCCCAGGAGAAGGAGTACTCGGGCAACCTGCAACGGACGGGCAAGATGCGGGACATCTGGCGCGTGGTGGGCGAATACGCCAACTACTCCGTCTACGACGTGGCGGACAACGACGAGCTGCACGCCATCCTCTCCGGCTTCCCCATGTACCCGTACATGAAGATCAAGGTCACCCCGCTGGCCCAGCACCCGAACGCGATCAAGTAGCCCTCCGGCGGGCACACCGGCATGGCCAAGCTCTACTTCCGCTACGGGGCGATGAACTCGGGCAAGTCCACCGGGTTGCTCCAGGCCGCATTCAACTACGAGGAGCGCGGCCAGCGCGTGCTGCTGGCCAAGCCCCAGGTGGACTCCAAGGGGGAGGGGCAGATCGTCTCCCGGCTGGGCGTCACCCGGCCCGTGGACTTCCTGATCCCGCCCGGGGCTGGGCTCATGGAGCTGTTCCGGCGGGAGGCCCGCGGTGATGACCCCACCGCCCTGCTCACGCACGTGGACGCCGAGGTCAAGCCCGTGGCCTGCCTGCTCGTGGACGAGGCCCAGTTCCTCGAGCCCGCCCAGGTGGATGACCTGCTGCGGATCGCCGTGCTCGAGAACGTGCCCGTGATGGCCTACGGCATCCGCACGGACTTCCGCACGGCCTCCTTCCCCGGCTCGGCCCGGCTGATGGAGCTGGCGCACTCCCTCGAGGAGCTCAAGACCATCTGCCGGTGCGGGCGCAAGGCCATCTTCAACACCCGCAAGGTGGTGGACACCGGGCACGACGCCGGCCCCCTCGCCGGAGCGCCCGGCGCCCGCCGCGAGCGGTTCGTCTTCGAGGGCGACCAGGTGGCCATCGACGGCGTGGAGGTCACCTACGAGTCCCTGTGCGGGGTCTGCTACCTGGACGAGTCCGGCGGCCGGCTGGGCTAGAGCGAGACGATCAGCAGCGTCCCCGCGAACACGAGCCCGGAGGCGATGAGCACCACCGTGGTGTAGCCGAGGATGTCCCGCATCTTCAGTCCGGCGATCGCCAGCAGTGGCAGGGCCCAGAACGGCTGGATCATGTTGGTCCACTGGTCGCCGTAGGACACGGCCATGATGGTGACCGCCGGGTCCACGCCGAGCTCCGCGCCGGCCCCCAGCATGATGGGACCCTGCACCGCGAACTGTCCGCCGCCGGAGGGAACGAAGAAGTTCACCAGCCCCGCGGAGAGGAAGGCCAGCAACCCGAAGGTGACGGGGTTGGAGATGGACACGAACGCGTCGGAGAAGACCTGGATCAGGCCGGTGCCGGACATCATGCCGAGGATGCCGGCATAGAGCGGGAACTGCAGCAGGATCTCACCGACGTTGGAGGCGGCGTTCTTCGTCAACGCGATCAGTTCGAAGGGGTTGCGCACCAGGAGCAGGATCAGGGCCAGGAAGGACCAGTTCACGGTGTCCAGGGTCAGCGTGCCGCCCTGGGAGAAGTGCAGGACGAGATAGCCCACCAGGGCCAGCCCCACCAGCAGGGTCGGCAGCCGGCTGGCATCCACACGGTCGGCCGGGGTGACGATCTCCTCCTCGGTGTCCACGTTCTTCTCCCGGGCATCCACCGCCAGTTCCGTGATCCGGTCGCCGGCACGGGGGGCCACCAGGAACAGTGCCAGCGCCACCACGGCGATGGCCACCACGGCGGCGATGAGGTTCCAGGGGGCGAACACGGTCTCGGTGATGGGCAGCGGCTGGCCGCCCAGTGGCTCGATGAGGAAGGACCCCTCGGTGGCCGCCGTCAGCGGGCCGGAGGCCGAGTAGCCCATGTGCCAGACCACGAAGCCGGCGAAGCCGGAGGCCACCAGCATGGGGAAGTGCAGCTTCATCCCGCGCTCGCGGCCCTGGTAGGCCACCTCGCGGGCCAGCAGGCCGCCGACCACCAGACCCAGTCCCCACGTGATGAGGGAGGCCAGCGCGGCCACCACGAAGACGAAGACGTAGGCGAACAGCGGCGTGGTGGGTACGCGACCCAGGAAGGCCAGCAGCTTCCGGACCGGGCCGGTGTTGGCCAGGATGTGGCCCAGGAGCAGGATCAGGGCCATCTGCGTCATGAAGGCCAGCAGCCCGGCCAGTCCGTCACCCCAGAACAGGACCAGGTCGCCGGGCCCCGTGTCCGTCAGGATGAGGGCCAGGATCGCCACGATGAAGGTCAGGACGATTGAGAACACCAGGGCGGAGGGGATGAACCGCTCCACCACGTGGTTGACGGGGCGCATGGCCCGCGAGAGCGGGGTGCCCTCCTTGCGGTTCGGTCCGCGGTTCGGTCCGCGGTTCGGTCCGTGGTCCGGCCCGCGGGTCTGCGTCGATCCTGGGGTGCTGGGCATGCCGATGGCTCCTCGGGCTGTGGGTCCCGTGCCGTTCGGTGCGGTGGCTGACGGGGACCCCGTGGCGAATGTGACAAGGCCCACCCTAGGCGCGCGGTCGGTGGCGGGCGAGGACCCGGACGGAAACCCGGCAGGCGTTTCACCCTTAACACCTGAGCGGTGAGCGGCAAGGATGCCAACCATGCAGACACTTGCGGCACTCGACGACGAGATCGTGGTCCACCTGCCCGTTCGGCGGGTCTGGGAGCTGCTGACCGACTGGTCCGCCGCTCCGGCCTGGCTGCCCGGGATCGAGGAGATGCACGTCAACGGGCCGTCCGGCCCCGGTCAGGAGCTGGCATACTCCTCCGGCGGCCACGCGCGCCGCTACACGCTGGCCACCCTGGATGCCGAGCACGGGCTGACCATGGTCTCCGGCAGCGCCGACGACGAGGTGCGCGTGGAGTACGGCTACCTGCTGGTGCCGGACGGTGCCTGGACCCGGGTGAGCCTGCGCGTGGCCGTGCGCGTGCACGAGACGCTCGCTGAGGAGGGGCTGGGGCTGGCCACGGCGCTCGCCGACGCGGAGGCCGGCCAGTTGGAGTCCCTGCGCGACTACGCCGAGAGGGCCTCGTGAGTCCCGGCTGGTAAACTCCGGTTGTAAGGCCCTCGTGTGATGCACCGCACGGCAGTGAACCGTCGGGACGGTCACCGGGGGCGTTTTCCATGTCGAGGGCCGGACGGCGCCACCCCCACGAGGCGCGGTACCGGCGTACGGGGAGAGATGCACTGATGCCAGCAATCGCGATCGTCGGCGCCCAGTGGGGCGACGAGGGCAAGGGCAAGGCCACCGACCTGCTGGGAGGCCGTGTGGACTACGTGGTCAAGCCCAACGGCGGCAACAACGCCGGGCACACCGTGGTGGTCGGCGGCGAGAAGTTCGAGCTGAAGCTGCTGCCGGCCGGCATCCTGTCCCCGAACGCCACCCCGGTGATCGGCAACGGCGTGGTGGTCAACCTCGAGGCGCTCTTCGAGGAGATCGACGGGCTTCAGGCCCGCGGCCAGCGCTGCGACCACCTGAGGATCTCCGCCAACGCGCACCTCGTGGCCCCGTACCACCAGACCATGGACAAGGTCTCCGAGCGGTTCCTGGGCAAGCGCGCGATCGGCACCACGGGCCGCGGCATCGGCCCCACCTACATGGACAAGGCCGGCCGCCTCGGCATCCGCGTCCAGGACATCTTCGACGAGTCGATCCTGCGCCAGAAGATCGAGGGCGCCCTGCGCCAGAAGAACGAGCTGCTGGTCAAGCTCTACAACCGCCGCGCCATCACGGTGGACGAGACCGCCGAGTACTTTCTGTCCTTCGCCGAGCGCCTGCGGCCCATGGTGGTGGACACCACCATCCTGCTCAATGACGCCCTGGACGAGGGCAAGGTGGTGCTCATGGAGGGCGGCCAGGCCACCTACCTGGACGTGGACCACGGCACCTACCCGTTCGTGACCTCCTCCAACCCGACCGCCGGCGGCGCCTCCGTGGGCGCCGGCATCGGCCCCACCCGCTTCACCCGCACCATCGGGATCGTCAAGGCGTACACCACCCGCGTGGGCGCCGGCCCGTTCCCCACCGAGCTGTTCGACGAGGACGGCATGGGCACCCGCCTGCGCACCGTGGGCGGCGAGTTCGGCGTGAATACCGGCCGCCCCCGCCGCACCGGCTGGTACGACGCGGTGATGGCCCGCTACGCCACCCGCATCAACGGCTTCACCGACTACTTCATCACCAAGCTGGACGTGCTCACCGGGATCGAGCAGATCCCCGTCTGCGTGGCCTATGACGTGGACGGCGTGCGGCATGACGAGATGCCCATGACCCAGACCGAGTTCCACCACGCCCAGCCGATCTTCGAGTACTTCGAGGGCTGGACCGAGGACATCTCCGGCGCCCGCACCCTCGAGGACCTGCCGGCCAACGCCCGCGACTACGTGCTGGCCCTGGAGAAGATGTCCGGCACCCGGATCTCCGCGATCGGCGTGGGTCCCGGCCGCGACCAGGTGGTCCAGGTCCGCGACCTCATCGAGGACTGACCAGCTCCGCCACGAAGCCGTCCGGGCGGACCAGCACGGCGGTGCCGTCCGGCAGCCTCGCCTCGGGAGCCGCGCGGAAGGTGAACACCGGTGGCCCGGATCCCACGCCCGACGCCGGCCCCGCGCCTCCCGCCGCCGGCGTGCCCGCCGCGGTGGTCGCCGTCCCCGCACCCCCGGTCCGGGCCTTGTCCCGGTGGCGTTCGGCCAGCTCTCGGGCGGGCCCGACGGCGGCCGGCCCATACGCGTGCACCTGCCAGACGGCCGCGGTGAGGGCCTCGTGGTTGTCAACGCCCGGATCACCGGCCTCGGGCACCCAGGGAAGGCGACGGCCCAGCACCCGGCCGCGGCGCCGCCGTCGCCCCCCGAACTGCTCGGTCTCGGTCCCCGGCATCCAGTAGTGGATGCGGATCTGCGAGAGGTAGCCGAACAACCGCCCGCCCGCGGGGGACCGGGGCACCAGCCGGAGCGCCAGCGGGGCCACCGCCGGGAACACGAGGCTCCGCAGGAGGCGTGCCCCGGCGGAGGCGGAGGTGACCGCGCCGAAGACCGCGTCCGTGGTCCGGACCAGGGTCAGGGCCACGGGCCGGCGCTCGGCCTCATAGCGGTCCAGGCTGTCCTCGGGGGCCCGGCCGGCCAGGACGTCGGCGATCTTGGTGACGAGGTTCTGGGCGTCCTGCAGCCCCGTGTTCATGCCCTGGGCGCCCACGGGGGAGTGGATGTGCGCGGCGTCCCCCGCCAGGAACACGGAGCCCGAGCGGAAGTCCGCTGCCACGCGGTGGTGCACGCGGTAGGTGCTGTACCAGTCCGTGCCGGCGTAGCGGACGCCGAACTCCCCGGCGAGGGACTCCCGGGCGCGGGTCTCGTCGTGGGCGTCCGCCGCCGGCCGGGTGCCGGGACCGGCGCCGGCTTCGGGCCGGGGCCCGGTCCGGTCCTCGGCGCGCAGGATGCCCAACAGGCGGGCTCGGGCTCCGCCCCGGCCGTCGCGGCCCATCGGGAAGGCCAGCATGAAGTGCTCACGGGAGATCCGCACCGTGATGCCGGGCTCGGTGCCGGTGACGCCGTGGGCGTCCAGGACGTAGAACTCGAAGCGGTGGGTGGCCCCCTCGAAGGCCACGCCCAGTGCGCTGCGGACCGCGGAGGAGGCCCCGTCCGCGGCCACCACGTACCGGGCGGTGACCCGTACGGGCCCGCCGGGGGACTCGAGGTCCACGGTGACGGGCCGGCCGGCGCTGGGCCGGTTGCTGGACCGGTTGCCGGCCTCGGTCTCGGCGAAGGCCCGGAAGGAGGTGCCCCACGCCACCGGCCGGTGCTGCCGGGCGAGGTGGTCCGCGAGCAGCTCCTCGTTCGCGCTCTGCTCGAAGACGGTGATCCCGGGGAAGGGGGTCAGCCCGCGCCCCACGCGGTCCAGGGGCAGGGTGCCCAGGGTGCGGTGGCCGTAGCCGGGGCTGACTCCGGTGGCCGGGGTGGCGCGGGCCAGGACCTCCCCCTCCAGTCCCAGCTGCCGGTAGACCTCGAGGGACCGGGCCTGCAGGGCCAGGGCGCGGGACTCACGCGTGGGGCCGGCCTTGCCGTCCACCACGAGGGACTGGATCCCGAGCTTCGCGCACCAGGCCCCGGCCATGAGTCCGGTGGGGCCCGCGCCGATCACCAGGACATCGGTGGAGACCCGGCGCCCGGGCTTCGCGCCGGGCCCCGTGCCAGTCGCCGTGCCGGTCTCCGGGGCTGGATCGGGGGACATGGCCTCAGGTTAGGCTGGGCGAACGGCACCGCACCATGCGAGGAGGACGGGAACATGAGGATCAGCGTCGGACAATTCCGCCCCACGGGCGTGGTCGCGGAGAACCTGGCCACGCTGCGGCGGCTGGCCGAGTCGGCCCGGGATGACGGGGCCGGCCTGGTGCTGTTCCCCGAGGAGTCCATGTTCACCGTCCGCCACGTGGGCGGTCCGCTCGCCGAGGCCGTCGACGCCGGCTGGTCCAGCTTCGTCTCCGAGGTCACCCGGATCGCCGCGGACCTGCAGATCGCCATCGTGGCCGGCGGCTACGAGCCCTCCGGCACCGAGCGGCCCTACAACACGGTGGTGGCCGTGGACGCCGAGGGCCGGATCCTGGGGACCTACCGCAAACTGCACCTCTACGACGCGTTCAAGTACAAGGAGTCGGACCGCATCACGGCCGGGGACCGGGGCCTGCTCACGGTGGAGCTGGGCGGCCTGACGTTCGGCATCATGACCTGCTATGACCTGCGCTTCCCGGAGGTGGCGCGGTCGCTGGCGGTGGCCGGGGCCGACGTCGTGCTGGTGCCGGCCGCCTGGTTCAAGGGCGACCACAAGATCGACCACTGGCAGCTGCTGCTCAAGGCCCGCGCCGTGGAGAACACCGTGTGGGTGGCGGCGGCCGGCACGCGCAGTGACAACACGATCGGTCACTCGGCCATCATCGACCCCCTGGCCGTGCCGGTGGCCTTCCTCGGCGAGGAGGGCGAGGCCGTGGAGACCGCAGAGGTCACGCGCGAGCGCATCGACGAGGTGCGGTCCTTCCTGCCGGTGCTGGACAATCGCCGCACGGACGTGGAGGCGCTGCGAGCCTAGCCGAGGGTGCTCCGGTAGGCCGCGGCCTCCGCGAGGAAGAAGTCCACGGCCTCCGGGTTCGCGACCGAGCCGAGGTTGACGGCCTGCTCGGCGGGCCGCCCCGTGAACACCCGCTTCAGGGGCACCTCGATCCGCTTGCCCGCATGGGTCACGGGGATGCCCGGGGCGGTCAGGATCGCGTCCGGGACGTGGCGGGCGGAGGCGCGCTCGCGGATGGTGCGGCGGATCCGCGCGTCCAGCTCCTCGGTCAGCTCGGCGCCGGGCGCCAGCTGGACATACAGGGGCATGTAGTAGCCGCCCGGCTCCTCGATCCCGAGCACCATGGACTGCACCACCTCCGGCACGTGCTGCAGCGCGGAGTAGAGGTCCGCGGAGCCCAGCCGGACCCCCTGCCGGTTGAGGGTGGCATCGGAGCGGCCGTGGACCACGAACCCGCCGCGCTCGGTCTCGGTGATCCAGTCGCCCTGCACCCAGGCTCCGGGGAACACGGAGAAGTAGGTGTCCCGGTAGCGGGAGCCGTCCGGATCATTCCACAGGCCCACCGGCATGGACGGCATGGGCTGGCGGATCACCATCTCACCGACCTCGCCGCGCACCCGCTCCCCGCTGTCATCCCACACCTGCACGTCCACGCCGAGCAGCGGCCCCTGCAGCTCGCCCCGGTGGACCGGCTCCAGCGGGTTGGAGCCGATGAACCCGGAGCAGATGTCCGTGCCGCCGGAGTCCGAGCCGAGGTGCACCTGGGCCCGGACGGCCTCATGGACCCACTGCCACGTGGAGTCCGGCAGCGGGGAGCCGGTGGAGAGGATGGACCGCAACCGAGACAGGTCCCACCGCCGGCCCGGCACCAGCCCGGACTTCTCCACGAGGGAGAGGTACGCGGCGCCGGTGGCGAACATGGTGGCGCCCGTGCGCTCGATGATCTCGAACTGCCGGTCCGCGTCCCCGGCCTTCGGCGAGCCCGCGTAGGTGACCACGGAGGCGCCGGCGGCGAGGTTGTTGACGAGGGTGTTCCAGACCATCCACGAGGTGTTGGCGGCCACGTAGTAGCGGTCGGCCGGGCCCATGTCCTGGTTCAGGCCGCATCCCTTGAGCGCCTCGAGCAGCATGCCCCCGTGCCCGTGGATGATCCCCTTGGGCTCGCCCGTGGTGCCGGAGGAGAACAGGATCCACAGCGGGTGGTCGAACGGGACGCGGGTGTAGCCCGCCGGGTCTCCGTCCTGCCCCGTGACGTCCGGCTGGGAGCCGGCAGGGCCGGCGTCGTGGGCCGTGTCCTGCAGGTCCTGTTCCGTCAGGACGGTGGTCACGGTGGGCAGCCCCGCGGCGATCTCGTTCAGCTGCGCCGAGTAGTCCAGGTCCCTGCCGTTGAAGCGGTACCCGCGCGTGCCGATCAGCACCACGGGCTCCAGCTGCCGCAGCCGGGACAGGGTGGCGGTGACCGAGAGGTCGGGGGAGCTGATGGTCCAGACCGCGCCGAGGGCAGCGGCGGCCAGCAGCCCGATCAGCGCCTCGGGGACGTTCGGCAGCACGGCGGCCACGCGGTCCCCGGCCCGCACGCCGAGCCCGCGCAGTCGCGCCGCCAGCGCGTGGGTCCGGTCCCGCAGTTGGGCCCAGGTGATCTCCTCGGTCTCGTTCTCCTCGGAGATGCGCACGACGGCGGCCTGCCCCGCGCGCTGCGGGTCCGCCGCCCAGCGCAGCACGTTCTCGGTGAAGTTCAGCCGGGCGTCCGGGTACCAGACCGCCCCCGGCATCCGGGGCTCGACGAGGGGCGGGGTGCCGAACCCCGTGCCGATGACCCCGTGGAACTCGCGCACGGCGTCCCAGAAATCGGAGAGGTGGTCCACGGACCACTGCCAGACGGCGCGGTAGTCGTGGCCTCCGTCCCCGCCGCGGTGATCGCGCAGGTCCACCCCGCGGTGCTCCGCGACCCAGTCGATGAAGCGGCCCAGGTTCGTGGCCTGCCCGGGGTCCGGGATCCACATGACGGCGGGTGCGGCAGGCGCTGGGGCGGGGAGGTTCTCCATGGCTCCGATGGTGCCGCAGATCACGTCCGACCGTGATTCCGTGAGCGTGTATGACGGGTGGTGCGGGGCCCGAGACGCGTTATCAGCGATCTCCCAGACAACGTCCTGCCCATTTTCACCTACGGTTCCTAGGGTGGAACCACCTCATCAAGGTGCGAGTGATGACAGAGGGCCCCGGGCCCGGCAGATCGCGTTCCCCTCACGCAGCCGGATCACCCGGGGCCCTGCTCTGTCCTGATGCTGGACGTGGTGCTGGACCTGGTGGTTGTCCGCGGGGCGTGGCCTAGTAGGAGTCCACGGACCGCTCGCGGCGTCGCAGCACGAACATCATCGCGACCGGGATGACCAGCAGCAGCAACGGGATGAGCAGCAGCAGACCGGCAGGCTTCGTCACCATCTGGTCCGCGGCGGCCGCCTGGGAGGAGGAGCGCAGCTCCTCCGTGCCGGAGGCCAGCTGCAGGGAGCCGGACGCCAGCTTCTCGGTTCCCTCGGCGAGGGCTCCGTTGCCGTCCGCCAGGGAGGCGGCTCCCTCCCGCAGCTGGGCGGCGCCGTCGTCGAGGTCTCCGGCGCCCGTCCGGAGCTCCGCCAGTCCGCCTTCCAGCCGTCCCGCACCGCCGGAGAGCTTCTTGGCTCCCGTCTCCAGGGCGGCGGAACCCTCGGCCAGGTCGGCGTTGCCCTCCTGGAGCTGGGCGGCGCCGGTGCCCAGCGACTGGGCGCCGGTGGTGAGCCGGTCCGTGCCGTCCACCAGGTCCGGCGTCTTGGCCGCCAGCTCGGAGGTGCCATCATGCAGCGTGCCCGCGCCGGTGGCCAGGGCGCCGTTGCCGTCCGCCAGCTCCGTGGCGCCGGCGGAGAGCTCACCGGCGCCGGCGCTCAGGTCCGCGGCTCCGGCGCG
The DNA here is from genome assembly GCF_031432995.1 of Citricoccus sp. I39-566. Taxonomy (GTDB): domain Bacteria; phylum Actinomycetota; class Actinomycetes; order Actinomycetales; family Micrococcaceae; genus Citricoccus; species Citricoccus nitrophenolicus_A. Next base: position 798,639 of record NZ_CP133842.1, read on the forward strand.
CAGGCGGCCCGTGCCGTCCACCAGCTGCGTGGAGCCCTCGGCCAGGGCGGTGTTGCCCTCGGCGAGCTCGCCGGCACCGGCCTCGAGCTGCTCGGCGCCTCCCACGAGGCCCGGCGACGTCCGGGTGCCCTTGACCCCGGCCTGGATCTGGCCCAGCCCCTCGTTCAGCGCCTGGGACCCGGACAGGGCCTCCTGGCCGCCGTCCTCGAGCTGCACGAGTCCGGCCTGCAGGTCCGCGGCGCCCGCCGCGGCCTGGTCCGCACCGGTGGACAGGGCGGACGAGCCGTCCGCCAGCTGCTGGCCGCCGTCGCGCAGCTGGATCGTGCCGGCCTGAAGTTCACCCACGCCGGCGTCGAGCTGCTGCCCCCCTGCGGCGAGCTGTTCCACGGCGATGCGCAGGTCCGGCGGAGACAGGGGGTTCTTCCGGACCTCGTCCCGCAGCTGGATCAGTCCGGCCGAGAGCTGGGCGGACCCGTTCTTGAGCTCGGCGGCGCCGTCAACGCCCTGCTGCAGACCGGCGTAGAGCTCGGCAGAGCCGGACTCCAGCTCGGCGGCGCCCCGGGCCAGTTCGGCCGTGCCGGACTTCAGGGCGGCGGAACCCTCGGAGGCCTCGGTGAGTCCGGCGGAGAGGGTGCCCAGCCCGGTGGAGAGCGCGGAGGAGCCGGTGGCCGCCTCGTCCACGCCCGCGCCGAGCTGACGCGCGCCGTCCGCGAGGGTGCCGGCGCCCGTGGAGAGTTCCCCGGCTCCGGAGGCGGCCTGTCCGGCACCCTCCTGGAGGGCCCTGGCGCCGGTATCGAGCTCCCCCGCGCCGGCGGCCAGGGTGTCCGTGCCGCCCCGCAGCTCCCCGGCGCCCGCGGACAGCGCCTGCGCGCCCGACGCGGCGTCCTGGGCGCCGGTGGACAGCCGGCCCGCACCGGCGTTGAGCTTCTGGGCGGCGTTGTCGGCGCGCACGGCTCCGGCCGCCACCTCCTGCGTGCCGGCGAACAGCCGGCCGGCTCCGCCGGCCAGCTCGCCGGCCCCGGAGGAGGCCCGGTTGGCCCCGGCCTTCAGCTCGGTGGTTCCAGCGTGCAGCTCGGTGGTGCCGGCCGCCAGCTCGGTGGACCCCTCCTGCGCCTCGGCGGCGCCCTGCGCCAATTGCGCGGAGCCGTCCTTCAGGTCGTCGGTGCCGGTGGCCAGCTGCTCGGCGCCGGCCTGCGCCTGGACTGCCCCGTCGTTGAGGTCGGCGCTGCCCGTTTGGGCGGTGCGCATGCCGTCGTCCAGCTGGGCGGCGCCCTGGGCCACGCGGGAGCTGTAGAGCGAGTAGAAGGCGAGGCCGGCGATGAGGAAGAGGGCGAGGAGCGCGGCCAGCACCGCCCAGGGCAGGTGATGGCGGGAGCGGGTGTGCATAGGAATCCTTGACGTCAGGCCGCTCGGGAGGCGGCTGTGGCGGCAACCGGGATCACCGGTCGGGGCATCGCCGGACGGCTGGTCCGTGGCAGCCGGGCGCTGGCCCAGGGGAGGGCCCGCAGGACTGCAAAATGTGACGGGTGCCACATGCGATGGGATTCATAGTTACCAGCGAGTAGATGTTGACGCAAGGGCAGTATCTGGTAGTTCGGAGAATTCATCGGCGTTCCTGGCGGTCCGGCATGGCGGGGGAGCGGGCTCGTCGACCAGCAAACACACAGGCGCCGTGGGGTTCGCCCCCATCTCGGATCCCTACTCTGGGAGAGCCTCATCAAGGTGCGAGTGATGAAGGTGCGAGTGATGATAGGGACCCCGGGTCCGGACCGTTCTGGCGGCCGGCAGCCCGGGGTCTCGCTCCGTCCGGGAACCCTTGCCGAGTCACTGCTTCTACTGTCTGCTGCCCTTCGTCAGTGGTCCGGGTCCACAGCGTTTTCACAGCTGGTGTGGGGTTCATCCTCACTTTCGTTCCCTATGCTGTAAGCACCTCATCAAGGTGCGAGTGATGAAGGTGCGAGTGATGACAGGGACCCCGGGTCCGGCGTAATGCGATTCCCCTCCGCAGCCGGCAGCCCGGGGTCTCGCTCTGTCCGTTGAGGGGACCGACAGGACGCCACCAGGAGGAGACCATGAAGTTCACAGACCTGGCCCGCAAGGCCCAGTCCTTCGCCAACAGCCCGCAGGGCCGGAAGATGATCCGCCAGGCCACGGACGCCGCGCGGCGCTTCACCAGTGGACGCGGCGGACGACCCGGCGATGGCGGCACAAGCGGCCCGCAGCCACCGCGGCGCTGAACCGGCCGGCCGAGCTAGACCCGGGTGAGCAGGTCCTGCTCCCGCACGGCCTCCAGCGACAGGGTCCGGTAGCCCTGCTCTCGGAAGAGGACGGTCACGCGGTCGTCGTCGACGCTCATCACGAGGCCCGGCCCCCAGTCGCGGTGCTCCACCGCGCTCTGCAGCGGGAACTCCGCATCCTCATGTGTCAGGTCCTCCGCGGTGCCCTCGTCACAGGCATCGCAGTTGCCGCAGGGATCGGCCAGCTCCTCACCGAAGTAGCCCAGCAGGTACTGGCGGCGGCAGCCATCGGTCTCCGCGTAGCCGCGCATCATCTCGAGGCGCGATCCGTCGATGCGTTCCATCCGCTCTGCGGTCTCCTCGGCCAGCCGGGCGGCCGTTTTCGGGCCGACGCCCTCCACGAGGGCCAGTCCCCGCCGGGATGAGGTCACGGCGCCGGCCGCCTGCAGCAGGTTGACCGTGCCGGTGACCCGACGGCCGCTGACGGCCACCGCGCGCTTCAGGTGGGTCAGTGGCAGCGGAGAGTCCGCGCGTCGGAACTCCCGGACGACCGCGTCCACCACCTCCTGGTCCGCCTGGTGGCTGCCGAAGAAGCTGCGCAGGCCGAGGTCTTCGCTGCGGTAGTTCAGCACCACCCGCGCACCCTGGCCGTCGCGGCCCGCGCGTCCGGCCTCCTGATAGTACGTGTCCAGGGAGTCGGTGACGTCGGCGTGCACCACGAACCGCACGTCGGCCTTGTCGATGCCCATGCCGAAGGCACTCGTGGCCACCACGACGTCGAGGGATCCCTCGAGGAACAGCTGGAGCGTCTGGTCCCTCTCGGCGGCCTTCTGCCCGGCGTGATAGGCCCGGACCGCCAGTCCCCGGTCGCCGAGCCGGGCGGCATAGTCCTCGGCATCGCGACGCGTCGCCGTGTAGAGCAGTCCCGGGTGGGGCAGCCCCGCGGCCTGCTCCAGCACGCTCTCACGCTTGTCACCGTCCTCGTGATGCCGCTCAACCGCGAGGTGCAGGTTGGGGCGGTCGAAGCCCAAGGCGATCACGAGCGGGTCGTCGAGACCCAGTCCCTCGACGATCTCCTGCCGGACAGGGGTCGAGGCGGTGGCGGTCAGGGCGATGATCGTTGGCGAGCCCATCCGATGCCGCGCCGCGCCGAGCCGGAGGTAGTCCGGACGGAAGTCATGGCCCCAGGCGGAGACACAGTGGGCCTCGTCGACCGCGAGGAATGCGGGGCGCACCTCCCGCACCCGTGCCAGCACGTCGTCCTTGGCCAGCTGCTCCGGGGTCAGGAAGAGGAACGTCACCTCTCCGTCCTCCACGGACTGCCAGGCGCGCTCCTGGTCCCGGGCGGAGAGGGAGGAGTTGATGGCGACGGCACGCGTGCCGGCCCCTGCCGCGAGCTCGTTGAGGCCGTCCCGTTGATCGCCCTGCAGGGCGATCAACGGGGACACCACCACGCAGGGACCCTCGGCCAGGACGCCGGCCAGCTGGTAGACGGCCGACTTCCCGTAGCCCGTGGGCATCACCGCCAGCACGTCCCGGTCGGCGAGCGCGGCCTCCACCGCCTCGACCTGGCTGGGACGCAACTCGTCCCAGCCGAAGACGTCGCGGGCGAGTCGGTGGATCTCTGCAGTCGTGGCCGTCATGGGCTCGACTCTACGGGCGCTTCAGGGCCTCAGCGGTCCAGCTGCTGGCGCCTGGAGGAGATCACGCCGGTGTTGAAGCCGGCCAGGTTCAGCCCGCCGTGGAAGCGGGCGTGCTCGATCTTCACGCAACGGTCCATGACCATGTTCATCCCGGCGGACTCGGCCAGGTGCGCCGCGTCCTCGTTCCAGATGCCCAGCTGCAGCCACACGGTCTTCGCGCCGGCCGCGCGGGCCTCCTCCACCACGCCGGGTGCGTCTCCCGGCTTGCGGAAGACCTCCACGATGTCCGGCTTCACGGGCAGATCGGCCAGCGAGGCGTACACCTGGTGGCCGAGGATCTCGGTGCCCTTCTCCGCCAGGATCGGGTTGATGAAGTACAGGTCGAACGTCGTGGAGCTGTTCAGGTACGTGGCCACGAAGTAGGACGCGCGGGCCGGCTTGTCCGAGGCGCCGACGATGGCGATGGACCGGGCCTCGCGCAGCAGGCGCAGGCGCTCGGGCGCGGACGGTCCGGTCCAGGTGCGGTCAGGCAGTGCGGTGCTCACTTGGCCTCCTCCGGGATCTCGGTGGCAGCGGTGCCGTTCACGGCGGCCTCCAGGGCCTGGTCCAGGTCCCAGAGGATGTCCTCCACGTCCTCGATGCCCACGGAGAGGCGGATCAGGTCGTCCGGGATGCCGGCGGAGACGAGCTGCTCGGCGGTCAGCTGCTGGTGCGTCGTGGAGGCGGGATGCAGGACCAGGGTCTTGGCATCGCCGATGTTGGCCAGGTGGCTCGCCAGCTGGAGGTTCGAGATGAAGGAGGCGCCGGCGTCGCGCCCTCCCCTCACCCCGAAGCTGAAGACGGACCCGACCCCCAGGGGCAGCAGCTCCCTGCCGCGCTCGTGGTGCGGGTGGGACGGCAGCCCGGCGAAGTTGACCCAGGAGACGCGCTCGTCCGCCTCGAGCCACTCGGCCACGCGGTAGGCGTTGGCCAGGTGGGCGTCCATGCGCTGGGCCAGGGTCTCGAGGCCGAGCATGAGCTGCTGGGCGGAGGCCGGTGGCAGGGCGGGGCCGAAGTCGCGAAGCTGCTCGGAGCGCAGCTTCGTCAGGAAGCCGTACTCGCCGAAGTTGCCCCACCAGGAGACGTCGCCGTACGAGGGCACGGGCTCCGTCATGGACGGGAAGTTGCCGTTGTCCCACGGGAACAGGCCGGATTCGACCACCACGCCGCCGAGGGTGGTGCCGTGGCCGCCGAGGAACTTGGTGGCGGAGTGGATGATGATGTCCGCGCCGTGCTCGAAGGGGCGGATCAGGTACGGCGGCGTCAGCGTGGCGTCCACGATCAGCGGGACCCCGGCGGCGTGGGCCACCCGGGCCAGGCCGGGCAGGTCCACGATGTCCCCGGAGGGATTGGCCACGATCTCCGTGTAGACGGCCTTGGTGTTCGGCTGGATGGCGGCCTCGAAGTCGGCGGCCTCCATCGAGTCCACGAAGGTGGTCTCCACGCCGAAGCGGCGCAGCGAGACGTCCAGCTGGGTGATGGTGCCGCCGTAGAGCTTGGACGAGGCCACGATGTGGTCCCCCGCCCCGGCCAGGGCCGCGAAGGTGACGAACTCCGCGGACATGCCGGACGCCGTCGCGACCGCCCCGATGCCGCCCTCCAGCGAGGCCATCCGCTCCTCGAAGGCGGCGACCGTGGGGTTGCCGATCCTCGAGTAGATGTTGCCGTACTTCTGCAGCGCGAAGAGGTTGGCGGCGTCCTGCGCCGACTCGAAGACGTAGGAGGTGGTCTGGTGGATCGGCACGGCGCGGGAGCCGTGCACGGCGTCGGGGACGGCGCCGGCGTGCAGCGCGCGGGTACGGAAGCCGAACTGGTGTTCTGCCACGAGGGTCCTTCCTGCGGGGACGGGATCGGGGGCGGTGCGCCAGGGAAGTGCCGGGTGGCGGTGGCTGGTGCAACGGTCCCGTTGCGTTCATTGTTCCCGACGCCGGCCCGTTCCCCTTAACTGGGGGTCGAAAGATGACCTGGGGATACGTCAGATCGGGATCGGTCGGTCCAACCGTAGCCGCCTGCCGATCGGCTGTCTGTGTCGATCTGGCCGACGAGGCCAGCCGTTGCAGCCTGCCGGTGGTGGAGTCTCGGATCAGCCAGCGTGCTCAGCCACCCGGCTTCGGGAACGTGGCGCCGGGCGGGCGCGGGCGGTCGGCAGTGGGTGCGCGTCGCGGGATCTACCCACGATCCCTGTCAGCTCGCCGAGCCCCTCGACGGTCATGCGGACCACGTCTCCCTCCTGCAGCGGAGGCGGCTCCAGTTGGCCGCCCGCCTTGCCCCAGAGCTCGCCCAGGCACCCGCCGTTGCCGACGGTGCCGGAGCCGATGACATCCCCGGGAACCACTCGGGAGGCCCGGGAGGAGTAGACGAGCAGCTCGGGGAAGGTCCAGGCCATGTTCGAGACCAGGTCTGCACCGATGAGCTCGTGGTTGACGTACACCTCGGCCCGGATGGCCAAGAACCCCTCGGCATCCAGGAAGGGCGCCATCTCGTCCGCGGTGACGATCCACGGCCCGAGCGAGGTGGCGAAGTCCTTGCCCTTGGCGGGGCCCAGGTGGCCGCGCATCTCGGCTGCCTGGATGTCCCGGGCCGACCAGTCGTTCATGATCAGGTAGCCGAACACGTGGTCAGCTGCCTCGACCACGCTGAGGTCGGTGCCGGGGTGCCCGCCCACCCCGCCGACCACCACGGCGATCTCTAGCTCGAAGTCGAGCCGCTCGGTGGCCGGGGGAGTGATCCGGTGGCCGGTGCCGAAGATCTGGTGCGGGTTGGTGAAGTAGAACGTGGGGGACTCATACCAAGCCTCTCCCACCTGAGGGTCACCGTTGGAGTCGGCGCTCATACCCTCCACGTGTTCCTCGAAGACGGCGAAGTCTCGCACGGAGGCCGGCGCCAGCGGCGCCAGCAGGGTGACCTCGGACAGGGGGACGCCGCCCGCGGGGTCGGCCCGGTCGTGGAGGTCCGCGGCGGCCGCCAGCCCGGCTGCGAGGACCTCCTGCACCGTGGCGCCCTCGGGGAACGGCACCACCGCATCCTCGATCACGAAGCCCTCACCGTGGGTGTCACCGTGCGTCCAGCGTCCGATCCTCATCGCGGCCCTCCTGTGTCTGCAGTACTGCGTTCTGGTGCGTTTCCAGCTCGATCGCATTGCTGCCGAGCACCGCGCGTTCCACGTCCGGGGCCAGCCCGGCCGCGCGGAGGAACCCGACCGGGTCTTCGCTGCCCATGTCAAAGGGATAGTCGCTGCCCATCAGGACCTGGGACGACCCGGCCACCTCGACCAGCTGCTGCAGTGCGCGGGTATCGTGCACCACGGTGTCGAACCAGATCCGCGTGAGATAGTGCGAGGGCGGGTTCTCGCATCCCCGCGCGTCCGGACGGACCCGCCACGCGTGGTCCGAACGACCGATCGCCGTCGGCAGGTACCCGCCGCCGTGGGCGGCGACCACCCGCAGGCCGGGGTGGCGGTCCAGCACGCCACCGAAGATGAGGTGGGACAGCGCGACCGCGTTCTCGACCGGCTGGCCCACCGTGTTGACCAGGTAGAACCGGTCCAGGCGCTCATCCAGCGAGCAGCCGAACGGGTGGACGAACACCGGGCAGCCGAGTGTGGCGGCCCGCGTCCAGAACGGTTCCAAGCGTGGGTCCGAGAGCTCCACGTCCCCGGCGGCGGAGGAGATCTCCACTCCGAGCAGCCCGTGGCCGAGCACGGCATCGTCCAGGAGTCCCTGGGCGCGCTCAGGCCACTGCAACGGAACCAGTCCGAGACCGGTGAGCCGTTCCGGCGCCTGGGCCACGTGCTCGGCGATCAGCCGGTTGGCCTCCGTGCACGCCCACACGGCGAGCTCCTCCTCGGCCCAGGGGTAGTAGTGGTTCGGGGAGGCGCTCACCCACTGGCGGTCCACCCCCTGCTCGTCCATGATCCGCAGCCGCTCGGCCACGTCGACCAGGCGGGAGATGCGGGCGGCCACCATGGGGCCGGACACTTGCTGGCTGGCCGCTCCGTTACGGCGGTGGTCCAGCTCGGCGGCCGCGGCCACGCCCTCCGGGGCCCTGCGGACGACCTCCTCATGCAGGGAGGGCAACAGCACGTGGGCGTGCACATCGACGATCATGACCGCACCGCCACTCGGCGGGCCACATCGCCGAGCAGCCCCGGCACCTCAGCGGAGTGGTCCCGGCCGTCCCGCTGCCATTCGGCCAGCTGCACGGAGGCGTCCACGATGGCCGTGGCCCGCTCCACGCGGCGGGCGTGGAACGCGTCCCACAGATCCTCGTCCAGGGACTCTCGTTCCACGAGCAACTCGGTGAGGACCAGGGCGTCCTCGAGAGCCTGCGCCGCCCCCTGGGCGATGGTGGGAGGGCAGGAGTGAGCGGCATCCCCGATGATCACAGCACGCCCGCGGTTCCACCGCCCGGGGACCACGTGCTGGGTGAACCACGTGTAGTTCACCTGTGCGTTTCCGGTGGCCAGGTCCGCACGCACCTGGTCCCAGGGACCACCGTAGGCGCGGCTCTGCTCGATCATGGCGGCAGCGCCCTCCGCGGCGGAGGCGCGGAAGTGGTCCCCCGCATCGGACACCAGGAAGGCGTACATCGAGTCCCGGCCCGTGGGGGTGTACCCGGCGATGTAACAAGGGCCGCCGTAGTACAGCTCCGTGAACGTCACCTCGGCCGGCCGGGAGACGAAGGCCCGCCAGATCCCCATACCGGTGTGCTGGGGGGCCACCGTGATGCCCAGGGCCGTGCGCACGGTCGAATGCAGCCCATCGGCGCCGATCACCAGGTCAAAGCGCCCAGCCGATCCTGTCTCCAGGAGAAGCTCGGCGTGGTTCTCGGTGGAATCCACACCGGTCACCCGCTGGCCGAACCAGACGGTGGCACCAGCCCGGACGGCGTGATCATGCAGGATGCGGGTGAGGTCCGCACGCGGCATGCCCATGGCGGACGGCAACCCGGACGCCGGATCCTCGCCCTCCTCCCGGCGGGCGATCACCGGGGCCTGGGGACCGGGGGCCCGCATCCCCATCCCGTCGAACGGGAACCCGGCCGTGCTGGCCTCCTCCCACACCCCCAGCTCGGCGAACGCGCGCAGGGCGTTGCCCTGCAGCGAGATTCCCGAACCCAGGGCGCTCAGTTCGGCTTTCGCCTCGAAGACCTCCACGACGACGCCGGCCCGGGCCAGCTGGATGGCCGCGGCCAGTCCGCTCACTCCGGTGCCGACGACGGCGACCCTGTTCACTGCGGTCATGATCAGTACCTCTCTCTGCCTCAATGGGCCTGGTGATGCCGGGGGTGGATCTCAGAGCAGGGCGATGGGATTGAGGGGGGAGCCGACGGCGCCGGTGATGGGCAGCGGCTGGGCCGAGAGCAGGAAGTCATACCGTCCGCGCTCGGCGCAGGCCCGCCCGATCCCCTCCAGGTCCCACATCTCGCCGACCGTCAGTCCCATGTTGGGGATGACGATCTGGTGCAGAGGCTGGAAGGAATCATGGAACTCATTGGGGCGCACCTCGAAACCCCAGGTGTCCGTGGCGATCGCGGCGATCTCGCTGCGGTGCAGCCACCCCGCGGTGGTGAGGGACAGCCCGGGCGCCGGCCCGCCGGCATAGTCGCCCCAGCCCTGGCGGCGAACCCGGGCGAGCTGACCGGTGCGGACCAGCAGGATGTCCCCGCGGGCGACGGCGGACGAGGCGCCCTGTGCCGCGACGCAGGCCTCGAGGTCCGCGGTGGTGATCGCGTAGCCGTCCTCGAGCTCACCGGTCTCCGGGCGCAGGTGCCGGCCCAGATCGAGCAGGACGCCCCGGGAGACGAGAACCGAGGCGGCGTGCTCGATCCCGGTGACCTGGTCACCCTGGGAGGTGACGACGTCCCCGGCCCGCCGGCCGTTCCACGCGTACCCGTGGTCGAAGATGTGCCCGAGGCCGTCCCACTGGGTGGAGCACTGCAGGGGCATGACGATCAGGTCGTCCGCCCCGCCGATCCCGTGAGGGTGGACGCCGGGGTTGCGCTCGGCGTCCAGGCCGGTGCCGGTCATCGTGTGGACCGGGTTGTTGCGCTTCTTCCACCCCTTCTGCGGGCCGTCCTCGTTGAACTCCTGGCCGAGCGAGACGGTCAGCCCCTCCGACACCAGGCGGGCGGCCTCCTGGCGCTTGGCGGCGTCGATGAAGTTCAGGGTCCCCAGGACGTCATCCTCGCCCCAGCGTCCCCAGTTGCGGTACGCCTCGGCCCGCGCGCGGACCTCTCCGGTCGGATCGGTCGGATCCAGGTCCGCCGGGTTCTCGGACAGTGAGCTCATCGGTACTCTCCTGCACTCTCGGCGATACACCGGACCCGCTGGGTGCCCAGCCCCTGGACCGAGCCCTCCATGACGTCGCCATCCCGCAGCAGCCGGCCCCAGTGGGCGCCGTTGCCGGCCGGGCTGCCGGTGAGCAGCAGGTCCCCGGGCAGCAGCGGCATGTTCAGCGACGCCGCGGAGATCAGGGCGGGCAGGTCGAACAGCAGGTCCGAGGTGACGGCGTCCTGCATGCGCTCGCCGTTCAGGTCCAGGGTGAGGGCCAGATCATCCGGTTCCACGAAGCCCGCCGGGACCAGGAAGGGGCCGGTGGGCAGGAATCCCGGGGCGTTCTTGGCGCGGTACCAGTCCGCACCCAGTCCCTTCGAGTCCGCACGGAACACGCGGTCCCGCGTGGTGATGTCGTTGCAGATGGTGTATCCGGCCACGTGGTCCATCGCCTCCTCGGGGGCGATCCGGAACCCCTCCCGGCCGATCACCACGGCCAGCTCCAGCTCCCAGTCGTGCTGCTCGCTGTAGGACGGCAACACCAACGGGACATCGTCGCCGACGACCGCCGCCGGCAGCCCGATGAAGAAGTACGGCTCCCCGGTGGCGGCGCGTTCATCCATCATCCGGGCCGCGTCCTCGCGGATCTCGGCCTCGGGTCGGGTGTCCTCCTTCGGGGCGTGGGCCACCACGAGGTCGATGACGTGGGTACGGTAGTTCGCCCCGGCCTGGATGACCTGGCGCGGCTGGACCGGGGCGGTCAGCGTGACCTCGGCCAGGGGCCGCCAGGCGCTGTCCGCGCCGGTGTCAGTCCCCGTGCCAGTATTCGCGTCCGCGTCCACGAGCCGGCCGAGCCGGTCCCAGTCCGGGGCGGCCAGGAAGGCGTTGAGGTGCGGGGCGCCGAGGTCCGCCTCCTCGAGGGGGCGAATGCGCTCCCCGGCCACCAGGCCGAGGCGGACGGGGCCGCCTCCGTCCCGGTCGTCGTCGCCGTCCCGAAAGCGGGCCACCGCGAACGGTGCGGTCAAGCCGGTGCCGGGGCCCGGCGTCGTGCTGGTCATTCGGTGGCCCCGGCCGACTTCGCGACCAGCTGGTCGCGGACCTCCTCGGTGATGCCCTCCTCCGTGGCGCTGGGTCCGCTCGCGGGCGGGAAGGACTCGCTCAAAGACGCGTGCATGGGGCTGTTCTGGTAGATGTCATAGGAGCCCTGGGACGTCTTCCAGGTGTGCGCGTCCCAGTCGGGCACGTAGTTGCGGTAGCCGCCGCTGTTGAGCTCGATGCGCATGGAGGACGGCTCGCGGTAGTACAGGAACGACTGCTCGCCGATGCCGTGGATGGTGGGGCCGTACTCGATGCGCACCCCGTCCTCCAGCAGTGAGTCCGCGGCGATCAGCATCTCCTCGCGGGTGTCCACCCAGAACGCGAAGTGGTTGATGCGTCCCGCGCGGTCCGAGCCGTCGAGGACGATGCCCAGATCGTGGGACTTCTCGTTGGTGGTGATCACCGAGAACACTGAGAGGGGGATGTCCTCCAGCACCGTGCGGGCCATGATCCGGTACCCGAGCACCTCGTGGTACCAGGCGGCGAAGGCATCCACATCGCTGGCGCAGACAGTGACGTGGTCGAGATGCCGGGGGGCGCCGGCCACCCGGCTGCGCCGCTGGGGGCGGTCCGGGAAGACGGAGGCGAGCTCGCCCTCCTCGTAGCGGAAGTGCCGGACATCCCAGTGCAGGGTCATGGAGTGGCCCCAGGGGCCCACGAAGCGGTAGGCGCGGCCGATGTCCAAGCCGTCGAACCACTCGCCGGTGACGCCCGCGGACTCGATCCGCCGCACGGCCTCGTCCAGGGCCTCCCGGCTCGAGGTGCGCCAGGCCATGGTGGCCAGCGCGGGCTCGGCGCCGTGCTGGATCACCAGGGAATACGTGTAGTAGTCGCCCCAGCAGCGCAGGTAGACGGCACCGTCCTGGCGGGCGACCTCGGTGAGACCGACCTTGTTGACGTAGAAGTCCACCGATGCCTCGACATCGGGAGTGGTCAACGCCACGTACGAGAGGTGGGAGAGAAGCGTGGTCATCCTCGGTCCTTTCAATGCCCGGAGTGGGCCATGGCCCGGTTGGGCCTCGTTGGTTCCATAGTGGTCGGAGTCACATCATCAGTGAAGTACGGAATGCATATCCCAACTATTGTCATCGCTGATAGTCTGTCCGGAAGGTCGGAAGGCAGCAGCGGCCGCAGCCGACAGACATCGACAGAAGGAGGGCGCTGCCATGCCGGACGAACGCCTGCTCTCACGCCTCGACCTGAACCTGCTCGTGGCGCTGGACGCCCTCCTCACCGAGCGGAACGTCACGCGGGCGGCGGCCCGGCTGCAGCTGAGTCAACCCTCGCTCAGCGCCTCCCTGGGCAAGCTCCGTCGGCACTTCGACGATCAGCTGCTGGCCCGGCGGGGCAACACGTATGAGCTGACGCCGCTGGCCGTGCGACTGGCCGAGCACACCACCGTGGCGCTCGAGGCCACGCGCCGGGTGTTCGAGAGTCAATCTCGGTGGGATCCCACGGAGTCCGAACGCGAGTTCATCATCCACTGCTCCGACTACTCGCTGGCCACGATCGCGCCGCGGGTGACCCGGATCGCCCACCAGCAGGCGCCGCACGTCCGGATGCACTTCGTCCCGTTTTCCCCGGAGACCATGGACGAAGTGCTGCTGCGGCTGCCCTCGATCGACGCGCTCGTGCTGCCCCACGGGGTTGTCTCCGAGCTGCCGTACCAGGACGTCATCCGAGACGACTGGGTGGCCATCGCCGCCACCGGCAATGAGCGGGTCGCCGGCGGGCTCACCATGGACGTGCTCTCCGAGTCCCCCTGGGTCTTCACCTACCGCACCCGCTTCGCGTTCACCTCCGTGGGGCGCCAACTCGAGCAGTTGGGGGTGAACCCCTGGATCGAGGCGGTGGCGGAGAGCTTCGTGATGCTGCCCCTGTTCGTGGAGCACACCGAGCGACTGGCGATCATCCAACGCCATCTCTCCCCGCTCGCTCAGCGCATGGGGGACGTCCAGGTGCTGGAACTGCCGTTCAACGCCGTGCCGCTGCTGGGCGCGCTGTGGTGGCACCCGGTGCACGAGCCCGATCCGGAGCACCGGTGGCTTCGTGAGGTGTTCACCGCGGCGCGCATCGGCTTCGAGGACCACGACGGCGGCGCGCACCCGGGGTGACCGCGCGCCGCTACCGGGGGGAGGTCTTGAGGCCACAGCGCTGGATCTCGTCCAGCACCCGGGTGCGCAGCTCGATGAACGCGGGCTCGGCCCGGGTGGCCAGCTGGCTGCGCCCCCCGCCCAGGGGCACGGCGATGTCGTCGACGATCCGGGAGGGCCGCCCCCCGAAGACGACTACCCGGTCGCCCAGGTAGACCGCCTCGTCGATATCGTGGGTGACCAGCACGATCGTGATGCCCAGGTCCCGCCTCAGCCGGAGGACCAGGTCCTCCAGCTCGAACCGTGTCTGGGCGTCCAGGGACCCGAAGGGTTCGTCCATCAGCAGGATCGGCGACTCGTAGGCCAGAGCCCGGGCGATCGCCACCCGCTGTTGCATGCCGCCGGAGAGCTGCCACGGGTACCGGTGGGCGCTGTCTGTCAGGCCGACCACTTCGAGGGCGGCGGCCGCGCGCTCCAGCCGTTCCGCCTTGGCCACGCCCTGTCCCTCCAGCGGGAAGGCGACGTTCTGCAGCACCCGCATCCACGGCATCAGCGAACCGCGGTAGTCCTGGAAGACCACGGCGATCTCCTCGACAGCCCCGGTGATCGGCGTGCCGCCCAGGGACACCTGCCCCGAAGTGGGCGCCGCCAGCCCGGCCAGCAGCCGCAGCAGGGTCGTCTTGCCGACCCCGGAGGGGCCGACCAGGCAGGTCACGTCACCGGGCTGGATCTCGAGGTGGAGGTCGTCGATGACCACCACCTTCTCCGCTCCCGTGCCGAAGGCCTTGCTGACGTGCTGGGCGGACAGGGCGAGATCGGTGGCAAGGGTCTGGGAGGTCATGCGCGTGCTCCTTTGCGGGGGCGGGTGGTGGGGCCTGCGTCCTGCTCGCGGTTCCACCGCAGCAGCCGGTGCTCGGCGAGGGCGTAGATGGAGGTGAAGACCCAGCCGATGACCCCGACCAGCAGGGTGCCAGCCCAGGCGGCGGCGAGCTGGAACCGTTGGCCGCTCTGCAGGATGAAGTATCCGACCCCCTCGGTGGCGCCGTACATCTCGCTGACCACCAGCATCACGATCCCGATGGTGATGGCCAGCCGGACGCCCACCGCGATCTGCGGCAGCGCTCCGGCGAGCACGACCTTGGGGATCTGGAGGCGCAGTGGGATCCGGTAGGCCCGGGACGCCTCGAAGATGGCGGGCTGGATGGAGCGCACGCCCACGATGCAGTTGAGCAGGATGGGCCACACGCAGGCGATGAAGATGAGGAACACCTTCGGCTCCCGCCCGATCCCGAGCGTGAGGATGATGATCGGGACGAAGACCACGTTCGGCAGGGACCGGAAGAAGTCCAGGTAGGGGTCCAGGATGAGGCCGACCCGGGGCATCAGCCCGATCGCCGTGCCGAGGGCCAGCCCGATCGCCAGGGACAGGAGCAGCGCCAGGAAGTAGTTGCCGAAGCTGAACAGCGCATCGCTCCAGAGCCCACCGCTGCTGGCCCACTGGCCCATGGTGCCGAGGATCTCGGTCAGGGGCGGCCAGAACACCGAGGTGGAGGACGCGGACGCGACGAACCACAGCAGGATCAGCGTCACCGGCAGCCAGGCCTGCAGCAGCACCGAGACCAGCGGTGAGTAGGTCTTGGTACCCATGTCAGTCTCCCGATCCCTGGGGCTGCCAGCGCAACAGCCGGCCCTGGAGCCACCCGAGACCCATGTTCACGGCGTAACCCAGGAGCCCGGCATAGACGATGTAGGCGTAGGCGAGCGCGGAGTTGCCGCCGACCTGGGCCTCGGCGATGCTCGCCCCGAGGCCGGGTGCTCCGGTCAGGACCTCCGTGGAGATCGTGACGAGGACGGCCACGGAGGCTGCCAGGCGCAGGCCGGCCAGGATGGAGGGGGCGGCGCTGGGCAGCAGCACCTTGCGCACGAAGAGCCGCCCGCGGATCCGGAACGCATGGGTGGTGTCCACGATCGAGGCGCTCACGCTGCGGACACCGTGCTGCGTCTGCAGGATGATGATGAACACCACGGCGACGAAGACGAGCACCACTTTCACCTCGATGCCGCGCCCGAGGATCAGCAGGAGCACGGCCACGAGTGCGACGGCCGGGAACGCGCGGCCGAAGTCGACGAGGAATCGCACCGACAGTTCGGCGGCCACGAAGCGCCCGGTCAGGATCCCCAGCGGGATCCCCGCCACGATACCGAACGCCAGGCCGACCAGGGCGCCGGCGAGGGTGTCACCCAGGATCGACCAGAAGCTCGCGGACGCGAGTGCCTGGGCCCACTCCGTGAGCACCCCGATCGGACTGGGCAGGAGCGCGGCGGGGAAGACCCCGCTGGCGTGGACCAGGTACCACAGGGCGACTCCGGCGGCGAAGACCAGGATCCGCCAGGGGATGATCCCTATCCCGCCCAGCCGTGTGCCCCTCGGTCGGCGGCTGCGGGCGTGGGGGCCGGCCGGTGCTCGGGCGGGGGCGCGCTGGATGTCAGTCACGGTCACGTCGAAGGCCTCTCATGATGTCAGGGCGGAGCGGTGGGCCGACGGGCGGCTCAGCGGGCTCCCTCCCAGACGATCTCCTCGTAGGTGAGGTCCTCGCGCAGATCGCCCTCGTCCTTCATCACCTGAAGCAGGGTGTTCCACCCCTCCTCGTCGAACTCGACATTGAGAGGCTCGAGCACCATGCGTTCGTCGATGAACGGGGCCGGTAGCTGGGTGTGGTCGTGGTACGCCTGACGCACGGCCTCCTCGTTCCCATTGCCGTACTCGGTGCCCTTCTCGATCGCGTTGTGGAACCGCTCGAGGGCCTCCGGGTTCTTCTCGGCAAACTCCTTGGAGGCGACCCACAGCACCTGCGGGGCGTTGGGCAGGAACTCGCGCACCCCCGTGCCGACGCGAGTGAAGCCGCTGTCCACGGCGGAGAGGAGGAAGATGCTGAAGGTGAAGACGGCGTCGACCTGGCCCTTCGCGGCGGCCTCCACCAGGGCGTCGGTCGGTAGCGGCACGAACTCGACCGAGGCCGGGTCGACACCGTTCTGCAGCAAGCCGGTCATGGTGGCCATGTGGGGCAGGCCGCCGAGCTCCGGGACACCGATCTTCTTGCCCTCCAGGTCGGCCCATTCCTTGATGTCGCTGCCCGGCGGGACGACGATCCCGTCGGAGACCTCACCCTCGTAGTCCGGGTCGGCCGACTTGGTGCCGGCCACCGCGACGACGGGCATGCCCTCGGCCACGGCCCGGATGACGGTGACGGCGTCGGTGGCCGCCACGTCGAACTCACCCGAGATCACGGAGGAGTTCGCGGCGGCTCCGCCCATGCCGGTGAGCTGCATCTCGCCGATGTCGAGACCCTCCTCCTCGAAGAAGCCCTGCTCATCGGCGAGCACGGCGTTCTCGATGTTCACACCGCCGCGGGCTACGGTCATCTCGAGGACCTCCTCGGCCGCGGCGCTGCTGCTCCCGGAGCCGCTGACCGGCTCGGTCTCGGCGGAGCCGCCGCAGGCGGTCAATCCGACCATCAGGGCGACGGTCGTGGTGGCGGCAGCGGGTCGCAGGGTGCGTCGAAGTTTCATGTCATCTCCTGTGATGAACCTGGCCGAGGGCCGGGGCGGGGGTGCCGGTTTTCCTGGACTCGATGCACGGCGTGAATGAGATCCAGGTCACATCAGCATCGCCACTCAAAGACCATAGGGGAACGCGCTCTTGCTTCTAGCCGGCATCAGTTTCACTGATAGCGTGCACGTCGCTGGGCTGCGGGAGATCGTTGCGGTTCGGCCGCTAGCCTGAAGGCATGCCCGCCGAGCCGGTCCGCCTGCTGTTCCTGGCCGACACCCACGTCCCCACCCGTGCCCGCGCCCTGCCCGCGCAGGTGTGGCGCGCGGTGGAGGCGGCCGACGTCGTCTTCCATGCCGGTGACTGGCAGGTTCCGGAGGTGCTGGACGCACTCGAGGCCCGGGCGCGGCGGCTCGTGGGTGTGTGGGGCAACAACGACGGCGAGGAGCTGCGCCGGCGGCTGCCGGAGACGGCTCGGGTGGAGATCGGTGGCGTCCGGTTCGCCATGACGCACGAGACCGGAGCCGCCCGCGGGCGGGAGCAGCGGATGGCCGCCGCCTTCCCGGAGGACGACGTCCTGGTCTTCGGGCACAGCCACATCCCCTGGGACACCGTGGCCGGGGAGGGGACGGCCAACCCCGGGCTGCGGCTGCTGAACCCCGGCTCGCCCACGGACCGGCGGCGCCAGCCCGAGTGCACCCTCATGACGGCTCTCGTGCAGGAGGGACGGCTGAGCGAGGTGCGGCTGGTCCCGGTGGACCGGACCCCCTGAGGCCCCTCAGGTGCCGCAGAACGTGGTGTACCGGCCGAAGTCCTCCGGCGGGCCCTCGGCGTAGCGTTCCAGTCCCGGACGTTCGCGGAAGGGGTCCCGGATGGCCTCCAGCAACTGCTCCAGGGGCCCCAGGTCGTCCCCCGCTGCGGCCGAGAGGGCCTCCTCGACCAGGTGGTTGCGGGGGATGTAGACGGGGTTCTCCCGGTCCATGGCCGCGGGATCCGGACCGAACGCCAGCCAGCGCTCGGTCCAGGCGTCGAAGGCCGGCCGGTCGGTGAACACGGCCTGGACCGGAGAGAGATCGCCGCGCGCCGCGTGGCCCAGCCGGCGGAAGAACCGGGTGTAGTCGATGTGGTCCTGCCGGAGCAGGGCGAGCAGGTCGTCGATGAGCGGGCCGACCGCCTCGTCCGGGGCCTCCGCCGCCAGGCCCAGCTTGCACCGCATGCCGGCCGCGTAGGCGGTGCCGAACTCACGCGTGAACCCGTTCAGCTCCTCGGTGGCCAGGATCACCGCCTGGTCCTGGTCGTCGTGCAGCAGCGGCAGCAGCGTCTCGGCGAACCTGGCCAGGTTCCACTGGGCGATCGCCGGCTGCTGGCCGTACGCGTAGCGCCCGCCCCGGTCGATGGAGCTGTAGACGGCACGGGGGTCGAAGACGTCCATGAAGGCGCAGGGGCCGTAGTCGATGGTCTCGCCGGAGATGGTCATGTTGTCCGTGTTCATCACCCCGTGGACGAACCCCACCTGCAGCCACCGGGCCACCAGGCCTGCCTGTGCGGCGGCGACCCGGCGGAGGAGGGACAGGTAGGGCTGCTCGTCCTGGGCCGCCTCCGGACAGTGGAGACGGATGGCCTGATCGGCCAGTCGCCGCAGGATGTCGTGGTCGTCCAGGCTCCGGGCGTACTGGAAGCTGCCCACCCGCAGGTGGCTGGAGGCCACGCGCGCCAGCACGGCTCCGGGCAGCGGTCCGTCCTCGCGCAGCACCGTCCGGCCGGTGGCCACCACGGCCAGGGAACGGGTGGTGGGGATCCGGAGGGCGTGCATGGCCTCGCTGACGAGGTACTCCCGGAGCATGGGCCCGACGGCGGCGCGCCCGTCCCCGCCCCGGGCGAAGGGCGTGCGTCCGGAACCCTTGAGGTGGAGGTCCCGCCGCTGTCCCTCGGCATCGGTGACCTCCCCCAGCAACAGGGCCCGTCCATCGCCCAGCCGCGGGACGTAGGAGCCGAACTGGTGCCCGGCGTAGGCCTGGGCCACGGGCATCGCCTGTTCTGGCAGCCGGTTGCCGGTCAGGAAGCGGAGTCCGTCCTCACCCCGCAGCCAGTCCGGGTCCAGGCCGAGGTCGGCGGCCAGGGGCGCATTGACGACGAGCAGGCGGGGATCCGGGGCCTCTTCGGCCTGCCAGGGGACCGCCAGCTCCGGGAGGTCGGCGGCGAATGCTCCGCCCAGGGTCACGGTCGGTTGGGGTGTACGGCTCACGCGACCACCGTAGCGGTGCGGCGCCGCGGGCAGCGAGGGGCCGCCGTCGCCGGTCTCGCCCCTCTCGCCGTCGTCACTGACCGGGATGCCTCAGGCCCGCCCGTGGCGGCGGGCCTCCAGGACGGCGTCCTCGATCCCGTCCCTCCAGGGCTGGCCGTGGCCCGTCAGGACCGTGCCGGCGCCCGTCTGGGCCAGGGCGTCGAGGCTCCGCAGGGCCAGGTCGCTGTCAGCGGTGGCGGCCCCGGCCACGATCCGGGGCCCCGTCTCCCCGGTGTACGGGTCCAGGGTCACGAGGGCGTCGCCGGTCAGCAGCACGTCCCGCTCGGGCAGGTGCAGGGCGCAGTGCCCGAAGGTGTGTCCCGGGCTGAAGACCACGCGGGGGCGGCCGGGGACGGGCACCGTGTCCGAGGTCCCGAGCTCGTCGCTGAGGTCCACTCCGCGCACCGCCAGGACGCCGGCGAAGAGCATGGACGTCAGGATCGGGACGGCGCGGGGGTGCCTCAGCGGGTAGAGGGCGCGGGGATTCTCGTGGGCGTAGCGGTAGGGGTGTGCCGCCAGGGTGCGCTCGTCCGCGTGGCCGTAGACCGGCAGGCCAAGCCGCTCGACCAGTCGGCGGGCCACGCCCACGTGGTCGAAGTGCGCGTGGGTGAGCACGAGCGCCTTCAGGTCCTCCGGACGCCGGCCCAATTCACGGATGGCACGGCCGAGCTCGGTCCACACCCCCGGGAGCCCGGCGTCCACGAGGGTCAGGTCCGTCCCGCCCTCCAGGTCCTCCAGCAGGTAGCAGTTGACGTTGGCGTGCTGGATCAGGTGCACGCCCGGGGCGACATTCTGGATGAACATGGTCTCTCCTGGTCCGGATTCCGCGTCAGGTCCCACCGTAGGCCTCCCACTGGTGTGCCCGGGAAGACCCGGTCCCCTCCTTGGTGGCCCGGTGGTGTGTTGCTAGTCTCATCTTCACGCGCGGCACCCTGTCCACTGAGCCGTGCGGACATCGTGTAGGGGACCAGGCGCCGGGGATGGACCCGTGGTGCGGTACCTGCGCGAGGAGATCTCCGTGAAACTTCCCCAGAACCGGGGGCCGGTCACCTACATGTTGTGGGCCGATATGCTGGCCTACCCGTCCGACTGCCCGCTGACCGCCACCGGTGGATCGGTCCGCCAGGCGCTCCGGACCTCGGAGGACATCCTGTACGACGAGGACCTGCAGCTGGCCCTGTTCTGCCTCTATGAGCTGCACGGCTCGGGCGTCAACGGGGTGGACGACCGGTGGGAGTGGGATCCGGGACTCCTGGAGGTGCGCCACCAGATCGAGTCCGCGTTCGAGGCCCGGCTGCGCCGGGGGACCACGGAACTCTTCGGGCCCGAAGGGCAGGCACCGAGGTCTGCGGAGGAGGTGGCCGACCGCCTGTCCGCGCTGACGGCCGGGGCCAAGGGGCCCACGGTGACCGACTTCGTCGGCCGGGAGGCCAACACCGACCAGGTGCGGGAGTTCCTCGTCCACCAGTCGGTGCGCCAGCTCAAGGAGTCGGATCCGCATTGCTGGTCCGTGCCCCGGCTGACTGGCCGGCCCAAAGCCGCCCTAATGGACCTCCAGACCGACGGGTACGGGAGTGGCCAGCCGCATCGTGTGCGCGCCGAACGGTTCGCCGCGGTGATGGTCTCGCTCGGCCTGGACACCGGGTTCGGGGCCTACCTGGAATGGATGCCGGCCCTCTCGCTGGCCGCGGTCAACATGATGTCGATGTTCGGGCTGAACCGCCGTCTGCGCGGCGCGGCCGCCGGACAGCTGGCCATCGATGAGATCGGCTCGCTGCTGCCCCATGCCGCCTACGCCGAGGGACTCCGGCGGCTCGGTCTCCCTCCGGTGGATGAGGTCCCCGACGTCGCCGACGCGGCGGTCGAACAGGCCGAGGTGGGCGCGGTCCATGGTTGGGCGGCGGGACGGGACCTGGCCGGTGGGCTGGTCGAGCAGGACCCATCCCTGGCCGACGACGTCTTCTTCGGGGCGGCGAGCGCTTGCCTGATGGACCAGCTCCTGGGCCGATGGCAGCTGGAGGCCTGGCATGCCGGACGCAGCTCCCTGCGCCGGCCCCTGCCCTCCGCTTTCGTGCCCCGCGGAGGCCAGCATGGCCCCGCCACCGAGGTCGGCCTGCCGGCATGACGCGCCCTCCGTGGCCGGTGGCGGGGAGCGCCTAGCCCACGGCGAAGACCAGCACCAGGGGGCCGCCCACGAAGACCAGCAGGAACACCACGATGGCGGTCCGGCCGGCCCGGTTGCCGACGTTGATGGTGGTCCCGACTCCGTAGCCCTCTCGCTTGGGGACCATGATCAGTGGCTCGTCCGGGTTGTTGTAGATCCCGCCCGGGAGCCAGAGCCTCTCCTCGGCCTCCTCCTCGGCGGTGGGCGTGAAGCCGTGCTCGCTGGCCCGGGCGTCCGCCCAGCGGTTCCACCGCCGGTAGGGCAGGAAGATCATGAGGAAGACCAGGACGAGGTAGAGGGCCATCGGCCACGCGAAGGACACCTCGTCGGGGCCGATCCAGCCTTGGACGCCGAGGAATCCGACGAGCAGCACGGTCAGCAGGGAGATCCATCCCAGCACGGAGATGGTGGCGCGCTCTGCCCCCTCCAGCCGGTATCGCTTCCAGGTTGAGGGGTTCCTCGGCGGGTTCAGCAGTGCGGGGATGACGAGCGCCAGGACCGCCATCAGCGCGGCAGAGCCGGCGGCGATCAGCTGCGGCATGAACACGGTTCCGAAGGACTTCTCGTCCCAGGCGTCGGGTTCTCCGCCGGGCCCCCAATGGGTGGGGATGGTGTCGGTTAGGTCGTCATAGATCCGGGCGCCCCACGCGGCGGAGGCGATCAGCACGACCAGCGTCAGCAGGAACGGAGTCCAGGCCGCCGCCCTGCCATGGCGAAGTCCCGGAAGGCGGCTGTTGTCATCGGCAGTCACCTCCCGATCCTAGCCACGGCGGGATGCCGCCCCGGGTTCCGCCGTGGCCCTCAGCCCTCCACCGAGGTGAGATACCCGGGGATCCGGGGCACCGGCATCACCACGACGTCCTCCACGGTCCACTCCACGGATCGGCAGGTGTCCGCGATCTCCTCGGCCTGCTCCACGCTGAGGGTGCCGCCGCGGGGGACCACGAAGACCTCCACGTGGAGCATCCGGCCGAGGTCCCGCACTCGGCACGCCGCCTCGCGGATCCAGGGCAGGGTCTCGACGGCCTCGGTGACGGCGGCGATGGCCGGGATCGGGTCCACGTTGTCATGGGTGGTGGCCCGCCGGTCCACCAGGTCCAGCGTGGCGGCCCTCAGGTTCTGGACCCCGTCCTTGGTGATGTCCACCGAGATGATGAGGGCGGCCACGAAGTCGACCCACCAGAGTCCCAGTCCGATGCCGGCCACGCCGATCATGGAGGCCACGTTGGTCTGCCAATCGGCCTTGTTCATCTTGGCGTCGGAGTACAGCAGCTTGTCATTGAGGACGGGGGCCAGTTTGAGCTTGGCCCGGCCGAGCAGCACCGGCGGGACGGCGATCGCCGCCATCACGCCCATCATGAACCAGCCCAGCCAGATGGTCTGGCCGAACAGGTACACCGTGCCCACGGCGGGATGCTCCGCCGTGGCCAGGCCGCTGACCGCCTCGTAGGCCAGGGAGGCGCCCACGACGGTCAGGGCCACCGAGGACACCAGATGCCCGACCCCGGAGGCGCGGTGTACCCCGTAGGGACGCGCCGGACGGATCCGGGACCGCCGGATGATGAGCAGCGAGACGAGGAACGCGATCTGCGGGACCGTGGAGAGCATGTCTTCGATCCAGGCGGTCTTCATGGACTGGGAGCCGCCCAGCACGAACGCCACCAGGGTCAGGGTGACGGCGGTGAACCCGAGGCTGAGCCACTCCAGTCGCACCGCCTTCCGCAGGGCCTGCTGCTGTTCCCGCGGAAGTCTCATGCCCCTATCCTGCTCCGCCTGATCCCGTCCTCACACGACTGGTGCGCGGAACCGGGGAGATTCCGTACGCGAAGGGACGGTTGGTCGGGCGCGAAGTGACCTGGGCGCGTCACAACGGTGGGGGTCAGGTCACTTTGCGCCTAAGCCGGTTGGGGGAGACCTCGGGCCGCGAGGGCCGCGAAGGGCCCGGACCCGGCCAGCAGCTCGGCCGGAGCGCCGTGCTCGACGATCCGGCCGCCGTCGAGCACCAGGACCTGGTCCGCCGCGGTGACGGTGGACAGCCGGTGGGCGATCATCAGGGTGGTGCGGCCTGCGGAGAGACGGTCCAGGGCGGCCTGCACGCGGGCCTCCGTGGTGTTGTCCAGGGCGGACGTGGCCTCGTCCAGCACCAGCACCGGGGGGTCCCGCAGGATGGTGCGGGCGATGGCCAGCCGCTGCTGCTCGCCGCCGGAGAAGCGGTGGCCGCGGGCGCCGACGAGGGTGCCGAGCCCGTCCGGCAGGGCGGCGACGGTGCCGGCCAGGGACGCGGCGTCGAGGACCTCCCACAGGCGGGCGTCGCCGGCGTCCGGGTCCGCCAGCAGGAGGTTGTCCCGGATGGAGGCGTGGATCAGGTAGGTCTCCTGCGAGACCACCCCGACGATCGCCGCGAGGTCCTGGGTCGCGATGTCACGCACGTCCACGCCATCGATGGTGACGCTGCCGGCCGTGGCGTCGTAGAGCCGGGGCAGCAGGGAGGCCAGGGTGGACTTGCCGGAGCCGGTGGGCCCGACCACCGCGGTGGTGGTCCCGGCCGGGACCACCAGGTCGATGCCGTCGAGCACCCGGCCGGCCGGGCCGCCGTCGTGCAGGGTGTGGTCCATCTCGTAGGAGAACGTGACGTCCTCGAAGCGGACCTCGCCGCGCACCCGCGCCGGGTCGATCGCCGCGGGGACGGCCGGGGGCTTGAGGGCCGGGTCCAGGTCCAGGTACTCGAAGATGCGGGAGAAGAAGGCCAGGGCGGTGACCCACTGGACGCCGATGTTCAGCAGCCCCATCACGGGGCGGAACACGGTGCCCTGCAGGGCGGTGAACGCCACGAGGGTGCCGATGGTCATGCCGCCGGAGGTGGCGGGGAAGCCGGCGGCCAGGTAGATCACGGCGGGGATGGCGGCGAAGACCACCTGCATGGTGGCCATCCGCCAGCGGCCGGCCAGCTGGGAGCGCATCTCCAGGTCGATGAGGGCGCCGGAGCGCGTGGTGAAGCGGGCCGCGTCCCGTGGCGTGGTGCCCAGCGTCTTGGCCAGGCGCACCCCCGAGACGGAGAGGCCCTCCTCCACCTGGGTGTGCAGTCCGGCCAGGGTCTGCTGGCGTTCGTCGGTGACGGCGCGGCGGATCAGGGCCACGCGGCGCGAGAGCCAGATGGCCGGCGGCAGCACCACGAGGGAGATGAGGGAGAGCTGCGGGGAGAGGGCCACCATGGCCACGGCGGTGGCCACCGTGGTGGTCAGGTTCGTGGCGACGCCGGTGGCGGTGGAGGTGACCACGGACTGCATGCCCGCGATGTCGTTCATCAGCCGGGACTGGACCTCACCGCCACGGGTCCTGGTGAAGAACGCCAGGGGCTGGGACTGCAGATGGGTGAACAGCTGCACGCGCAGGGTGTGCATGACGCGCTGACCCATCTTCGTGGCCATCCACGTCTGCACCACGCCGATCGCGGCGGTGATGGCGGCGACGGCGACCATCGCGCCGGTGAGCCAGGCCAACAGCGGCAGGTCCTGGTGGGGCAGGGCGTCGTCGATCACGCCGCGGACCAGGAACGGCTGGGCCAGGTTGACCACGGAGGAGACGGAGATCAGCAGCACGACGGCGGCGATGGTCCCCCGGTGCGGGGCGAAGAGGGCCGCGATGCGGCGCAGGGAGACGGGGTGCCGCTGCAGCTGGGCCTGGTCGGCCGGATTCTTGCGGGCGGGGCCGCGGCCGCCGGGCGGTCCACCGGACGGGGTGTGGGGAACGGGGTTGCTCATGGGTCCTCCCTTCAGGAGATATAGGGAGGCTACCTCACTAAGAGGCTGCCAGTCAATCTCCGCGTAGGATGGGGGCATGACTGCCGCTGGCCCCCCGGCCGAGACCCCCGACCTCGGCGACCTCATGCACGCCGCGTTCCGCCGGCTCCGCCACCGGTGGAGCCACCAGCTCGCGCCGTTCGAACTCACGCCGTACCAGTTCCGCGCGCTCGGGACCGTGGGCGGCGGCGGGCATGGTCCTTCGCATCACGAGCACGAGCGGACCGCCGAGGAGGGGTTGCGGCTCAAGGACATCGCCGAGCGACTGCGGATCGCGCCCCGCTCCGCCACCGAGGTCATCGACCAGCTTCAGGCCAAGGGCCTGGTGGAGCGCCGCCCCGATCCAGCGGACCGCCGGGCCACCCGCATCAGCCTGACGCCGGTCGGCCTGGCGCTCCGGGACGAGGTGCGTGAGGCACGACGGCGGGAGGCCGGGGACTACTTCGCCGTCCTGTCCCAGCGGGACCGGGCGGAGCTGGCACGGTTGCTGGGTGAGCTGGTGCGGGGGCAGGAATAGGGGGGCGGGGCGGTTCGGGTTGAGAACAGGAGACGCCCGATCTTTTCCTGGAGGAGCCCCATGGCCACCGTAGACCTCACCGTAGACAGCTTCGGCACCACTGTTGCCGAGAACGACACCGTCCTCGTGGACTTCTGGGCCGCCTGGTGCGGGCCGTGCCGCCAGTTCGCCCCCGTGTTCGAGGAGGCCTCGGCGAAGCATGAGGACGTGGTGTTCGCCAAGGTGGACACTGAGGCCGAGCAGCAGTTGGCCGCGATGGCCGGCATCACCTCGATCCCCACGTTGATGGCCTTCCGCGGCGGGGTGCTGGTGTTCTCCCAGGCAGGCGCCCTTCCCGGGTCCGCGTTGGAGGACCTGCTGCAGCAGGTCAAGGGCCTGGACATCGCCGAGGTCCGCCGCCTGGCGCAGGAGCAGGCCGACCGGGAGTCCGCGCGCGGCGGCCAGGCCGAGGAGCCCTCGGTGGACGAGGCGGTCGAGTCCGCCGCCGACCAGCTCAACGCCCTGCACGGGCGGTAATCCCGTCCTCCTGCCGGTGCGTTCGGGGCTGTAGGGGGCGCGCCTGCGCCCGGGTGAGGTGCAGCACTGCAATTTTGCAGTTGCGCAATAAGTGCAGTAGTGCAATAATATTGGCATGCCCCCCACGGATTCCACCTCCCTTCGCGAGCGCAAAAAGACCGAGACCTGGCACGCCATCCACGATGCCGCGGCCGAACTCGCCCTCGACGACGACACGAAGCACGTCACCGTGGAGGCCATCGCCAGCGAGGCCGGCATCTCCCAGCGGACCTTCTTCAACTACTTCCCCACCAAGGAAGACGCGATCCTCGGCGTGCGCACCCCCACGGTCCCGGAACTCCCCGAGGGATTCCTGGCCACCGACGGCCTCATCGAGCGGACCACCGAGCTGCTGCTGATGGTGGGCCGCAGCACCTATGCCGAGGGAGACGCCGACCGCCGCTCCCGGCTGTTCGAGAAGTTCCCGCATCTGCTGCTGCGCCGCCGCGAAATGATGATCGAGGGCGAGGACCTCGTCTACCAGGCCATCGCCACCGCCATGGCCGACCACCCCGAGTGGTCGGCGGGGCTCAACGGGCACAGCGTCGAGAGCGCCGCCCGCATGCTCACCATGGCCGCCGGGGTACCCCTGCGCTATCTCCTCGTCAGCGGCGGCATGCCGGGCGCCCGGCTGGAGACCGACTCGTTGACCACCGCCCTCGACCTCTACCAGGACCTCTACAGGAAGCTTTCATGACCACCTCCTCCCAGGACGCACACCAGGGGTCCGCGTCCGCCCCCGCCTCCACCATCCCGAAGGGGACGCTCGTCCCCCTGTTCATCGGCCTCATGCTGGCCATGCTGCTGGCCTCGCTGAACCAGACGGTCTTCGCCACGGCGCTGCCCACCATCGTCGGCGAGCTCAACGGCGTGTCCAGCATGGTCTGGGTCATCACGGCCTTCATCCTGGCTACCACCATCGCCATGCCGATCTACGGCAAGCTCGGTGACCAGATCGGCCGCAAGCCACTGCTGATCTTCGCCATCTCCGTCTTCATGGCCGGTTCCGTGGTCGGCGGGCTCTCCGCGGACATGGGCACGCTAATCGTGGCCCGCGTCATCCAGGGGCTCGGCGGCGGCGGCCTGATGATCCTGGCCCAGGCCTCGATCGCGGATGTGGTCCCGGCGCGGGAGCGCGGCAAGTACATGGGGATCATGGGTGGCGTCTTCGCCCTGTCCTCCGTGGTGGGCCCGCTGCTCGGCGGCTGGTTCACGGACGGCCCCGGCTGGCGCTGGGCGTTCTGGATCAACCTGCCCATCGGGGTGCTGGCCCTGCTGGCCGCGATCTTCTTCCTCAAGCTGCCCCGCCATCATCACGGGCGGCCGACCCTGGACTGGGCCGGCATGGCCCTGATCGCCGCGGCGACCACCTCGATGGTCCTCGTGACCACCTGGGGCGGCGGAACCTACGCCTGGACCGACCCGATCATCCTGAGCCTGATCGCCCTGTTCGTGGTGACGGCCGTGGCCTTCGTGCTGGTGGAGCGGCGCACGGCCGAGCCGCTGATCCCGATGACCCTGTTCAAGGAGCGCAACTTCGTGCTCACCACCATCGCCGGGCTGTTCATCGGCGTGGCCATGTTCGGGGCACTGGGCTACATGCCGACCTACCTGCAGATGTCCTTCGGCCTGGACGCCTCCGTGGCCGGGCTGGCCATGATCCCCATGATGGGCGCCATGCTCATCACCTCCACCACCTCCGGGGCGCTGGTCTCCAAGTCCGGCCGGTACAAGTGGTACCCGGTGGTCGGGGCCCTGTTCATCGCCGGTTCCATGGTCCTGCTCTCCCTGATGGACCCGCACCAGCCGCTGTGGGTGGCCTGCACCTACCTGGCACTGCTCGGCGTAGGCCTGGGCCTGTCCATGCAGAACCTCGTGCTGATCGTGCAGAACACCTTCCCGGTCACCATGGTCGGCACCGCCACCGCCTCGAACAACTACTTCCGCCAGATCGGCGCCACCCTCGGCTCCTCGTTGGTCGGCAGCCTGTTCGCCTCGCGGCTGGTCAACCTGATGACCGAGCGCCTGCCGGCCTCGGGCGCGGGACAGATGGGCAGCGCGGAGTCCCTGACCCCCGCGGTCGTGTCCGGGCTACCCGAGCCGCTGCACGACCTGGTGATCACCGCCTACTCGGACGCGCTGACCCCGATCTTCCTGTGGATCGCCCCGCTCGGCCTGATCGCGGCCGTGCTGCTGACGTTCGTCTACGAGAAGCCGCTGGCCACCCGGATCGAGCGCTCGGTGGAGACCGAGCCGTTCGCCACGGGCAGCCTCTCGATCGTCTCCGAGCAGCCGCGCCGGATGACGGTGCACAGCGAGTCCACCAAGGCAGCCGAGACCTCCGAGGCTGCGCAGTCAGCGGCGCGAGCCCGCTGACCCCCTGCCCCCCGCAACTGGCGGTCGAATCCGGCCCAATTACTCACGGGTAACCGTGTGAATCGGGCCGGATTCGACCGCCAGTTCTCTGTGGTGGGTAGCATCGGCGCCATGACCAGCGCATCCGAGCACCTGCCCCTGCCTGCGCACACCGTGGTGGCCGTCATCGGCGCGGGGACCATCGGACTGTCCTGGGCCCGGCTGTTCGCCTCCCACGGCCACCCCGTCCGGATCTTCGACCCCCGCCCGGACCTGGCCACCGTGGTGGCGGCCTTCGCCGCCGAGCACCCGGACCTGGCCTCCCACATCACGCGCGCCGAGTCCGTGGCGGACGCCGTCCGAGGTGCCGGCGCAATCCAGGAGAGCACACCCGAGAAGCTGGAGATCAAGCGCCGGCTCCTGACTGACCTGGCCGCGGCGGAGCCCGGGCACGCTCTGATCCTGTCCTCCTCCTCGACCCTGCCTGCGAGCCGGATGGCCGAGGGACTCCCGGATCAGGTGGCGGCCCGGCTGCTGATCGGCCACCCCTTCAACCCGCCGCACCTGATGCCGCTCGTGGAGGTGGTGCCGGGCGATCGGACCTCGCCGGAATCGACCGAACGTGCCCTCGCGTTCTACCGGTCCGTGGGTCGGGAACCCGTGCTCCTGCACCGCGAGGTGGCGGGCTTCGTGGGCAACCGCCTGCAGAACGCCGTGCTCCGCGAGGCGGTGCACCTGGTGCAGACCGGGGTGGTCAGCGCCGCCGACCTGGACTCCCTGGTGACGAACTCGCTGGGACTGCGCTGGGCCGCCGTCGGGCCCTTCGAGGGGATGCACCTCGGTGGCGGAACGGCCGGATTCCGCGGCTTCATGGACCACATCGGCCCCTCCTTCGCCGCGATCGACCTCCACGATCCGGACCTCTCGGCCGAGGGCCTGGAACCCGTGCGCCGGCAGGTCGAGGAGGCGTACGGGCCCCGCGGCTCGGCGGAGTCCGCCGAGCGCCGGGACCGGATCCAGGCGGACATCCTCGAACGGCGCAACGCCCCGCCGAACTAGCGGTCAGATCCGGCCCATTTACCCGCCAGTAACCGCCGAAACCGGGCCGGATTCGACCTCCAGTTGCTGCTGGGGGTCAGGGGCGGCGGCGGTGGTAGGCGCGCCGGGCCGCGAAGGACAACACTGCCACCACCCCGGCCACCACGGCGGTGACGCCGAACAGCAGGGTCCAGCGGCCGGCGTCGGCCAGGGGGCCGGCCAGCAGGGCACCCACCGAACTGCCGGCGAACAGCGCGGCGGCGAAGAGGGACACGGCCGTGCCGCGCAGCTGCGGCAGCACCACGGTGGCCCAGGACTGCAGGGCGGTGTGCATCAGCGCCCACGTCCAACCCAGGCCCGCGGCGGCGAACACCACGGTGCCGATCGAGACATGGAGCGCGACGGCGGCATACCCGGCCACCATGCCCAGCCCGCCCAGGGCGATGAGCCGGTGGGCGGGCCAGCGCCGCGCCAGCGGCCTCACGAGCCGGCTCGCCACCAGCGTGGCGGCACCGTAGGCGGCCACGGACAGTCCCGCCGTGGCCGCGTCCAGCCCCTGGTCCTGCAGGGCGGGGGCCAGCAGGGTGAGTAGTCCCAGCACCACGGCGCCCTCCACGAATGCCAGGGCGATGATCGCGAGCATCCACCCGTTGGAGACCGTCCGGGCCAGGGAGCGCCACAGGCCCTGGGCGGCGGGCCGCTCTGGCTCCGCCACCGAGCGCAGCGCCAGCAGGCAGCCTGCGGCCAGGAGCACGGGCAGCGCGAACATCACCCGCCAGCCCAGGGCGCCGCCCACCACGCCGGCCGTGGCCGTGGCGAGCGCGGTCCCCACGGCCACGGCGGCCATGTTGTCCGCCAGCGCGGACTGGCGGTGGTGGTTCGGGACGGTGTCCCCGATGAAGGTGATGGAGGTGGGGATGATGCCGCCGAAGAACGCGCCGGTCAGCCCCCGCCACAGGATGAGGGCCCCCAGCCCCGGGGCCAGCGCGGACCCCACCCCGGCCAGCCCGGCGCCCAGCAGGGCCAGGCGCATGACCCGCAGCCGGCCGTGACGATCGGAGAGCATGCCCCACACGGGCTGCGTGAAGCCGTAGGCGAGGAAGTACACCCCGGCCACGGCCACCGCCTGGGCCAGGGTCGCGCCGAGGTCCTCGGCCAGGAACACCAGCAGCGGGCTGACGGCGAAACGGTCGAAGCTCGAGGTGAAGGAGGCCAGCGCGATGGCGAACGGCGCGCGGGAGGGGCCGGGGCCGGCGTCGTGCATCCGGAGGTTTACGGGGGAGTCCACAACAGGCCAAGCTACGCCAGATCCACGACGGCGGCCGTCACCTTCGCAGCGAAGGTGACGGCCGCCGGTGGGGCAGGCGGGACGGATCAGTCCAGCATGAACACGTCCAGGACCTCCGGCTGCGCGTCCGGGTCCTTGGTGTCCAGGATGAACGACGTCACCGAGCCGGCCTGGGTGTCCAGGTTGGTGAAGACGCTGTAGTCGTTGGACGCCACGTACGGGGCGTCCTGGTCCGGGTCCACCAGGGACGCGAACGGGCGCTCGGACGGCACGATCGGCTCCAGGCCGCCCGGGCTGCCCTGCGCCACGTAGTTCTCGGCGTCCCAGGGCGCGCCCGGCAACGGCCGTGAGTCGCCGGAGAGCTCGTGGTAGGCGCCGTAGGAGTTGCCCACGTTGGAGGTCTCCAGGTAGTTCACGCCGTGCTCGGACTCGAAGCGGTTCCACAGGTGGGAGTGGCCGTTGAGGACCAGGTCCACGGCGGTGCCCTCGGCGTCGATCAGCGGGGTGAGGTCGGTGAGGAGCTTGTTGTCCGCCGCCTCGTACTCGTAGCGGATGCCGGTGACGTTGCCCTCGGCGTCCTTCTCCTCGATCCTGGTGGGCTCGGAGAAGTGCGGGGCCACGTTGTCACCCAGGCCCTGCGGGCCCTCGTGCATCATGACCACCACGTTCTCGGCGCCGGTGGTCTCCTCGGACTCCAGCTCCTCCTGCAGCCAGCGGTACTGGTCCGAGTCCACGGCCAGGCTCTCGAAGGGGAAGGAGCCGTGGCCCTGGGCCATCGGGTCGTCCAGGTTCGCCTGAGCCTCCTGGTAGCGGGTGTTCGCCTGGCGGGCGGCCGGGTCCTCGTTGTTGAGGTCCGAACGCCAGATGCGGGTCGAGTACAGCGAGATCAGGCGGGTGTTGCCCACGGTGGCGGCGTAGTACCGCTCGCCGCCGGCCTCGGACTCGGGCAGGGTGAAGAGCTCCTCGTAGGTGGTGGTGGAGAAGGAGTTGTCCTCGATCCACTGCTCCTTGACCTCCGTGTGGCCCTCGGGGTTGACCTCGTCGGCCACCTTCTCGTATTCGGCCTCGGCCACCTCGCGCGGCACCGGGGCGTTGAAGGAGGCGTCCAGGGAGTCCATGCCGTCGATCCGGCCCTGGACCTCGTGGTTGCCGATGGCGGTGTAGATCGGGGCGTACTGCAGGATCTCGCCACCGTTGTAGGTCTCGCCGTTCGGGGCCTCGAAGCCGGCGTTGCCCTGCAGGCCGCGGAAGAAGGCCAGGCCGTTCTCGGAGTCGAACCACTCGGAGGCGCGGTCCGGCACGTTGGCCAGGTCGCCGGCCATGAACACCGCGTCGATGTCACCGATGACGGTGTCGGCCCACTCCAGGTTGGCCGGGGTGTTGTTCTTGGCCTGGTGGTCCGAGGTCAGCAGGATGTTGGCGTCCTCGTCCGCGGTCTTGGCGTCCTCGAGGGCGAAGGTGTCCGAGAGCACGGGGGTGCCCTCGAAGACGGACACCACGCGGTAGTCCACCTCGCCGGCGTCCTCGAGGCCGGTCACGGTGGCCTCGTGGCGGAAGATGTCACGCGAGACGATCCCATCCTCCTCCGCCGGGGCATCCGAGAGCACGGAGTCGGCGTCCTCGGCGGTGCGGGACATCCGCATCGAGTCCGCCAGGGTCACGGTGAACTGGACGTTCTGCGCCTCGGACTGGAACACGCCGTTCGTGGAGGCCTCGGCCTGCTTCACGGCGGGGGCCAGGTCCTCGGCGGTCAGGCCGTAGACGTCCCCGGTGACCACGTAGTGGCGCTGGCCCTCGAGCTCGGTGAACCACGCGACGTTGGTCTGGCCGGCCTGCGGGTCCTGCAGGAACGGGTCGGTCAGCAGCACGGGCTCGCCGGCCGGCATCTCCGGCTCGGGGACCTCCGGCTCGGGAACCTCCGGGACCTCCGGTTCCCCGGGCTCGTCCTCGGTGAGGACCCCGTCCATGCGGCTCATCAGGGCGGCGACCTCGCCACGGGTGATGTTGTCGTGGGGCTTGAAGGTGCCGTCCTTGTAGCCGGTGGAGATGCCCTCGGAGGCCAGCCAGGTGATGGCCTCCAGGTGCGCGCTGGACTCGGCGACGTCCTCGAAGGTGACCTCGCCGGTGCTCTCCGGGTCGACGGCGCGGTACAGGAAGGAGGCGAACTCGGCGCGGGTGACGGAGCGGTTGGGCTGGAAGGTGCCGTCCTCGTAACCGGTGGTGATCTCCTCGGCGGCGCCCCACTCGATGGCCTCGAAGTGGGTCTTGCCCTCCGGGACATCCGGGAAGGTGGCCTCGCCCGGGGTGTACTCCGGCTTGAGGTAGCGGTACACGAAGGCCATGGACTCGCCGCGGTCGATATCCGTGCCCTTGCGGTAGGTGTTGTCCGCGTAGCCGGTGGTGATGCCGGAGCACTGCATCCAGCGGACGTCGTCGAAGAACTGCGAGCCGTGCTGGTTGTCCGCGAAGTGCTCCGCGGTGCACTCGGCCGCGGCCGGGGCGGCGGAGGGCTCTTCGGTGTTGGTGGCGGTGGCCGGCGTGGCCAGGAAGCCGATGGTCATGAGTCCGGCCAGGGCGGCCGCTGGAAGCTTGCGCTGCATGTGGGGCTCCGATTTCAGGCCTCGGGTGCCTGACCGTGCGAGAGTCAGGCGCGAGTGATGAGGGGCGTGGGGTTTCCCCCACCGTGACCCCGCCAGTCCATCGGCCGCCGTCAACGCGCAGGGGAGCGTTGGGTGAACTCCACACCAAGAACGGGGGACATCGCCGGAACACCGGAAAGGCCGGGACAGGCACCGTGACAGGCAGGAGCACGACGCCGGCCGGGCACCCGAGTGCCCGGCCGGACGCGGCGCTGGGGGCGGCGCTGGGGGCTGGCGTCGGGCCTCGGGCAGGTCAGGCTAGGCGGCCGCGGGTGAGCGCCGCGTAGTCGCGCGCGATCGTCGCGGCGGCGTTCTGCAACAGGGACACGTAGGGGCGGACGGGGGCGGCGTCGTTGGGGACGATGACCGAGAGCGCCCCGAGCACGTCGTCCTGGTGGCCCCGGAGCGGGACGGCGATGCCCCGGGCGGCGGTGTGGATGAAGCCGTCGTTGGCCACGTAACCGGCCCGGCGGATCTCGGCGAGCCGGTGACGGATCCGGTCCGGCTCGGTCACGGTCAGCGGCGTGTAGTGGCGGACGCCGCCGGCGATGGCCGCCTCCTGCTCCGCCTCCGGAAGCCAGGCCAGCTGGACCAGCCCCGAGGAGGAGGCCAGTGCGGGCAGGCGCTGGCCGATCACGGAGTAGTTCACCACCGCATCCGGAGCCGTGAGCCGCTCGATGAACAGGACGTCCTGGCCCACGAGGATCCCGATCTGGGCGTGCTGGCGCACGGCATGGTGGACCTTCTGCAGGTGGGGCAATGCCGCGGCCCGCAACCCGGCAGCCCCGGGGGAGCGGGCGGACCACTCCCAGATCCGGGCCCCGATCCGGTAGGTCCGGTCTGGTGAGCGCTCGACCAGGCCGAGCGCGGTGAGCTCTCCGAGTAGCCGGTGCGTGGTGGAGACGGGGCTGCCGGCGCGGGCCGCCAGCTCGGTGGCCGTGAGGTACACGGAGCTGGAGTCGAAGGCATCCAGCAGGTCCACGGCCCGGGAGAGGGAGGACCGGCCGGCGGAGGTTCTGGCCACGAGGATCCCTTTCATGTGGAGACGGAGCGTGCTCCCAGTGTGACATGACTCATAGTCGTTCCTGTCCCCCTCGACACCTAGGAGCACCCGATGACCTCTCGCCCGACCCCCGACCGCCGGCCCCGCACCCTGGTCTCGGCTGGCCTGCTCTCGATCGCCGCCCTGGCCCTGACGTCCTGCGGCTCCGGCTCGCCCAGCGGCGCCGGCGCCTCGGCCGAGGCGGCGGACTCCACGGCGCAAGCCGCCTCCGGGGAGCTGCAGGACGTCAGCATCGGCTACTTCCCCCTGGTGCACACCTCCACCATCGTCAACGCCGAGGAGGCGGGCTACCTGGAGGAGGCGGGGATCGACGCGGAGCTGGTCCAGACCCAGGGCGGCGCGGCCGCCATCCCGGCGCTGGCCTCCGGGAACGTGGACGTCACCTATGCCAACTACACCTCGGCCCTGCTGGCCGCCCAGCAGGGACTGCCGATCGTGCTGATCGCGGGCAACGACGTCGGCACCGACGACCACGGGATCTACGTGGACCCCGACTCCGGCATCGAGGGGATCGCGGACCTGAAGGGCAAGAGCTTCGCGGTGAACAACCTGCAGAACATCGGCACCGTGGCCCTCTACGCCCAGCTGGAGGAGGCCGGCCTCTCCCCGCAGGACGTGGAGGTGCTGGAGATGCCCTACCCGGACATGGCACCCGCCGTGCAGAACGGCAACGTCGACGCCATCTGGCAGGTCGAGCCCTTCCAGGTCGTCGCCGAGCAATCCGGTCTCGTGAAGATCGGCAACCTCTTCGACGGGCCGGCGGCGGACATGCCGGTGGCCGGATGGATCACCACCCGGGACTACGCCGAGGCGAACCCCGAGGTCATCTCCGGGCTGCGCGACTCCCTGGCCCGGTCCATCGAGGACCTGGACGGCAACCGCGAGGCCTTCGCCACCCTGGTGCCCGAGTTCACCACCGTGACCGCGGAGGTGGTGCAGGAGATCGACCTGCCCGTCTTCGCCGCCGAGGTGGACGTGGCCAAGGTCCAGGAGGGCGCGGACCTGATGCTCGAGTATGACCTGATCGACGAGGCCCTGGACGTCCAGGGCGCCACCTACTCCGACTGATGGGAGAAGCAATCATGACTGACGCGACCGTCACCCGCACTGCCCCTGCCACCGGGAACCCGCACGGCGAGCGCCCCACACCGCCGGCTGACGTCCCGGCCCCGCCCGCCGGAGTGGCGGTGGTGGACCACGACCCGTTCTCCGACGCCACCCTGACCGACCCCTACCCCATGCACGAGGCGCTGCGGGAGGCTGGACCAGTGGCCTGGATCCCGCAGTACGGCGTCTACGCGGTGGCCCGCTATGACGAGGTCGTGCACGTGCTGCAGCACCACGAGGTCTTCGTCTCCGGGCGAGGCGTGGGGCTGTCGGACTACCAGAAGAACAAGCCGTGGCGGCCGCCCTCGTTGCTGCTGGAGGCGGACCCGCCCCAGCACACCCGGGCACGCAAGGTGGCCACCTCGGTGTTCAACCCCAAGACCATGCGCCAGATCCGGGACGAGTTCCAGCAGACGGCGAACCGGATGGTGGACGCTCTGTTCGCGGAGACGGACACCGTGGAGATCGACGGCGTGGCCGACCTCGCCGCCGCCTACCCGCTGTCCGTCTTCCCCGACTTCATCGGGCTCTCCGAGGACGGGCGCGAGAACCTGCTGCCCTACGGGAACATGGCGTTCAACGCCTTCGGCCCGCAGAACCGCCGCTACGAACAGGCCATGGTGGACGGCGGCCGGGCGACCCCGTGGATCGCCGAGCAATGCGTGGTCGGGACGCCGAAGCCGGGAGGCTTCGGCGCCACCCTGCACGAGAAGGCCGCGGAGGCCGGCCTGGACGAGGACGAGGCGGCGCGGCTGCTGCGGTCCTTCCTCACGGCCGGGGTGGACACCACCGTGCACGGGATCGGCGCCGCCCTGCGGGAGCTGGCCGAACACCCCGAGCAGTGGGCCGCGTTGCGCGAGGACCCCTCCAGGGCTCGGGCGGCCTTCGACGAGACCGTGCGCCACGTGGCTCCCGTCCAGACCTTCTTCCGCACGGTCAACGAGGACACCGAGGTCTCCGGGGTGTTTCTGCCGGAGGGCTCCAAGGTACTGATGTTCCTGGCCGCCGCCAACCGGGACCCCCGCCACTGGGAGAACCCGGACACCTTCGACATCACCCGCCAGGCCTCCGGCCACGTGGGCTTCGGCTTCGGCATCCACTCCTGCGTCGGCCAGATCATGGCCCGGCTCGAGGGCGAGTGCCTGCTCGGCGCGCTGGCCCGGAAGGTCTCCATGATCCAGGTCATCGGCGAGCCGGAGCTGCAGCTGAACAACACCCTGCGCGGCTGGGAGCGGCTTCCGCTGCGGCTCACCGCGGCGTAGGTGCGGACGCACGCCAGGAACGACGGCGGGCCGTCCGGTCGGATCGGCAGGATCCGGCCGGGCGGCCCGTCGCGTGGGCGCCGGTGGTGGTCCCGGTCTACTCCTGGACGTCCACCACGAGTCCGTCGAGGCCGGCCTCGGCGTCCTCGATGATGCCGGCCTCCTCGGAGGCCTGCGCACCGCGCTGCATGGCCTGCTCGGGGAAGCCCCACCCGAACTTCGTCAGGATCATCGTCTCCGCCGTCTCGGGATCGATCTCCGTGAAGTTGGACAGCTCGGTCCGGAACTCGTCCGGGTGCTCGGTGGCGTACTCCTGGGACTTCTTGACGACCTCCACGAAGTCCTTGACGAACTGCGGGTCCTGGGCCCACTTCTGCTCCGAGGTCAGGTAGACGGCCGTGACGAAGTCCGGGTCCACGTCGATGTAGGGATCCGCGATCAGGCGATGACCGGCTTCCCGGGCATTGCCGAGGAACGGTTCCGAGGTGGAGATGGCATCCACGGAGCCACGCTCCAGGGCCGGCTGCATGTCCGGCAGGGCCAGCTCGAGGAAGTTCACCTCGTCGGGGTTGCCTCCGGCCTTCTTCACCGATTGGCGGATGGCCGCCTCGTGGAGTCCCTTGACCGCATTGACCGCCACGGACCTGCCCTCGAGGTCCCCGGCATCCTGGATGTCCGAATCCGCCGGCACCACGATGCCCCCGTGGTCGGCGCCGGGCTCGCCCGTCGTTCGCCCGCCCTCGGCCACGGCGATCACTGGCAGCCCCTTCTCGCGGGCCTGGAAGGCGTTGACGCTGCCGGTGTAGACCACGTCGTACTGGTCCTGCAGCAGGGCGGGGATGGAGATCGAGCTGCCGGTGGTGAACTGGATGTCGATCGTCATGCCCTTCTCAGCGAAGAAGCCCTTCTCCTCGCCGAGGTAGATGGCCGCCACGTCCACCACGGGGACGGCGGCCACCCGAACGGTCTGCAGGTCGCCGTCGGCCGCGGTGCCGGAGGAGTCGGAGGACGTGGTGGCCGAGCCGCTGCCGCTCGGCGCGCCCTCCGAGGAGGCGGCGCCGGACGTGGTGCCGGAACCGCAGCCGGTCAGCAACAGCATGGCGGCGGCCGCGGTGGCGAGGGTTGCGCGAAGTCTGTTCATGGGTTCCTGCCTTGGGTGATCCGGAGCGGGTCCGGCGGACCGTGACCGTGCGAGTCACTTTCCGAGTTGCAATTGCAACGAGTGTTGCACGTCACATACGATTCGACAAGTACTAAGAAATCTGTGACGTGGTGGTTCAGTGATGCTCGAGCGAAGGCGGGTTGTTCATCAGAGGAATGTTCTCGTACATCCGCCGGAGGAAGGACTGCAGCAGGGACCGTTCCTCATCCGAGAAGCCGTGCACCATCAGCTCAGCCCGCTCCAGGGCCGCCGGCAGGACCGCATCGTGGACCTCGGCGCCCTGGGGAGTCAGGAACAACCGACGGCGGGATCCGTCCTGCTCCCAACAGATGAGTCCCTTCTCCCGCAGCCGCTGGAGTCGTCGGCTGACCACGGACTTGTCCAGGGCCACCTGCTCCGAGATGTCCACGGCCTGGCACCCGGGGCGGTTGGACAGGGTGGACAGGATGGCGAAGTCCGGCGACGTGACCCCGAACCGCTCGTTGTAGAGGCGCGACCCGCCCCACACGTGGGCGTTGTCCACGAGGGACAGGTAGGCCGGGGGGAAGGTCTCCCGGTCGATCGTGTGCTTGAGTCGGGTGCGGATCGGTTCGGCGGCGGACGTCATGTGGCCCATCAAACCATCAGTAGTGACCATTCCAGAGACGAAGGACAGCATGAAGAAGCTCATGAACAACCCGCACGACATCGTGGTCGAATCCCTGACCGGACTGGTGCGGATGGATCCGCGCCTGCGGCTGCTGGAGGGCTCCCGAACGGTGGTGGAGGCCCACGCCTCCGAGCGCGGCCGGGTGGCTGTCCTCTCCGGTGGCGGTGCCGGACACGAGCCCGCGCATGCGGGATTCGTGGGATCCGGCATGCTGACCGGTGCGGTCTCGGGGGAGGTCTTCACCTCCCCCTCGGTGGACGACATCCTGACCGGCATCCGTGCGGTGGACTCCGGGGCGGGGGTGCTGTTGATCGTGAAGAGCTACACGGGCGACCGGCTGAACTTCGGACTGGCCGCGGAGCTGGCCCGCGCGGACGGCATCGACGTCCGGATGGTCGTGGTGGCGGATGATGTCGCCCTCGCCGGGTCCGACGACCATGCGGGGCATCGCGGTATCGCCGGCACGGTGCTGGTCCACAAGGTCGCCGGCGCCGCGGCTGCCGCCGGCCAGGACCTGGACGCCGCGGCCCGGGCCGCCCAGTCCGCGGCGGATTCCCTCGCCACCATGGGCGTGGCCCTGGGCTCGTGCACCGTGCCGGCCGCCGGAAGCCCGAGCTTCGAGCTCGGTGAGGACGAGGTCGAGTGGGGCCTGGGGATCCATGGTGAGCAGGGAGTGGAGCGCTCCGCCCTGGCCTCCGCGACCGAGACCGTGGACCGGCTGCTGTCCGCCTGTCTGGCCGTGGGACGGATTCCCGAGGCTGGCCGGGTCGCCCTGCTGGTCAACAACCTGGGTGGCAGCTCGGCGATGGAGATCTCCGTGGTGGCCGACGCCGCCCTGAGGTGGTTGCAGGCGCGTGGCCTCGACGTGGTCCGGGCCTGGTCCGGTGCCTTCCTGACGGCCATGGAGATGGAAGGGGTGTCCCTGTCCCTCCTTGCCGTGGACGACGATCTGCTGAAGCTCCTGGACGCCCCGGCCCAGACGTCGGCGTGGCCAGCCCTGTCCGGCAAGGTTAACGCCAAGCCGTTCCTGGCGGGACCGCCGGCCGAGGCACTCGCCCTGGATGGCCCGACGCTCGCCGGCGCCGGGCTGACGGTGCTGGAGGGCGTCCTGCAGGCGTTGCAGGAAGCGGAACCAGAGCTGACGGCCATGGACCAACAGGTGGGCGACGGCGACCTCGGTCACAGCCTGGACCGCGGTGCCCGCGCGGTGCTCCAGGAGCGTGCCGGCCTGCCGCGCCGTTCGGACCTGCTGCTGCGGCGGGTCTCCGCGCTGGCCCGCAAGAGCATCGGCGGCACCTCGGGACCGCTGTACGCGGTCTTCCTGCTGAAGGCCTCCGAGGCCCTGGCCGGCGTCGAGAGCCCGGGATCCGCTGACTGGGCGAAGGCGCTGACCGCGGGCCAGCAGGGGATCCAGGATCTGGGCGGGGCCCGCCCCGGAGACCGCACCATGCTCGACGCCCTCGCCCCGGCGGCTGAGGCCTTCGCGGGTGCCGGATCCGAACCGCTGCCCGTGGCCCTGCGCGCCGCCGCCGCCGCGGCGCGGGCCGGCGCCGAAGGCACCGCGGACATGGCCCCTCGTCGGGGCCGCTCCAGCTACGCGGGGGACCGCGTCAAGGGATACGTGGACCCGGGCGCCTGGGCCGTCTACCTCTGGTTGGAGGCGGCGGCCCAAGCGGTCTCCGACTGACGCGGCGCAGGACCCGCGCCCGGGGCGCTACTTCAGTGTCACCCGCATCGGCATCGCGGTGTAGCCGCGCAGCCAGTGGTTGAGCTTGCGCACGGGTTCGGCGGTGACCTCGAGCGAGTCCACGCGGGTGGCGAAGGCCGTCAGCAGGCACTCGGCCTCCATGCGGGCCATCATCTGCCCCACGCAGGCATGGATGCCGTAGCCGAAGGCCGCGTGGCCCCGGACGTCCCGGGTGATGTCAAAGTTCTCCGGATCGGTCCAGCGGCGCGGGTCCCGGTTGGCGGCCGAGAGGCAGTTGATGATCTTCTGCTCTGGTTCCAGCACCACGCCGCCGAACTCCGTGCGCGTCCCCACGGTCCGCCCGATATAGGGACTCGGGGCGTGGCAGCGCAGGGTCTCCTCGAAGACCCTGCGAGCCAGGGACGGATCCTCGCGGAGGGCGGACCAGGCCTCGGGGGTGCGTGACAGGGCCAGCAGGGCGTTGCCGATCCCGAGCATGGTCGTGTCCAGCCCGGCTGACAGGAAGGTCCGCACCAGCAGGCCGGCCGTCTCCTCCGTGATGGCGCCCTCGTCCGCAGCGGTGAAGAATCTCCCGGCCAACTTGGACTGGTCCAGGTTCTCGCGGCGCATCTGCCATTCCACGTACTCCGTGGCCTCGGCCGCCTGGACCACCGCCTCTTCGTAGAGCGCATCGTCCCGGGGGCCCATGGCCTGGAAGTTCAGGTTGGCATACTTCAGCAGGTACTGGCGCCCCTCGGGGGCCAGGCCGACGGCATCCGGCAGGACCCGCAGGGGATAGGCCTCGGCGAGGTCCGTGACGGCATCGAACTCTCGGCGGGCACAGACCTCGTCCACCACGGCGAAGGCCTCGGCCTGGAAGTCCTCCTTGAGCTGCTTGACGACCTTGAGGGACAGCACGGAGTTCATCAGCTTGCGCGTGGCCGTGTGCTGCGGCTGATCCTGTTCAAGGATCACGCTCGGTTTGCGCCAGTTCGCCTCCAGCGCGGTGTTCGTCAGGCCGGTGCCGTGCGAGGAGATGAAGGTCTCCTGGCCCAGGAAGATCTGCTCGACCAGGTCCGCCCGACCGGTGGCCCAGACGCCGTGGGATTCGAGCCAGACGATCGGCCCGGCCTCGCGGATCGCGTCCTCCACAGGGTGCGGGTCCTGCAGCGAGGGGACGGAGAAGGGATCCACATCGAGGGTGGGCGCGCGGCCGGTCACGGTGGTCATGGTCTCTCCTTCACCGGCACCGGGGCCGCTCGTTGCAATTGCAACTCAGTGTGCCATGAGTCACTTCCTCAGGC
Source organism: Citricoccus sp. I39-566 (assembly GCF_031432995.1). Taxonomy (GTDB): domain Bacteria; phylum Actinomycetota; class Actinomycetes; order Actinomycetales; family Micrococcaceae; genus Citricoccus; species Citricoccus nitrophenolicus_A. The sequence continues at coordinate 840,447 of NZ_CP133842.1, forward strand.
AATGTCCGCGGCCTTGCGCAGGCGCCGCCCCTCATCGATCCGGGCGATATGGGGGGGGGGGGGCGAAGTTCGCCTCGGCGAAGGCGACCATCTCGGTGATGCGGCGCGGGGGCCGGCGTCGGGCCTGGGGTTTGAGCCAGGCGATGTGGACGAAGACGTTGCCGTCCTCGACGTGCAGGGGGACCTCGACCACCGGGAGGCCGTCCACGGTCCATGGCGAGGCGTCCGGCTGGACCAGGATGGCCACCCCCAACCCCTTGCCCACGAGGGCGCGGGTCAGCGGGAGAGAGGACGTGACCCAGGCGATGCGCTCGTCGTCCTCCGTGGTGTCCAGGTCCCGGAGCGTGTTGGCCTTGCTGGGGGCATCGCCGAGCAGGATGATCTTCTCCGCGGTCAGGTCTCCCAGCGTCACGGAGGGCCGGTCCGCCAGCGGGTGGTCGGCCGGCATCAGGACGTAGGGCGGCCGCTCGAGGATGGGCTGATGGTCCACTTCGGGCGGAACCTCGTGGAGATAGGTGAACCCCACATCGATGGCACCGGAGGTCAGGCCGGCCATCAACTCGGCATGCTGGACCTCGACGAAGGACAGTTCCACCAGGGGGTGCTGCGCGGCGAAGTCCCCCAGGAGCAGGGGTAGGACATAGGGGGCCAAGGTCTGGTAAACGCCGATCGTCAACGGCCCGCGCAGCTGCCCGTCCCGTTCCTGCAGGATCCGACCGGCCTCCTGAGCGGTGTGGAGGACGATCCCCGCCTCGCGGTGCAGCTGGCGACCGGCTGCGGTGGGCCAGGCGCCCTGGGCCTTGCGGCGGACGAGGAGCCGCTGGCCGACCTGCTTCTCGAGCTCGTCGACGGCCGAGGACACCGAGGACTGGGCCGTGTGCAGGTCACGCGCGGCGGCGGAGAGGGACCCGGTGCGGATCACGGCATCGAAGATCTCCAGCTGGCGCAGGGTGAAGGGCAGGGCCACCGGACTCCTTATCGGTAAAAGTGATGATCTACCCCTAATCTTCCACGTTGCGCCGATGTGGTGTCCAGCACATTCTGGAGGTCACGCCACCCCTAGCAACCGGCCTCCGCCGGTCCGACCTACCCAGGAGCCCACCATGCCGACCATCACCTTCCATCAGCCCGACGGCGCGAGCCAGGTCCTGGAGCTGGAGAAGCCTGAGCGGATCATGCAGGCCGCCGTGAAGAACAGCGTCCCGGGCATCGTGGGCGAATGTGGCGGCCAGGCCATGTGCGCCACGTGCCACGTCTACGTCCGCGAGGACTACCTGGGCGCGCTGCCGGAGATCGGTGAGGACGAGGAGGAGATGCTCGAGGTCACCGCCTCCGAGCGCGATCCGGAGCGCAGCCGGCTGGGCTGCCAGATCGAGGTCGGCTCAGAGGGCCTGGAGGTCATCGAGGTCGACGTCCCGGAAGAGCAGGTCTGAGCCATGGCCACCCAACTGCCAGGAACCGTGATCATCGGCGGCGGCCAGGCCGGGCTGCAGGCCGCCGCATCCCTGCGCGAGGGCGGCTACGCCGGCCCCGTGACCATCGTGGCCGAGGAGCCCGGCCAGCCCTACCAGCGCCCGCCGCTGTCCAAGGACTACCTCAAGGACAGCGCTTCCGCCGGGCCCCTGCCGTTGCGTGGGCCGGCCTTCTGCGCGGAGCAGGACATCGATCTGCGTGCCGGTACCGCCGCCACCGGCGTGGACCGGCAGGCTCGGACCGTCACCCTCGCGGACGGCACGGTGCTGCCCTACACCTGCCTGATCTTCGCCACCGGGGCCCGCAACCGCGAGCTGCCCACCCCGGGCATCGACCTGCCCGGCATCCACGGCCTGCGCACCCTGTCCGATGCCGAACAGCTCGGCGCCGCCCTGGACTCGGCGCGGAACGTGGTGGTGGTCGGGGCCGGGTTCATCGGCCTGGAATTCGCGACGGCGGCCCTCGCCCGCGGCTGCCACGTCACCGTCCTCGAGTTCGCCCCCCGCCCCATGGGCCGGGCGCTGACCCCCCTGCTGGGGGACTGGTTCGCCGACGCGCACCGGCAGCTGGGTCTGGACCTGCGGCTCAACGAGGGTATTGCGGCCTTCGAGGCCGGCGACGACGGCCGGGTCGGCTTCGCCGTCTCGACCACCGGGGACCGGTACCCGGCAGACCTGGTGGTGGCCGGCGTCGGGGTCCAGCCCAACGACCGGCTGGCCGCCGAGGCCGGACTGCCGACGGCCAACGGGATCGTGGTGGACGCGAACCTGCGCACCGCGGACCCGGACGTTTACGCGATCGGGGACTGCGCGAACTTCCCGTGCGAGCATGCCGGCGGTCCGTTCCGCCTGGAGTCCGTGCAGAACGCCACCGACCATGCCCGGCACGTGGCGAAGGTGATCCTCGGGGCGGAGGAGCCGTACCGGGAGCTGCCGTGGTTCTGGTCCACCCAGGGCCCGTTCCGGCTGCAGATGGCCAACATCGTGCGAGCCGAGGACGAGACCGTGGTGGTCGGGGATCCGGACCCGGCGAACCCGAAGTTCTCCGTGTTCTGCTTCCGGGATGGTGTCCTGGCGGCCGTGGAATCCGTGAACCAGCCGGGCGACCACCTCGCCGCCCGGAAGATCCTCGCCGCCGGGATCGAGATCTCCCGTGAGGAGGCACTCACCGAGGGCTTCTCCCTGCGGGCCGCGTTCAAGGAGCGCCAGGGCCAGGTGGTCCCGGCCTGACCGCTGGTCTCTGATCGCATGCCACTGGGCACAAAGTGACGTGACCCCGTCCCTTGGGACGGGGTCACGTCACGTCGTGCCCGGAGGGTCAGGCCTTCAGCAGGCCCAGGGCGTGGGGCTCCTGGAACTCACGCAGGCCGATGGTGCCCATTTCGCGGCCGATGCCGGACTGCTTGATGCCGCCGAAGGGGGCGCGCTGGTCCAGCAGGGCCGGGCCGTGGGTGTTGTGGAAGACGTAGCCGGCCTGCAGCCGGGAGCCGATCTCGATGGCGGTCTGCTCGTCCGCGGTCCACACGGAGTTGCACAGCCCGTACTGGGTGTCGTTGACCAGGCGGATGCCCTCCTCCACGTCATCGAAGGTGATGATCGGGATGGTCGGCCCGAACTGCTCCTCGGTGACCACGCGCAGGGACGGGTCCGGGTCCAGCACCAGTGAGGGGCGCATGAAGTTCCCCTCGGCCCATTCACCGCCGGGCAGTTCGCCGAACTCGCGGACCTCGGCGCCGGAGTCCTTGGCCTCCTGGACCAGGGCCTGCACGTACTCGAGCTGGGCCTTCTGGTGGAAGGGCCCCATGGTGGTGGCTGGGTCCGTGGCCGGGCCGAGCGTGGTGCCCTCCAGTCGCCGGGTCAGCTCCGCCACCAGCTCGTCCCTCTTGGAGGAGTGCACGTAGATCCGCTTGGCGTTCATGCAGACCTGGCCGGTGGAGCCGAAGATGCCCATGAACAGCAGGTCCATCCCCTGCTCGGTGAACTCGGCGTCCTCGAGGATGAGCACGCCGTCATTGCCGCCGAGCTCGAGGGTGACGTTGGTCAGCGACTGGGCTGCCATGGACATGATGCGCTTGCCGCCGCCCACGGAGCCGGTGAAGCAGACCTTGGCCACGTCTTCGTTGGAGACGAGGGCCTCGCCGATCTCGGCGTCCTCGCCCGTGACCACGTTGAGCACGCCGGCGGGCAGCTTCTCCGCGAAGCGCTGGACGGCGCGGGTGGTGGCCAGCGGGCAGGAGGGCGGTGGCTTGACCACTACGGTGTTCCCGGCCATCAGGGCGTAGGGCAGGGAGGCGCCGAGGATGGCGATGGGCCAGTTGAACGGCACGATGATCGTCACCACGCCCATTGGCTGGTGCGAGATGCGCACCTCGGTGGGCGGCCCGGGGAGGGTCTCGACGGCGTCCACCTCACCGGCCAGCCCCACGGCCAGTTCGGTGCGCTGGGCCAGCCCCATCAGGTCGAAGGTGGACTCCCCGACGACCTTGCCGTTCTCCGAGGACAGGATGGCTGCCTCCTGCTCGGAGTTCTCCATGATGGTGCCGGCGGCCTCGGTCAGGCGGGCGCCGCGCTCAGTGGGGGACAGCGCGGCCCACGCCGGGAAGGCGTCCTTGGCGGCGGCCACGGCGGCCAGGGCCTGGTCCCGGGTGGCGGCCGCGGCCTGGCCGACGACCTCGGAGGGCTTGGCCGGGTTCGTGATGGTCAGGGTCTGGTCAGTGCGGTGCTCCTGGCCCCCGTAGTACAGGGGGGTGTTGGGCAGGCCCTGCGGCGCAGTGCCCCCAGCCTGGATGACGGTGCTGGTGTCAGTCATGATGCCTCTTTCGGGGATGGTGAATGCGGCTGAGGAGACGTGGAAATCCAACACATTCGGGGGGATGAGGGATTTTCCGCGGTGGGGCCGGAGGGCCCGTGATCGGACGCCGGATGGCGTGATTCACATCACTCTGATGATAGTGAACCAAAGCGGGTGGGTGCCCGTCAAGGATGCGGGGGCGGCCGCGCCGCGAATCGCCGCGACGTCCGGGCTTGCGGGAAATTTTGCCGCTGAAAGCCCATGTCAGATCGCTCTTCGTCCAGTTAGCGCAAGATTGAGAGAAATAACCCTTTACGTGGGGTGCCAGTGGGGTCTACTGTCTCGGGGAGACATAGATCACATCCCAGCGAAGTGACTGGGAACCGCTACTTCCCCGGGGGTATCCCTTGACGTCAACGATTGACCGGCCGGAGACCAGCGTCTCCGAGCTGGAAGACCTTTCCTATGAGCTGCGGGAGAAATTGCTCCTTCTCTGCGGCGAATATCAGGGTTCTGTCCACATCGGGGGAGACCTTTCCTGCGCCGACATTCTGACCTTGTTGTTCCAGTACGGCATGCACGTGGACCCACAGGACCTGCGCAACCCGGAGCGGGACCGCTTCGTGCTGAGCAAGGGCCACGCCGCCGTCTGCATGTACATCGCCATGTCCCTCCGCGGCTTCTTCGACTACCGCGAGATCGTGGACACCTACGGCCAGCTGGACTCCCCGTACGGCATGCACCCGTGTAAGGTGCAGCTGCCCGGCGTGGAGGTCTCCACCGGCTCCCTCGGCCACGGCCTGCCCCTGGCCACCGGCATGGCCCTGCACGCCCGGCGCAACGGCATGGAGCACCGCGTGTTCACCCTGATGGGGGACGGCGAGACCGGCGAGGGCTCGGTCTGGGAGGCCGCCCTGGCCGCCCACAGCAACCAGCTCGGAAACCTCGTGGCCTTCATCGACCGCAACCGACAGCTGATGACGAGCTTCGCAGAGGAACGCGTGAAGCTCGAGCCGTATCCGGACAAGTGGCGGGCCTTCGGCTGGAACGTGATCGAGGTGGACGGCCATGACCTCGGCGCCCTCGTGGCCGCCTTCGACTCCCTGCCCGCCCCGGACTCGGACACCCCCACGGTGGTCATCTGCGACACCGTCAAGGGCAAGGGCGTGGACTTCATGGAGCGCAACCTCGCCTGGCACGCCGGCTCCCTCAATGACACGGACCTGCAGCGGGCCCTGGCCTCGCTGGCCGACGGACGAAAGGCGGCGTGACCATGACCACCGCAGCACGCACCGCAGCAAGCGACCAGATCACCTCCTTCACCTTCGGGGAGATGCTGTCCTCCCGCACGGTGATCGGCCAGACTCTCAAGGAGCTCGGCGAGGACCATGACAACCTCTGGGTGCTCACCCCGGACATCGGGGCCACCCTCGTGGAGTTCCGGGACACCTTCCCGGACCGCTTCGTGGACGTCGGGCTCTCGGAGCAGGCGTGCGTGGGCATCGCCGCGGGATTGGCCTACGAGGGCAACATCCCCGTGGTCTCCGGCATGCTCCCGTTCCTGAGCATGCGCGCCCTCGAGCAGGTCCGCTCGGACATCTGCTATCCCAACCTGCCCGTGAAGATCGTGGGCACCCACGGCGGGCTGGTCGGCAACGGCGGCTCCACCCACTACGCCGTGGAGGACCTGGGCCTGATGACGTCCCTGGTCAACATGACCGTCACCTCCATCGGCGACCCGCTCATGGTGGGGGAGGTGCTGCGCCAGTCCATGTCCATGACCGGCCCGCTCTACATCCGGCTCGCCGTGGGCAAGAAGGACAAGGTGGTCTACGAGCCCGGCTCCGTGCAGATCGATATCGGCAAGGGCATCACCGCCCGCGAGGGCACGGACCTGACCCTCTTCGCCCACGGAGAGACCGTCTCCCAGGCCCTCGAGGCCGCGGAGGTCCTGGCCGCCGAACACGGGATCGAGGCCCGCGTGGTGGACATGTTCACCCTCAAGCCGATCGACGCGGAGCTCATCCAGCGCTGCGCCGAGGAGACCGGCCGCTTCGTGGTGGTGGAGGACCACCTGGCCTACGGCGGCCTGGCCTCCCAGATCTCCGATGTCATCGCGGACCGCGGCCTCCGCCTCGAGGGCTTCCGCCGCCTCGGCATCCCGCAGGTCTTCGCCGGCTTCGGCGAGGACACCGAGCTGCGGGACAAGCACGGCTACGGCCTGCAGGCCACCGTGGACGCTGCCCTGGAGACGGTCCAGGCGGTGACGGCATGACGGCCACGGCGCCGGCGACGGCCCCGGCCACCGGCGTGCAGCAGGTGGAGACCGTCGCGGTCACGAGGATCGGCAGCCTGACGGCGCACGACGCCGGCCAGCGCGGCTCGATCGGTGTGGTCACCTTCCCCGCGGACGAGGTGGGGCCCGAGGACGTGCGCATCACCGTGGCCTACGCCGCCATCTGCGGCTCCGACCCGCACCTGGCCGAGGGCTTCTTCGGCACCGAGGTGCCGATCGGGCTGGGCCATGAGATCTCCGGGGTGGTGGCCGAGCTCGGCTCCGGCGTCCGCCGCACCGACCTGAGGGTCGGGGACCGGGTCTCGGGCAACTTCGTCCGGTTCTGTGGCGCCTGCCAGCCCTGCCAGGACGGGCGCCAGCAGTTCTGCACGAACCTGCACGAGTACAACCGCCCGGGCATGGCCCGCTCGGTGGTCTGGCACGAGTCCCAGGTGTACCGGCTCCCGGATTCCGTCTCGCTGCTCACCGGCTGCCTGCTCGAGCCGACCTCCGTGGCCGTGCGGATCGCGGACAAGACCCGCATCCGCCCGGGGGACCGGGTGGCGGTCTGCGGCGGCGGGCCCATCGGCCAGCTGACCCTGCAGCTCATGCAGCGCTACGGGGCCACCGCGCTCACCCTGATCGAACCGATCGCCGAGCGGCGCGAGCTGGCCCGGCGCTTCGGCGCCCGCCACGTCATCAACCCGAACGGCGAATCCCTCCCCGAGCGCAGCCGGGAGATCACCGCGGGGGCGGGCTTCGACGTCGTGATCGATGCCTCCGGCTCCCGGCACGCCGTGGCGGGCCTGCTGGACCTGGCCGCCCCCGGCGGCACCGTGGTCTACGGGGCCATGTACCCGGAGGAGTACGTGCTGCCCCTGAACCTCTCTGACTACCTCTACCGCAAGGAGCTGACACTGACGGGCGTCTTCGTCTCCCCGTACACGTTCCCGCGGGCCGTGCGCCTGCTGGAGGAGCTGGACCTGGAGCCCTTCCTGCAGTCCGTCTACGACCTGGAGGACGCCGCCGAGGCCTTCGAGACCCACCTGGGCGGGGCCCATCCCAAGGTCGTCATCCGCTGCAACCGGCTGCCCGAGGACCCGGAGATCGGCCCGGGCCAGGCATGAGCACCGCCACGGCGGAGCCCCGTGCCGCGCAGACCGAGCGCCTGGCGCTGCGGGCCACCGGGATCTCCAAACACTTCGACGGGGTGGCCGCCCTGACCGAGGCCCGCCTCGAGGTCCGGCCCGGGGAGATCCACGCCCTGCTGGGCGAGAACGGGGCCGGCAAGTCCACGCTGATCAAGGTCCTCACCGGCGTGCACCAGCCCGACGCCGGCTCGATCGAGTCCGCGGGCGAGGAGGTCCAGTTCTCCGGGGTGCGGGACGCCCACCACGCCGGTGTGGTGGCGCTGTACCAGGAGACCTCGATCATCCCCACGGTCAGCGTGGCCGAGAACATCCTGCTCGGCGAGCGCACCCCGAGTTCCTCCGGGCTGGTGCGCTGGAGCGAGCTGCGCCGCGAGGCGCGGCGCCAGCTGGATCGCCTCAACCAGGGGCACATCCCCCTGCGCCGGCTGGCCGGACGGCTCTCGCCGGTGCAGCAGACCATGGTCTCGGTGGCCCGGGCGCTGGCCTCGGACGCCCGCGTGCTCATCCTGGACGAGCCGACGGCGGCGCTGACGGACACCGAGATCAAGGACCTGTTCTCCGTGCTGCGCGGACTGCGGGCGGACGGGGTCGGGATCGTCTACGTCTCCCACCGCCTCGAGGAGGTCTTCGAGCTCTGCGACCGCGTGACCATCATGCGCAACGGCCAGACCATCGTGACCCAGGACGTGGCGGAGATGACGATCGACGAGGTGATCTCCACCATGGTCGGCCGGCCCGCCGAGGACCTGTTCCCCGAGCGGGGCACGGCCACGGAACGGGTGGTGCTCACCGTGGAGGGGCTGTGCGGCAACAAGGTGCAGGGCCTGAGCCTCTCCGCCCACGCCGGCGAGGTCCTCGGCATCGGCGGCCTGGCCGGATCCGGCCGCAGCGAACTGATGCGCCTGCTGGCCGGGGACCAGAAGCGGACCTCCGGGACCATCAGCGTGGACGGCCGGGCCGTGCCGGGAACCGGGGGCGTGGGTCGTGCCCTGGACCGGGGCATCGCCCTGGTGCCGGAGGAGCGGCGCTCGCAGGGCGTCTCCGTGGGCGCCTCGATCCAGGACAACATCGCCGAGGCCAACCTGGAGAAGGTCAGTTCGGCCGGCTGGGTGTCCTCCCGCCGGGTCACCGAACTGGCCCGCCGCGGCATGGAGAACCTGCGCGTCAAGGCCCGCAGCCCGCGCCAGGCGGTGGGGCTGCTCTCCGGCGGCAACCAGCAGAAGGTCGTCCTGGCCAAGATGCTGGCCCGGAACCCCCAGGTGCTCTTGCTCGATGAACCGACCCGCGGCATCGACGTGGGCACCAAGGCCGAGATCTACCGATTGATCCGTCAGCTGGCGGCACAGGGAACCACCATCATCGCCGTCAGCTCCGAACTCCCCGAACTGATCGGCCTGTCCGATCGGATCCTCATCATGCATGAGGGACGCGTCTCCGGTGAGGTGCCCGCCGAGGGTGCCGACGAGGAGACGCTCCTGTCCTATTGCTACGGAAGGAACGCCTGAGATGGCCACCGTGACTCCCCCCGATACCGTGACCGCGGTGGCCGTGCCCGAGCAGCGCACCCCGCTGGTCCAGATGGTCTGGCAGGGCGGGACCATCATCGCCCTGGTGGCCCTCATCCTGATCTTCGGGGTGATGAGCCCCTCAGCCTTCCTGAGCCTGGGCAACCTGACCAATGTCCTGGCCCAGGTGGCCATCCTGACCATCATCGCCGCGGCCCAGACCATGGTGATGGTGACCGGGCACTTCGACCTGTCCGTGGGCACCACCGCCACCCTGTCCGGGGCGACCGCCTCCGCCCTGATGCTCAACGGCCTGCCGGTGCCAGTGGCGATCGTCCTGGGACTGCTCGCCGGATTGGCGGTGGGCATGATCAACGGACTGCTCGTGGCCTACCTGAACATCTCGGCCATCGTGGCGACCCTCGCGACCATGACCACCGTCGGGGGGCTGGCCTTCATCGTCACGGACGGCACCACGCTCTACGGCATGCCGGAGTCCTTCTTCTGGATCGGTCAGTCCCGGCCGCTGGGGATCCCCATGCCCGTGATCCTCGCCGCCGTGGTGGCACTCATCGTCTGGGTGGTGCTGCGGTACACCACGGTGGGCCGCCGCTGGTACGCGGTGGGCGGCAACCCCGAGGTGGCCCGGCTGTCCGGCGTCAACGTCCGCGGGAACGTGTTCTGGGCCTTTGCCCTCGCCGGACTGGCCTCGGGCCTGGGCGGCATCGTGCTGGTGAGCCGGCTCTCCAGTGCCAGCGCCACCAGCGCCAACGACTACATGATGCTCGCCGTGGCGGCCGTATTCCTCGGCATGACCATCGCCAACTCCGGCCAGGCCAACCTCGGCGGGACCCTGGTGGGAGTGGGCATCATCGGCGTCCTGCAGAACGGGCTGAACATCGTGGGCGTCAACACCTACATCCAGCAGGTGCTCACCGGCGTGATCATCGTCGGGGCCGTCCTGCTCTCGTCCTTCAAGTCCAAACACCGATAGGCCCCAGGCCCCTCACCCCGGATATCCCCATCCACCCCACCGCCGCCGCCTGGTGGCATCTTCCACAGGAGAAGACCATGCGTACATCACTGAAGATCACCGCAGGCCTGGCCGTCGCCGGGATGCTGGCCCTCACCGGGTGTTCCGGTGACGCCGGAGCCGGTGGCGAAGACAGCTTCAAGGTCGCCGCCTTCACCGCCGGGTACGGCACCCCGGCCGGCAAGGAGTCCCTGGACGAACTCGTGGAGAAGGGCAAGGAGAAGGGATGGGACGTCACCCTGTACACCTCCGACTTCGACTACGACAAGATCAACACCGACGTCCAGTCGGCCATCACCCAGGGGGCCGACGTGATCGTGGCCGGATTCCCGGATCCCCGCCAGATCGCTCCCCTGGTCAACGCCGCCGAGTCCTCCCAGATCCCGATCTTCTCGATCGACGGCGGCGTGGAGCCCAACGATGACTTCGTCCAGGACATCACCTTCGACCAGCAGCAGATCGCCGACCTCGGCCTCGGCGCCCTGGATGAGGCCATGGGTGGCCTTGAGGGCAAGGACGTCATGGTGATCGGGCACGATCCGCACGTGGGCATCATGACCCGCAGCAACATCGCCGTGGACGAGCTGGAGGCTGCCGGGGCCAACCTCGCCGGCGGCGAGATGAAGCAGGTCCTGAACCCGGGCACGTCCCAGGAGGAGACCCTGAAGTTCGTCACGGACTTCCTGCAGGCCAATCCGGACGGACTGGACGGGATCTGGACCGGCTGGGACCACGCCGCCCTCGGTGCCGTGCAGGCCATCAACGAGTCCGGCCAGGACGACATCTTCGTGACCGGTGTGGACGCCCTCGGCGCCGCCGCCGCGGAGATCGAGAAGGAGGGGCCGTTCTACGCCTCAGTCCTGCAGGACTGGTCCAAGGTCGTGGACATGACCGTGGAGAGCGTCGAGGCGTTCCGGGCGGACGGCACGCTGCCCGAGGAGGACTTCGTGGAGGTCGAGGCCGAGCTGATCGACCGGACCAACGTGGCCGACTACGAGCCCACGATGTGAGGACGCCGATGACCAGCACCGGCACGGCGACCACCACGCGCACCACCACCGGAACCGAGCGGCTGCTGGAGATCTTCTCCCTGCGGGGCGAGATCGCCGTGGTCACGGGGGCCTCCTCCGGGATCGGCCGCGCCGCCGCCGAGATCTACGCCGACGCGGGCGCCACCGTGGTGGTGCTCGGCCGGGACCGGGCCCGGCTGGACGAGGTCCGGGACGGCATCACCGCCGCTGGCGGCACCGCCCACGCCTACGCCGCCGACCTCTCCCAGCCCGGCGCCTTCGACGAGGCGCTGGAACGGATCGTTGCCGAGGTCGGCCGGCCCACCGTCGTCGTGGCCAATGCCGGCATTGCCGGCGGGGGCAGCTACCGGACCGACCAGGGGGCGATCGGGGCGTACGCGGACGAGGAGTGGGACCACGTGGTGGACACCAACCTCAACGGCACCTTCGCCACGGTGCGCGCCGCCGCCCGGGTGCTGCCGGAGAACGGCCGGATCCTCGTCACGTCCTCCACCGCCGGGCTGCGCACGGACCCGATGGTGTCCTATGCCTACGGGGCCACGAAGGCCGGCATCATCAACCTGGCCCGCCAGGCGGCGCTCGAGCTGGCGCCCCGGGGGATCCGCGTCAACGTGATCGCCCCGGGGCCTTTCAAGGGCACCCGGATCGGCGGGGACGCCGTGCTGGACGAGGCCGGCGAGCGGATGTGGGAGGAGACCATCCCGCTGGCCCGGATGGGCACCCTGGCGGAGATCCAGGCGCCCATGCTGTTCCTCGTGGCGCCCGGCAACTCCTTCGTCACCGGCGCCGTGCTCGCCGTGGACGGCGGGGCGCTGGCGCTCTCGCACACCATGTTCTGAACCACGCTCTGAACCACAACCTGAACCGACCAGATGGAGAGACGATGACGACCCTGACTGACCAGGTCCTGCTGATCACCGGCGGCGCCAGCGGCATCGGCCGCGCCACCGTGCGCCGCTGCGCCGAGAAGGGGGCGAAGGTGATGGTGGCGGACCTCAACCTCGCCGGCGCCCAGGCCGTGGCGGAGGAGGTGACGGCCGCCGGGGGCCAGGCGGCCGCCGTCGCGGTGGATGTCTCGGACTTCGCGGCCGTGCAGTCCGCCGTGCAGACGGCCGTGGACACCTTCGGGCGGCTGGACGGGATCTTCAACAACGCCGGGATCGCCGGCGGCAGGCCGCTGCTGGACCACGACCCGGAGCGGGACTATCACCCCATGATCCGGATCGACCAGGACGGCGTGTACTACGGCATCCTGGCCGCCGGCCGGCAGTTCGTGAAGCAGGGCGGGGGCGGGGTCATCGTCAACACCTCCTCCATCTACGGCGAGCAGGCCGCCGAACTGTCCTTCACCTACTCCGCCGCCAAGGCCGCCGTCATCTCCTTCACCCGCTCGGCCGCCTACGAACTGGCCGAGCACGGCACCCGCGTCCTGGCGATCACCCCGGGCCGGGCCAACACCGCGATCATCCAGCAGTTCCCGCAGCAGCTGCGGGACCTGTTCGCCTCCGAGCAGCTGCGCAACGTCATGACCGAGCCGGAGGAGATCGCCAACGTGGTGGCGTTCCTGTTCTCCGAGGAGTCCAACGCCATGAACGGCACCGTGGTGAACGTGGATGACGGCTACTCCGTGTTCAAGCACCGCTTCGAGCTGCCGGAGTTCTGAGGTGGCCCGTCCCGTCCCGGTGGACCTGGCCTGCCAGAGTGCGGCCTTCACCACGGACCCCTTCGGCGAGGACTTCGCCCATTGCCTGCCGGTCCTGCGGGACGCCGGATACCGGCGCGTGGTGCTGGGCCCGGTGGACCCGTCGGCGCGCGGCGTCGAGGCGCTCGGACGGCGGATCCACGACGCCGGCCTGGCGCCCATCGCGATGGCCGTCCAGTCCCCGGAGGCGAACGTCATGTCCGGCTCGCCCCAGGTGCGGCGGCGCGGCTTCGAGCAGCTGCGCCGGACCGTGGAGATGACCGCGAGACTGGGCGGGGACCAGCTCAACGGGGTTCCCTACGGCGTCCACGGGGACGCCTCCTCGCGGCCCGCGGAGCGGGACGTGACCCATGCGGCTCAGCTGGTGGGGGACGTGGCGGACGAGGCGGCCGCCCTGGGGATCATGATGACGTTCGAGGTGGTGAACCGCTACGAGACCTCCGTGCTGAACACGGCGGCCCAGGCCGTGCGGTTCGTGGAACTCTCCGGCTCGAGGAACCTGAGGATCCACCTGGACACCTTCCACATGGCCCTTGAGGAGACGGACCCGGTGGCGGCGGTGGCCCACGCGCTGCCCCACCTGGGCTACCTCGAGCTCGGGCAGTCATCCCGCGGGCTGCTCTCCACCGGCGCCCTGGACCTGGCCGGATTCCTCGCGGCCGTCCGGGATCTGGGCTACACGGGACGCTACGGCGTGGAGGGGTTCAGCCGCCCGCTGATGCAGGAGCCGGTGGCCGACGCCCTGAGGATCTGGGGCACCACCTTCACCACGGGCGAGGAGTTCGTCCGTGACGCCGCTGCCTTGTTCGCCTGACCGCGCACCCGACCGTTCAACTGACACGCCACCGCGGCCCGGGCTGGATAGATTGGCTGGTATGTCTCCGCAACGCGATGACCTCCTTGCCTATCCCCGCCCCTCGGTGGCGGCCGACGTCGTGCTCCTGACGGTGGCGGACGGCCAGCTGAACGTGGTGCTGCGCCAGCGGGACCAGGGCAGCCATGCCGGCGAGTGGATGCTTCCGGGCACCATGCTGCGCGAACGCGAGCGGCTGGGTGAGGCGGTGCTGCGGTGCCTCGACACCCGGATGCACATCCAGGGGCGCTCGCCGCGGCAGCTGCACGTCTTCGACGATCCGGCCCGGGACGAGCGGGGCTGGGTGCTGACCGTGACCCACCTGGACGTGCTGCCCCTGTCGGAACTGGAGAGGGGCCTGGCGCACGGCCACGGCCAACTCCGGCCCGTGTCCGAGGTGCAGGGGCTGCCCTTCAGCCATGACGAGATCATCGCCTGGGCCGTGAGGATGGTCCGTTGGGAGTACGGCCAGGTTCCGGACCCGTGGAACCTGCTGGAGAACGAGTTCACCATGACCCAGCTGCGCCAGATCCATGACGCCGTGGCCGGATCCCGGCATCAGAAGGACACCTTCCGGCGGGCCATGGAACCGCAGCTGGAGGCGCTCGAGGTGCGGGCCGTGCCGCCCGGTGGAAACGGCCTGGGCCGTCCGGCCCGGATCTACCGCCGTCAGCCGAACACCGATCAGCCCCTACTGATCATGACCTAGGGTCACCGGGTCACCGGGTCACCGGGTCAAAGGGTCAACTGCCTCCTCGGATCCGCCGCTGGATAGTGGTGGCGAACGGAGTCAGCTCCCGGGCCAACGCCACCGCCTCCGGCTTGGCGGTCATCCGGCTGAGTGGCACGTTGACCGTCACGGCTCCGCGTGGCCACCCGCTGGAATCGATGACGGCCACGGCCACTGAGCCGGCCTCGAGGTCCGCCTCGGCGAAGTCCACGGCCCACCCCCGGGCGCGGATCCGCTCCAGTTCCGCCGTCAGGTCCTCCCAATCGGTCATGGACCGGGGCGTGGCCCCCGGCAGGATTCTGGAGGTCAGGCGCCGCTCCACCTCGTCGGGCGGCAGCGCGGCCAGGATCGCGCGGCCACCGGCGAAGGAGTTCAGGGGGACATGGCGGCCCAGCAATGAGGTGATCCGGACGGAGCGATGGCCCTCCACCGATTCGACGTAGCGGCCGTCCCGCCCCTCGGCCACCACGAAGCCGACGGTCTCGTCCAGTATCTGGGCGGCCCGGCGCAGGACTGAGCCCGCTGCCTCACGGAGCTGCACCGCGGAGGTGGCGCCGAGGCTCAGCTCGTGCAGGGCCGCCCCCATCACATAGGCACCACCCACCACGTCCTGGCGGACGAAGTCCTGGGCCCTGCAGGCGGCCAGCAGTCGGTGCGCAGTGGACGTGCTCGTGGTCAACTCGCGGGCGACCTCCGCCACGGTGACCGTTCCCCGGTTTCCCACCATCCGAACGACCTGCAGAACCCGCTCCGCACTGACGAGGATCGGAGGGGTGGAGGGCGTGAGCCTGTCAGTGTCCCGCATGACGGGAAGCGTGCCAGTGAACAGTGCGGGAATCAAGGGGTCTGCGGCGTTTTTCCGCGGCGGGGGTGAACTGCTGTCCCGCAGAGGGGGACGTCCAGGGGAATCATGGCTGGCCCCATCGGGGACTGATTCACTACCTACACGGAGAGTGATACAGATCACCAGGCAATGAAGGAGAGCAGCCCCATGGACCAGAATCAGACGTCCGCCGTCTTGGAGGACCTTGCCCGCAGGGTCACGGTGTTGGAGGCGCAGCAGGCGGTGCGAACCCTGCAACACCAGTACGGCTACTACCTGGACAAATGTCTGTACCAGGAGGTGGTGGACCTGTTCGCGGAGGACGGGAACGTCTACTTCTGCGGAGGCCTCTACAAAGGCAAGGAGGGGGTCCACCGGCTGTACGTGGGCCGCTTCCGCAAGCGCTTCACCGCTGACCTCAATGGACCGGTGTTCGGGTTCCTGCTGGACCACCCGCAGCACCAGGACGTGGTCACCGTCTCCGAGGACGGACTCAGCGCCCGGGGCCGGTTCCGCAGCATGATGCAGGCCGGCGTACACGAACAGGCCCGGGACACCTATCCGGGCACCGCCTCCATGGAGCAGTGGTTCGAGGGCGGCCTGTATGAGAACGAGTACGTCAATGACCATGGCACCTGGAAGATCAAGACGTTGAACTACCGGGCCTTCTGGCACGGGGAGTACTCCAGCGGCTGGTCACGCACGGAACCGCGGGACTTCCGTCCCACCGCCACCTACCCCGAGGATCCCTTCGGCCCGGACGAGATCGTGGACGGGGGCTTCGACTTCTTCCCGAACACCGAGGTCTTCCCCTTCCACTACCCGCACCCCGTCACCGGCCGGGAGGTCAGGTCGGAGGACGACGCGGCGGCCCAGAGTGCCTGAGGTGCCCTCCCAGGAGCACTGGGCCACCGCCCGGGGCTATGTCGACGGCGGCCCGGTCACCGATCCCCGGACGATGATCGCGGTGCTGGATCCGGCCGCCCCGTCCGTCCGGGTCGGAGAGGGGGCCGAATCCACACCGGACGACGTCGACCGGTCGGCTGCCGCGGCGGCCCGGGCCTTTCTCGGATGGGCGACCCTGACGCCGGCCGAACGGGCTCGCGGCATGACCGCGGGGGCGGACGCCATCGCCGCAGAGGCGGACCGGCTCGCCGACCTGCTGGTGCGTGAGGTCGGCAAGCCAGTCCATGAGGCCCGGGGGGACATCAACGGAGGCATCCACCTGCTCCGGACCTTCGCCGGCCTGGCCGGAGACCTCGGCGGGATGCGGGACCTGACCGGCCACCCGGGGACGGGCCAGGCTGACGGGGTGTGGCTCCAGCACGTGCCGGTCGGACCGGCCGTGGTGATCAGCCCGTGGAACACTCCGGTCTACCTGTGCCTGAACGCCGTGGCGCCGGCGCTGGTGGCCGGATGCGCCGTCGTCGTGAAGCCACCGGAGGAGGCGCCTCTGGCACTCACCCGTGCGCTGCACCTGCTGGCGGCGGCGCTGCCCGCCGGCGTGCTGAACGTGGTCCCGGGGCGGGGCGCCACGGTCGGTGAACGGCTCGTGGCCCACCCGGAGATCCGCGCCGTGTCCCTGACCGGGGGGATCGCCACCGGACGGTCCGTGCTGAAGGCCGCGGCCGGCACCGTGAAGAAGACCCACCTGGAGCTGGGCGGCAATGACCCGGCCATTCTGCTGGAGGACGTGGACCTCGGCGTGGACACCCTGCGCGAGCTGGTGGCGGGGTGCTTTGCCGTCAGCGGCCAGGTGTGCTTCAACATCAAGCGCATCTACGTCCACCACAGCCGGCTCCGTGAGTTCCTGGACCGGTTCACCTCCCTGGTGGACCAGCTGGTGCTCGGTCCCGGGCACCTTCCCGGCGTCCACCTGGGTCCGCTCACCACCGAGGCCGGGTTCAGGAACGCTCAGCGGCTGCTGGACCGGGCCCGGGAGGCCGGGCACCACGTCCACCAGGGCGGTCGGTGGGCCGGGGGAGTGGAGCCGGCCGAGGGGCGCTTCATCCGCCCGGGCGTCGTCACCGGGATGGACCCGGGGGACGAGCTGGTTGTGGAGGAGCAGTTCGCCCCCCTCATTCCCGTGCTGCCCTTTACCGACGAGTCCGAGGCCATCGCCGAGGCCAACCGGACGGAGTACGGCCTGTGTTCCTCCGTCTGGTCCGCCGATCCGGGGCGGGCCCTCGCACTGGCCCGCCGGATCCAGGCGGGGAACACCTTCATCAACGCACACCGCGTCGGCGCCAGCGTGCCCCTGGTGCCCTTCGGTGGCGTCAAGCAATCCGGTCTGGGCCGGAACCACCTCCATTACGCCGTGGCGGCCTACAGCGAGGAGCATGCCGTCATCCGCTATTCGGACCCCGGTCACCAGATCCCGGGCATCGAACCCTGGTCCGGGCTGGGTGGCCCCGAGGCCAACTCCTGACCCTGCCGCTCGACACTCCTGCCCGATCCCCCTCTGCCGAAGGACACACCATGGATCTTGAATCCAGCATCCGCACTGGCCGGATGACCGTCTTCCAGACCGTCACGGTCCTCATCTGCATGCTGACCATCATCTCGGACGGATATGACATCCTTGCCGTCGCGCTGGCCATCCCGTACTTCGCTGAGGAGTGGGGGCTGCAACCGGCCGACATCGGCTATGTCATCTCTGCCTCCACCGCTGGCATGGTGGTCGGGGCGCTCGTCCTGGCGCCCCTCGGTGACCGCTTCGGCCGCCGCCTGATGGGGCTGGTGGGTCAGGGCCTCGTCACCGTGGGCATGTTCCTGGCCTGGCTCGCCCCCGGCCTCGAAACACTCCTGGGCGCGCGGTTCATCACAGGCATCGGCATCGGTGCCGTCACCGCGGTCATGGGCGTCATCGTCGCAGAGTTCTCCACCACCAAGTGGCTCGGATTCAACATGGCCCTCTACTCGGCCGGAACCGGGCTCGGCGGTTTCCTCTCCGGAGTGATCGCGGTGTCCGCCATCCCGGCCTTCGGCTGGAAGAGCATGTTCCTGATCGGCACGGTCATCAACGTGGTGATCCTGCTCATGTGCATCCTCGGCCTGCCGGAATCCGTTCAGTTCCTGTCCACTCGGACCAAGGGGCGGAGCCGGAGCCTGGAGAGGATCAACACGTTGCTGTCCCGGATGGGCCGAGAACCCATCGCCGATCTCCCGGTGGGGAATCGGCCGGGGAAGACCTCGCCGCTCAGCGGGCTCCGAGAACTGGTCTCACGGAAGATCTTGATGGTGACGATCCTCCTGGCCGCCTCGTTCTGCCTGATGATGGGCTGGTTCTACTTCAACCTGGGCTGGACGCCGCAACTGATCACCACGGCCACCTCTGATCCTGAGCTGGGCACGCTCTTCGGGACGCTCGCGCCGCTGGGCGGCATGATCGGTGGTCTGCTCTACGGGGCCATCTCGCTCAAGGTCGCCAACAAGACTCTGACCATCGTGTCCCTGGCCGTCACCGGGTTCGGCGCCGGGCTGCTCGGATACTTTCTGTCCACCCAGGACATCCCCCTGTACATCCCGCTCACCATGGCCATCGGCTTCGGAGCCGCACTCGGCGGAATGTACTCCCTGATCCCGGAGAGCTACCCGGCCCGGGTGAGGGCCTCGGCCTTCGGATGGATCAGCGGCTTCGGGAGGATCGCGGCCACTGTGGGCCCCATCCTGGCCGGATACCTGGTGGAGGGTGGCTGGACGGGCTCCATGCTGTTCCTCGGCTCGGCCGTGATCCTGGCGGTGTCCGCTGCCCTCCTGCTGCCGCTGCGCCCCCAAGCAGACTCCAGGACGGACCCGGAGGTGCGCACGGCCGGCGTCGGCGACGCGGCCCACCCACGCCAGTCCCCTTCCCTGGCGGAGACCGGCACCGCATCGGACCGCGGGAACTGACCGCCCACCTGCCCTCCAGTGCAAGGAGAAAGAGAACATGACCCACATGAACCGTCCCCAGGACGATGCCACAGCCGAAGAGCTCCAGTGGACCCGGACCGCCCCGGCCACCCCCATCCCGGAACCCGAGGTGTGGCCCACCGTCCGCTTCCCCGAACCGGCCCACCCGTTCGATGCGCCCCTGCGCGTGGAAGCGGACATCCAGGGCCTCGAATGCGTTCAGGGTGAGATCCCGGCGCACTTGGACGGGACGTTCTACAAGGTGGTGTGCGACCGTCAGTTCCCCAAGTTCGTGGACGAGGGTCCGCTGGGCTCATTCAATGACGATGGCATGGCGCTGTCCTTCCGCTTCCGCAAGGGCCGGGTGGACTACAAGAGCCGTTTCATCAAGACCCCCCGGTTCGAGGCCGAGCGCGCCGCAGGACGGGCCCTGTTCGGCCAGTACCACAACCCCTTCACGGACCGGCCGGAAGTGGAGGGGGTGGTCCGCGGCCTGGCGAACACCAACGTGTTCTTCCACGGGGGCAAGCTCTACGCGGCCAAGGAGGACTCCCCGCCGCTGATTCTGGACCCGGACACCCTGGATACCGTGGGCCACTACGACTTCGAGGGGACGTTGACCTCCAAGACCTCCACCGCCCACCCGAAGGTCGATCCCAACACCGGGGAGATGGTGTTCTTCGGCTATTCCGCCAAGGGGGAGACCACCCGGGACATCGCCTACTACGAGGCGGACGCCTCCGGCCAGATCATCCACGAGACGTGGTTCAAGGCTCCGTACTCGTCCATGGTCCACGACTTCGCCGTGACCCAGAACTTCGTCATCTTCCCGATCATCCCCATGCGCACCGAGCGTGAGTGGCTGGAGAAGGAGGAGTCCATGTTCCAGTGGGATCCCGAGGAGCGGGTCTATCTGGGCGTGCTGCCGCGCAAGGGCAAGGGCGAGAACATCGTCTGGTACGAGGGGCCGAACCGCTTCGCCAGCCACATCATGGGCGCCCATGACGACGGCCGGCACATCCACATCGACACCCCCGTCTCCGAGTCCTCCTACTTCCCCTGGTTTCCGATCGTGGGCAACCAGGAGCATGACCCGGAGAAGTCCAAGGGCTACCTCTCCCGCTGGACCATCGACACCCGGGACCGGCGGCGCACCTTCTCGGAGCAGAAGATCTCTCAGTTCGCCTCCGAATTCCCTCGCATGGACGACCGCTTTGAGACCCTGAAGTACCAGTGGGGCGTGATGGGCCTGAACGAGCTGCCCGGCCACGACGCCCCCGGCGGCGGCTTCCGCTGGGTCTCGGCGGTGGACGTCGCCACGGGGGAGCAGAAGATCTGGTACCCGGGCGACCATGCGACGATCGGCGAACCCGTGTTCGTCCCGGGGGCCGACGACGCCCCGGAGGGCCACGGCTACGTGTTCGTCATCGTCTCCCGCCGGGACCTGATGCACTCCGAGATGGTGCTGCTGGATGCCCAGCACGTGGACCGGGGGCCCGTCTGCACGCTGAAGGTTCCACTGCGGATCCCCCGCGGACTGCACGGCAACTGGGTGACGTCCGAGGAGCTCGCCGCCAGGACCGACTGATCCTGTAGGATCCCGCAACTGAAGGCCGGCGGTCGTCCGCTCAGGGCACCCTCGCGTCATACAAGGTGACCGGCCATCGCCTGGGGTTCCGAAGGGTTCCCCGGGGCGGAAGTCGCCCGGCGTCCGGGAGCCCGGTGGCTACGCTGGGCGTCCCGCCACATTCCAGGAGGCTGTAGTGAAGATCGAAGCACTCGTCGTCGAGGAGAAGAACGCCCCCTTTGTCCGGGAGGAGCTCGAGCTGGAACAGCCCGGGCCCGGTGAGGTGCTGGTGCGGGTGGTGGCCTCCGGGGTCTGCCACACGGACGCGATCACTCAGGCCGGGGACATGCCCCTGCCGTTGCCCGGGGTGCTCGGTCACGAGGGCTCCGGCGTGGTGGAGTCGATCGGCGAGGGCGTGGACTCTGTGGCGGTGGGAGACCACGTCATCATGGGCTGGCCCTACTGCGGGCAGTGCCGCAACTGCCGCCGTGGGGAGCACCGGTACTGTGACCTGCTGGGCCCCGCCGTGGCCAGCGGTCAGCGGTTCCTCGGTCCGCAGGCCGGGACCTCGGCCTACTCCCGGGCGGACGGCACCACGCTCTCCGGCCACTTCTTCGGCCAGTCCTCCTTCGCCACCTACTCCCTGGCCAACGCCAACGCTCTGGTGGCGGTGGACCCCGAGGTGCCGCTGGAACTGGTGGGCGTCCTGGCCTGTGGCATCACCACCGGGGCCGGGGCCGTGCTCAACACGGCCCGCCCCTCCGCCGGCGAGTCCGTGGTGGTCTACGGAGCCGGTGCCGTGGGGCTCGCGGCCATCATGGCGGCGCGGAACACCCCGGCCACCACCATCATCGCCATCGACCTGCACGACTCCCGGCTTGAGCTGGCCCAGAAGTACGGCGCCACGCACACCATCAACTCCGGGCGCGAGAACGCCCTGGAACGGATCCTGGAGATCTGTGGTGGGACAGCCGACTACGTCATCGACTGCACCGGGGTGGTCGCCGTGATCGAGGAGGCCGCCGAGGCTGTAGGCATGCTCGGCACCCTCATCCTCATCGGCGGCGCCCCCGCCCAGGCCCGGTTCAGCCTGGACCACCAGCGGACCCTCTGGGGCCGGACCGTGGTCGGTACCCTCGGTGGTTCCGGGACCTCACAGGACCTCATCCCGGCGCTGGTGGCGCTGTACCGGCAGGGCCGGTTCCCCTTCGACGAGCTAGTGCAGTACTACGGCTTCGACCAGGTGGAGCAGGCCTTCGCCGACTCGAAGTCCGGCCAGACCATCAAGCCCGTGCTGCGGATCGGCTGAGTCGGCCGGTGCCCGACGCCGGCCGGTAGCCTCTCGATGTCGGCTGGTGTTGGCCTGGTCACCGGTGCCGACTCGACCCGGGCGTACCGAACCCTTGACGGTCTGGCGGGTCCGCGTGGCAGAATGCGCACCACGGAGCGCCCGAGCCAGCGTCGCAGACAACCCACGCGCTGGGTGGCGACTGAATCGGCCCCGATGCTCCGAACCGCCAACCGCGTGAGGGGACTGGTGATGATGAAGCAGGCCACCGTCCCGGGACGGCGGCCGTGGGCCGGTCTGGCCGGCGCCGCCCTGGTGCTGACTGTGACCGGCTGCGGCTCGGGTACCAACCCGGCGGAGACAGCAGGTCCGAACACCACCGCAGCGGCCACGTCCGCCGCGAGCTCGGCCGGTGGATCCACGGAACCGACTCCGAGCGCCATCGCCTCTCCAGCGGAACCGACCGTGAGCCCCACTGCCTCCGCCACGGCGGGCGGGGGATCGAGCCAGGACGCCCAACCGCGTGATGAGGTCTTCACCACGGAGGCGGGGACGGTCAGCCTGTCCATTCCCGCCGGATGGACCGTCAGCTGCGTGGTCTGCAGCGACTCGTCAGCTCAACCGCCGGCCGGGGTGACCGAGCGATATGAGATCACGGACAAAGATGACGACATCATCGTGAACCTGACCACCGTCTCCGGTGCCCGGGACGGAGACGGCGCCTATCCCGCGCTCGTGGAGACGCTGGAAGCAGAACCTCTCACCAGCACCCCCAGCCACCAGGAGGATGCGTCGGTGTACTTCCTGGCACAGCATCTGGCCGAGAATCCGGAATTCGAGATGTCTTCCCGTTGGGGTGCGGCGACGGAGGGACTGTTGGTGGAGGTTGCGGACCTCCCCGACGCCGTGGACCCGAACTCGCCGGAATCCGTCCAGGCCGCATGGATCCACGTGATGACCGACGAGTACCCCGTCAAGGACTTCACCGGGCTGTACCTGAGAACGTCCATCCCACTGCCCATGGTCGAGGCCCTGACCGGTGAGCAGGGTGACGAGGCGATGCGGGCCTTCCTCTCCACAACGGAGTACCGCGAGCTGAAGCGGATGATGTCGTCCGTGGCGGTCCATGAAGACGCCATCCCGGACTTCGAGGACTCCGTTCCGTCGGCGACCACAACACCGTGATCGCGACGTGTTCGTCATCGTGCATCCGAGGGGTCCGTGACCCGCGGCACCTGACGCCAACTGGTTCAATGGGGCATGATGTCCAGCTTCCAACCCGATGAACAGCCCACGGCCTCGTCCTTCGCGCGTCCGCTCGGCCCGTCCTCGCGCTCGCAGGTGCCGGCTTTCCAGGTGATGACCATCCTCGGGAGGGTCGCCGAACTGCGGGCGGCCGGGGCCGACGTCGTGAGTCTGTGCGCCGGGGAACCCGGCGGTGGGGCGCCCGCCGCGGTCAACGCGCGGGCCGCCGAGGTGCACGCCTCCGGGCGGGCGCTGAACTACACGCCGACGCTGGGCATCGCGCCGCTGCGGCAGGCGATCGCGGCGCACTACGCCCGCTGGTACGGCCTGGAGGTGGACCCCGCGCGGGTGGCCGTGACCACCGGCTCCTCCGGCGCGTTCATGCTCGGCTTCCTCGCCGCCTTCAACCCGGGGGACCGCGTGGCCATGGCCCGCCCCGGCTATGCCGCCTACCGCAACATCCTCGCCGCACTCGGTTGCCAGGTGGTGGAGCTCGACGCCGGCCCGGCCGTGCGCTTCCAGCCCACCCCCGCGCTCCTCGAGGAGGCGGAGGCCGTGCACGGTCCGCTGGCCGGGCTGATCCTGGCCTCCCCGAACAACCCGACCGGCACCATGGCCACCCGGCAGGAGATGGCCGCGCTGGCGCAGTGGTGCTCCGGGCGCGGGGTGCGCCTGGTCTCGGACGAGATCTACCACGGGGTGACCTACGGGTCTCCCACCACCGCAGGTGACGGGGCCGCGGGAGGTGCCGGGGCCGGCGTCGAGCGTGGGGTCTGCGCGGGGGAGTACTCGGACGAGGCCCTGGTGATGAGCTCCTTCTCCAAGTACTGGGGGATGCCGGGCTGGCGGATCGGGTGGATGCTGATGCCCGAGGACCTGGCGCCGGCGATCGGCGGGCTCTCCGGCTCGGTGTCCCTGTGCCCGCCGGCGGCCGCGCAGTACGCGGCGGTGGAGGCCTTCACGGAGCAGTCCTACACGGAGTGCGACGCGCAGGTGGCCGGGTTCGCCCGGGCCCGCGCGCTGGTGCTGGCACACCAGGACCGGCTGGGCTGGACCGACGCGGCCCCGGCGGACGGGGCGTTCTACTTCTGGGCGAAGCCGGGGGAGGCCATGCTGGCGCGGTACGGGACGTCCACCGCCTACTGCGAGGCCCTGATGGAGGAGGCGCACGTGGCACTGACCCCCGGCACCGACTTCGACACGGCGCACGGCGAGGAGTACGTGCGGCTGTCCTTCGCGGCCGGGGAGCGGGACGTGGCCGAGGCGATCGAGCGGATCGTCGCGTTCCAGCAGGACGCCTCGTCGGGCGCCGTGTAGCCGGCCGGTGGAGCCCGGCGCTAGGGATTCTCCGCCAGACGATCCGAGAGCAGTCGCCGGGCGGCATCCTGCAGGTGCGCCAGGGAGGCGTCGACGATGGGGGCGCCCGCCGTGCCCCGGCGCACCGCGGCGACGATCCGCCGCGTCGGTCGCGCCGGACCCGAGATGGGCACCCGCCGCACGTTCTCGGACCCCGCCAGACTCGCCAGGCGCGGCACCAGGCCGAGGCCCATCCCGGCCCCGACGAGCGCCGTCGTCGTCTCCCACTCGGTGACCTCGTGCTGGACGTGAGGGTTCATGCCGGCCGCGGTGAACGCGGCGGAGAACAGCGCGCGGTAGGCGGTACCCGGCGCGTCCGTGATCCAGACCTCCCCCACGAGTTCGTGCAGCGAGACGGATGAGCTGTCCGCCAGCCGATGGTCCAACGGCAGCATCACGTCCAGCGGATCGTCGAGCAGCGGCGTCTCCTCGACGCGGGAGTCGGCGCCGACGTGGGCCTCGGCCTCGGTGGCCACGACGACGGCGAGGTCGATCCGTTCCGCGAGGAGCAGGTCCAGGCACCGCGAGGGGCTCGCCTCGACCACCCGCACGGTGACCGTCGGCTGGGAGGCCCGCAGATCCGCCGCGAGCGGGACGAGCAGGCTGGACGCCGCAGTCGAGAAGCCGCCCAGGCCGAACTCGACGGGCGTGGATCCGGTTGCGGACGCCATGGCCGAGGTGATCCGGCCCCACTCCTCGACCAGGCCGTCGGTCTGCTCCACGAGATAGCGCCCGGTGGCCGTGAGGTGCAGCCCGCGGCCCTCCTTCAGCAGCAGGCGCATGCCGAGTGACTGCTGGAGCTCGCGCAGCTGCGCCGAGACGGCGGACGGGGAGTAGCCGGTGAGCTCCGCGGTCGCCGCGATGCTGCCACAGGAGGCGAACGTCCGGAGGGTGAGGAGGCGTCGGTCGATCATGCACCGATTCTGCAGGGTTCGCGGCGGAAATTCGCGCTTTTATTGCATTGTCCCGAGGATTACGCTCGATGTGTCATCGATCACAGCACTGCACCGGACCCGGCCACCGATTGGCCCACAGCACCGCCCCGAACCCCGCAGACTCGAGGAATCAGTACCGTGACCCTTGCCGTGAACTCCAGCGCCACCCGCGGCCGCCTCGCCGCCGCCCCCACCGAGGAACAGGCCGCCCAACTGCGCCTTCTGCTCGACGAGCGCCGCACCGGCTACTCGCTGGAGGCGCCGTTCTACACCGATCCCGCGATCTTCGCCGCGGACATGCGGGGCATCTTCGGCCGGCACTGGCTCTTCGCCGCCAGCCTCGCCGAGATCCCGGAGCCGGGTGACTACGTGACCGTGGACTACGGACCGTACTCCCTGATCGTCCTGCGCACCGAGGAGGGCGTGAACGTCCTGCACAACGTGTGCCGCCACCGCGGCGCCCGGGTGCTCCCGGAGAGGACGGGCAGCACCGGCAACCTGGTGTGCGGCTACCACTCGTGGACCTACTCGCCGGACGGCGACCTGATCCACGCCTCGTCCCCCGGCGAGACGGACTTCGACCCGGCGTGCTTCGCGCTGAAGAAGGCGCACGGCCGGGTGGTCGCCGGGCTGGTGTTCGTCTGCCTGGCGGACGAGCCGCCCGCCGACTTCGACGAGGTGGCCGGGATCTTCGAGCCGTACCTGGCCCCGCACGAGATCGCCAGCGCCCGGGTGGCCTACCAACAGGACATCATCGAGGAGGGCAACTGGAAACTCGTGATGGAGAACAACCGCGAGTGCTACCACTGCGACGGCCACCCCGAGCTGGCCTGCTCCCTCTTCCCGACCTGGGGTCTCTCCGAGGGGATCGTCCCGCCCCACCTGGAGGACGTCTGGAACCGCAACGTCGAGGCCGAGGACGCCCTGCGGGGGCGCTGCACCCGCTACGGGCTGCCCTTCGAGGTCGTCGAGGAACTCGACACCCGCGTCACCGGGATCCGCATCTCCCGTGAGCCGCTCGACGGCGCGGGGGAGTCCTTCTCCGCCACCGGCCGCCGCCTGTCCAAGAAGCTGCTGGGCGACCTGCGTGACTTCCGGCTGGGCCGCTGCTCCATGCACCTGCAGCCGAACTCCTGGTTTCACCTGCTCTCCGACCACGTGATCACGTTCGCCGCGTTCCCGATCAACGAACACCAGACGTTGGTGCGCACCACTTGGCTCGTCGCCGACGACGCCGTCGAGGGGGTGGACTACGACGTCGACGCCCTCACCCACACGTGGAAGCAGACGAACCTGCAGGACAAGGACTTCGTGGAGATGTGCCAGCAGGGCGCGTCCAGCCCGGCCTACGAGCCGGGTCCGTACATGAAGAGCGAGTACCAGGTGGAGGCGTTCATCCACTGGTACACCCAGCGGATGCGCGAGCACGTGGCATGACCGTCAGCACCACCCTCACCACGATCCCCGAGGTCCGGCGCCTCCGGGGCCTGGAGATGCCGTGGAACCGGGTGGTCCAGGCCTCCTCCGACCTGCCCTTCGCGGCGGCGGCCAGGGCACTGGACCCCTGGTATCCGCAGGAGTTCCTCGCCGAGTGCGTCCAGACCATCCCCGAGGCCGGGGGCATGCTCACCATGGTCATGCGCCGGACCGACGGCGCCCCGCTCGCCTTCCGCTCCGGGCAGTACCTCAACATCGCCTTCCCCGTGAACGGTCCGGACGCCGAGCCGGTCAGCCGCAGCTATTCGCTATCCAGCGCCCCGACGGAGCCGTGGACCTTCGCCATCACCGTCAAGCGCGAGGAGGGCGGCACCGTCTCGCCGTGGGTCCACGAGAACATCCGGCCCGGTGCCGTGCTGGAGGTGCTCGGTCCCGTGGGGGCGTTCCACCTGCCCGACTACGACCGCCGGGCCCGTTACCTGTTCCTGGCGGCCGGCTCCGGCGTCACCCCACTGATGTCGATGATCCGGACGATCCACTCCCTCCCGGGCCATGCCGACGTCGTCATGCTGTACCACGGGGCCGCGCCCGGGACCTTCGCGTTCTCCCACGAACTCGAGCACCTGGCCGCGGTCGACTCCCGGATCACCGTGTACTACTCGCTGGGCGACCGCAG
The DNA here is from genome assembly GCF_031432995.1 of Citricoccus sp. I39-566. GTDB lineage: Bacteria > Actinomycetota > Actinomycetes > Actinomycetales > Micrococcaceae > Citricoccus > Citricoccus nitrophenolicus_A. The sequence continues at coordinate 868,208 of NZ_CP133842.1, forward strand.
CGTCCCCGGCACCTGGGAGGGCATGGTCGGGCGGCTCACCGCGGAGATGATCGACACCGTGGTCCCCGATGCCAACGGGCGCAAGGTGTTCGCCTGTGGGCCGGAGGGGTACATCGACGTCGCCGCGGACCTGCTGACGAAGGTGGGCGTGGACGACACGTCGATCTTCATCGAGTCGTTCTCCGGCACCCCGGAGACCGCGCTCGAGTACCGCGAGGAGGTGGCGCTCGCCGGCGGTATCGCCGAGGAGATGGCCGCGGCGCAGGACGCCGCCCGGGAGGCCCCGGCCGACGTCGTCGATCCGCCCACGGGCTCACTGGACCTCTACCGGATCGCGGAACTCAACACCCCCGAGGACGACGGCGGCGCACCGGCTCCGCTGAGCCCGTCACCATCAAGCCCGGCACCGTCGAGCCCGGCCGCGTCGGACGCGAGCGGGCCGGCCGACCCGTCCACCTTCGAGGTGGTCGGGGAGGGCAGCCTGACGATGTCGTTCCTGCGCACCCGCCTGAACGTGCGCATCGACCCGCAGGCGAACGTCCTGGACGCCGCCCGGGAGGCCGGCGTGCGCATCGGGGCGAACTGCCGGGAGGGCATGTGCGGCTCCTGCAAGGTCATCAAGATCAGCGGCGAGGTGGACATGAACCACCAGGGCGGCATCCGTGCCCGCGAGATCGACGCCGGCAAGTTCCTGCCGTGCTGCTCGACGGCGCAGACCGACCTGGTCGTCGACGCCTAACCACCCTGAATCAGCACACCAAGGAGTGATCAATGAGGCCTACCCCCTCTCCCCGGGTCGTCATCATCGGAGCCGGCATCGTCGGCGCGAACCTCGCGGACGAGCTCGCCCAACTCGGACACACCAACACCCTCGTCCTCGAGCAGGGGCCGCTGGGCATGCCCGGCGGCTCGACCTCGCATGCGCCCGGCCTGGTCTTCTCCTCGAACGGCTCGAAGTCCATGACGGCGTTCGCGCAGTACACGATCAAGAAGCTCACGTCCCTGATTGGCCCCGACGGCCGCGGTTCCTTCCTGCCTGTGGGCGGCCTCGAGATCGCCACCACGGACGAGCGCCTGCAGGACCTCCACCGCCGCGCGGGCTGGAACCGCTCGTACGGGGTTCAGGCGCACGTCGTCGATGCCGATGAGTGCCTCCGGCTCTTCCCCCTGCTCAATCCGGACCTGCCGCTCGGCGGGCTCCTCACCCCGGGCGACGGCCTGGCCCTGGCCGCCCGGGGAACCCAGCTGGTCATCGAGCGGGCCCGGGCCGCCGGCGTCGAGTTCCGCGACCGGACCGCCGTCACCGACATCGAGCAGTCCGGGGGGCGTGTCACGGCGGTCGTGGCGGGAGAGGAACGCTTCCCGGCCGACGTCGTCGTCTCCTGCGCCGGCTTCTGGGGCCCGGACATCGGCAGGATGGCCGGCATCGACATCCCGCTGCTGCCGCTGGCCCACCAGTTCGCCTGGTCCACGCCGGCCCCGTCCCTGGCCGGCGTCAACGAGCTGCCCCACGGGGCCAGCCGCCCGATCCTGCGCTACCAGGACCGTGACCTGTACTACCGCGAGTGGGGCGACACCATCGGCATCGGCTCCTACGCGCACCGCCCCCTGCCGGTGGACCTCGACACCCTGCCGTCCTACCGGCCGGAGGACATCACGGGCGAGCGCATGCCCTCGTCCCTGCCCTTCACCCCGGAGGACTTCGCCGCGGAGTGGGCGGCCAGCCAGGAGCTGCTCCCGGACTTGCGGAACACCGAGATCAAGCGCGGGTTCAACGGCATCTTCTCCTTCACGCCGGACGGCGGATCGCTCGTGGGCGAATCCCGCCACGTGGACGGCTTCTTCGCGGCCGAGGCCGTGTGGGTCACCCACGGTCCCGGCATCGCCAAGGCCGTCGCCGAACTGATCGCGATCGGGCAGTCGAGCATCGACCTGTCAGACTGCGATCTGAATCGGTTCGAGGACGTGCAGACCACGCCGGAGTACGTCTGGGAGACCTCGCAGCAGAACTTCGTCGAGATCTACGACGTGCGCCACCCCCTGGAGCCCCGGCTGTCTCCGCGCGACGTGCGCGTCAGCCCCTTCCACGAGCAGCAGAAGGCCCTCGGGGCGTTCTTCCTGGAAGCCGCCGGCTGGGAACGCCCGCACTGGTTCGAGGCGAACGCCGCCCTGCTGGAGGAGATGCCCGCCGAGTGGGCCGCTCCGGAGCGGGACGCCTGGTCAGACAGGTTCCACTCCCCGATCGCCGCTGCCGAGGTCTGGAGGACCCGGACCGCCGTGGCCCTGTTCGACATGTCCCAGCTCAAGCGCCTGGAGATCTCGGGGCCGGGCGCGGGCGCCCTGCTGCAGGGCCTGACGACGTCGAACATGCTGCGGGCCCCCGGCGCCGTCAGCTACACGCTGCTCCTCGACGCGGCCGGCGGCATCACCAGCGACATCACGGTCGCGCGCCTGTCCGAGCAGTCCTACCAGGCCGGCGTGAACTCCACCGTGGACCTGGCCTACCTCTCCCGCAGGGCGCGCCACCAGAGCGAGGAGAACCCGGCGCAGTGGGTCACCGTCCGGGACATCACCCCCGGCACCTGCTGCATCGGCCTCTGGGGCCCGCTCGCCGGCGCCGTCATGGAGAAGGTCAGCCGCGACGATCTGAGCAGGGACGGGCTGAAGTACTTCCGCGCCCGGCAGATCTCGATCGGTGGCATCCCGGTGACCGCCATGCGCCTGTCCTACGTGGGCGAGTTCGGCTGGGAGCTCTATGCCTCCGCCGACGTCGGCCACCGGCTCTGGGACGTGCTCTGGGAGGCGGGTCAGGAGCACGGGATCATCGCCGCCGGCCGCGAGGCCTTCAACTCGATGCGCCTGGAGAAGGGCTTCCGGTCCTACGGCACGGACATGACCAGCGAGCACGAGCCGGTCCAGGCCGGGCTCGGCTTCGCCGTCAAGGCCTCGAAGACGGATGACTTCGTCGGCAAGGGCGCGCTGGCGGAGCGGGCCGCGGCGGCGACCACGCGGCTGCGCTGCCTGACGGTCGACGACGGGGTCTCGGTGGTCCTCGGCAAGGAACCGGTGTACGTGGGTGGCGAGGTCTCGGGCTACGTCACCAGTGCGGCGTACGGATACACCGTGCGCCAGCCGATCGCCTACGCGTGGCTGCCGAACCGGGTGGAGACCGGGGACGCGGTGGAGATCGAGTACCTCGGGCGTCGGATCGCGGCCACCGTGGTGGACGATCCGCTGTACGACCCGGAGATGACGCGGTTGCGCGGCTGAACCCGCCCCGTTGGAACACCCACAGGAAAGAGGAACCGAAATGTCAGGAAATCGTGCCGTCGCCTACAAGGAGCCGGGCGTCGTCGAGGTCATCGACACCGAGTACCCCACCTTCGAGCTGAAGGACGGCCCGGGAGTGAACCCCGCCAACGTGGGACGCAAGGTCCCCCACGGAGTCATCCTCAAGACCGTCGCCACCAACATCTGCGGCTCGGACCAGCACATGGTGCGCGGCCGGACCACGGCCCCGGCGCATCTGGTCCTGGGCCACGAGATCACCGGTGAGGTGGTGGAGGTCGGCCCCGACGTCGAGTTCATCCGTGTCGGGGACATCGTCTCCGTGCCGTTCAACATCTCCTGCGGCCGCTGCCGCAACTGCAAGGAGCGCAAGACCGGCATCTGCCTGAACGTGAACCCGGACCGTCCGGGCAGCGCGTACGGCTACGTGGACATGGGCGGCTGGGTCGGCGGACAGGCCGAATACGTCCTCGTCCCCTACGCCGACTGGAATCTGCTGAAGTTCCCGGACCGGGACCAGGCGCTGGAGAAGATCATGGACCTCACCATGCTCTCCGACATCTTCCCCACCGGCTTCCACGGCGCCGTCACTGCAGGGGTCGGCGTCGGCTCCACCGTCTACGTCGCCGGTGCCGGCCCCGTCGGCCTGGCCGCGGCCATGGGCGCACAGCTGCTCGGGGCCGCCGTCGTGATCGTGGGGGACCTGAACGAGGACCGCCTGGCGCAGGCGCGCACCTTCGGCTGCGAGACCGTCAACGTCGGCGAAGGCCCGATCCAGGACCAGATCGAGCAGATCCTCGGCGTCCCCGAGGTGGACAGCGGCATCGACGCCGTCGGCTTCGAGGCCCGCGGACACGGCAAGGAGGCCGGCCACGAGGCTCCGGCGACGGTCCTGAACTCCCTCATGGACATCACCACCGCCGGCGGATCCCTCGGCATCCCGGGTCTGTACGTCACGGGTGACCCGGGGGCCGTGGACGAGGCCGCCCAGAAGGGCTCGCTGTCCCTCTCGCTGGGCACGGGCTGGGCCAAGTCCCTGTCCTTCACCACGGGACAGTGCCCGGTGATGAAGTACAACCGCCAGCTGATGATGGCGATCCTGCATGACAGGGCGCCGATCGCGAAGGCCGTCAACGCGAAGGCGATCTCCCTCGAGGACGCCCCGCGCGGCTATGCCGAGTTTGACGCCGGTGCGGCGACGAAGTTCGTGCTCAACCCCCACGGGTATCTCTCGGACTGACCGACGTTCGTTCGGGAGGCCGGTGGTGGGGTGGAGAACTACCCGAAGGACCTGGTGCGCTGTCCGACCGGCCGCCGTCGTGCCCCAGTCCCTGCCGATGCGGCGCCGGTGCCGGGGATGGTGTGCTCATCACTGCTCGACCACGGTGATGACGGTCAGCAGGGCCGAGTACAGCATGAGCCCGATGGCGAACCACAGGAAGCTGGAGGACCGGTTGGACGGCACCTCCTCCTTGAAGACGTTGAGCAGGGTGCTGCCCCCGATGAAGGCGGTCAGCAAGGCCACGAGCAGGGTGCTGGTGGGTGCGGCGATGCTGGCCAGGATCCACCCGAACACCAGCGACCCGGCCAGGAACAGGCGGCCGTGGGCGCGGAACCGCCGTGGATAGTGCTCGGCCAGGCCGCGATCGGTGAGGACGAAGTGCAGGCCCATGGCCACCGTGAACAGGACTGCGAACCACAAGCCGGTGCGGACTCGCAGGACCATGGTGTAGGTGATCATCGCGTTGTAGGCCATGAAGGCGATCAGGTGCAGCCAGTAGACGCCCGCCGGCTCGGCGCCTCCTCCCGGTCCGGATCCGGACGTGGCGTCTGGTCCGGCGTCGCGATCGCCATGGTGGAGTGCGAGGCGCTCCAGGCCGTAGAACACCGTGAAGCCGGTCAGGGCGACGACGAAGATGGCCAGTTCCAGCAACGGCGTGGGTTCCACGACGTCGGAGAGGGCCTCGCCCACGTCCTCGTTGCCGGCGGCGATCTCCGGCAACAGGTGCAGGAAGACGTAGGCCACGGCCAACCCGCCGGCGAAGGAGCCCGTGTAGCGCTCGGGGACCGCCGGAAGCCCGCGGATCCTTGGGGCGGCCAGGTGGAGCACGGCCAGTACCGCGGCCAGGCCACCGGCGATCCACACGGCGGAGGCTGTACCAGGTTCAACCACGTCCATCGGGGCTCCTGTCAACGTGGTCGGTGTGCTGCGGTTTCTCGCCCCGCAGGAAGTAGGCGCCGAGTGAGCCGGCGAGCGTGGCGAAGACGGCCACGGAGTAGACGGCCAGGACCAGGTGCAGCACCTTGGAGAACGCGTCGTCGGTGGTGAACCCGCTGCCCGTGACCGTGGCCAGGGCAGTCTCGTACAGGGCCGTCGAGTAGTCGGTCTGGATCTCGAAGGCGTATAGCAACTGGCTGGAGGCCAGGATGACCACCGCGGTCACGGCCGCCAGCCAGCCGATCCTGCTGGACAGCAGCCGTCCGGCCGAGCGGGAGCCGCGCACCCCGGCGGAGACGATGCTGCCCACCCGCGCCACCCGTGAGACGCGCAGCAACCGCACTGCCTGCAGCCCTCGGACGAACCGCAGGAACGGCACCAGCAGGAAGAGGACCTGCCACCAGTTGCGGCGCCAGAAGACGGGCTGGAACCGAGCGATAGAGGCCCGCAGCAGGAACTCGGCCACGAACAGGGCCCAGAACACCCACCCGGCGACGCCCAGAATGCGGGACCACCCCGGATCGGTGACCAGGAGCTGGCCCAGGAACACGAAGAGGAACAGCACGCCCAGGACCCCCATCGGGCGGTCGAGCCGGGCGGCCAGCGCCTCCGCCGCAGCTGCGGACTCGACCTGATCGGGCGGCTGGCGTATCGGTGAGCTGCTCACGGTCGGACGACCTCCGGGGATCGGTCAGGGTGGTTCCGTGCTGCCCACTCTACGAAGAGAGGTCACTCAGGCTGGGCCACCGAGGCGGGGCACCGGTTCATCTGCCGCTCCGGGCGACGGAGCAGCCCTCCGGCATTGCTAGGCTGGAGCGCATGTCCACCGCCCTGACCCTCGCTGTGCTCGCGGTCGGACTCATCCTCACCCCCCTGTTCTGCCGCTGGTGGGGCCGTCACGCCGGCTGGCCCCTGGCTGCGGTGTACGTGCTCGCGGCCGCCGCGTACGTGCCCGCCCTGACCCAGGGATCAGGTGCCGCCGCCGGCCCGGCGTCCGGTTCGGCCGCGGCCTGGTCTGTCCCCTGGATCCCGTCCTGGGGTACCGAAGGCGGCGAGGGCGTCAGACTGGCATTCTCCGCCGACCCGGTGTCGAGCGTCTTCACGCTGATCGCCCTGCTCATCGGCGCGGTGGTGCTCGTCTATTCCACCCAGTACCTGGATCCCGGCCCGAACCGTAGCTTCTACCTCGGGATGGCCCTGTTCACGCTCTCCATGGTCGGGCTCGTGACGGCCGACGACCTGGCGGTCCTGTTCATCAGCTGGGAACTGACCTCGCTGGCCTCCTTCCTGCTCATCGCCCGGTCCGGTCAGGGAGCCTTCGCCCCCTCGATGCGGACCCTGCTCGTCACCTTCCTCGGCGGACTGGCCCTCCTGGTCGCCGTCGTGCTGATGGCCGTCCGCACCGGGACCACGGACCTGGGTGACGTCATGGCCTCGGACGTATGGGCCGAGGACCCGGCGTTCACCACCCTGATCGGGGTGCTCATCGCCCTGGCCGCCATGACCAAGTCGGCCCAGTTCCCCTTCCACTCCTGGCTTCCGGACGCCATGGCGGCCGCCACTCCCGTCTCGGCGTACCTGCATGCCGCCGCCGTGGTGAAGGCCGGCATCTTCCTGTTGCTGCGCTTCTCCCCGGTGTTCCACGAGGACGCCACCTGGTCCGTGCTGCTGGTCATCGTGGGTTTGGTGACCTCTGCCGTCGGCGGCTGGCGGGCCCTGCAGCAGCACGACCTCAAGAAGCTCATGGCGTACTCGACCGTGAGCCAGCTCGGGCTCATCGTCGCCGCGATCGGAACCGGGACCGAGGCGGGCATCGCCGCCGCCCTCATCCACACCATCGCCCATGCCCTCTTCAAGTCCGGCCTGTTCATGGTGGTCGGCGTGGTGGACCACGCCACCGGCACCCGCGACCTACGGCGCCTGCCCGTGCTGTACCGGGCCCTGCCGTTCACCTTCACCGTGACCGTCCTGGGCGCCGGCGCGATGGCCGGCATCCCCCCGTTGCTCGGATTCATCTCCAAGGAGTCGATCTTCACGGCTCTCCACCAGTGGGCCGCGGACGGCGGGGCCTCCGGGACGCTGGCGGCCTGGGCAGGCCCGGCCGCGCTGGCCGGCGCGGCCATCGGTTCGGTGCTGACCTTCGCCTACTGCGCCAAGATCGTCGTGGGCGGCTTCACCGACCCGGAGCGTCCCGAGGACGCAGGACACCCGGTGCGCCGGACCTCCGACCAAGCCCACGGGCATGGACAGGACGACCACCTCCACGCCCCGGGCGGCGTGCTCGTGACCACCGCGGCGTTGCCGATCCTGGCCTCCGTCGCGGCACTCTTCGCCCTGCCGCTGCTGGATGCCGCCGTCGGCTCCGCCACCAACACGGCGCTGCCCGGCGCGGCAGCCGAACCGCACTTCGCGCTGTGGCACGGTGTCACGGCCGAGCTGCTGACCACGTTCGCGGTCTTTGCCGTGGGCCTGGTGACAATCCTGCTGCGCCATCGGCTCTGGCCGGCCCTGGAGAGGGTGGGACTGCCGTTCAGCGGTGCCGCGATCATCGAGGCCTGCAGCCGGGGCCTGACGGTGGCCGGCCACGCCGTCGCACGCCTCACCGCCCGGGACGCTGCCGCCTCCCACGCGGCCGCGATGGTCGCCGCACTCGCGGCCGTGGTCATCCCCGGGGTCCTGGTGCTGGCCGCGCAGGATTCGCTGCCGCCGCTGCGTGAGGACCTGACCCAGCCGGTGGACGTGGTCCTCCTGGTGCTGATGGCCGTCGCGGCCCTCGGTGTGGCACTGACCCGTTCGCGCCTGGGCGCCACGGTGGCCCTGTCCGCCATCGGCGTCCTCATGACGGTCCAGATCGTCGCCCTCGGCGCTCCCGACGTGGCCCTGACCCAACTGCTGGTGGAGAGCCTGACCATCATCGTCATCATGCTGGTGCTGCAGAAGCTGCCACGGACCTTCGCGGCGCCCCGGGCCGCCCGGGCCCTGCCGGCCGCGGTCATCGCCATCGGCGCCGGGCTCGCCACCGGTCTGGCCACGTGGGGACTGACCGGGCGGCGCGAGAAGTCCGAGGTCGGCACGTACCTGCTGGAGAACGGACAGGAGATCACGGGCGGCGACAACATCGTCAACGTCATCCTGGTCGAGTTCCGTGCCCTGGACACCCTCGGGGAACTGGCGGTGCTCGGCATGGCCGGCATCGCCCTGGCTGCCGTGCTCTCCACGGTCCGCAACCGGTACATGGACCCGAACCCGGACCGGGTGGCCCGCGCGGAGGACGACGGTGCCGACCGGCCCGGCGGCCCGGACCTCGGCAGTGCCACGGCCCGCCGCGCCATCCTCAACTCCTGGGGCAACATCAGCCAGCTGCAGCTGATGCTGCGATTCCTGATCCCGTTGCTCGCCGTGGTCTCCGCCATCCTGTTCCTGCGCGGTCACAATGAGCCCGGGGGCGGGTTCATCGCGGCCCTCGTGGGCTCCGCCATCGTGGGCCTGGTCTACCTGTCCACCTCCAAGGACCGGCAGATCGGCCCGCCCCGGCTCCCCGTCTACCTGATCGGCGGCGGCGTGGTGGTCGCGGTGGCCACCGGCCTGTGGAACATGGCCCTGACGGGGACGTACATGGAACCCCAGCACGGCTACATCCTCGGCCAGCACGTCAGCACCTCCCTGGTGTTCGACGCCGGTGTCTACCTGGCCGTCGTCGGGCTGATCCTGCTCGCGTTCAACGTGCTCGGCACGGCGCGGTCGGTCCACCACAGCCCCGGCGGTGAGGGCGACCGGGAGCGCGTGGATGAGACGGAGATGGGTGAGGCGGATGGGCCGACGGACAACCCGATCGACAGCCTGCTGTTCGCGGCGGAGCAGAAGGCCCCGGCCGACGTCGGGTCCGGGAGACCGGTGAAGCCCACCAGCCAGCACATCTCCACTGGCGACCGACCTGACGAATGGGGGCGGTGACATGTTCGTCCTCGCCGTGACCGTCGGCGTGCTGACCGCCGCGGGCGTGTGGCTGCTGCAGCAGCGGAGCATGGTCCGCACGATCTTCGGGCTGACCCTCATCTCCCACGCCGCCAACCTGCTGCTGCTGGCCTCGGGCGTCCCGGGCTGGCGCACCGAGCCGTTGATGTCCACCGCCCAGGCCGCCGACGCGGCTGACCCCCTGCCCCAGGCCTTCGTGCTGACCGCCATCGTGATCTCCATGGCCACCACCATCTTCATGCTCGCCCTTGCCGTGATCGGCCGGAACGACGACCAGGAGAAGGTACCCGAGACCGGGGAGGAACACGCATGACCGAACTGACAGCCGGGTCACTGCTGGCCCTGTTCGTGGCCGTCCCCCTGTTGAGCGCCGGCCTCTCGGTGATCTTCCGCCACCGCGTGGTGGACCGGGTCCTGCTCGTGGGGGTCCCCGTGCTGGCGGTCGCCGGGGCCGTCGCCCTGATGCTGTTCCACCGCGAGGTCCCCGTGGTGGCCACCGCCATCGGCTCCTTCGAGGGCGGCATCGCGATCCCCCTGGTCTCGGACATGCTCACGGCCCTGATGCTGGCCACCACCGGCCTGGCCACGGCCGCCGCGGGGTGGTTCCTGTCCCTCACCGGGGAGGCCCGGCTCCGGTTCGTCCCGGCGCTGGCCCTGCTGCTGATGACCGGCGTCAACGGCGCCCTGCTGACCGGCGACCTGTTCAACCTCTTCGTCTTCGTCGAGGTGATGCTGCTGCCGTCCTACGCGCTCATCGCCGTGACCGGCACGTGGCGGCGACTCGGCCTCGGCCGCATGTTCGTCATCGTCAACCTGGTGACCAGCCTGATCCTGCTGATGGGCGTCGGTCTGGTCTACGGCTCGGCAGGCACCGTGAACCTGGCCGCCCTGGCCGGGCAGGCCGCCGAGGATCCCCAGGTGGCCCTGGCCGTCACCGTCGTGCTGGTGGCCCTGGCCATCAAGGCGGGCGTCGTGCCCGTCCACGGCTGGCTCCCGCGAGCCTACTCCGGGACCTCGGCGGGCATCATGGCCCTGTTCTCCGCGCTGCACACGAAGGTCTCGGTGTACGCCATCTTCCGCATCTACTTCACCACCTTCGAACCGGGCACGACGCCGGCCGGGGCCTCGGGCGCGGCCGGCACCTCGGCGCCGGGGTCCGGGATGGCGGAGACGATCGCGGTGGTGATCGCCGTCGTCGTGCTCGTCACCATGGTGCTGGGCGCCCTCGGCTCCCTGGGCGAACAGCGGTTCCGGGGGGTCCTGGCCTTCCAGATGGTCGCCGGCGTGGGCCACATCCTGATCGGCGCCGCCGTGGCCTCGCCCGTGGCCGTGACCGCCGGGCTGTTCTATCTGGTGCACCACGTGATCACGGTCGCCTCGCTGCTGACCACCGTCGGAGCGGTCGAGCACACCTATGGCACCGGCGTGCTGGGGCGGCTCTCCGGGGTGATGCACCGGGACCGGCTGGCGGCGGTGCTGGTGGCCCTGGGGCTGCTGTCCCTGGCCGGGCTGCCGCCGACCTCGGGACTGTGGGGCAAGCTCGGTCTGGGCCTGGCCGTGGCCGAATCCGGGGCGGGCGGCCCGGCGTGGCAGGCCCCGGTGTTCCTCGTCGCGATCGTCGTCTCCTCCCTGGTCACGCTCGTGGCGCTGCAGCGCCTGTGGGGCGGGAGCTTCGCGGGGGCCCCGCTCAAGAGGTATTGGCCCGCCGCTCCCGCGGGAGGCCGGGACGGGGTCCGGCCGCTGGACAGCACCGTCCGCATCCCGCTGCGGCTGCTGGGCCCGGGAGTGGTGATGATGGGCGTCTCCGTCGCCCTCTTCGTGTTCGCCGGAGTCCTGATGCCCTTCATCGACAGCGCGACGGCCGGGCTCTTCGACACCGGCCCCTACGTCGAGGCGGTGCTGCCATGACGGCCGACCATCCGCGCGCGCGGAGTTCCCGGCGGTTCAGCGTCGGGTCCATGATCGCCTACCTGGTGTGGCTCGTCGGCCAGGTCATCTCCGGCTCGCTGACGGTGGCCCGGCGCGCGGTGCGTCCGGGTCGGTTCGCCGAGCCCTCCATCGTGGCCTTCCCGCTGCGCTGTGAGACGGACCTCGAGGTCACCTGGATGGCCTCCTCCATCACCATCACGCCGGGCACGCTCGTGGTGGGCACCGCGCACGGCTCGGAGGCCGAGCCCGTGACTGTTTTCGTCCATTCCGTCTTCGACGCTGACCGGGACTCCGTCCGGGAGGGCCTGCGGGACATGGAGGACCGGCTGCTGCGGATGACCCGCGGCCCTCGCTGGCAGGAGCGCGAGGAGCGCGAGGGGTCCAGAGACCACGAGGGAAGGGAGACCGGATGAACATCGACTCTGCTTACGATGTGGTCCTCTCCGGGGTGCTGCTGATCCTGGCCGCTGCCATCCTGATCGGGCTCTTCCGCATCTACACCTCCACCGCGGCGGCGGAGCGGGCGGTGGTCGGGGACTTGGTCTTCTTCGCCGGCGTCGGGATCCTGATGATCGTGGGGATCCAGTCCGGGTCCGCTGTCATCCAGGACGCGGCGATGCTCGCGGCCTTCCTGGGCATCCTGGCCACCGTGGCCTTGGCACGCATCCTGACGAGGGGGGAGCGCTAGTGGCTGTCTATGAGATCCTGGCGTCCGTCCTGATCCTGGGTGGCGCGCTGCTGGTGCTGCTCTCCTCGGTGGCCATGGTCCGGTCCCGGGACGCGCTGCAGATGATGAACGTGTTCTCTCCCGCGACCGGGATGGGGCTGCCCCTGGTGGTCGTGGGGGTGTGGGTGCACCTGACCGGACGGGACGGGTTCGACTGGTGGGTCCTGGCGGTCAGCCTGGTCACCAACGTGTCCCTGGTCATCGTGTCCTCCCTGGCCTCGAACACCCTCGCCCGCGCGGTCTACCACTCCGGTGCCCCCGTGGACCCACGGACCGACCCCCAGGACCTGGCCCGCCCGCCGGGCGAGTGAGGGGTCGCACTTCGTCAGAGCGCTGTTCGCCTTCGGGCTCACCACCGCCGTCCTGGTGTGGCTGGCCTTCGTGGTCACGAACAACTGGGAGACCCTGCCCACCATCCTGGGACTGGTGGTCTTCGGGATCGGCCAGGGCGCGCTGGTCACCCTGGTCTTCAACGTCCTGGTCACCGCCGCGCCCAAGGACCTGGCCGGCGACGTCGGCTCCATCCGGGGCACGGCGCAGAACCTGGCTTCCGCGGTGGGCACCGCCGTGATGGGCGCGGTGCTGGTGACCGTGCTCAGCACCGGGATCTCGCAGGCCGTGGACGAGCACCCCGTGCTGCCGCCGGAGCTGGTGGCGCAGGTGGACCTGGACAACGCCAACGTCGTGAACAACGAGGACCTGCGCGCTCTGCTGGAGGACACCACGGCGAGCCCCGAACAGGTCGAGGCCGCCGTGGCGCTCAACGAGGAGCAGCGGCTGCGGACCCTGAAGCTCGGATTCCTCCTCCAGGCCGCAGTCAGCGTGGTGGCGGCGATCCCCGCCTCGAGGCTGCCGAGGTACCGGCCGGGCGAGATCCCGGCGCAGGCTCAGGCATCGGCGGGGCGCATCTCGCCGGCGGGTGACTACTCCGGCCTGGTGTCCTGCGGCCGGTCCAGCTCGCGCGGCTCCTCCGCGTGCTGCCCCCTGGCCTCGGGGGTCCTGTCCACCAGGTCGGCGAGCTTGCCCGCGGCCTCGGCCAGGGCGCGCAGGCCCCGGCCGGTCTCCTCGCGCCCGCGCTCGGCGAACTGCCGGGCGGTCCTCTGCAGGTCGGCGGGGCTCTGGTGGTTCTGGCGGAACTCGTTGAGCTTCTGGGTGGTGGTCTCGGCCGTGTGACGGATCTGGTCCCAGGCCTCGGAGGGGTTGCCGGGAAGGGTCGGCCCGGTGAGGGGCTTGGGCTGCCGGGACGGCTTGGCCGCGGGGGTGCCGGGGGTAGTGCGGGCGGCGTCGGCAGGAGGGGCGGACGGGGTGCTGGGCAGGGTCTGCTCTGGCTCCGAAGTCATGCTCGAGAGTCTAGAGGTAGATGTCGCATCGGCCACAGGGATCGGTCCCGGCGCTCCAACTGCCGTGGGAAGGTGTCCTCCCGTAGCCGGGTCTTGTCGAGTTACGTACAATATCCTGTACAGGAGGTGCAGAATGAAGACCATCAGCTATACCGAGTCGCGTGCCCGCTACGCCGAGGTCTTGGACGGGGTGGTCAATGATCGCGAAGAGGTGATCGTGACTCGTTCCGGTCATGAGTCAGTGGTGATTGTGTCACTCGAGGACTATGAGTCACTCAGGGAGACGTCCTATTTGATGCGCTCCCCGGCCAATGCGCGCCGGCTATTGGACGCCATGGAGAATCTCGAGGCGGGCCGCGGGGTGACCCGCGAGCTCATCGAGGACGACTGACGTGGGCCTGGTCTGGGATGAGAACGCCTGGGACGACTATCTCTGGTGGCAGGCCCAGGATCGAAAGGTCCTGAAGCGGATCAACACGCTGATCAAGGATGTCCAGCGGAAGGGCAACGAAGGGATCGGCAAGCCCGAGGCTCTCAAGCACAACTTCGCCGGGTACTGGTCCCGTCGCGTCACGGATGAACACCGACTGGTCTACAAGGTGGTCGACGCTGAGGTCCGTATCGCCGCGTGCCGGTACCACTATGGCTAAGGGTGGACACCGAGCAGGTGGCTACGCGCCCTGGCGCAGGGTGTTGCCCGCGGTCTTGCCGCCGTCGGTCGCAATGGAGGTGCCGGAGACGAATCGCGACTCGTCCGATGCCGGGTAGAGCACCAGGGAGCTGATCTCCTCCACCTGTGCCGCGCGGCCGGCGGGCACCTGCCCGAAGCCGCGCTTCAGCCCGGCGGTCAGCGGCGTCTCCACGGACCCGGGGTGGATGGAGTTCACGCGGATCCCGTCCGGACCGAAGTCCAGGGTCCGGGTCCAGTCCTCCACGGAAGCCTCCTCCACGGTGCCGGGCGTGTAGATGCCCGCGTTGTTCACCTGCGCGTCCAGCGTCCCGAACTCCCGGACGCAGTGCCCGACGGCGGCCGTCCAGGCCTCGAGGTCCGTCACGTTGAGCGGGGTGAAGGTGGCGGCCTGACGGCCGACGGCGGCGTTGATCTCCTCGGCCAACGCCGTGCCGGCCTCCTCCTGCAGGTCGCCGATCATGACGGAGGCCCCGGCGGCGGCCAGTGCGCGGGCGTGGGAGGCTCCCATGCCCTGGGCGGCGCCGGAGATCAGGGCGACCCTGCCGGCGGCCCGGCCGGATGATGGGGTGGGATTCTCGTTCATGGCCGCCACGCTAGGACAAGGCTCGTCCCTGCGGGAGGCCGCCCTGCCGCCCATGGAGGACCTACTCCACCACACCGGGAACCACGTCTCGCTCGGCGTGCTCGAGGGCACGGACGTGCTCTACCTGGAGCGCCTCGCGGCCGACGACGCGACCATCAACATCACCCGGATCCCCGGCCGCCTGCCCGTCCACGGCTGCTCGGCCGGACTCGTGTTCATGGCCTACGCCCCGGAGGAGGAACAGGAGCGGTTCCTGACCCGGAGGCTGGAGGCGCTCACCCCGGACACCGTCACGGACCCGGAGCGCCTGCGGGGTATCCTCGCCGACATCCGCCGCAACGGCTACGTCTCCATGGCGGGGATCATCGTGGAGGAGTCCAGCGGGATCTCCGTGCCGATCTTCGTGGAGGAGCAGCACGCCGTGGGGACGCTCACCGTGATCGTGCCCCGGGGCGAGGAGCACCTGGCGGTCACCATCCCGCAGCTGCAGTTCGCCGCCCGGACCATCACCCGCCGTCTCGGCTATGAGCCCACCGCCCGCGGCATGCAGCGCCGCAGCGAGCCCCGCCCCCGCTGACCCCCGCGGGTCGCTTTCCGGGCAGAGGTCACCGGTGATCTTTGCCCGGAAAGCGAGGGGCGAGGTCAGAGGGTCAGCATGACCTTGATGGCGCGGCGCTCGTGCATCGCGGCGTAGCCCTCGGCCGCCTGATCGAGCGGGAGGGTGAGGTCGAAGACCTTGCCCGGGTCGATCTCGCGGTCCCAGATCTTCTGGATGAGCTCGGGCAGGTAGCGGCGCACGGGGGCGGGGCCGCCGTGGAGGTGCACCTCGGCGAAGAACAGCTGGTCCAGGGGCAGTTGCACGCCCTCGTGGGCCACCCCGACGAAGCCGATGTGCCCGCCGCCGCGAGTGGCATGGATGGCCTGGAGCATGGACTCCTCGGTGCCCACGGCCTCGATCACGCTGTGCGCGCCGAGCCCGCCGGTCAGCTCCTTGATCCGGGCCGCGCCCTCGGCGCCGCGTTCGGTGACGATGTCCGTGGCGCCGTACTCGCGGGCCAGGGCCTGGCGGTCGGCATGCCGGGACATGGCGATGATGCGCTCGGCGCCCATCTGCTGCGCGGCGAGCACGCCCATCAGGCCCACGGCTCCGTCGCCCACCACGGCCACGGTCTTGCCCGGGCCCACCTGGGCCGCGTCCGCGGCGAACCAGCCGGTGCCCAGCACGTCACTGGCGGCGAGCAGGGAGGGGATCAGGCCGTCGTCGGGCATCCCCGGGGTGGCCACCAGGGTGCCGTCCGCGTGCGGGATCCGGGCCTTCTCGGCCTGGGTGCCGATGCCCGCCACGAACTCGGCGTGGATGCACTTGGAGGGGTAGCCGGAGCGGCAGATCTCGCAGACCCCGCAGGAGATCACGAAGGAGCCGACCACGAAGTCGCCGGGCTTGACGGTGGTCACGGACGCGCCGACCTCCTCCACCAGGCCCACGTACTCGTGGCCCATGGGCGTGTGGTCCGCCGGCTCCACGCCGCGGTACGGCCACAGGTCGGAGCCGCAGATGCAGGTGGCGGTCAGGCGGATGACGGCGTCCGTGGGCTCGATGATGCGGGGGTCCTCCCGCTCGCCGACGGTGATCTGTCCGGGGGCGTCCATGATGACAGCGCGCATGGCACTCTCCTTCGGGTGGGGTTCTGGGATCGGGTTCCAGGCAACCATGCGCGACGCCGGCCCGGGAGGCCCTGCTGAAAGAGGTACAGCTGGTACCCCCTTCAGCCACCGGGCGCCCGGGCGTTCCGGGCCCCGGCGGGCCTACGCTGAATCCATGGACAACACTGCGGAAGTGCGCGAGTTCCTCATGTCCCGCCGCGCCAAGGTCACCCCCGAGCGGGCTGGCCTGCCGGCGGGGACGAACCGGCGCGTGCCGGGATTGCGGCGCAGCGAGGTCGCCGTGCTGGCCGGGGTCAGCGTGGAGTACTACACCAAGCTCGAGCGCGGGGCGATCGCCGGCGCCTCCGGGGCCGTGCTGGAATCCCTGGCCCGGGCCCTGCAGCTCAGCGACGTGGAGCGCGCCCACCTGTACGACCTCGCCCGGGCCGCCGACGGCATCCCCACCTCGGGCCGGCGCCGCCGCCCCTCCGGCCAGGAGGCCCCGCCCCGGGAGTCCCTGCAGTGGACCCTGGACGCGATCACCGGAGCTGTCGCCGTGGTCCGCAACCAGGCCCAGGACCTGGTGGCCGCGAACCGGCTGGGCCGGGCGTTCTACTCCCCGGTGATCGGCGACGGCGGCCGGTTGCCGAACCTGGCCCGGTTCCAGTTCCTGGACCCCGCCGCGAAGGACTTCTACCCCGAATGGGACCGCTTCGCCCAGATGTGCGTGGCGAACCTGCGCACCCTGGCCGGACGGGACCCGCAGCACCGCGGCATCCAGGACCTGGTGGGAGAGCTCTCCACCCAGTCCGAGACCTTCCGCCGGCTCTGGGCCGCCCACGATGTGCGCGTGCACGGCTCGGGGACCAAGCGCTTCCACCATCCGGAGGTCGGGGCGCTCGAGCTGGCCTATGAGGAACTGGAGTTCACCGGGGACGAGGGGCTGGCCCTGGTGGTCTACTCCGCCCAGCCAGGATCCCCGTCCGCGGAGCGGCTGCAGCTGCTGGCGTCCCTGGCCGCACCTCCCGTCCCCGCCGCCTGAAGGGCCTACCCCGTCCTCCGGAACCAGTCGAGCACCAGCTCGGCTACCTCGGCGGGCGCGTCATCGGTGATGAAGTGGGCGGCGTTGCCCACGTAGGCCGCCTCGAAGCGGTCGGCGTACCGCTCCGGGCGGGGGCAGATCTCCGCCATGAGCTCCGGGGTGGTCGGATGGTCCCGGTCGCCGAAGACCACAAGCGTGGGCACGGTGAGACGTTGCCGGCGGTAGACGCCCCGCAGCATGCGCACGGCCTCGGGCAGCACCATGCGGGTGGTCAGCGGCCGGACCGCGGCATCCACCTCGGTGCGGGACAGGGGTGCCAGATGGGCCTGGATGGTCTCCTCGGGCAGGGGCCGCGCCACGTAGCGCGGGGAGAACACGCCGCGCAGCGAGGCACCGGGCCGGTGGAGGATGAAGGACCGCAGATGCGTGAAGGCCGGAGCCAGCTTGGGGCTGAACCGGAAGAAGGCCGGCCACACGGCGAGCTGGACGGCGCTGCGGAACCGCTCGGGGTGACCGTAGGTCAACTGGATGGCGGTGATCACGCCCATGTCATGGGAGACGAGGTGCGTCTTGGCGATGCCCAGGGCATCGAGCAGGGCGAGGACGTCCCGCAGGCGCGACTCACGGTCCAGCACCGGGTCCGCGGCCTCCGTCCAGCCGGCTCCGCGCAGGTCCGGGCAGTAGACCCGGTAGCCGGCGGCGGCCAGGACCGGCGCGACCTGGCGCCACTGCCACCAGTGCTGGGGGAAGCCGTGGAGCAGGACCACTGGTTCGCCCTCGCCGATGACAGCGAGATGTGTCTTCAATCCGGGGGTCTCCACCACGAGGTGCTCGAAGCCCGGGGCCGCCGGCAGTGGAGGTGACCAGACGCGTTCGTGGTCAGGGGCGGGAGACGGGCTGGACATGGCGATCTTCTTCACTGGTCCGGGGGGTGAGATCAGCGTAGACCTGCGGGGGGCCGTCGTCGACGGCCGGGGGCCGGTGGCCGGTGGCCGGCGCCGGGCATGATGGTAGGCAACACGCAGACGGAGACCACCGGCAAGGAGACCCATGAAGACCGTGCCCCTCGGCACCACCGAGACCACCGCCCCCGCCGTCATCGCCGGCATGATGCGGATCGCGGACACGCCACCCGAGCAGGTCCGGGCGCTCTACAGCGCGGCCCGGGAGGCCGGCGTCGACTTCTTCGACCACGCCGATCTCTACGGCTTCAAGCACCCCGGTGGCTACCACCACTGCGAGCGCGTCTTCGCCGAGGCCCTGGACCTCAGCAGTGCCGAACGGGAGCAGATCACGCTGCAGACCAAGACCGGGATCGTGGACGGGGAGACGTGGCACTACGACTCGTCCTACCAGCACATCACGGCCTCGGTGGAGGAGTCCCTGCGGGCGCTGCGCACCGACTACCTCGACGTGCTGCTGCTGCACCGCCCCGACGCCCTCGTGGAACCCGAGGAGGTGGCCCGCGCCTTCGACGAGCTCGAGGCCGCCGGCAAGGTCCGATCCTTCGGGGTCTCCAACCACACCCCGCGGCAGATCGACCTGTTGAGGACCGCCGTCCGCCAGCCGCTCGTGGCCAACCAGATCCAGCTCTCGGTGGCGCACTCGACGATCGTGGCCCAGGGACTGGCCTCGAACATGGCCGTCCAGGACGACGCGGTGGTGCGGGACGGGGGAGGCCTGGTGGACTACTGCCGCGTGCACGGCATCACGCTCCAGGCCTATTCGACCATCCAGTTCGGCGACGGCTCCGGGGTGTTCCTGGGCTCGCCGGACCACCCGGAGTTGAACGCGGAACTGGACCGGCTGGCCGCGCGGTACGGGGTCACCCCGCTGGCGATCGCCACCGCCTGGATCACCCGTCACCCCTCCAACATGCAGGTGGTGCTGGGCACCACGACCCCGCAGCGGCTCACCGACGCCGCGGCCGGTTCCGACCTCCGGCTCACCCGGGCCGAGTGGTACGGGCTCATCCAGGCTGCCGGGCACCACGTGCCGTAGCCCCGGCGCTGAGAACCAGCCCCGCCCCCCGCGGTCTGGCCCCGTAGGCTTCCCGCGCGTGCCCGGTGGCTAGAGCCAGCCCCTGGCCGTCAGCCAGGACGCGCACAGCGCGGTCCAGCTCTCCGGCTCTCCCGCTCCGACGGCCAGCCCGAGTCCATGCTCGCCTTCGGGGAACACATGCAGGGCATGGGACACCGCCTGGTCCGCCAGGGCTTGGGCCAGGAGATAGGAGTGCCGCACGGACACCGAGGGATCGTCGGCGGTATGCCAGAGGAAGAACGGCGGGGCCTCCGGGGTGACCAGCTGCTCCAGAGACGTGGCCGCGATCTCCTCCGCGCCGGGCGACTCACCCAACAGCTCGCGCCGGGAGCCTCCGTGGGCATCGATCTCCATCGACACCAGCGGATAGCAGAGGATGGCAGCGTCCACGCGCTCGGGCCCTACGCCCGTCAGGGCGGCCTGGCCAGCCACATGGCCTCCCGCCGAGAACCCCATCAGGGCGACGCGCCGAGCCCCGCTGGCACGGATCCGGGCCACCTCGGCCCGGACCGCGCCCAGCGGACCCGGATGCCGGGTGTGGATGGGGTACCGGAAGACGCTGGCAGACAGGCCGAGCTGGCGAAGCCACGCGACGGCAGGGCCGCCGTCGTTCTCCGCATAGCCGACATAGCCCCCACCCGGGCACACGATGACATGGTCCGGATGCGTGGGGCGCGAAGGCTCTGCCGGGACGGAGAGGGGAGATGCGGCCGGGGGCGACTGTGGAGCGTTCACGAGCACATCCTCGCAGGAAGTGCGCCGCCGACGCGCGGTGGATCGTCGCCGCTCGCACAGGCGTCAGGAATCCCGTCCGGCCCGCGCCGACCGGCTCGGGGTCAGGCCGTGAACGTGGAGGCGTCGATCACGAAGCGGTAGCGCACGTCCGAGGCCAGCACGCGCTCCCAGGCCTCGTTGATCTGGTCGGCGCCGATGACCTCGACCTCCGCGCCGATGCCGTGCTCGGCGCAGAAGTCCAGCATCTCCTGGGTCTCCGCGATCCCGCCGATCATGGAGCCCGCGTAGGTGCGGCGCCCGCCCAGCAGGGAACCGACGTTCAGGCTCATCGGCTCGGCCGGGGCGCCGACGTTCACCAGGGCGCCGTTGACGGCCAGCAGACCCAGGAAGGCGTCCACGTCCACCGGCGCGCTGACCGTATTGATGATCAGGTCCAGGCTCTTGGACAGCGTGGAGAAGGTCTCCGGGTCACTCGTGGCGTAGTAGTGGTCCGCCCCCAGGCGCTCGCCGTCCTCCTGCTTGCGCAGGGACTGGGAGAGCACCGTGACCTCGGCGCCCATGGCGTGGGCGATCTTCACGGCCAGGTGCCCGAGGCCGCCGAAGCCCACCACGCCCACACGCTTGCCCGGCCCGGCGCCCCAATGCTTGAGCGGGGAGTAGGTGGTGATCCCGGCGCACAGCAGCGGGGCCGAGGCCTCGAAGGGGATGGACTCGGGGATGCGCAGCACGAAGTCGGCGTCCACCACGATCGACGTGGAGTAGCCGCCCTGGGTGATGGTGCCGTCCCGGTCCGTGGCGCCGTAGGTGCCCACGGAGCCGTTCAGGCAGTACTGCTCGTCCCCGTTGGCGCAGTTGGCGCAGTCGCCGCAGGAGTTCACCAGACAGCCGACGCCGGCCCGGTCGCCGACCCGGTGCGAGGTCACCTCGGAGCCCACCTCCGCCACGATCCCGGCGATCTCGTGACCGACCGTCAGCGGGTAGGGCTGTGGACCCCAGTCGCCCCGGACGGTGTGGATGTCCGAGTGGCAGATGCCGGACCAGTGGATGTCGATCCGCACGTCATGCGGGCCGACGGGGCGCCGCTCGACGGTCCCGAGGGTCATCGGGTCGGTGGCGTTCGCGGCGATGTAGGCGGGTACAGCAGTCATCAACGTCCTTTGCACGGTCTGTACGGGTGGAGGTGGTCGCCGCAGGGATGGCCCGCCGCAACCACCGCACCAGTCAAGCACCCGCCGAGGGAGGCAGGGAGTCCCTCGTGGTACCCCTGTGATGCATGCCTCAGTGCCCGGGGTCCGGAGCGAGCGCGGCGGGACGTGCCCCCTCCCGGCCCGGATTCTCAGCTGCGCGGCGTCAGCTGGAGGGGCAGTCGGGCGAAGCCGCGCAGCACGTTGTGGATCCAGGGGGTGACCTCACCGGTCAACTCGATCCGGTCCACGCGCTTCGCCAGGGCCTGCAGCATCAGCTCGATCTCCGTGCGGGCAATCGGCTGGCCGACGCACTGGTGCAGTCCCATGCCGAAGGCCACGTGGCCGGAGGCGTTGCGGTCCAGGTCGAACACGTCGGCGTCCTCGCCCCACTGGCGTGGGTCCCGGTTCGCGGCCCCCATGAACAGGAGGATCTTGGAATCCGCCGGGATCTGCACGCCACCGAGCTCGGTGTCCACGGTGGTGGTGCGGTGGAACATCTGGAAGGGCGATTCCACGCGCAGCGCCTCGTCCACGGCGAACTTGGCCAACTGGGGCCTGGCCTTCAGCTTCTCCCACTGCTCGGGGTACTTCGCCAGGTTGTAGAGGGTGTTGCCGATGCCGAAGATGGTGGTGTCCACGCCGGCAGAGAGGAGGGCCCGGACCAGCAGGGTGGCCTGCTGGGGTTCGATCCGGCCCTCGTCGGCGACCGTCCAGATGTCCGCACCGAGGCCGGTGTCCGTCAGGTTCTCCCGTTCGCAGCTGTCCATCACCCAGGCGGCCACGCGCTCGCCCTCCGCGAAGGCTGCGGAGCGGATGTCATTGTCCGCCCCGAAGGCGTTGAAGACCATGGAACCGTAGGGCAGCAGATTCTCCCGGCCGTCCGGGCGCAGGCCCACGGCGTCCGGGAACACCTTCAGCGGGTAGCGTTCGGCGATGTCCACGATGCCGTCCACGGTGCCGCGCTGGGCCACCTCCTCGGCGAGCTCCTCGGCGAAGGGCGCGAACTGCTCGCGTAGCCGGCGCATGGTCGAGGGGGAGATGACCCCCGCCAGGCCGCGGCGCATCACGGTGTGCGTGGGCGGGTCGGATTCCAGGATGGACGGCGGGCGCCACTCAGCCTCCTTGCGGATGTCCTTGGGCCCGAGGCCGCCGCTGGAGCAGTAGGTCTCGAAGTCCGTGAGGATCTCGTACACCCACTCGTAGCGGGTGACCGCGTAGCAGCCGTGCTTCTCCAACCAGACCACCGGTCCGGCCTCGCGCAGCTTCTCGTGCAGCGGGTAGGGGTTCGAGATGTTCTCGAGGGTGAAGGGGTCGTCCGGCAGGGAGACGACGCTGGTGGGGGACAGGGTGACGGTCATGGGTTCTCCTGGTGGCGTCGGGTCAGAGGTCGAGGACGAGCTTGGGGCAGCCGGCGGCCGCGCGGGAGACGCAGACCATCATGCAGTCGCCAGACCGCTTCTCGTCCTCGCTGAGGATGGCGTCGCGGTGCTCCACCTCGCCGCTGACCACGTGGGTCTCGCAGGTGCCGCAGATTCCGCCGCGGCAGGAGGACAGCACCCGGACGCCGTGCTCCTCCACGGCCTCCAGGATGGTCTGGTCCGGGGCCACGGAGATGGTCTTGCCGGTCTGCGTCAGCTCAACGTCGAAGGGCTCGGCGCTGGCCCCGGCATCCAGACTTGCCGCGACGAAGCGCTCGGTGTGCAGGACCCCGGGGGGCCAGCCCATGCAGTAGTCCTCGATGACGCGCAGCAGCGGCTCGGGGCCGCAGGCGTACACGAGCATCTTCGCCCGTGGCAGGGCCAGCAGGCCCTCGAGGTCGATCCGTCCCGTCTCGTCCTCCGGAAAGAGCAGGATCTGCTCCCCGTAGCGTTCCACCAGTTCGTTCGCGAACGCCATCGAGGCGCGGGAGCGCCCGCCGTAGGCCAGTCGCCATTCGCGGCCGGCGGCCTCGGCGGCCTCGATCATCGGCAGGATCGGTGTGATGCCGATGCCCCCGGCGATGAAGAGGTACTTCCGGGAGTCGACGAAGGGGAAGTTGTTGCGCGGGCCATTGATGCGGATCACGTCACCCTCGGCCAGGGACCGGTGCACGTACTCGGAACCGCCGCGAGAGTCACGGGTGTGCAGCACTGACACCTGGATGCGGCTGCGGTCGGTCAGCGGGGAGCACAGGGAGTACTGGCGCACGTGGTCCGGGAGCACCAGGTCGATGTGGGAGCCGGGCTCCCACCGGGAGAACTCCGAGCCGTCCAGGGTGCGCAGTGTGAGACGCCGGACCCCCTCGGCAGGGCTCTCCACCCTCTCGACCACGACCTCCTCGAGGTCGTACCCGGAGCGGGCGGCACGCTGTGGCACGGGGGCCACCGCAGTCGCCGCGGTGCTGGAAACGGTGTCATGGTTGCTCTGCATGGTCTGCCCTTCAGACGGCGGCGGTGGCCAACGCGGTGACGGCGCGGTGGGCGAGCAAGCCGCCGTCGACGCACAGATCCGTGCCGTTGAGCCAGACAGCCTCCGGGCTCAGCAGGAAGGCGATCGCGGCGGCGATGTCCTGGGGCTGGCCGGCGCGGCCGAGCAGCGCCACTGCGCCCTCGACCTTCTCGCGGCCGTGGTCCTTCTTGAAGTCCTCCAGGATGGGGGTCTGCACCGGCCCGGGGCTGACGGAGTTCACCCGGACCCGGCCCAGGTTCTCGGAGGCCTGCACCTGGGTCAGCCAGCGCACGCACTCCTTGGAGAACCGGTACGAGTTCCCGGTCACCTCCGGGTCGTCGGCGACGGCGGCGATCGCCTCCCGCGCGTCGGCGGCCTGGACGAAGCGGGCCACCTCGAGCTGGCGGGCGGCCCATCCGCTGGCCACGTTCGAGGCCAGGTTGACGATGGCGCCGCCGTCGGCGATCTTCGGCAGCAGCAGGCGAGTCAGGTCCCGCACGCCGAACACGTTGACGGACAGCACGGTCTGCCAGGGCGCGGTGCCGGGCACCCCGGCGATGTTGAGCAGCCCGGCCAGGCCCTCGGGGACGCGCTCGGCGACGGCGGCCACGCCCGCGGGCGTGGAGAGGTCGCCCTGGATGAAGGTCCCGGCGAAGTCGGCGGGGACGTTGCGGTCCACGCCGATCACGGTGGCCCCGCCCCGCTGGAGCAGGGCCGCCGTGGCGGCGCCGATGCCCGAGGCGACGCCGGTGACGACGAGGGTCTTCCCATCGATGGTCATGGGTGTGTCCTTCCGGTGGTCCGCATCCGATACCCCTGAGGCCTCCGGGCCTGCCGGATGCATCAGGATGATGATGCCTGCTGAGGGTGTTTCCACCTACTATGTGGCGTCGGGCACGTTGAGATCAGCCCATGTTTTTACTGGACGAAAAGACACGTGGGGCGGCTCACAGACGAACGCGCAAGCTGGGATCAACAAGCGCGCCCGCCGGCCGGTGGGCGGTTGGTCTGTTGAGCCCGAGGAGGACGCGTGAGCGCGACCTATGCAGTGATTGACCCGGCGACCCTGGAGCCGGTGGGTGAGGTGCCGCTGCACCAGCCCGAGGACGTCGAACGCGCCATCGCCGCCGCTCGGCAGGTCGCCCGCACCTGGGCCGCGGACCGCGAGGCGCGCCGCTCGGCCCTACGCGCCGCCGCCGGCGCCGTGGACGCGGAGTCCGAGGAGCTCGGGCGCATCCTGTCCCTGGAGCAGGGCAAGGTGTGGGCGGAGGCCGTGCAGGAGTTCCGCGTGGCGGCCGGGCTGCTGCGGCACTACGCGGACCTCGACTGGGACGAGTCCGAGACGCTGACGCCCCGCGACGGCCGGCAGGTCCAGGTCCAGTACGCCCCCGTCGGACTGGTCGGGGCCATCACCCCCTGGAACTTCCCGATCTCCCTGCTGGCGGTGAAGCTGGCCCCTGCGCTGGTGACCGGTTGCACCGTGATCGCCAAGCCCTCGCCGTCGACCCCGATGTCCACCATCGCGCTGGTCGAGGTGCTGAATCGGTTCCTGCCGGCCGACGTGCTGCAGGTGGTCACCGGCCGCGGGGTGCTCTCCCGGGCGCTGTCCGAGCTGCCGGGGGTCCGCAAGATCTCCTTCACCGGTTCCACGGAGATCGGCGCGGCGATCATGGCCCAGGCCGCCCCGACGGTGAAGAAGGTGACCCTGGAACTGGGCGGCAACGATCCGGCCATCGTGCTACCGGACGCCGACCTGCCGGTCACCGCCCGGCGGATCGTGGGCTCGGCCTTCCGCAACGCGGGGCAGGTCTGCATGGCGGTCAAGCGGGTCTACGTGCCCCGTGCGCAGAGCGCGGAGCTGACCGAGGCGCTCGTGGCCGCGGCCTCCGCCCTGCGAGTGGGCCACGGCGTGGCCGAGGGCACCACCATGGGTCCCATGCACACCAGCGCGCAGCAGCAGCTGGTCCAGGACTACGTGACCCAGGCCGTGTCCCAGGGCGGGCGCATCGCTCACGGCGGTCAGTCCGGCACGTCCCTTCCGGGATACTTCCTGGAGCCGACCATCGTGGCGGACGCCCCGCAAGCCTCCGACCTGGTCGCCTGCGAACAGTTCGGCGCCGCTCTGCCCGTGGTGGCCTATGACGACCTGGACGCGACGATCGATCAGCTGAACGCGCAGGAGTTCGGCCTGGGGGCCTCCGTCTGGTCGCCGGACCTGGACCGCGCCCACCAGGTCGCCTCCCGGCTGGAAGTCGGCACGGCCTGGGTCAACCAGCACACCGTCGTCGAGCTCGATGCCCCCTTCGGAGGCTGGAAGGGTTCCGGTCTCGGCCGCGAACGCGGACGCTGGGGACTGGAGGAGTACCTGGAACCCCGCACCGTCAACGTCCGGGCGCACGCCGACTGAGCCGCGGTCCGCGCCCTGCAGGCCGGCCAGAACGGAACGGGCCCCGCACCAGCTGGTGCGGGGCCCGTTCCGTGGTGGGAAGATGGCGGCCTCAGGCCTCGATGCCGAGCTTGCGCCGCTGGCGCTGCTGGTTCACGAACACCAGGGCCAGCAGGCCGAAGACGGTCAGCAGCACGGCGGTGACCTGGAAGGCCAGCTGGTAGCCGTCGGCCGGCGTCACGGCCTGGCCGATGAGCACGCCACCGATCGCCGGGGCGAAGACGCCGCCGGTGGTCAGCACCGCGTTGGCGACGTTGAGGTGCGCCCCGCGCTGGGAGATCGTGGTCAGCTCACCGACGATCAGGTAGGTGATGGCGAACAGCGCCGGGGCGGTGCCGAAGCCCAAGCTCATCAGGACCAGGGCCAGGACCGGTGAGGCGACGAACGTCGAGGCCAGCAGGGACAGTCCTGCCGCGGTGCCGGCCAGCCCCAGCGTCCAGCCGCGGGAGCGCCGGCTGGGCACGCCGCGCTGGTCCAGGCGTTGGATCATGGCGTTCAGGCCGATCGTGGCCACAACGCCCCAGGCAGCGGGCAGGGCGATGAGCGAACCGGCCTGCTGGCCGGAGAAGCCCATGACGTTCTGGAAGTATGCCGGGCCCCAGGACATGGCCAGTGTGAAGGTCCAGTACCCGAAGAAGGACGCCAGTACGGCGAAGAGCCACGTGGGATTGGCGATGGTGCGGAAGAAGGGCACCTTCTCCTCGCTCACGCTCGTGGCCCCGGTGGGCATGGTCGGCACCGCGGTGCCCTCGATCTCCCGCTCCACCGCCAGGGAGGTGTAGGGCCCCTCCTTGCCCAACCACAACCAGACCGCGCACCAGGCGACGCCGACCACGGCCAGGGCCACGAAGGCCGTGCGCCAGCCGTGCTGGGTGACCACCCAGGCCAGCACCGGCGCGAAGACCACGATGCCGAGCGTGACGCCGGAGGAGGCCACCGCTGCGGGCGTGGCGCCCTTCTTGGAGGGGAACCACTTGTAGATGGCGTGCATCAGGACCGGGGCCAGCGGGCCCTCGCCGGCCCCCAGGGCCAGCCGGCTGATCCACAGGGCGGGCAGCGTGGCGAAGACGACGACGGGCATCACGGACAGGGACCAGATCAGGCACATCACGAGCAGCAGGCTCTTGGCCTTGACCTTGTTGGCCAGGGGCGCCGCGACGAGCTGCGCCAGCCCGAAGGTCAGGAACATGGCGCTGGAGACCAGGCCGAACTGCTCCGGGGTGATGTTCAGTTCTTCCATCAGCGGCACGGCCGCGATGCCCAGTACGGCCTTGTCCGCCCAGCTGAGCATCATCAGGAACAGCAGCAGGCCGGTCAGCATCCACGCGTAGCGGGTGCGCTTGCGCGGGGACCAGTACCGCGGATCGCCGCTCTCGAAGGGCGGGGCTGCCGGTAGGCGCGTCTGCGCCTTCGGCGTTCTGGTGAGGGTCATCGGATTCTCCTGAAGGGGACCAAGGGGGTGTGGAGGTGAGACGTCTGCAGGCGAATCTAGGAGCGTGTGAACTGGGGCACATAGGCAGCTTTTCGTCCAGTGAGAAGCGCGCCTGTTGGACCGGTGGGTGGTCGGGCACAGTGGTGGAAACCATTGGATCCACGGAAGGCCCGCAGCAGATGGACGAGCACCGCACCGCCGAGCACCCGGTCCCGGACGAGCGCGGGTTGAAGGTGGTCGCCCTGGGCACGGCCGCGGGCCCCGCCATCCGCTCGGAGTGCGCGGGCATCGCCACGGCGATCGTGGTGGACGGCGCGTACTACCTGGTCGACTTCGGCTTGGGCGTGACCCGGGCGGCCCACGAGGCCGGGCTGCTCGGGGAGAGTCTGCGTGCCTGCTTCGTGACCCACCTGCACTCGGACCACGTGGCCGAACTGCCCGCCTACCTGCTGTGGAACTGGGGCCAGCCGGTGCGGGGATTCACCGGACCCGTGCCGATCCTCGGCCCCGGCTCGGCGGACCCAACGGCAGGCACCGTCGGGCTGGCCGGGCTCGTAGACCATGTGCTGCGGGGCTACTCCTATGACATCGACGTCCGCATCGTGGATGAGGGCCGGCCCCCGCTGTACGACCTCGTGGACGTCCGGGAGATCGACCTGCCGGATTCGGCGGCCGGGGCCACGGGGGAGTCGACGCCGGCGATGGACCCCTTCCTCGTCTACTCGGACGACCGCGTCCGCGTCAGCGCGATCCTGGTGGAGCACCCGCCGATCTTCCCAGCGTTCGCGTTCCGGTTCGACACCGCCTACGGGTCCGTGGTCGTCTCCGGGGACACCACGGAGTCGGACAATATGGCCCGGCTCGCCGCCCACGCCGATCTGCTCGTCCACGAGAGCGTCTACCTGGACTTCTACCGCGCCCAGGACTTCGCCCCGGAGTTCCTCAACCACCAGCTGATCTCCCACACCACCCCGGAGGGGGTCGGCCGGGTGGCCACCCGGGCCGGCGCCCGGCGGGTGGTCCTCTCCCACCTGGCTGGCGTCGCCACGGACGAGCAGTGGACCGCCGGCGTCAGGGCGGAGTACGCGGGTCCGGTCACCGTGGCCCGGCCGGGCACGGTCTTCGCGGTGGACGGCACCAACACCCTGGCGGCTGCGCCGGCGGGCGCAGCCGTGACGGCGTCCACCTGAGCGGCTCGGCGCCCGAGCCGCGGGACGCCGTCACACCGCCCGTTTCAGGGACCGGGTGATCGCGGCCGAGGCCACCTGCAAGGCCGGGACGATCCGCTGGAAGTCGGTGATCCGGGACAGGTTGACGATCCCCAGCGCGGCGATGACGTCACCCTCCACGCCGCGGACGGGCACCGCCAGGCCGTAGGCGCCGGAGGAGTGTTCACCCTCGGTGGTGGCGTACCCCCGCTCGCGCACCATCACCAGCTCGCGCTCGAGCCGGGGCCGGTCCGCGATGCTCTGGTGGGTCTCCCGGACCAGCTTCTCGGAGGCCAGCTCGACCAGCCCGTTCGGGCCGTGGGCCAGCAGGATCTTCCCCGCGGCGCTCGTATGCAGGGGCAGCCGGTCGCCCGGTCGGGCGATCGGTGCCCCGACGCGGGTGCCCGCGATCCGGTCCAGCAGGAGCGCCTCCGTCCCGTCCAGGATGAACAGGTTGACGATCTGCCGGGTGGCGAACAGCACGTCCTGCATGAAGGGCGCCGCCGTCTGGCGCAGCCCGCGTTCCACCGGGGCGAGGAGGCCCAGCTGGGCGATGCGCTGGCCGACCGTGTAAGTCCCGTCCTCGTGGCGGGTCACCGCACCCCAGTCGGTCAGGTCACGCAGCAGCCGGTAGCACGTGGCCACCGGCATGCCTGTGCGCCGGGCGATCTGGGACAGGTTCTGGCGGATGTGCTGGGTATCGAAGGCCCCGAGGACGTCGAGCGCGCGCGAGGTCACGGAACGTCCCGGAGTGTGCGCGTTGCCGGCCACGAATCCGCCTTTGTCACTGGATGAAAAGTTCAGCGTCAGTCTATGTCCCGGTCCGGCCAGAATGACCCCATGGACCTCCAGGCGATCACCGATGTCGTGGGGGCCGTGTCCGTGCCGCTGTTCGCCGTGGCCAGCATGGCCGCCGTCGGGCTCGGCCAGACAGTGCGCCAGTTCATCGCCCCGCTGAGCAGCTTCCGGCTGCTGGTCTCCGGCACCGTGGCGAACTTCCTGGTGGCGCCGGGCCTGGCCCTGGTGCTGACCGCCCTCCTTCCGATTCCGGCGGACGCGCGCATGGGGCTGATGGTCCTGGCCTGTGCCGCCGGTGCACCCTTCGCCCTGAAGCTCACCCGGCTGGCCGGCGGGGACATGCCCACGGCGTCCGCGCTGCTGGCCGTCATGCTGGTGGCCACCACGGTGTTCATGCCGATGGCCCTGCCGCTGCTGTTGCCGGGTGTGGAGGTGTCCTCGGGCAGCATCGCCGCCGTGCTGATCCCTACGATGCTGCTGCCCCTGGGGGCGGCCATCACGGTGCGCCAGCTCCGCCCGGGGCTGGCCCGTCGGCTCCAGGGGCCGGTCCAGCGGCTGAGCTTCTGGTCCATGCTGGTGATGCTGGCCAACCAGTTCGTGGCTGACCACCGGGAACTGGCCGGGCTCATCGGCACCGGCACGGTCCTGGCCATCGTGCTGTTCACCCTGGCGAACCTGGGCGCCGGATGGGCGCTCGGGACCGCCAAGCCCGGGGTCGGGGCCATCGTGGGCATCTCCGCCTCCCAGCGCAACATGGGCGTGGCCACGCTGGTGGCCGTGGCGAACTTCGGGGACTCCTCCGCGGTGGTCACCGTGGTGCTGGCGGGATTCCTCGCCCTGATCCTGCTCCTGCCCCTGACCTGGTTGGCCGGGCGAGCCGGGACGTCCTGGCAGGCAGGCCGGCTCAGGCACGGTTAGGCCGGGCGCGCCGGAACCGCGGATCAGGTCCGCTGCGCAGGCCCCGTCTGCTCCCGGCCCGCGATGAGGCGGCCGTATCCGTCCCGGTAAGTGGGGTGCTCCAGGGTGCCGAGAACGCCCAGGAGCCGCGAGCCGTCCAGCACCGTCCCCGTGGTCTCCTCGGGCTGGAGGCGCGGAGGCGGCGGCACCCCGAGGCGCCCGGAGATGAAGGTGACCACGTCCCCCAGCGGCGCCGGGGACTGGTCCACCGCGTGCAGCAGCCGCGGCGGTTCCTCCGCCGTCAGCACGGCCTGGAGGGTGCGGACCAGGTCGTCCTCGTGGATGCGGTTCGTGCGGCGGGCGTACTGCACCGGGTCACCGTCAAGGACCCTGCGCAGCAGCATCTCCCGGCCCGGACCGTAGATCCCGGCCGGCCGGAGGACGTGCGCGTCGAAGAGCTCCGTGGCCAGCCGCTCGCCCTCGAGCAGGACCTCGGCCCGGGGCCCCACCGGGGCCGGCTCGTCCCGCTCGGTGAGGGGCCGGCCGCCCGTGTGCCCCCCGAGGACCCTGGTCGAGGAGACGAGGACCACGCGTTCCGGGACCCGGGGCAGAGCGGCGGCGAGGTTCCGCAGGGAGGCGAGGTAGCCGTCGTCGGGCCCGGGACCCGGACCCAACGCCGGGCCAGACACCGGACCACCCGGTGGCAGGGTGATGACCATGGCGTCCACGGCCGGCAGCTCGCGGCCGACCGGAACGCTCAGGTCCACCGCCAGGGCGGTGAAGGCTGCGGGTAGCCCGGCTGTGGTGCGGCGCAGGGCGAACACCTGCCCACCGTCCCGGACCAGCTGCTGACCGAGCCGGGTGCCCAGGGCCCCGCACCCCACGAGCAGGGTCCGGTCCGGGGTGTGGTGGGAGGGGGCAGGAAGCGGCATCCCGGCAGTCTATCCCCGTCCCCGGCGGACCCCCGGCGTGCTCAGACGCTGAACAGCTGCCGGTCGGCGGCCAGGGTGTATGGCCCGTCGTAGGTGTCGGCGATGCCGGCCAAGTCGACGTCAGAGAAGACCCCGGCCATGTGGCTGACCACCACCTTCTTGACCCCTGCCTCGGCGGCGATCCGCCCGATGCCCTCGGGCGTCGTGTGGCTGGACTCCAAGTGGTGCAGGAACTCCTCGGTGAAGTCCTGGTCCCGGTAGTAGTCCATGTTGACGACCTCGTGGACCAGGAGGTCGGCGTCCCGGCTGAGGCGGACCATGTTGGGGGTCTCGGCGGTGTCTCCGGAGAAGGCGATGACCCCGTGCTCGGTCTCGAAGCGGAAGCCGAAGGACGGGAAGACCGGCAGGTGCTCCACCAGGGTGGCCTTCACGCGCACGCGGTCGTCCTCGTAGACGGTGAACGGCTCCATGTCCGGGACGGGGTTGCGGTCCGGGTCCGCCCGCGGGCGCCGGGGCAGCTCGATGTCCACGCCCTCGAAGAGCTCATCGAGCGGGATCCGGGCCTCGTCCGTGGTGCGGATGTTGATGTCATAGGCGTTGGCGCGCATCAGGTTCTTGATGACGTCCTGCATGCCGGTCTGCGGTGGGGAGACCACCGGGCGGATGCCCCGGGGCAGGCGGGCGCGTCCGGGACCGATGATCCCCACCCGCGAGGTGACGCCCTGGACCGGGGTGTCCCAGTTGTAGAGCATGTAGGCGCTCAGCTCGGAGATGTGGTCCGAGTGCAGGTGGGTGACGAATCCCTGGCGCAGCTTGTTGCCCGTCAACCCGGCATCAGCGGCCTGGCGGGGCATGCCGAGCCCGAAGTCCACCAGGTAGTGCAGCCCGTCGACGACGACGGCGCTCGCGATCCCGTGCCGGGTCCCGCGAATCGCCGGTCCGGCAGCGGTGCCGAGGGTGACCAGGTGCATGCCGGTGTCCGGCACGGTCTCGGCCGTGGCCAGCACGGGGCCGGTGTCGGCGGTGGCGGCACTTGCACCCAGGATCGGGGCGCTGAGGGCGGCGATGCCGCCGGCGCCCAGGAGGGTGCGGCGGGGCACGCGTGGGGTGCGAGGAGTGGACGGCATGATTCCTCCGGGGTACGTGGCCAGGGCATCGCGTGCCGGATGATCATGTGATGCCGGTCACGCGCCATCATCACTATGGATGAAGGTGCGGGGAGGTGCAAGGCCCGACTCCGGGCGTCCGCCGCTCGCCGGCCGTCAGCTTCAGGAGTCCTGCCGCAGGTTGTTCCCGGCCGTCTCCCCGCCGTCGATCGCGATCGAGGCGCCGGAGACGAACCGCGACTCGTCCGAGGCCAGGTAGAGCACCAGTGAGCTGATCTCCTCCACCTGCGCCGCCCGACCGGCCGGGACCTGCCCGAGCCCGCGCTTCAGGCCGGCGGTCAGCGGCGTCTCCACGGAGCCGGGGTGAATGGAGTTCACCCGGATCCCGTCCTCCCCGAAGTCCAGGGCCGAGGTCTTCGTCAGCCCCTGCACGCCCCATTTCGCGGCGGAGTAGGCGGCGCGGTTCTTGAAGCCGACCAGCCCGGCGATGGAGGAGACGTTGATGATCGAGGAGGTGTCCTGCTTCTTCAGCTCCGGCACTGCGGCCTTCATCCCGAGGAACGTTCCGGTCAGGTCAATGTCGATGGTCCGAGACCAGTCCTCCACGGAGGCATCCTCCACGTTGCCGGGCGTGTAGATCCCCGCGTTGTTGACCAGCACATCCAGCTTGCCGAACTCCCGGACACAGTGCCCGACGGCGGACGTCCAGGCCTCGAAGTCCGTCACGTTCAGCGGGGTGAAGGCGGCGGCCGTGCGGCCGGCGCGGGCGTTGATCTCCTCGGCCAGAGCGGCGCCGGCGTCCTCCTGCAGGTCACCGATCATGACGTACGCCCCGGCCGCAGCCAGTGCACGGGCGTGAGAGGCGCCCATGCCCTGGGCGGCCCCTGAGATCAGGGCGATCTTGCCGGCCGCCCGGCCGGAGCCGGCGTCGTGAATGGAGCCGTGGAGAGTGGACGTGACCGGGGTGCTGGAGGGAGTGCTCATGGGGCCACCCTAGGAAGGCGAGGCCGGAGGATCGCGGGTGTGTTCCGTTGATCGGTATGATCGAGGTCACCTCTTCGATGAAAGGCAGGTTCGTGGCCAACTCGCCTTCCGGGGAATCCGTCATCCACCGCGTGGTGCGGATCCTGGCTGCCTTCAGTGACGACACCCCGGCGTTGCACCTGCGGGAGCTGGCCCGGGCGGTCGGGCTGCCGGTGTCCACGGTGCACCGCCTCGTGGCCGAGCTGGAGGTAGAGGGCCTGCTGGTCCGGGACGACTCCGGCCGGCTGCGCCACGGACACCGGATGTGGGAGATGGCCTCGCGGGGCTCGCGGGCCTCGTCCCTGCGGGAGGCTGCCTTGCCGCCCATGGAAGACCTGCTCAACCACACCGGCAACCACGTCTCGCTCGGCGTTCTGGAGGGTACGGACGTGCTCTACCTGGAGCGGCTTGCCGCGGATGACGCGACCATCAACATCACCCGGATCGCCGGCCGCCTGCCCGTCCATGGCTGTTCGGCCGGACTCGTGTTCATGGCCTACGCCCCGGAGGAGGAGCAGGGGCGGTTCCTGAGCCGACGGCTGGAGAAGCTCACCCCGGACACCGTGACCGACCCGGACCAGCTGCGGGGGATCCTCGCGGACATCCGCCGCAACGGCTACGTCTCCATGGCGGGGATCATCGTGGAGGAGTCCAGTGGGATCTCCGTGCCGATCTTCGTGGAGGACCAGCACGCCGTGGGGACACTCACCGTGATCGTGCCCCGGGGCGAGGAGTACCTGGCGGTCACCATCCCGCAGCTGCAGTTCGCCGCCCGGGCCATCACCCGCCGCCTCGGCTACGAGCCCACCGCCCGCGGCATGCAGCGCCGCAGTGAGCCCCGCCCCCGCTAACCCGACGCTTTGAGTCGAGTTCGCGTGGGTGTTTTGGCCCAATACCCACGCAAAGTCGACTGAAAACACAGGGCTGTCCCGATGACTGTCCCGATGAACGGACGGGCGCGTTCGAATCAATGGAACACCCCCTCTCGCCCCGGCTGTGACGGGTGCCACGATCCTTCCCAGACCTTCCGCAGTGACCGGCGACACATTGATCTGTGAGCCGGAGCAGCGGGCCCCTGACCGAAGGATCACCCATGCGTCTCCTCACCGCAGACCCCACGCCCGACGCCGGCCGGCCGGCTTCCGCAGGCAGCCTCACGGCCTACGACGTCGTGGTCGTCGGCTCCGGTGCCGCCGCACTGACCGCCGCCGCCACGGCCGCCCGCGCCGGCCAGTCCGTGCTCGTGCTGGAGAAGTCCGAGCTGCTCGGCGGCACCTCCGCCGTCTCCGGCGGCATGCTCTGGGTGGTGGATAACCACTACGCCCGTGAGGCCGGGATCGCTGACTCCAAGGCCGCCGGCCGCGAGTACGTGGAGGCCGTGGCCCGGGGCCGCGGCCGCGCCGAGCTGCTGGACGCCGCCCTGGACCACGGGGACACCATGCTCCGCTTCGCCGAGGACGAGCTTGGCGTGCGCTTCATCTTCCTGGACAACTTCCCGGACTACCGCCAGGATCTGCCCGGTGCCGTCACGGGCGGCCGCACGGTGGAGCCGGAGCTGTTCAATTACCGCGAGGCCCTCGGCGATCTGGCCGAGTACCTGCGCAGCGACGGCCGCCACCCGTACACCATGCAGGAGTACGAGGACTGGGGTGCCTTCACCACCTTCCCCTGGGACGAGCTAAACGAGCGCCAGGCCCAGGGCTATGCCGCCAAGGGCCATGCCCTCGTGGCCATGCTGCTCGCAGCCTGCATCGAGCACGGCGTGCAGTTCGCCGTGGACGCCCGCGTGGAGCGGTTGCTGACCACTGGGACCCACGACTGCGGCGCGGGCACCTCCGCGGGGCGCGTGGCTGGCGTCGTGCTGGCGGACGGGACCGAGGTCCAGGCGAACGCCGGCGTGATGCTGGCCGCGGGTGGCTTCGAGTGGGACAAGGCCCTGGCCGACTCCATGCTCGCCACCCGGCTCTACACCATGTGCTCCCCGCCCTCGAACACGGGCGACGCCCTGAAGATGGCCCAGCGCATCGGCGCCATGACCCGCGGCACCCGTGAGGCCTGGTGGGCGCCCATGTCCCTGACCGGTGGGATGCGGGACGGCGAGCAGATCGGCTCGCTGCTGCGCTTCGAGCGCCAGGGCCCCGGCTCCATCATGGTCAACCGCCACGGCCAGCGCTTCGCCAACGAGGCGCAGAACTACAACGACCTGGCGCGCGTGCTGCAGTCCTGGGACTCCGCCAACAACCAGACGCTGAACACCCCGGCGCACGTGGTCTTCGACCAGTCCTACCTGGAGCGCTACGGCATCCTGGACCACCGGGCCGGTCAGCCCACCCCGGAGTGGCTCATCGAGGCACCTACCCTGGCCGAACTGGCGCAGAGGACCGGCATGCCCGCCCAGGCCCTCGAGGCCACGGTGGCGCGGTTCAACGAGCACGCCACCGTGGGGGAGGACCCTGACTTCGGTCGCGGCACCTCGGAGTACGACCGCTACTGGGGGGACGCCGAGAACCAGTGGCCCAACCCCTCCCTCGGCCCGCTGCAGTACGGCCCGTACTACGCCCTCGAGGTAGTCAACGGCGCCTTCGGCACCTGCGGCGGCGTGGCCACGGACGGCGACGGCCAGGTGCTGGACGTGGACGGTGCCCCGATCGCGGGCCTGTTCGCCGCCGGCAACACCACCGAGAGCCCCTACGCCGCCGGCTACCCGGGCGCCGGGGCCACCCTCGGCCCGCTGATGACCATGGCCTACCTGGCCGGCCGCCGGCTGGCGGGCCAGCCCGCCGAGTACACCGGGGACGACGCCGTCCACGCGCCGGACGCTGACCGGTCCGGTTCCCGAGACCTCGAGGAGGTGTCCGCATGATCCGGCATATCGTGATGTTCCGCTGGAAGGACTCCTTCACCGAGGACATCCGCGCCCAGTGGATCGATGGCCTGGACAGGCTCCAGGGCGAGATCCCCGGCCTGCTCGCACTGCAGCACGGCCCGGACGTCATGAGGACGGACAAGTCCTGGGACCACGTCATCATCGCCGACTTCGAGGACCGTGAGGCCCTCGCCGTCTACAACACCCACCCCGCCCACGAGGCCATCAAGCCCTTCTCCCTGCCGAACGTGCGGGACCTGGCCTACGTGGACCTCGAGCTTCCCGCCGGCAACGCCGGCAGCACCCTCACCCACTCCACCCCCACCACCGAGGACGACTCATGAGCACCACCACCCCCTCTCCCACCGGAACCGGCGCCCACGCCGGCCGGACCGGTGCAGCCGACCCGGCCGACGTCGTGACGGAGCACCAGGGCACGCCGAAGAAGGCGGCCCTGGCCTCCTTCCTGGGCTCCACCATGGAGTACTACGACTTCTTCATCTACGGCACCGCCGCCGCCCTGGTGTTCCCGCAGTTGTTCTTCCCGGGCGGCGACCCGGCCATCGCGGCCATCGCCTCCTTCGCCACGTTCGGCGTGGCGTACATCGCCCGTCCGCTCGGCGGCCTGGTGATGGGCCACTTCGGGGACCGGCTGGGCCGCAAGAACGTGCTGCTGGTGACCCTGATGATCATGGGACTGGCCTCCCTGGCGATCGGCGTGCTGCCGACCTTCGACTCGATCGGCATCTGGGCCACCGTGCTGCTGGTGGTGGCCCGTCTGGCGCAGGGCTTCTCCGCCGGCGCCGAGTCCGCGGGGGCCTCCTCGCTGACGATCGAGCACTCCCCGGAGGGCCGCCGCGGCTTCTTCACGTCCTTCGTGATGATGGGCTACGCGGCCGGCATGGTGCTCTCCACCGTGGTGTTCATCCCCATCGCGGCCCTGCCGGAAGAGGCGCTGATGAGCTGGGGCTGGCGGATCCCGTTCCTGCTCTCCATCTTCGTGCTGGCCATCGCCTTCTACGTGCGGACCAAGCTGGACGAGACCCCCGTCTTCGAGGAGGAGGTGGCGGAGGCCGGCGAGGTCAAGAAGCTGCCCGCCGGTGAGGTGCTGAAGTACCAGGGCGGGGACGTGTTCCGCGTGCTGCTGATGTCCGCGTTCTCCGTGATGCAGACGATCTTCACCGTGTTCGGGCTGTCCTACGCCGTGGACCACGGCGGCTTCGAGCGAACGGACATCCTCACCGTCAACGCGGTGGCCGTGGGCCTGTCCATGGTGTTCATGCCGTTCGCCGGCAGGCTCTCGGACCGGATCGGCCGCAAGCCGCTGATGCTGACCGCCATGATCGGCTGCTCCGTGAGCATCTTCCTGTACTTCCTGGCCCTGGGCACCGGGAACATCTGGCTGGTGTTCGCCGCCTCCTTCCTGTTCATGACCGTGCTGTACTCCGGCTTCAACGGCGTGTGGACCTCCTTCTTCGGCGAGCTGTTCGCCGCCCCGGTCCGCTACACCGGCATGGCCATGGGCAACCAGCTGGGCCTGATGGTGGCCGGCTTCGGCCCGATGATCGGCGGCATGCTGCTCGGTGCGGGCACGTTCGGCTGGGTCCCCGTGGCCATCTTCGGCTGCGTGGTGGCCCTGATCGCCGCCGTGGCCTGCTTCTCCTCCCGGGAGACCGCCCACACCCCCATCGCCGAGCTCGGCGAGCCCTACCTCAAGGGCACCGGCCGGATCTGACGCCGGCCGCGACCCCGAACGCTTCCCCGACCTCTGGAGAACACATGACTGAGAACACCCCCGCTGCAGACCGCGCCGGAACCGTCCATAAGTGCGACGTCCTGGTGGTCGGCTCCGGTGCCGCCGGCATGGCCACCGCCCTGCGGGCCGCCCATGACGGACTGAACGTGATCGTGGCCGAGAAGTCCGAGCACTTCGGCGGCACCACGGCCCTGTCCGCGGGCTGGTCCTGGGTGCCGGGCAACCCGAAGGGCACCGCCGCCACGGGGGACACCCGGGCCGAGGCGGAGACCTACCTGAAGGCGCTGTCCGGCGACTACTACAACGAGGAGGGCGTGGCCGGGTTCCTGGACACCGTGCCGGAGGCCATCGACTTCTTCGAGGACAACACCTCCGTGGTGTTCTCCTACCCGGAGAAGGCCCCGGACTACCAGATGGACCTGCCCGGGGCGAAGCTCGGCGGGCGCGCGATCCTGCCGAGTGATGCGGACATCCGGATGCTCGGGTCCCGCCGTAAGGAGCTGCAGCCGTACCTGAGCTCGTACACGGTGTTCGGGTACATGCCGCAGGTGGGCCCGGACATGGCGACCATTCTGAAGGCCAACCAGTCCGTGAAGGCCTTCACCTACACGGCCTCGAAGCTGCTGCGCACCTGGGTGGACACCGCCCTGTTCCAGCAGCCCCTCAAGCGCACCAACGGCTCGGCGCTGATGACCCGCATGGTCGCCTCCGCGCTGGACGCCGGGGTGCGGGTGTGGACCTCCACTCCGGTGGAGGAACTGGTGACGAACGACGACGGCGCCGTCACCGGCGCGGTCCTCTCCGGTGAGCGGGCCGGCACCGTGCAGGCCCGGCTCGGCGTGGTGCTGGCTGGCGGCGGGTTCTCCGGGGATGCGGAACTGCGGAAGCAGTACTTCCCGCACGACCGCAATGGCGGGCAGCACTTCACCCCGACCCAGGGCCATGACGGCTCCTCGGCCCGGATGGCGATGGCTGTGGGCGGGCGGATCAACGCGGACGTCTCCTCCCCGGGCTCCTGGGCCCCGGTGACGGTGTTCAAGGACCTGGTCACGCGCGCCCAGCGGCTCTTCCCGCACCTGCGCCAGATCGGGCTGCCCGGCATGATCACCGTGGACAAGCACGGCAAGCGCTTCGGCAACGAGGCCCTGAGCTACCACGACTTCGGCCGGCAGATGCTGGACCACATGTCCGGTGAGCGCGAGGTGTTCGCGTGGATCGTGGGCGATGAGAAGCTGATGCGCAAGTACGGCATCGGCTTCGCCAAGCCAACCCCGATCCCGCGCCAGCTGTTCTACGCCGCGGACTACCTGGTCAAGGGCGAGACCGTGGAGGAACTGGCCGGGAAGATCGGCGTGGACGCTGAAGGGCTGAAGGCCACCCTGGCCACGTTCAACCGGGACGCCGAGGCCGGCGAGGACACCGAGTTCGGCCGCGGCTCCACCGCGTACAACCACTTCCGCGGGGACATGGACCACAAGCCCAACCCGAACCTGGCGACCATCGACAAGGCCCCGTTCTACGCCGCCAAGGTGCGGATGGGGGACCTGGGGAGCTTTGCCGGGATCGACGTGGACTCCCGCCACGCCGTGGTGCGGGCCGACGGCGCGCGGATCCCGGGCCTGTACTCCGTGGGTGCCGCGGCGGTGTCGGTGTTCGGTGGCGGCTACCCGGGCTACGGCTCGCACATCGGCCCGGCCCTGGTCTTCGGTTACCGGATGGGCCGGGACATCGCCGAGCTGGCCGCCGAGTCGGGTTCCGCTGATGCGCTGGAGCGGGCCATGGAGGTCGGTGCGTGAGTTCGGCTGATCCTGTGGGGGCCGGTGTGGGGCTTGGTGCTGAGACAGGCCAGATGCCCGACGCCGGCCCGCACCCGGGTGCCCGGCGCACGCTGGGTGCCGGGCTGGGCGTTAACCCGGCGCCGTTCGCCGGACGCACCGCTGTCATCACCGGTGCGGCCGGCGGCATCGGGGCGGCGACCGCCCGCATGCTGGCCGCCCGCGGGGCCACTGTGGTGATCGGTGACGTCGATCCCCGG
Organism: Citricoccus sp. I39-566; assembly: GCF_031432995.1. Classification (GTDB taxonomy): domain Bacteria; phylum Actinomycetota; class Actinomycetes; order Actinomycetales; family Micrococcaceae; genus Citricoccus; species Citricoccus nitrophenolicus_A. The sequence goes on from NZ_CP133842.1 coordinate 908,533, forward strand.
GCCGCTGAGGTGGTGGCCGATATTGAGGCTGCGGGCGGACGTGCGCTGAGCGTACGGACCGACGTGACCGACGAGGAGTCCGTGGCGGCGCTGATGGATGCCGCGGCGGAGTTCGGCGGGGCTGATGGTGGATTCGGGAGCGTGGACGTCCTGGTGGCCAACGCCGGCATCGCTGAACGCAAGGGCCCGCTGCACGAGTTGGACGTGGACCACTGGCGCACCGTGCTGGACATCGACCTGACCGGGGTGGCGCTGTCCCTGAAGCACGCGCTGCGGCATATGGCTGCCGCCGACGATGGACGGGGGAGCGGGGCGGTGGTTGCCGTGTCCTCGATCATCGGTCTCGTCGGCCAGGCCGGCTCGGCGCCGTATTCGGCGGCGAAGGCCGGGGTGGCAAACCTGGTCCGCTCCGCCGGACTGGGCTACGCGCAGACGGGGATCCGCGTCAACGCGGTCGCCCCGGGCTACGTGGAGACTCCGCTGACCGCCGGCCTGGACGATTCGGTGCGCTCCCAGATGACCGCCCGCCAGCCCATCGGCCGCCTCGGCACCCCGGAGGAGGTCGCCGAGGTCATCTGCTTCCTGGCCTCGGACGCCGCCAGCTTCGTCACCGGCGCGGTGTGGTCCGTGGACGGCGGGTACGTGGCGCAGTAGACAACAAGTCTGATTCACTCAGGGTCGGCAGCAGTTCCGGGGGCAGGCCGGATCTTCCTGCTTGAGGATAAAGACCTGAGCCGCATCTTGAGCATCTCCAACGAGGAGTCGGGTACGCCGATCCGCCGAGTCTTGATCGTCTTCGCGAGTTCTCGCCCGGTCAGCATCAATTGTTCCTTGATGGCATTGCGGCCGGAGGAGTCGCTGCGGACAAGAACGGAACAGGACGCGATGGCCGTTCCGGAACTCATAAGGACGGGCACGGCAATCCCAGACGTCTCCGGGTGCAGCCAGCCGTCAACAGTGACCGAGTGTTCCTGCTGGGCTTTGAGCACGATCTCCTGTAACCGGCCCTTGTCGACCACAGTGTGGTCGGTGAATCGCGCCTTCTTCGAATTCAGGACCTCTTGCTGGCGATCAGGAGACGAGAAGGCCGCGAGAACAAGGCCCGGCGAGCAGGCCACCGCGGGCAGCCGGATGCCGGCGCGGGTGACATTGGGGACGGAGCTCGGATCGCCCACCTGCTCGAGATAGACGATGTCGGTCCCCTGGAGAACCGCCAACTGGGCGATGCAGCGAAATTGCGACTGCAGGCGCTCCAGATGAGGGATGGCGGCGTCTCGAAGTTCCAGATGCGTGGAGTTTCGACGAGCCAACTCCCAGAGGTGCAGACCCAGCCGATAACCTCGGCTGCCTTCATCTTGTTCAAGGAAGCCGACTCTGACCAGCTCTTGAAGGATTCGATGGGTAGACGGAAGCGGGATGCCCGTGGCGCGTCCGATCTCTGAGGCACTCAGTTCAACAGACGAGTCGAAGCTCTCCAGGATCATGGCGACGCGGGAAACCATGGAGGGGGGTACCTGTTGCACGAGCTGCACTCTCTAGTTTGAGGTTCGAGGAGGAGACCAGTTTTCGCGGTCGCCTCCCTAAACCTCCACCGCCGTGGCTCTGATGCCACTCCTCACCTACTCTACGAGTTCAGGAACTGCCTGATTCGGTCCAGCAATTCAGACGGCGCATCCAGGTTCGGACTATGAAGACTGTCGATCCTGCTGATGGTGCAGTCCGCGAGCTGTGCCGCAATCCGGTCCGGCCACTCCGGCTCGAACAAGGTGTCGCCATTGGGCGCGACGAGCATGACCGGGCAGGTTGCCGACCGTCCTAGTGCCTCGGGCCAATCATCCTTGACGGTCTGGCGCAAACTCGCAGGCACAGACACCGAGACGGCCTGGACGGCCCGATAGTGGCCGACAGTGTTGGCAGAGGCGAGCCGGAGATCGAGCTGATCCTCGAAATCCGAGGAGGTGCTGTCCATGAGGTTTCCGAGCACCCGCGCAAGATCGTCTCGCGATCCGTCCCAGAACCCCAGGGTCTCCAGCATGGCCGGGGTCTTCCAGGGACCGCCAGTACCGGCGATGGAGACAACGCGGCGCAGGTTGAAGGAACCTTCCGCGAGGATGCGGAGGGCCATCGAACCGCCGAACGATGTCCCGACCAGGTTGATCGACCGGGACTCCTCGAGCTGTTCCAGGAGTGCCGCGACCTGGTCGATCCGAAAGGAGTATGTGCTGCGGTCGAAGAAGACGGCTTTGTCGCTTTCGCCGAACCCCAAGAGATCGGGGGCGATCACATAATAGTCTTCGGCAAATCGCTCCATCAGGTGTCCCCAGCTGACCCGCGCTGATCCGCCCCAGGCGCCGTCGTGCAAGAGGACGAGTGGTGGGTTCTCCGGGCTTCCGACCAACAGGCAATGGGTGCCGAAGCTACCCGTCTGGACGTGGACGTCTCGGACTGCATAAGCGTTGAGCACGCTGTCATCTTTCATGGGTCACGGCCTCCAGATCGACGGGTTCGCTGATGAGTCCCTGCTTCACCATGAGTTCGTTAAGAGTGTCCAGTCCCTCGTAGTCGCTCTCCACGGAGAAGCCGATCGGGTTCAGTTGTTCGATAACGTCAGGGGAGATCGAGGTGTACCGCGCCAGGGTCTTGTTGAGCAGGTCCTTGTCCTCCGCGGCTCGTGTCGTGGCCTCGTCGAGTGCGTCGACAAAGGCATTGACCGTGTCCGGGCTTTCGTTGAGGAACTCCGCGCTGGTCACCCACCCGGCCACCGGGACGTTCTCCGTGGTCCCCTCGAATGCGCTGACAAGCTTTGTGAGGCCGTCGTCAGCGGTGGCCATGGTGACGAAGGGCTCCACCAGCCAAGCGCCGTCCACGTTACCGTTCTCCACGGACGCCTCCATCTGGGCTGGTGGGATCTCCACGAAATCAACACCCGTGACGCCGTGCTCCTCCAGGACGGACCGGGACGTGATCTCCATGATGTTCCCGAGCCCATTGACGGCAACACGCTTGCCCTTGAGATCAGAGAGTTCGTCGATATCACCGTCGCTCAGGACGTAGATTCCCTGCGCGCCGCCGCGGTCATTCTCTCGGATGATGTTCAGGGGGAGGCCCTTGTCTATGGCTTGGAGCACGGAGGGATAATTCGAGTAGGTGATATCGAGGTCGCCGGACATGACGGCGGGAATGAGTCCCGCTCCTCCGCCGGGTGCATCGGCCAGTTCCACCTCAAGGCCATGCTCCTCGAAGATGCCCTCGTTCATGGCGACCTGGATGGTCGCCGTCTCGGCGAAAGGAATGCTGCCGACCACGACTTTTTCGAGACCGGCAGCTGTTGCACCGGCCTCGGTCGAACTAGCTTCGGTCCCGGACGGTGTGCCGGTGCTGCAACCGGCAACTGAGAGAGTGCCCAGCAACGCAAGGACGGGCAGGAGTTTTTTGTTCATGTTGTGTTCCTTTCAGGCTCGGACGAAACCCGAGTAATTGTCATTGACCGAATTGCTGAGGAATCTGTTGTAGTTTTCAACGCCGCCGGTGTATGGCATAAAAACACGGGGTTTTCCTGGGGTATTGGCGCCCCAGAACCACGAGTTCCTCGAATCTGCATAGAGGGTCTTGCTCGCAGTCTCCGTGACGTGGTCGACCCAGGCATCGACCGAATTCTGCGTCGGTTCGATGGTGCTCAGGTTTGCGGTTCCCAGGTCCTTGAGGAACCGCGCCAGCCACTCGGCGTGCATCTCCGATGTGGTGGCCATGTTGCTGAAGACCGACGGGGTCTGTGGGCCGGACAGGAAGAATAGGTTGGGGAAGCCATCCGTCATCAGCCCCAAATTGGTTCGCGGCCCGCCCTCCCAATGGTCCTGGAGCGTCTGGCCGTTGCGTCCGACAACCTTGATGCGTAGGAAGGAGCCAGTCATGGCGTCGAACCCGGTGGCCATGATGATGTCGTCGAACTCGTAATGTGTGTCACCGACGATCATTCCCTGTTCGGTGATCCCCCTGATGGGTTCCTTGGCGACGCTGACCAGCGACACGTTGGGACGGTTGAAGGTTTCGTAGTAGTTCGTCCCGGAGCACAGTCGCTTGGTCCCGATCGGCAGGTCGACAGGAATGAGCCGTTCGGCAGTCTCTGGGTCCTGCACGGTCTGGCGGATCTTATTGGCCACAAACCTGCTGGCGTAGTCATTGACCTCGGTGTCGGTGAGGAGGTCAGTGAATGCGCGCATCATGTTCAGCCCGCCGGCTTTCCAGCGGCTCTCGAGCTCACGGTCTCGCTCACTCGGGGGAAGGTTCTTACCGGGACCGTGAGGGGGCTCTTGATTGTGCCCGTTCGAGGACGCTCGGGCTTGCGCGCGGCGTTCGGAGTACCGGGCCTTCCATTCCTGATCCGTGGACGCATCCAGCACGCCGTTCCTGGCCGGCATGACGTAGTTGGCCGTCCGCTGGAACACAGCGAGCTGAGACGCCTGTTCGGCGACGAGAGGGATGAGCTGGGTCGCCGAGGAGCCGGTCCCGATCACCGCAACCCTGCGGTTCGTGAAGTCGACCCGATCCTTGGGCCAGCTCGCTGTGTGCAGGATCCTTCCGGTGAAGAGGTCATGACCTGGAAGCTCTGGCATCTGCGCAGCGGACAACACTCCGGTGGCCAGGACCAGGAACTTCGACTCCACGTTCGCGCCGTCCGCTGTGGTGGTGGTCCAGTGATTCTGCATCTCGTCGTACGTGGCACCCGCGACGGTCATCCTCAGCCGGATGCTCTCGCGCAAGCCGAGCTCATCCACGGTGTGATCCAGGTAATTCTGAATACTCCGACTGTCGGAATAGCGCTCCGGCCATTTCCATTCCTGCTGGATCGACTCGCTCAGAGAGAGCGAGTAGTCGAGGCTCTCGATGTCACACCGAGCCCCCGGGTACCGGTTGTTGAACCAGGTGCCACCCACGCCCTCGGAAGCTTCCAGAATGATCGCTTTCAGTCCGATCTTTCGAAGATGGAAGAGAGCGCTGATCCCGGCGAATCCGGCTCCCACGATTACGGCATCGTAGTGCTGATCAAGGGGCGCATCATGCTGCTGCATAGATTCTGTGCTCATACGTTCCATTGATTCCTTCCGAGATTGGCTTCCCAATAGCCTCCGCAGAAGTGAGGCACGAAAGAGCAGGCATCTCGGTGACCGAGAGGGAGAACTGGAGGCTGACAGCCTGGAGCAGGCCGCGGCAAGCTTGGATGTGGGTCGGCCAAGGGGACTACCGGGAGGATTCGCATGCCTGCCTGCGGGGACCACGGTCGCACCCGACAGAGCCGCCATCAGCCGGTTCCGCGCGAAGAACCTGTGCTTTGTCAGCGCGGCCCCTGGTGGCAACTCGCTCACCAGCAGACCGGCACCACCGATCTGACGCAGCAGGTCGTGGTGCTCAGCCGGGTAGGGACGGTCCAGACCGCTCGCTAGCACCGCGACCGTCTGGCCGCCCGCCGCAAGGACAGTGCGGTGCGCGGCTCCTTCGATCCCGTAGGCGCCACCGCCCGCGACGATGCGCTCCTCGTCGGCCATGCCTGCCGCCAGTTCGCCGGTGACGTGCTCCCCGCATGACGTTGAGGCGCGGGAGCCGGTGGTCGTGACGCGATCGCTCAGCGCCGCCGTCAATAACGATGTTGCCCCGCGCGTCCACAACAGGTACGGAGCACGGTCACCCAGATCATCCAGACCGGCAGGTCATTCCTTATCCGCCGGGATGAGAGTGCCGAACTCTCCGCTTTGTGTCTTGGCCAATCGGCCGGGCAGGTCGGGCGTGATCCGAGCGACGAGACGTTAGCGCCACATCAGCGCATCCGTGCGAGCGAGGCCGGGCGCCGGGTCAGCGGACTCGAGCAGCCACAGCGTCTCGATCCCGCCGACATGGATGAGGACGCGCCCGGTGGCGGCGTCGTTCGGCTCGGTGATCATCGACAACGCGGCCCGTGCCATCCGCTCACCCTGCATCCGCTCCGCCAGTGTCGCCATGATCGGTGTCCTCTCGCTCCAAAGGTCACCGACGAGGTGCACACCCGCCCGCCGACGACGGGTTCCCTCTGTCAGAGCACGGTCGTAAACCGGGCAAGGAGGCAGGTTTCTTCAGTTACGCGGGTACTACGGGACGGCCCCTTCGAGGGCACTCGGTTCATAGCCGCGTCCACGACGGAACACCGTCGCGCTATGACGAGGAACGAGGGACCCGCGATGCTCCGCACATCGGTCGCACTCAGCGCACGAGGCTACGGCGTACTCCGCTACGCACCCACCAACCTGCTGCTCAACGCTGTCCACACCAGGCGCGGCCTCAAATGGGGCCTCGCCGCGATGCTCCTGGCCGTGCCCTACTTCTACGCCGTCGCGATCTGCACCACGATCATCAACGATGGCGGCCCCGGGTGGCTCCACCTGCTTGTCCTGCTGTTCGTCTGGAACGCCTTCAAGTTTCTCGGGATCGGACCCGTGAGTCTCGTAGTGTTGTGGCGCAGCGAGGTCGATTCGTCGAGTAGAAGTGGTCGAAGATAACTCTGACAGGGCGTTCACGGCTACGGGGAAGTTCTTTCATGTCGACAGGCACGCCTCACTGATCGGAGCCCATCACGCGGACAGCTCTGGCGTTGGTGCTGTCTCGTTATGCGAGCACGTCAGTGATCGGTCCGCCCGTCACTCCGGGTTCGAGGCAAATGACGGGCTTGTAGCGGGAGCCCTCCTCATTGTTGCCGTCCCACTCGTAAACCGTGGTTCGCAGAGTGTTGAGGTAGCGCCCGATGAGTACGGCCATTGTGTAGGGGCCGTGGAACGCGAGGTGTACCTCGGCGCGCCCCTGGCTGGCACAGAGTCTCTTGATCTGCTGCGCGACGGCCGCGCTAAGACGACCTGCTTCTCGGGGGTCGATTCGTTCTATGCCTCCAACTGAAATGACGTTGGCTGCGTCGAACCCGGCGGTGGAACCGTTCACAAGCTGCTCGAACGCAGTTCGGTCTGCATGTGGTGTCAAGGTCACGAAGACTGCCACACGGCGCTTGAGCGGCGCTGCCTGATCTTGTTCGATCTGGGTCGGCTCGATCGTCAGCGTCGTGGTCCCCGGATCGTCGTTGGGTGCGGTGGACGTCCAGGCGTTGTCCTTCGGATCGATCACGACGATCTTTCCGATCTTCGTCTCTGGCAGTGCCGCGCCAAGCGCCAGTCCGACTGACAGGTGGGCTCCGCCCGATACGCGCACGCACTTTGCGCCGGACGCGTACACGGCATCGCTGGTCAGCGGGAGAGTCTTCTGGAGCAGTTCCAGCCCGCCTCGGGAAGGCAGCCGACCGTCGTCCGACGGTTTGAGTCGGATGTGAAGGTCCTCCTCGTCGGCGTCAAGGGCAGATGATGCGGGGCGGCTCTGCACGCGAATCGTGAAATCGCGTCCTTCTGCGCGAATGCTAAGCTTTCGTTGCTCGACGCGGTGCATCAGAAGGTCACGCACGATCTCGACTTCGCCCGACGGCCGGCGCATGTTCGCCTGCTTCTTGTCAGCCAGGGTTCGTGCTGGCGCGAGTCGCAGGAGCCGATCCGGGGCGTCGTAGTCACACTTCAACTCTTCGCCTGCCAGTGTGACCGTGTTCGCGATGCACAGGCTGAAGTTGGGATCGGCGTCGAGCTGGAGCAGACGTGGCAGTTCGCGTTCGCGGACGATGTCGCTGTGTGCGATGTCGGGGGTAACGACGAGCACGCCTGCCGAGAGACCTCGGGTGAGCGCCTGTTCGAGGCGGTCGGTGGTCGTGCCTGGGCGCAGGTCGGTGTGATCCCTCCACACGACGAGCCCGGCAGCCCTGAGTAAATCTACAAGAGCGTCGGCTTGCGCAGTGCCGTCTGATTGGCGGTAGGAGATGAATACTGGGCCCTCGCCGCGGACGGCACCGTCCGGTAAAGGACCGAGGGGAGGGAATCTCGAAAGAGGGAGAGAGACGACTGCTTCCTTCGTTGTGGTCTTCCCGAACCGTTGGCGCCGGGCGATGAGTCCGAAGAACGCACCGGTTGCGCCAGGCGCAAAGACGAGCAGCGCGATCGGGGCGGAATTGACCTTGGCGGTCGCCCGCATCGCTGCATGATCGATGGTGCTCGGTCCGGATGGGGCTGGGTGGCTGTGCCATTCACCTACGTAGCCGATCGGATCGTCGTCGGTTCGTTGCTCCAGAAACTCCTGCAAGAGCTCGTCCGCGCGAATGTCGTCACGAACGTACTTGTTCGTCGTTGCCCCTTGCCCTTCAACAACCATGGCGTGAGTTGCCACGATGGTGCCGTTCTCCTGGTATCCGAGGAGGATGCCACCGGTCTCCCGAGGGAGGTGGTTCGCTGTCTCGAAGGAGATGGTCTCGTAGGCATCGACCCGCAGATCGATACATGTTGGTGGTCGAGTCATTCGTGACTCCTCACTGCGCCGATCGACAGGTCTCGTGTTTCCCCTGCTGGGTGGAGAGGGCGATCGACGAGCAGGCCGACGGCGTGGCGCACGGTCGCTGCGGCCGCCTCGATTACCGCGTATGGGGGCGTCGAAGAGATTGGACTGCCACAGCCGGCTTCGAACAGTTCAAACTCAGGCTGGTCGACAACGACGGACGAGGGTGGCAGCGGTTCGGCTCCGTCGAGCGGTGGCAGCACATCGATTCGGTAGCTCGTGCCGCCGTTCTGGATCGCCGCTGAGATGATTCGCCTGGACAATGCCCGTGCAGTGACATGGAGGAGTGCAGTGGTGGCGAAATCGGCGGTCGCGTTCACCACGAGATCATGCTCGTTCAGAAGCTCGACAGCCTCGTCGCCCGACGTGAGTGCGTGATCGATCACCGTGATGCCGGCAGCTGCGATCGCACCACGGTCAACCAGATGCTGCTTGACCGCCTCAACCTTCGACCGTCCCACGGCTTCAGGGCCGACAAGGTGACGGACAAGATTCCCGGGCATAACGACGTCGCCATCGAGCAGAGTGAGATTCTGAACACCGGAGCGTACGAGCACGTCCGCGACGTACGAACCGAGGGCTCCGACGCCCACAACCGCGACTCGCCGTCCGCGAAGCTCGGGAGCGAGCAGACCTGAGCGTGCGGACTTGGCAGCATCGGTGTCGGCACTCGAGCTCAGGCGTTTGACCGCGATGCCGCCATCTTCGGTAGGCCACACTTCGAGGGTGATTGCGCCCTCGTGAGAGCCTCGCCTGTAGATCAGCACCACGATCTCGATCGTGTGGTGACGGATTCTGCGGTCGAGGTCGACGCTGGGGCTGATACGGGCGGAGATGTCTTCCCATGATCTTGGGGGCACGTCTACATCGCCGAGGTTGGCAACGTATCCGAAGCGATCCTTGCTGTGTTTCGAGGACTTCGCTGGCTTGGTGCCTCCTGCGATCCGCATCAGGTTGTTCGCTGCCGGGCGGAACCGAACGAATCCGCTGGGATATCGGGTCAGATCATCGTAAAGATAAAGTCGCGCATCCTCGGAGGACTTGAAGTAGCGGTCGAGGTCAAGATCGGGTCGGTCGTCTGGCCAGCCTGCTGCCGCCTGATCGAACCATGCGGTGACATGTTCGAGGAACGCCGGCGCTTCGGTCCACCACAATCCCTCGTGATCGTCCTCGGCGACCAAGCACAGCGATCCGTCCAGCTCCCGGTGCCAGGACCACGCGACCGCATCTGAGTCGAGCGGAACCACGCGAGGTGGCTGAAAGGGGTAGCGGGAACGCAACGTTATGAGAACCTCGGTCGTACCAGCAGGGTGAACGATTGTCCCTCGCCAGCCGTTGTCATCCTCCGTGAAGGCGGCTCGGATCAGCCCTTCCTCGAAGTGCTGCCGCGAGTATGCGACGTAGTCGTCGTACTCGGTGAGGGTCACCCGAAGGTCCTCGTGCCCGCCGGGACGGTCCGTGCACCAGCCGAGATAGCGGACGCGCGCTTCGACCCATCCTCGTTGAATCCGGGCGGCATCGGGAACACCGTCTCGTCGTCGCCGTTCTTGCCCAGCAGCTTCTGGAACGCCAACGCGGCCTTGCCCTCGTCCTCCTCGCCGAGCGCTTCGCGTGCGGTTTCCGCGGCGCCAGCGAAACGAATCTTGGCTGCATCCAGCTCAACATCTGTCGCACGAATGCTGATCGTGCGCCCCGGCAGGGTGGGGTCGTTCACCCCGAGGCCGAAGGTGACGTAGCCGTCGATGATCTTGCTGACCTCTTCGAGAGCAGAGACGTAATACTCTGCATGATCGTTGCCCGACACCAGGCCAGAGGCGAAGGCCTGATACGTCGCGACCTCGATGAAGAACCCACCAGGCTTCTTGCCGGAGCCGAGTATCGAACGTCGGGTCTGACGGAGCAGCTTCACCGTGGGAACGTAATAGCCGTCATGCGCCACGTTCATTTCGGTCGACAGTGCCGTGAGCTTCTCCGGATTGGTACGCACCCACTCGTCCTCATCGCCCTTCTGCGGGATCTCCCACGTTTCGTCGCGCCAGTAAGGGCGGGCAGGCACCGCGTCGACATACAGGTCGTACTCGGGGAACGACACCTGCAGACTGCGATCCTGGCGTTTTGTTCGCCGGTGACCATGGTCATCACTGCCGAACTCCGCATGCAGGACGGTGAAGAATCGGTCGAGGATGTCTTTCGACGTGACGTCGTTCGGTAGGTCAGGGAGCCGCACGAACACGTCAACGTCTTTGACCCGCTTGATCGACACGCTCCTCTTGTACGAGCCGATCAGCACCGGGTCCACCCCGTACTCGGCGAGCTTCGTGTCGGCTTCGAGTGCATCGCGCACCAGTCGGTGGGCCTCTGGTGCGTTGGCCTTGCCATCGCCGGGCTCGATGGAGCTCAGCGCATCCTTGAACTGCTGCTTGAGGTGAGCCATCGGGCCCTCCGATCTCGTTGTGATTGTCTTGGACTTCTCTGAGCCTGCTCCATACCATCGACACTTCGGCGGGCATGGAGAGCAGGTGCCGTACTACTTCTTGCCACGCTTGCCGGTGCTCTCGTTGGTCGTGGTCTTCGGATGACGCTTCACCGTGGACTGCTTCACGAACCGACCCGTGACCGCGCTGCGCCCTCGCTTGCCTGCCATGCTCCTCACCTCCTCGACGTTCCAGACTCGATGCCGCGTTTCAATTCTAACACACTCCGTGTCGGAGGCGACGTGCCGTCGCAGATGTGACACACTGAGGTATGGCCAAAACCACGATCAACACGGCCGCGCTGTACTCCGCCCTAGACGCCGCGCGTCAAGAGCACCAACTCTCGTGGCGAGCACTGGCCGGCGAGATCGGCGTGAGCCCCTCCTTGCTCTCCCGGCTCGGCAACGGCCTCAAGCCGGACACCGACGGCTTCGCCACGATCATCGCCTGGCTCCGACTCCCGGCCGAGGACTTCTTCGAGCACGAGGGACAGCGTGACGCCAACGACAACCGCGAACCCGACCTCATGGCACAACTCGCACCGCTCCTGCGCGCCCGGAAGGACCTCAGTGAGACCGACGTCAAGTACCTGCAACAGGTCATCGGCGCGACCATCGAACGTGCACGGGCTCAGGGATGACTCGTGCGACGAGGATTCAAGACCGAGGCGAAGATCCTCGCACTGGAGCTACGGGCCGAGATCGGCCTCGACGCGCATGCGCCTTTCGACCCCTACGCCTTCGCTTCTGAGTACGGCATCCCGGTCGTCCAGCTCAGTGACCTTGATGGTGTCGCGCGTGATCACTTCCTGCGAGCTGACGGAAGCGCACTGTCCGGGGCGCTGATCCCGAACGGGAGTGGCGTGGTCATCCTGGAGAACGATGCTCAGCCCTTGACTCGTCGACGCACCACCATGTGCCACGAACTCGCCCACGTCGTCCTGGAGCACCAGTTCGGCGTTTCGCTTTCCGACAAAAGGAAGTGCGGGCTCGGCGGCGACCAAGAAGCCGAAGCCGACTGGCTCTCGGGGGAGATGCTGATCCCCAACGACGGAGCATTCCGGCTCGCCCGAGCGAACGCCACCGACGAGGAGGCAGCGGATGCCTACGACGTCAGCCTCGCGATCGCCCGCTGGAGAATGAACCATAGCGGAGCGCGCAAGGTGATGCAGCGGACCCGCGCCAAGTGGGTGTGAACCGAACGTGACCAATTTGATCAGCGCCTTTCCCCTCGGGACCATTGAGGGCGTCTCCAAGATTATCGGTGACCTTTACAGCGGCACCGAACTCACACGCATCATGGCCGAAGTGCCGCTTCGCTCTGACCCCGGCGAAGGTCACACCAAGTGGCGCCGACTCGCCCACGCCGTCTCCAGTAATCAAGCGAAGACCGGTAACGGGAATGCGCTGATCGCTCTTGTTCGGGCGGCAATGCGAGCGGAGCGCACGCTCGATCGCAAGTCTCGTGCAGACATCGCACGCGATGAACTCAATCAGGTTCTATCGCTAGTGAGCCTCAAAGTGCTCGCCGACGGACGAGTAGCAACGGCAAAGAGGGCGTCCACCGATACTGAGGCGCTGGCTCGCTCGGAACGGCTCTACAAGATTCTCGAACAACGCGGAGCGCATGCCGAGGTACTTACATACTGTCGAGAAGACCTCGTCCGCGCGGACTACTACGAAGCGGTCTTCGAGGCGATCAAGGGCTTGGGGGCACGGATTCGTTCTCAGACCGGCGTTGATGCGGATGGATACGGCCTCATCGAGAAGACGATGGCCGGCTCAAGCCCACCGCTCAGAATCAACGGAGGGCGAACCCGCACCGAGCGAGATGAGCAACTCGGTATAGCCAACCTCGCGAAAGGGCTGTTCAGCGCCTTCCGGAACCCAGTGGCCCACGAGCCCAAGTTGCAATGGACGATGAGCGAACTGGACGCTCTTGACGTTCTGGGAACGCTGTCCATGATCCATCGTCGGCTGGACGCAGCGATCTCGCGGAACGGTGAGGGCGTGTGAGTACGGCTGGAGCGCTTTCGATCGACCTGACAGCACGCATCGCCAGTGCCGACGCGGCGCTGGCGCTAGGGGGCGTTGTCGTTGTGGGCGCTGGGCTGTCGATCAGTAGTCGATTCCCCGCCACCCGAGGCCTCACCTCGCTCCTTTGGGACGCACTGGATACTGACGTTGCTGCACGATCGAAGTTGGCCAGCGCTCTTGGTCGTGAGGATGCCGACGCGAAGTCGCTCGTGGGCGATGAATGGGCTGATGTAGAGCAAGCCTGGGCGGCGGTCGCAGGTAGCGCAACCGCGCGCCACAGGTTCCAGAGTCAGTTCGTCAAGCTGGACGGCGAACGTAGCACGCAACCGTCCGTCGCGCACGAAACGCTCGCTCGCCTCGTCCACTCCGGCGTTGTCGAGTGTGTGGTCTCGCTCAACTGGGACACTGCGCTCGAATGTGCGTACCAGCGACTCTACGGAGCCGCGTTGCCTGCGGGCGTGATATTCAAACCGCATGGCGATGTCGCCCAGCCACACGTGCCCTGGACGCTGCCACATGAGCCCGGCGTAGTGCCGTCTGACGTCCTCGGAACAATCACGCAGCTCCGCTCAACGCACGCTCGCACACTCCTCATCGTCGGCTACTCCGAGAGCGACCAAGTCGTAGTCGACGAGCTAGTGCGGCCACTCGATCAGTCCTGGCGAACGATACGCATCGGGCCCCACGCGATGGGGGGCGAGGACTTGAAGGAGACGGCAGAAGTTGTCCTACCGGCCCTCGCGGAAAGGTATGCGATTGGAGAGGAACGTTCGGCATGGCACACGGTGACCTATGCAGGCAGCCGAGGTGTCGATTCCTGGCTGGCGGGTCAGCGCCTCGGCCCGCAGGACGTGGACTCGTGCCCAGAGCTTGACGAGGTGCAAACCATCAAGCGATCGCTTCAGCATGATCGCGCAGTGGTCGTGAGCGGTCCCACAGGTTCGGGGAAGTCTATTTGCGCTTATCAGGCACTCCGCGGTCTGATGAATGACGGATACGAAGTCCTCCGACTGCGTGACAACGCGCGCCAAGACGGGGTGCGCTCATGGCTAACGGATCTGGTTGCCTTTCCACACAGGAAGGTGCTGTTCATCGACGACGCCCAGGACCTCTCCGCAGACACAGTGCGCGAAATCGCGGAAGCCGCCACCCCCGAGAGGCTCGTGCTCATCGTCGGTATCGATCATGTTGCTGGTGGCGTCAACACCGTCCATCTCAGCGCTTCCGGTGCGGTGGCCCGACTCGCTCGCTTCGTGCGCGAACAGCGGGCGAGCCTGTTCCCTCATATCCGTGCTCTCGATGATCACGTCGGAATCCACCCGCATGACTTCAATTTCGAGCGACGCATCGACCTCGCCGAGCGCGAGCCGACCACCTGGCAGTTCGCGTACGTTCTCACCGGCGGATGGCGAAGGGTTCGTCGTCAAGCGATGGAACTTCGGGACCAAGACCGGGCGGACCTGGCGCTGGCTGCCATCGCGGTCGCACAGGTCGCTGGGGTTGACTCCGGAGTTGCCCAGGGCGAACTACAGGCTCTCCTGCCAGTTCTCCAACGAGACCAACAGTGGCTCGAACGGTGTATCGCGAAGCTGCGCTCTCGACGGCTGATCTCCGAATCCGACGGCCGCATCCGTTGCGCCCATCTCCAAGCCGCGCTAAATGTGATCACCTGGAGCCTTCATCCACCCAAACACGTGTTCCCGCCTCACCAGAGGCCGGAAGTGCTCCCGGTCGCCTCTGCCTCGGCATCACCCCATACAACGGCGCACACAACCGCCACGTCTGCGGACACGACGATGCCATCTCCACCGCAACTTCCCGCGTTGGACATCGAAAACGACAGAAGGGCAATCGGCTCCCTCATCGCTTCCGTACTGAGCGACTCCTCGACGCCCCTACGAGGGTGCACGTGGCTCGTCGGTCGGAATCTGAACACCGACGCGCGATGGATACTCAGACGCCAGGAAGTGCTCTCTGACGCGCTCTACAGCGAACTCGCTCACCGCGCGCTAGCTATCTCCGCGGATGGCGACATCGCCGAAGCGGCACAACTACTGTCTGAGGTCATCGCCTACTCTGACGGCGCGGTGATGGCGACCGTGCGAGCGCACGCAGACCGGCTCAGAGAATGGTATGCGGCGATCGCGCCGGAAAACGGTTGGGCGCTTGGAGACCTTGCGAACAGCATGCACCAGCCTGACGCCGAGTTTGCCGAACAGGTAGCCGGCTTCACGGACGGACGACGACTCGCGCGTCTGATCCTCGACGGTGGCTGGCCGCACATCTACTCCAGCTCACACGCGCTGGACCGCCTGTGCAACATTGGAGGCGAGCCGCTCCGGGCGTCGACCAAAGCACATCTCGATGAGTTCGCGTACAGGCAGATGCTCGACGCCAACCCACCGGAACTATGGCACATCTCGACGCTCATCGAGAACCTCTCAGCGGCAGATCATGACCTCGCGCTGCGCTTGGTCGAGCACTCCGCGCGCCAGATCGCGTCGTTGCTCATGATGGACCCGGTCCGACGATGGAACGATCTGTTCAATCTGGTTTTTAGCACCCTCGGGTACGCCGCGATCACCTTCGGGCGGCGAGCTAATCTTCCAGTGAAATGCCGGCCGGCAGCTCGCACGCTCGTCCGCGCGCTCGATCGTGACCAAGTCGCCCAAGTATTGTCCGGTCCGCAGGATCAATGGGGGCAGATGAACTTCGACGTCTTCATTGGTCTCGTGGAGAAGGCAGATGCCGCTACGTTCGCAGCCGTCGCCGACCGTCTTGACTTCGCCAAGCTCGAAGAGTCGCTTGCCACGCCAGAAGGGCGACCATCCGGTACGGGGCTCTACCTTTGCGTTCAGCTGTTTGAGCGGAAGTCAGATGAGGTGCGCTTGATCCTCGATCGACTCGAACCGTCGCTCATTACACTCGACTCATTCATCGCGTTCATGGCGCCGGACGTGGCGGCCCGCGCGCTACGGAGAGGGTTGCCGCTCGATCTTGGACTCGACCACCATCGTTGGGGATGGGCAGCTGCTGTTATCGCGCGTCTCGCCGAGCACGATGCCGAACTCGCACTGGAAGTGGTCGAAGCGAACAGAGCCGGAGCGATCGAAGGGCTCACTAACAACACGAGCGACCCTTTTGACAACCTCAACGCATGGGTCGAGGTCTGTGACCATCTCGACTCGACCCTGATCGACACCCTCGTAACAGAGCTTCCCGAGGGAGCCGTGTCGAAGTGGGAACGGGCCATCAGACGTCCGAAGCGCTACGGACACTCGCGCCGCGACCAGATCGCCTCCCTTGTTTTTCGCGCGGCCAGAACTGACGGGCACGTTAAGTCGGAGGCCGAAGGGTTGCTCCAACGCTTTCCGGCACTCGCGCGGATGCGGCCGGATAGTTGTGTGTAGGGGGCTGAGCTGAGTGATTGGGTCGCAGGGGCGGTGCCAGCGGTCAATACAGTGCGGGTGCTTCGGATGCGGTTGAATGGGATAATGACCGATCCAACCCCCAATGGCCTCATGAAGGTGGTGGTGGACCGGTATCTGAAGTCCGGCGACTTCAACGGACTCCACCTGCACACGAATGTCGAGCCCGCCTTGGTTGACGTTGCGAAGAGGCTGGTAGCCGACGGCAAGCTTCAGGTGATGGTGTCGGAGGTCGACTATCCGAACCCGCACATCCGGCCGTGGCCCTCGCGGCGAACGATCGAGTCGCAGATCGAGTCACTCGACGAGTTGGCGGGGGCCGGCTACGGCGTGGTGCTCTATCCGACTCCGCTCGCTCTGAAGGGTGTGCGCGTTCCGGCGCGTCTGAAGGGGCGTCCGTTCGGTGCGGCGATGGCGAAGGGCCGCGGCACCCTAGAACTCGCCTATTTCAGCTTCGACGTGCTCGAGCCATACCGGAACGACCCGCGCTACCACTTCCGCTACTGGGACTTCGGCGTTGACATGGGTATCGGCGATGAGGCCTACCTCGACGAGACCGAGCTCGAGCGCGACAAGGTGTCGTTGAGTCATCTTGGGTTTGCCTATGACCTTTCCGGTTACGACCGCGCTGACGTGACGACGCCGATCGTCCGCCGCGTCGCTGCCTTCTATGGCGATCTCGCCAAACTCACCCCGGAGCATCAGCAACGCTGGCAGTCGTATCAAGTGGTCGATACCGGCTTAGAGCCGCACCCCGCGTGGTGGATGACACAGATGGGCCACTGGGCCGACGGCATCGGGCCGTTCGACCACCTCTTCATTGAGCTCGCGAACCTCAACGCGCTCTGGACTGGAGCCTTCGGCGAAGCGCTCTTCAAGCACACCGATCGACCGCAGGACTTCGGATGGCTTCTGCGTCCGTCGCAGCGTGAATGGGACGAGTTCATCGTGCAGCTCGACAAGGTGCTGTCGGACAACATCCGCCACGACGGCCTAGACGCAGCGGGCGCACCCCGTAAGGACAAGAACGACCAGAACCTCGGCAGCCTCACTCGTCTCGCCGCTTTTCTTGATGGCAAGGGCATCGATGCGGCCGTGGTGAAAGACCTATTGAGGCCGCTGCGTGAGATACGTCAGGCCAGGCAGAAGCCAGCCCATGCATTGCGCACCAACCTTACGGATAAGACATTCGTGCATCGTCAGGTCGCGCTACTCGAGGACCTCAACGATGCGCTCCGGGAGCTGGCGCGGTGGATGTCTACGCATCCGAAGAATCGAGGGTGGAAGTCTGACTTTGAGCCGGACACGTACTACCGGATGTAGAACTACTGGGCGGTGATGTCTCCGTCCTCGACGAGTTGTTTCACACGGGAAGTGCTGGTGGCGCTTGCTCCGTGACCGGATGACTCGACCTTTCGGGGCTGTGAGGGGTCTGAGTCGCTGGGGGAGGGGACCAGAAGGGGACCAGAAGCATGCAAACAATGCACGCCGTGACGTGCTCTGCATGATCTGACGCCCGGAATCACGCAGAATCTGGTCGAGCTGAAGCCGGTTGGACGCCTGGGGGTCAAGGGGTCGAATAGTGTCGCTCATCGGCTGGCACCTTCACGATCTGGCGCCGGCAAGGGAGACCTAACTACTGGAATCCTGAAACCGCGTAGCACCAGAACGCCCTTCGAAAAGCCCATTCAGCGCCGAAGGTATCCGAACCTGATACACGCTTCTGCCGATTGGCTGCGAGAAGCTCCTGACGGTGGCCTTACGTGCATGGAGGTAAGGCCATGCACGGCGGTTGACTGGTTGATTGCGAAACTGAAGCCGGTGAATCGGACAGATGGTCCTGAGAAACGCGGACGCCAACGTAGGCCGTGACCTGCCCTACACTGGCTCGTGGACACGGGGTGCGCCGTCCGGCGCTGAGATCAAACCCGTGGAACCTGATCTAGTTCGAACTAGCGAAGGGATGTCCGCGTGACTTCTTCTTGCCATACCCAGAATTCCTCAGTTCCCCGCGTGCTCTCGATCGCCGGGACCGACCCGTCCGGGGGCGCCGGCACCGCCGCGGACCTCAAATCGATCACCGCGGCCGGCGGCTACGGCATGAGCGTGGTGACCGCCCTGGTCGCCCAGAACACCCACGGTGTGCGGGACCTCCACGTCCCGCCCGCTGACTTCCTCGCCGCCCAGCTCCACGCCGTCAGCGACGACGTCACCCTCGACGCCGTCAAGACCGGAATGCTCGGCACCACCGAGTTCATCGCCACGGTCGTCGCCTGGCTTGACGATGTCCGGCCCGCGATCCTCGTCGTCGACCCGGTCATGATCGCCACCAGCGGGGACCGGCTGCTGCAGCCCGAGGCCGAGCAGGCCATGGTCGTCTTCTGCCGCCGCGCCACCGTGGTCACCCCCAACATCGACGAGCTCGCCGTGCTCACCGGCTCGCCCCGCGCCACCACCGAGGACGAGGCACTCGAGCAGGCCGCCCGCTGGTCGGAGGAGACGGGGGTGGCCGTCGTCGTGAAGACCGGCCACCTGGACACCCTGACCGTCACCAACACCTGGCTGTCCCCGGACGGCAGCCGCATCGCCGTGCCCTCCACCCGCGTGGACACCACCAGCACGCACGGCACCGGCTGCTCCCTGTCCTCCGCCCTGGCCACCCGCCTCGGCCGCGGGGACAGCCCCGCCGATGCCCTCGCCTGGGCCACCGACTGGCTCCACGAGTCCATCACCCACGGCGCCGCCCTGCGCGTCGGCTCCGGCCACGGCCCCGTGGACCACGGCCACCGCGCCCGCCGGCTGCAGGCCGCCGCATCCTCCGCCCCCTGGATCATGCCCGACGCCGTCCCCCACCTCCTCGAGACACCCGCGGACCTGGGTGCCCCGCAGGCCGGCGACCACGGCCGCAACGTCACCGTCCCCGCACCGGCCGTCGCGCCGCCCGGACCGTGGACCGCCGCGCTCTGGGCCGCGGGGGCGGAGATCACCGCCGCCATCGCGGACTCCGACTTCGTTCGGGCCCTGGTGGACGGCAGCCTGCCGCAGCACGCCTTCGCGTTCTACCTGGCCCAGGACGCCCTCTACCTCAACGGCTACGCCCGGGCGCTGGCCGCACTCGCCGCCCGCAGCACCGACCCCGACGCCCAGGTCTACTGGTCCCAGGCAGCCACCGGGGCCCTGACCGAGGAGGCCGAGCTGCATCGCGGCTGGCTCGGCACCGCAGGGCACACCGCGACGCCCGCGCCGGGTCCAGTCACGGCCGCCTACACGAACTTCCTGCTGGCCACCGCCCTCGGGGAGGACCGGGCCGTGGGTGTGGCCGCCGTGCTGCCCTGCTTCTGGCTCTACGCCCAGGTCGGGGCCGCGCTGCCCGCCGTCCCCGCCGACCACCGGTACGCCGACTGGCTGGACACCTACCGGGACCCCGGCTTCGTCACGGCCACCGAGCAGGCGCTGACCCAGCTGGAGGCCGAGATGGCGGCGGCCTCCCCGGCCGTGCGCTCCGCCGCGGCCCGGGCCTACCTGACCGCCTGCCGGCACGAGCTCGAGTTCTTCGACCAGGCCCTGCGGATCGAACGCGGCGTGGCGGGTGCCGTCTCCGGAACCGCAGGTGGCACCACCCGCAGCACCGGAAATACGAGCCCCGCCAACACCGCCGCCGCCCAGCTGGCCGGGAGCGCCCGGTGACGGCCGCTGCCACGGCACCGGCCACCGCGCTCCAACTACCCCCGGAGGGCAAGGCCGCCCTGCGGGCCGGGGTGGTGGGCAACTGGATCGACAACATCCACGTGTTCCTGCCGCTGACCGCCCTGGCCCCGGCGATGCTCGTGCTCGCCGGGCCGGCCGCCGCCGCGTCCACCGGGGCGCTGATCGTCATCGCGATGCTGCTGGGGCGGCCGATCGGCGGGGTGGTGTTCGGGCGCATCGCCGACCGGCTCGGGCGCACCCGCACCACGCGGATCGCGATCGCCGGAACCGCCCTGTGCGCCCTGGCCATCGCTGCCACCCCCACGCACGAGATCCTCGGCGCCGGGACCATCGGGCTGATCCTGGCCCTGCGGTTCCTGTGCGGGATCTTCGTGGCGGGGGAGTACTCGGCTGCCATCCCGCTGGCCATGGAGTGGTCCGCACCCCGGCGCCGCGGGCTGATGAGCGGCCTCATCCTGTCCATGGCCCCGTGGGCGCAGGCCACCATCGCGTTCTCCGTGGCCGGGTTGCTCGCGCTGATCGGTCCCGAGGCCTACGCCGCCTGGGGCTGGCGGCTGCTGTTCGTGCTCGGGGCGCTGCTCTCCGTGGGGATGCTGGTCTACTACTCCCGGCAGGTCACCGATGCCCCGGTGTTCCACCGCAGCCGGCAGCGGGCGGCAGCGGCCGAGCGGGCGGAGCAGACTGAGCCGCCGGAGGGTCTGGCGGGGCGCGGCGCCCCCAGCCAGAAGCCTGGGTTGCGCCAGCTGCTCGCCGGCCGGTGGGCGCGGGCCTTCTGGCAGGTCTTCGTGCTGATGACCGGGCTGTGGTTGCTGACCAACACCACCGTGCTGCTGCTGACCGACCGGCTGGCCACTGACTCCCCGCTGGATCCCACCGCGGTCCCCGTGGTCATGGGGATCGCCTCCGTGGCGCAGGCCGTGGTGATGGCCCTGGCCGGGCACCTGTCCACGCGGGCGGGCCGGCGGCGGGTCTTCGTGCTGTGGGGCGTGGCGGCCGGGGTCGCCGGGCCATTGGTGTGGTGGCTCGCGGTCCACTCGCCGACCCTCGCCACCGCGGCCGCCTGCGCCGCCGTCCTGCAGGTCATCACCGTCTCCGCCTACGGCCCCGTCTCGGCGTACCTCTCCGAGCGGTTCCCCACCGAGGTCCGCTCCACCGGCTACGGCTCCGGGTACAGCCTGTCCCTCATCATCCCGGCGCTCTACCCCTTCTATCTCCCTGCGCTCGAGGCGGGGTTCGGACGGGACGGCTCCGTGATGGCGCTGGTGGTCCTGGGCGGGGTGCTGCTCGTGCTCGGCGCGGCCCTCGGACCGAGGCTTGCGCCCCGGGACCTGGACGGGGACCTCGACGAGGTCGCCGCGGGGGCTGTGCGGACGGATCTTGGTCGGACGGAGCGCGGCCGGTGATGAGGTTCGGTTAGCCCTGATCTCTCGTGGTCTTTTCGAAGTGGTTGAGATGCGATCGGGACCGGTCCGTACGGAACTGGTGGTCGTTTGAGATCAGTTCATTGCGCTCGTGCAAGGTCTTCACCTCGAGCATGCCGCTCACGATGAGTGCGTCGACGAACGTCTTGTCCTTCTCGCGGCCTGCTGCCAGCTTCGCTACGGCGAGGTCGTGTGGCTCCAGGAAGTGAGGTTCAGCAGGAGCTGAGGAGAGGAGGTCCCACCCGACCAAACGATCCCGCCACCCTTCAGGGAGGATGGCCGTCTCAACGTGGATGCCCTCTGCATAGAAGCCATTCAAGGCGTGAAATCCAGACAGCTCGCCGATGATGCCCTCGACTTGGTCTGCCTTCTCCCGATCGGGATCATCGAGGAAGGCGATGTCGGCCTCGATCGATGCGGTCGCCTCTGCGGGCAGGTCGTCCTCGTCGTAGGAGCCGAGGATCGATTGAGAGCCTATGACGAGCACGTCCTTGTCGCCGACGATGGTGCATGCCGCTCTGAGGACGTGGGCCAGTTGTTGTCTGTTCACGCGGCGCGCTCCGCACCATGCTCCTGGCGCCAGTGCTGTTGGAACGAGCGCAGGACCTGCTGCCGCTGCTCATCGGCGAGGATGCTGGCGAAGGGGCTGTTCTGCCGCAGTTCGCAAGACAGTTCATCGGTTCCGGTCAATACAGCGGCCACCTGATCGACGCCGCCGTCGATGATCGCACTCCATTGGTTGAGATACTGCACGGACTTGCCGTCAGGACGATGCGCGGTCTTCCATCGGGCGATGTTGTCCTGGGCAGACTGCAGCACGGTGACGGGGTCCATCATGAGCGCGACCAGCACTGCCCGATGAAGCCACAGGGATTTCTCCTGGTTGCGAGTGAGCTGCGGTGCGACGAGGCGTGCGAGGGAGGCACGCCGGATCCGCCGATGTGTCCCGATCCTGATGGACGGCAGATCACCGCGATCACAGAGGTCGGCAACATGTTGCCGTGAGACCCCGAGAATCTCTGCGGTCTCTCCGGTGCTGAGCCAGTCATCGTCCATAGCCAAAGGCTACCCTCAAACACCAAAAACACAACGTTCCCTGAATGAAGCGCGAGGATGGGATGGAGTGCCCCTGCCTTACACTGACTCGTGGACACGGGGTGCGCCGTCCGGCGCTGAGATCACACCCGTGGAACCTGATCTAGTTCGAACTAGCGAAGGGATGTCCGCGTGACTTCTTCTTGCCCCACCCGGCTGGGACCGGAACTCGCCCGCGATTCGGACCTGGCCGCCGTCGCGCCGGTGATCCGTGCGATGCGCGAGCGCGCGCCGCTGGTGCACTGCATCACCGCCACCGTGTCCATGGGGATCGTGGCGGACGGGCTGCTCGCCGCCGGCGCCCGCCCCATGATGACCGAGACCCTCGCCGAGGCCCCCGTGGTGACCACCGTGGCTGACGCGCTCGCGGTCAACCTCGGGACCCTCAGCACGGACGCGATGGAGGGGATCCCCGCGACGGTGGAGGTGGCCGTGCGGGACGGTCGGCCCTGGGTGCTCGACCCCACCGCGATCGGCCTGGCACCCGTGCGCACGCCGTTGGCGCGGCGGTTGCTGGATGCGTATCCGGAGGTGGTGCGCGGCAACGCCTCCGAGGTGCTGGCGCTGGTGGGTGCCGGTGCGGGCGGGCGCGGGGCGGACTCGGTCTCGGCGGTGGAGGCCGCCGAGGACGCGGCCCGGGAGGTGGTGCGCAGGGCCGGGGGAGCGGTCGCCGTCTCCGGGCAGACGGACCTGGTGCTCGACGCCGGCCGCCGCGCCCTGGTGGCGCGCGGCACCTCCCAGCTCACCCGGGTCACCGGCACGGGGTGCCTGCTCGGGGCGCTGACCGCGGCGTGCTGCGCGGTGGAGGTGGATTCGTTCCGGGCGGCGCTGGCCGCGACCACGTGGCTGAACGTGGCCGGGGAGCTCGCCGCCGGGCGGGCCGCCGGGCCGGGGAGCTTCCGGGTGGAGCTGCTCGATGCGCTGGACGCGGTGGGGGCCGTATTGGACGGGTCAGATGGGGTCGTGCGGTGACGATTGCTGACGCGGGGCGAGGGCCGCTGGACCTGCGCTGCTACCTCGTGACGTCCGGGACCGGGCGACGCACGGTGGAGGTGGCGGCCGCCGCGGCGGGTGCCGGGGCCGGCGTCGTGCAGGTGCGGGCGAAGGACGCGTCCGCGGCCGAGCTGCTCGAGCTGACGTGCGCCGTGGCGGAGGCCGTAGGCGCGGCCAATCCGGCCACCCGGGTGCTCGTTGATGACCGGGCCGATGTGGCGTGGGCGGCTCGGCGGCGGGGGGCGGCGGTGCACGGCGTGCACCTCGGGCAGGACGACCTGCCGGTGGAGGCCGCCCGGGAGCTGCTGGGGCCGGAGGCGGTGATCGGTCTGACGACCGGGACCCTGAAACTGGTCCGGTCCGCGGAGGAGCTGCGCGGGGTGATCGACTACGTCGGCGCCGGGCCGTTCCGGCTGACCCCGACGAAGGACTCGGGGAGGTCGCCGTTGGGCGTGGCGGGGTATCCGAAGTTGGTGGCGGCCACGGGGCTGCCGATCGTGGCGATCGGGGACGTCACCCCCGCGGATGCCGCCGCGCTGGCTGGGACGGGCGTGGCCGGCGTCGCGCTGGTGCGGGCCCTGATGGCAGCCGCCGAACCGGGTGCTGTGGTGCGGGAGGTGCTGGCGGGGTTCGGCGCTCAGTGTCCGTCGTGATCCGCCGGGTCTTCAGATTGCGGCGGACGAGGGAGCTCTCACCGGCCCACTCGGTCGGACGGGGAGTCCTCCTGCACCAGAAGGTACGACTGCCGGAGGACTTCGATCTGCGCCGAGCGGTCCTGAGAGCGTAGAGGCATAGGCCGATCCTCGGCGATGGGGCAGGACATCGAAGGGCGGCGTTGACTGTGCCCCCGGGGCACGGTTTCCGATGGTGGTGTCAGCATCCCCTTTGAAGGAGTAGCCCGCATGACCAGCACCCGGCCGAACTGCGATCAGCTCGACGTCGAAGCGCTCTTCGGCGATCCCGAATTCGCACACGTCCTCGCCCGAGGCCATCCCGGCCCGGCCCAGTACCGTGCCCGTGGCCGGTTCGACGATGTCCACGGGATCCGCCGAACCCTCGGTCCAGACAGGGCACCGGACTAACCCAACCAAGTGCCCACTAGGGTGTTGCCATGAACGAGCCGATGCATGTCGTGGCCTGCGCCCACGGGACGGACGATCAGGATGGCCAGCGGGCCGTCGACCGCCTCCGCGCGGAGGTGGCGGACCTTTCCCGCCGGCGGGGGATCGACGTCCGGATCCATGAGGCGTACGTGGACGTCCAGGGGCCGAGACTGGACGACGTGCTGGCTTCCCTGCCTGTGGGGGAGCCCGCCGTCGTGCTGCCCCTACTGCTGTCCACGGGTCACCACACCCAGGTCGACATCCGCCGGGCGGCCGACTCCCGTCCAGGCACCCTGGCCGCTGCGCCCATCGGGCCGGACCGGCGGCTGGCCGTCGCCCTGGCCGAGAGACTCGCCCGGGCCGGCCTCGACGACGGCGACCGGGTGGTCCTGGCGTCCGCCGGCACCCGCGTGGCCCGGGGGATCGAGGAGGTCGTCCAGCTGGCGGCCTGGCTCGGCGAGGAGATCGGGCGTCCGGTCACGGCAGCCTTCGGTACGGCGGCGGAGCCGAACGTTCGGGACGCAGTCCGAGACGCCCGCGCCCAGGGGGGCCGCAGGGTGATCCTCGCCTCCTACCTCCTGGCGCCGGGGTTCTTCCACGCCATGCTCGCCCGGGCCGGCGCAGACGTCGTCACCGGCCCCCTGCTGCCGTCGGGCCTGGTGGCCGAGTGCGCCGTCGACCGATTGGCCGAGGTGCTTCACCCGGCGTCACACGACGGCTCCTGAGCGGTGGCATCGGACCTCGACGTCCGGGCCTGGGGCTGACGGGGCGAACATTGCCCTGTGTGATGAGCTGTTTGTCCGTTCTCCGGGGGGCTCCCTACCGTCGGGGGCATGACACAGGCGACCGAGACCACCACGCAGCCCACCGTGGCCGCCCGCCCCTCGCGGCGCCCCGCCGTCAAGCCCCACGGCCAGTGGAAGGTCGACGGCACCGCACCGCTGAATCACAACGAGGAGTTCAAGCAACAGGACAACGGCCTCAATGTGCGTGGGCGAATCGAGCAGACCTATGCCCTCGAGGGATTCGACTCGATCCCCTCGGACGACTTGCACGGACGCTTCCGCTGGTGGGGGCTGTACACCCAGCGCAAGCCGGGGATCGACGGGGGGAAGACGGCCACCCTGGAGCCGCACGAGCTCGAGGACCGCTATTTCATGCTTCGCGTGCGGATCGACGGCGGCGCCCTCACCACTGAACAGTTGCGCGTCATCGGTGGTATCTCGACGGAGTTCGGCCGCGACTCCGCTGACATCACGGACCGGCAGAACATCCAGTTGCACTGGATCCGGGTGGAGGACGTCCCGGAGATCTGGCGTCGCCTGGAGGCGGTCGGGTTGTCCACCACTGAGGCCTGCGGCGACGTGCCCCGGGTGATCCTGGGTTCGCCCGTGGCCGGGATCGCGGCCGATGAGATCATCGACCCGACCCCGGTCATCAGGGAGATCGCCGAGCGGTTCATCGGCGACCCAGAGCTGGCCAATCTCCCGCGCAAGTTCAAGACGGCCATCACGGGACATCCCTCCCAGGACGTGGTGCACGAGATCAATGACATCTCCCTGGTGGGTGTGGTCCATCCCGAGTTGGGACCCGGATACGACCTGTGGGTCGGCGGGGGCCTGTCCACCAGCGCCCGCCTGGCAGATCGGCTCGGGGCCTACGTCAGCGAGGAGCGGGCCGCCGAGGTCTGGCTCGGGGTGGTGCAGATCTTCCGCGACTACGGATACCGCCGGCTGCGCAACAAGGCACGCATGAAGTACCTCCTGAACGACTGGGGGCCCGAGCGGTTCCGTACCGTGCTGGAAGACGAGTATCTCGGCTACGCGCTGCCGGACGGCCCGCCGCCTGCCCCGCCCACCCGTCCCGGCGACCACGTGGGCGTCCATGAGCAGAAGGACGGCAACTTCTACATCGGGGCCACGCCGG
Source organism: Citricoccus sp. I39-566 (assembly GCF_031432995.1). Taxonomy (GTDB): domain Bacteria; phylum Actinomycetota; class Actinomycetes; order Actinomycetales; family Micrococcaceae; genus Citricoccus; species Citricoccus nitrophenolicus_A. The sequence goes on from NZ_CP133842.1 coordinate 935,159, forward strand.
TGGTCGGGCGGGTGAGCGGCACGCGGCTGACCGCCCTGGCCGACCTGCTGGAACGCCATGGCTCCACCCGGCTGCGGGCCACACCCCACCAGAAGTTCGTGGTGCTGGACGTGGTCCCGGACCGTGTCGACGACGTGGTGGCGGGACTGTCCAACCTGGGGCTGGACAGCGCGCCGTCGGTCTTCCGGCGCTCGACCATCGCCTGCACCGGCCTGGAGTTCTGCAAGCTGGCCATCGTGGACACCAAGGACACGGCCGCGCGTGCCGTGGCCGAGCTCGAGGATCGCCTGGCGGACGTGGCGGACCGGTTGCCGGAGCGGCTGTCCCTACACGTCAACGGCTGCCCGAACTCCTGCGCACGGATCCAGACAGCGGACATCGGCCTGAAGGGCCAGTTGCTGCCGGACGCCGACGGCGGCCAGACCCCCGGATTCCAGGTCCACCTGGGCGGCGGCCTGGCGTCCAGTGATCGGGAGACTGCCGGGCTGGGCCGCACCGTGCGCGGCCTGAAGGTGACGGCTGACGGACTGGTGGACTACGTCGACCGGGTGGTTCGCCGCTACGACGAAGAACGAGACCAGGGCGAGACCTTCGCCCACTGGGCGCACCGAGCAGACGAGGAGGCCCTCCGATGACCACCCCAGCAGCACCGGTCCGGACCGCCGAAGAACAAGACCGGTTGCGGCGCCTGGCGGAGTCGGGAGCCGCGGAACTCGGCTGGGACGCGCCCGCCGAGGAGGTCGTCGCCTGGGTGGCCAAGCACGTGCCGGTGGACGACACGGCCGTGGCGTGCTCCATGGCCGATGCTGTCCTGCCGCACGTGGTGACCGAGCGGCTGCCGAGGGTCGACGTGCTGTTCCTGGACACCGGCTACCACTTCACCGAGACCCTCGCGACGCGCGACGAGGTCGGCCGCCGGCTGGACGTGAACATCGTGGACGTGTACCCGGAGCTGACGATCGCGGAGCAGGATGCTGCCCACGGTCCGGAACTGTTCGCCCGGGACCCGGGCCTGTGCTGCGGGCTGCGGAAGGTCGACCCGCTCAACCGCGTCCTGAGCGGTTACCGGCTGTGGTTCACCGGAGTGCGCCGGGACGAGGCTCCCACCCGCACGAACACCCCCCTGGTGACCTGGGACGGAGCCCATGGGCTGATCAAGGTCAACCCCTTGGCCACGTGGAGTCTCGAGGACCTCACCGGCTACTCCGCGCGTCACGGCCTGCCGGAGAACCTGCTGCTGCGCCACGGCTACCCGTCCATCGGTTGCCTGCCCTGCACCAAGCCGGTGGCGCCCGGGGAGGACCCGCGGTCGGGGCGTTGGGCGGGCGACGACAAGACCGAGTGCGGCATCCACGTCTGACCGGCGCCCCTCGGCCCTTCCTCTTCCTCCGAGCACCCCGGCACTGCCGGACTAGACCGACCACTCTGACCCGCAAGGAATCCCCATGACCCTCACCCGCCTTCCCGACACGAGACCCGGTGCCAACACCGGCCTCGGCATCCAAGACACCCTGGAGGCCGAATCCATCCACATCATCCGGGAGGTGGTCGCCGAGTTCGAGCGTCCCGCCATGCTCTTCTCCGGCGGGAAGGACTCCGTGGTGATGCTGCATCTGGCGGCGAAGGCCTTCTGGCCCGGCCGGGTGCCCTTTCCGGTGGTCCATGTGGACACCGGGCATAACTTCCCCGAGGTCCTAGAGTTCCGCGACCGCACGGTCGACCGGCTCGGGTTGCGCCTGGAGGTGGCCTCCGTGCAGGAGTACATCGACCGGGGGGAGCTGCGCGAGCGCGCGGACGGCACCCGCAATCCCCTCCAGACCACTCCCTTGCTGGACATCATCCGGGAGCAGCGTTTCGACGCCGTCTTCGGCGGCGGCCGGCGGGATGAGGACAAGGCCCGGGCCAAGGAGCGCATTCTGAGCCTGCGCGACGAGTTCGGCCAGTGGAACCCCCGGAACCAGCGACCGGAACTGTGGAACCTGTACAACGGCCGCCACCCGGTGGGGCACCACGTGCGGGCCTTCCCCATCAGCAACTGGACCGAGCTGGAGATCTGGCGGTACATCGCCCGCGAGGGCATCGAGCTGCCTTCCATCTACTACGCGCACCAGCGTGAGGTGTTCCACCGGGACGGGATGTGGCGGGCCGTCGGGGAGTACTCCCAGCCCGGGGAGGGCGAGGAGGTCTCCATCCGGACGGTACGGTACCGCACCGTCGGGGACATGTCCTGCACGGGGGCGGTGCTCTCCGACGCTGCCACGGTGGAGGACGTGGTGCTGGAGGTCGCGGCGTCCACGCTCACCGAGCGCGGGGCGACCCGTGCCGACGACCGCCTGTCCGAGGCGGCCATGGAAGATCGCAAGAAGGACGGGTACTTCTGATGACCACAGCACTCCTGGAGCACCACGGGTCCGCCTCTGGAACCCTGTTCCGCCTCGCCACGGCGGGATCGGTGGACGATGGCAAGTCCACGCTGGTCGGCCGCCTGCTGCACGACTCCAAGGCCATCCTGGCGGACCAGCTCGAGGCGGTGGCACGCACCTCAGCCGAACGCGGCTTCGGCGGCGACGACGGCGGACTGGACCTTGCGTTGCTGACGGACGGCCTGCGGGCGGAACGCGAGCAGGGCATCACGATCGACGTCGCCTACCGATACTTCGCCACCGACCGGCGCACCTTCGTGCTGGCGGACTGCCCCGGCCACGTCCAGTACACGCGCAACACCGTCACCGGCGCCTCTACGGCGGATGCCGTCGTGGTGCTGGTGGACGCGCGCCACGGCGTCCTGGAGCAGACCCGCCGCCACCTGAGCGTGGTGCACCTGCTCCGGGTCCCGCACGTCATCGTGGCCGTCAACAAGATCGACCTGGTGGACTACTCCGAGGATGTCTTCACCGAGATCGCCGCCGCGGTGCGCCGCGTGGCCGGGGACCTCGGCCTGGCGGACGCCGTCAGCGTCCCGGTGTCCGCCCTGCGGGGGGACAACGTGGTCGAGCGCTCGGGGCACACCCCCTGGTACTCGGGCCCGACCCTGATGGAGCTGTTGGAGTCGTTGCCGAGCGCGGACGATCAGGACGACTCCGCGGCCTCGTTCCGCTTCCCCGTCCAGCTGGTCGTGCGGCCGCAGGGGGCGCTCGCTCCGGGGGTGGACCCGGCGGCCTTCCGCGACTACCGGGCGTATGCCGGGCAGATCGCCGCCGGCACCGTCCGCCGCGGCGACACCGTGTCCCTCCTCACTCCGGGACAGCCGGCCAGGACCACCACCGTCGTCGGCATCGACGCGGCTGGGCAGGACTTCGAGGAAGCCGTGGCACCGCAGTCGGTGTCCCTGCGTCTGGCAGAGGAATTCGACGTCGCGCGGGGAGACCTGATCGCCGCCGTGGCCACCGCCCCAACGCCCTCCGCGGATCTCTCGGCCGAGGTGTGCTGGCTGGCCCAGCAGCCGCTGCGGTCCGGTGCCGGGGTGCTGGTCAAGCATGGCACGGCCACCGTCCGGGCCCTCGTGCAAGAGGTGGAGGGACGCCTGGACCTGGAGAGCCTGCGGCCCGAGCCGGCGCAGACGCTCGAACTCAACGACATCGGCCGGGTGCGGCTGAAGCTGTCCTCCCCGTTGCCGGTGGAGCCTTACGCCCGGCACCGCCGCACCGGGGCCTTCCTGGTGATCGACCCCCAAGACGGGAACACCCTGGCCGCTGGCATGGTCCAGAACGGGGCCGGCGCATGAGCGGGCAGCGGGGAGAACCACAGACCGTGCGCATCACCGCAGGGGGAACGGACCGGCCGCGGCAGCGCCGCGTCCGGGTGCTGGCGGCGGTAGCCGCCGTCGTGCTGCTCGGCGGCGCGGGCGTCACCGTGGCGGCCGCGCTGGGCAACGGCAACGGCGATGACGTCGCCGGTGCCGCCGGGGAGTCGGCCGCCGCCGAGGAACTGCGGCTGGGCTACTTCGGCAACGTCACCCACGCGCCGGCGCTGATCGGGGTGCAGGAGGGGCTGATCGCCGAGGCCCTGGATGAGGGCGGCCGGACGCAGCTGCGCACCGAGGTGTTCAACGCGGGTCCCTCGGCCATCGAGGCGCTGAACGCCGGGGCGATCGACGCCGCCTACCTCGGGCCCAGCCCGGCGATCAACTCCTTCGCCCAGAGCAAGGGCGAGGCCTTGGTGGTCATCGCCGGCGCCGCCTCCGGGGGAGCCCAGCTGGTCGTGCAGCCGGGCCTCGACGGAGCCGCCGACCTGGCAGGGACTGTGCTGGCCACCCCGCAGCTCGGCGGAACCCAGGACGTGGCACTGCGGTCGTACCTGCGGGACCAGGGTCTGTCCTTCGGGGCCACCAGTGACGCCGAGGTCAGCATCAACCCCACCGAGAATGCCCAGACCCTGCAGCTCTTCGCCGATGACCGCCTGGACGGCGCCTGGCTGCCGGAGCCATGGGCCTCCCGGCTGGTGCTGGAGGCCGGCGCCGAGGTGCTGGTGGACGAGGCCGAGCTGTGGGACGGGGAACTGACCCCGGACCCCGGGCAGTTCCCCACCACCATCCTGGTGGTCAACCGGGACTTCGCCGACGCCCACCCGGACACCGTGGAGGCACTGCTGCGCGGCCACGTGGAGGCGCTGGACTGGCTTGAAAAGACGCCCGCGGCCGAGCGCCCGGGGGCCATCAACGAGGCCCTGGAGCAATCCGCCGGGGCACCCCTGCCCGAGGACGTGATCGAGCGGTCGCTGGAGCACATCGAGTTCACCGCCGACCCGCTGGCCGGGACCTACACGAAGCTGTTGCAGGACGGCGTGGACGTCGGGCTGACCCAGTCGGCCGACCTCACCGGGCTGACCGACCTCGAGGCTCTGAATCGGGTGCTGGCCGAGAAAGGGGACCGGGACCAGGTCGACTCCAGCGGATCCGGCACCGAATGAGCACGCGGCGAGAGGGAACGTCATGACGGTGGTCCTGGAGGACCTCGGGAAGAGCTTCGGGGTCGACGCGCCCGTGCTCGAGGGGGTCAGCGCACGCTTCGCCCGGGGGGAGTTCGTCTGCCTGCTCGGCGCCTCGGGCTGCGGGAAGTCCACGTTGCTGAACATCATCGCCGGCCTGGAGCCGCCGTCGTCGGGGGCTCTGACGGTGCCGGCCGACGGCGCGGCGTTCATGTTCCAGGACCCCTCGCTGTTCCCCTGGCTCAGCGCCCACGGCAACGTCGAGTTGGCCCTGCGGCTGCGCGGAGTCTCAGGCGGCGAGCGCCGCGCCCGTGCCACCGAGCTGCTGGAGATGGTCCGGCTCGGCGACGCCGCACACCGCCGGCCGCACCAGCTGTCCGGGGGGATGCGCCAGCGGGTGGCCTTGGCCCGGGCCCTGAGCCAGGACCGACCGCTGTTGCTGATGGACGAGCCGTTCGCCGCGCTCGATGCCATCACCCGGGACCTGCTGCACGCCGAACTCGAGCGCATCTGGCGCGAGAGTGGCTGCTCGATCATCTTCGTCACTCACAACGTGCGAGAGGCCGTCCGGCTGGGCCAGCGCGTCCTGCTGATGTCCTCGCGCCCAGGACGCGTGGTCAACGAGTGGGCGATCCCGGACGACGTGCGCCACGACCCCTCCGCCGTGGGCGCCCTGGCCGGGGAGATCACCACACACCTGCGGGAGGAGATCCGCCGCCATGCCCACTGAACCCACCACCCTGCGACCTGGTCCGCTCGCGACTTCCCCATCACCGGGGTCGTCTACTGCCTCCTCTGCCGCGATGGCCACCGCGACGGACGAGCTGCACGACCTAGAGGCCGGCCTGGACACCCTGCAGTCCGACGCCCCGCGGGGACGCCGTCCGCTGGCCTGGGACTGGAGCCGGGTGCTGCTGCCCCTGGGGGCGGTGCTCGTCCTGCTCGTGGCCTGGCAGCTGCTGGTGTCCCTCGACCTGAGGCGCAGCGACCTGTTTCCCGGTCCCCTGGACGTCCTCGCCTCCTTCGGTGAGCTCTGGACGAACGGGCTGGTGCAGGAGGCGGTGTCCACCTCGCTGCAGCGAGGGGTGATCGGTTTCGCCATCTCGGTGGCCGTGGGAACCGTCCTGGGCCTGCTGCTCGGGCAGCTCACCGTGCTGCGGCGCGCCTTCGGTCCGCTGATCTCCGGCCTGCAGGTGCTGCCCTCGGTGGCCTGGGTCCCGGTGGCGATCATCTGGTTCGGCCTCACCGATGCCACCGCATACTTCGTGGTGCTGATGGGCGCCATCCCGTCGATCGTCAACGGCCTCGCCGCCGGAATGGACCAGGTCCCACCCCAGTTCCGCCGAGCGGCGCGGGTACTCGGGGCGTCGCGGACCGAGACCGCGCTGCTGGTGGTGCTTCCGGCGGCGCTGCCCGCCTACGTGTCCGGCCTCAAGCAAGGCTGGGCCTTCTCATGGCGGTCATTGATGGCCGCGGAGATCATCGCCGTCGGCGGGTCCCTGGGCTATGGGCTGGGCTCGCTGCTGGACCAGGGGCGCACCCTCTCGGACATGGGAATGGTGATGAGCGCGGTGCTGACCATCCTGGCGGTCGGCATCCTCATCGAACTGATGGTCTTCGGGCCCGTGGAACGGCGGATCCTCCGCCGCCGGGGCTTGCTGGAAGGGAGTACACGATGACCGCACCGGACCTCTACCCGGTTTCCCTGCGGCTGCTCGGACGCCCGGTGCTGCTCGTGGGCGGCGGGCGGGTCGCGGGCCGCCGGGCCCGTGCCTTGCTGGACGCCGGCGCCGTCGTCACCGTGGTGGCACCCCGGGCCGGGGACGACGTCGCCGGGCTGGCCGGCAGCGGCCTGCTCACCTGGGTGCCCCGCCCGTACCGGGGAACGGACCTGGACGGGGCGTGGTTCGTCCAGACCGCCACGGGGATCGATGCGGTGGACCGGGCGGTCGCCGCCGAGGCCGATGCCCGGCGCATCTGGTGTGTCAACGCCTCTGACGCCGAGGCCTCCGCCGCGTGGACGCCGTCCGTGACCCGGGCCGGGGACGTCACCGTCGCCGTCAACGCCGGTGGAGACCCCCGCCGGGCGTCGGCGCTCCGGGACGCCATCCGGCTGGCTCTCGACACGGGACAGTTGCCGCTGCGCCGACGGCGCCGCACTCTCGAGACCTGCGGGCGGGTGGCCCTGGTGGGCGGCGGCCCCGGTGAGGGCGGCCTGATCACCGTGCGCGGCAGGCAACTGCTGGCGACCGCGGACGTCGTCGTCGCCGACCGGCTCGGACCCCGGGAGTTGCTTGAGGACCTCGACGCCGAGGTCCGGGTGATCGAGGTCGGTAAGTCCCCCGGGAATCACCCGGTCGGCCAGGACGAGATCAACGCCATCCTCGTCCGGGAGGCACGCTCGGGTCAGCTCGTCGTCCGGCTGAAGGGCGGGGACCCCTACGTCCTGGGCCGCGGGGGAGAGGAGGCCCGGTACTGCCGGGACCACGGGATCGACGTCGAGGTGGTCCCGGGAGTCACCAGCGCGATCTCGGTCCCCGCCGCGGCCGGGATCCCCGTCACGCACCGGGGCACGGCCACCGGGTTCACCGTGGTGACCGGCCACGAGGAACTGGCCGAGCTGCCGGCGCGGCCGGACCACACCCTCGTCCTGCTCATGGGCGTCCGTCGACTCGCGCGGACCGCCGCCCTGCTGTGCTCCCGGGGACTCGGCGCCGAGACCCCGGTGGCCGTCGTCGAGCGTGGATGGATGCCGGACCAACGCGTGACCATCGGCACCCTGGAGACCATCGCCGCCCAGGCCGAACGCGCCGACGTGCGGAACCCGGCCGTCATCGTCGTGGGGGACGTCGTCCGGCTCAGCCCCTTTGCACACAACGTCCTACACGAGGTCCCCAAGGAGTACATCTATGACTGAGACCGTCCCGACCCCTGACCGCCCCCTCCGCCTCGCCATCATCGGTGCCGGTCCGGCCGGCGTGTACACGGCGGACCTGCTGACCAAGGCGGAGCGGGACTTCGAGGTGAGCATCGACCTCTTCGACCGCTACCCGGCGCCCTACGGTCTCATCCGCTACGGGGTGGCCCCGGACCACCCGCGGATCAAGGGGATCGTCAAGGCCCTGCACAAGGTCATGGACCGCGGGGACATCCGCTTCCTCGGCAACGTCGACTTCGGCCGGGACCTGAACCTCGAGGACCTGCGCGAGCACTATGACGCCATCGTCTTCTCCACCGGCGCCATCAAGGACGCCGCACTGGACATCCCCGGCGCCGAGCTGCAGGGGTCCTTCGGTGGCGCCGACTTCGTCTCCTGGTATGACGGCCATCCGGATGTGCCGCGCGAGTGGCCGCTGACGGCCCGCGAGGTCGCGGTGATCGGCAACGGCAACGTGGCCCTGGACGTGGCGCGGATGCTGTCCAAGCACGCCGAGGACCTGCTGGTGACGGAGATCCCGGAGAACGTCTACGCCGGGCTCAAGGCCTCTCCCGTCACGGACGTGCACGTCTTCGGCCGCCGCGGCCCAGCCCAGGTGAAGTTCACCCCGCTCGAGCTGCGCGAGCTGGCGCACTCGAAGGACGTGGACCTGGTGCTCTACCCGGAGGACTTCGAGTTCGACGCCGCCTCGGAGGAGGCGGCCACCTCGAACAACCAGATCAAGACCATGGTCGGCACGCTGACCAACTGGCTCGTGGAGGAGCAGGACACCGGCGCCTCCCGCCGGCTGCACCTGCACTTCCTGCAGCAGCCCGTGGAGATCCTGGGCGAGGACGGCGCGGTGGCCGGGCTGCGGATGGAGCGCATGGAGCTGGATGGCACCGGCAACGTCAAGGGCACCGGCGAGTTCACGGACTACCCGGTCCAGGCCGTCTACCGCGCCATCGGCTACCACGGCTCCGAGGTGCCCGGGCTCGCCTATGACGAGCGCCGGGGTGTCATCCCCAACGACGCCGGCCGCGTCCTGGGTGCCGACGGCGCCCCGGTGCCCGGGCTGTACGCCTCCGGCTGGATCAAGCGCGGCCCGGTGGGCCTGATCGGCCACACCAAGGGCGACGCGCTGGAGACCATCGGCTGCCTGCTGGAGGACCAGCCGCAGCTGTGGACCGCACGGAACCCGGACGAGCAGGCGGTCCTGAACCTGTTGGAGTCCCGCGGCATCGACTACACCACGTGGGAGGGCTGGCTGGCCCTCGACGAGCACGAGCTGGCCCTGGGCGCCGAGGCCACCGGCTCCGGGCCCGTGGCCCGCGAGCGCGTCAAGGTGGTGCCGCGTGAGGTGATGCTCGCGGTGTCCCGTCAGGAGTCCGTGCCCAGGGAGGCGATGGTCCTTGAGGCAGCTCGGTAGGCGACACGACGGTCGCTTGGCGGCGCGTTCCGGGCGACCGTGTCGTCATGAACATGCCCGCTACCGGACAGGTCCGCATCCGCCGGGAGACTGCCGCGGCCGGCCGTCACAACCCGTCATATAAGCCACCCGCACTGGCCTCCGGCGGCATCGGGTGGTCGACCGCCCGGGAGGTTCCGGATGCGTCGTGACATCGGGCAATGTGACGGCCCATCCACCCCACGGTTGGACACCGACGGTGTCCGTGCGGTGGGATGAATGCACCACACCATCCAGAGCGGCCGAGAGATCTGGCTCGTCGACGCCGCAGCAACCATCCAGCCGAGTCCGGGACACCGGGACCGGCGGGCACGGTGCTACCGCCAGGATCGATGGAGGATCGAATGAATCACCATGCCACGGAACAGGTCCACGCCGGCTACGAGCCGGAAGGCCCCTACTGGCCGGTGGCCGTACCCATCCATCAGACGGCGGCCTACCGCTTCCCGGACCACGCCACGGCCGCGGCGATGTTCCGGCTGGAGACCCCGGGGTTCACCTACAGTCGGACGGGCAATCCGACGGTGGCCGTGTTCGAGAACCGTCTGGCGGCGCTGGAGGGCGGGATCGGGGCGATCGGCACGGCCACCGGCCAGGCTGCTGTGGCCCTGTCCCTGTTGACCCTGCTCCACGGGGGCAGGCACCTGGTCGCCTCCAGCCAGCTGTACGGCGGGACGGTGGACCTGCTGACGGACACCTTCGCCGACTTCGGCATCGAGACCACCTTCGCCGACCCGGCCGACCCGGCGGCCTGGGCCGCGGCGATCCGACCAGAGACCCGGGCCTTCTTCCTGGAGTCGATCACCAATCCGCTGGCCACCCTGCCGGACCTGCCGGTCCTGGCGGAGATCGCCCACGGTGCCGGGGTCCCGGTGGTGGTGGACAGCACGCTGGCGACGCCGGCCCTGTACCGGCCGCTGGAGCACGGCGCCGACGTGGTGGTGCACTCGGCGACGAAGTTCCTCGGCGGTCACGGGGCCGTCCTCGGCGGGGCGATCGTGGACGGGGGCACCTTCGACTTCGGGGCCGCCCCGGAGCGCTGGCCGCAACTGGCCCGGCCCAAGGCACGCTACGGCGGCCGGTCACTGGTCGAGCGGCACGGTCGCGGTGCGTACCTGGCGCTGGCCCGCAGCAAGTTCCTGCACGACCTCGGCCCGTCCCTGGCCCCGGCCAGCGCCGCCCAGTTCATCCAGGGCCTGGAGACGCTGGCGGTCCGCGTGTCCCGGCACGGGACCAGCGCGCGGGAGGTGGCCGAGCACCTGGCCGGGCACCCCGCCGTGGTGCGCGTTCATCACCCGGCGATCCCCGGACATCCCAGCGCGGGCCTGGCCGCGCGGGACTTCCCGCAGGGGACGGGATCGGTGTTCTCCTTCGACCTGGCCGCGGGCCCTGAGGCCGTGGGCCCGTTCATCGACGCGCTGGGGCTGTTCCAGCTGGTGGCCAATGTCGGGGATGTGCGATCCCTGGTCTGTCATCCGGCGACCATGACGCACTGCCGGCTCACTCCGGGACAGCGCCGGACTGCGGGCATCGCCGAGACCACGATCCGGCTGTCCATCGGCCTGGAGTGTCCGGAGGACCTGATCGCCGACCTCGACCGCGCACTGGCCACCGTGCCGGCCTCGGCCCTGACCGGAAGGACCCACTGAGATGAGCATCCTGGACCACACCACACCGGCAGACACCGCGCAGTCCACCACTCTGGCCACCGGCCGGGGTTTCAACACGGCGGCGGTGCACGCCGGCCAGGACCCGGATCCGCTGACCGGGGCGGTCGTGCCCCCGATCTACCAGACCAGCACCTTCGTGCAGGACGGCATCAACGTGCTGCGCGGCGGGCACGAGTACAGCCGCGGGTCCAACCCCACCCGCAACGGCTTCGAGACCCAGCTGGCCGCCCTGGAGCATGGGGTGCGGGCCTTCGCGTTCGCCTCCGGGCTGGCCGCCGAGGACGCCCTGCTGCGCTCGGTACTGCGGCCCGGGGACCACATCGTCCTGGGCGGGGACGGCTACGGCGGCACGAACCGGCTGATCAACAGCGTGCTCGGGGGCTGGGGCGTGCAGAACACAGCCGTGGACATCACCGACCCCGCAGCGGTCGCGGACGCGGTCCGCCCCGGCTCTACCGCGGTGCTGTGGGTGGAGACCCCGTCGAACCCGCTGCTGGGCATCGCGGACCTGGCCGCCTGGGCAGAGATCGCCCACCGGGCCGGGGCCCTGCTGGTGGTGGACAACACCTTCGCCTCACCGTACCTGCAGCGGCCCCTGGACCTGGGGGCGGATGCGGTGGTGCATTCCACGACGAAGTACATCGGCGGGCACTCTGACGTCCTGGGCGGGGCGGTGGTGGTGGCCGACCGGGAGTTCCGGGGGCAGCCGCTGGCCGAGGCGGTCGGCTACCAGCAGTTCGCCGCCGGTGCCGTGGCAGGTCCGCAGGACACGTACCTGGCCGCTCGCGGGCTGAAGACCCTGGGGCTGCGCATGGACCGGCACTGCGCGAACGCCGCCGAGCTGGCCGGGTGGCTGCAGGGACATCCGCAGATCGCGCAGGTCTACTACCCCGGACTGCCGGACCATCCCGGGCACGAGCTGGCGGCCCGGCAGATGGACGGCTACGGCGGGATCGTCTCCGTCCGGCTGGCCGGGGGAGAGGCCGCGGCCCGGGCCTTCGCCCAGTCCACGGAGCTGTTCGCGCTGTCCGTCAGCCTCGGCGGAGTCGAATCCCTGATCTGCTACTGCTCCGAGATGACTCACGCCTCCGTGCGCGGCACCGCCCTGGCGGTGCCCACCGACCTGGTCAGACTGTCCGTGGGCGTCGAGGACGTCGCCGACCTACGGGCTGACATCGAGGCGGCGCTGGACTGCGTCCGGCGCCTTGAGTCGACGTCTTTCGACCAGCCCGCGTATCAGAAGTCGGCTCATGCGGCCCCGGGGCGAGCAGGGCACGAACAGCAGCGGAGAGCGTTGGAGACCAAGGCGAACGAACTCGAGTTCGCCATCAGCACGACCCGCTTCGATGAGGAGTATTCCCCGTCGTCCAGTTCCCGAGGCACCACGAACTTCGCGAATCTGGCCCGCGGCGAGAATCGTCAGCAGAACCTCCGCAACACCCTGACGATGATCGATCGTCGCGTCAATGACCTGGCGCACTGGGACAATCCGGGCCGAGACCGCTATGCCGTCGAGATCGAGATCGTCTCCGTCGACCTGCACTTCGCCGCTGAGGCTGACGACGCGGTCTTTCCCGTGATCGAGATGCTCGATGTGCAGATCCTCGACACGCTGTCCAATGTGCGGATTGACGGCATCGTGGGGAACAACTTCTCGTCGTATGTCCGGGACTACGACTTCAGCGTGGTGCTGCCGGAACACCACGCGAGGGAATCTCGGCTCAGCGTCCCCGCCGACTTCGGCGACTTGCACGGGAAACTCTTCAAGCACTTCCTCGACTCCGATGCCTACAAGGAGCGATTCTCCCAACCGCCCGTGATCTGCATCAGCGTTTCAAGTACCAAGACGTATCGCCGGCTCGAGAACCGGCATCCGATACTCGGGGTCGAGTACCGGCAGGATGAGTCCTCCTTGACTGATCGATACTTCGAGAAGATGGGACTGCGGGTCCGCTATTTCATGCCCCGCGGCGCGGTCGCGCCTTTGGCGTTCTATTTCCGGGGCGATCTCCTCAACGACCATTCCAGTCTGTCGCTCATCGGTCTGATCAGCACGATGGAAACGTTCCAGAAGATCTATCGCCCGGAGATCTACAACGCCCATTCGACGGCGGGACGGATCTACCGGCCGAACCTGGAGAATCGCGACTACTCGCTGACGCCGATCACCTACGACCGCGAGGAGCGCAATCAGCTGGCCCGCACGCAGGGCAAGTTCACGCAGGAGCACCTCGTGAAGCCACACTGGACCGTTCTGGAGCAATGGGCCGCGACTGCCTCCCCACTGGCTCGACGAGACACGGAGAATCACCGATGAACACACTGTTGCCCACCTCGATCGTCGGCAGCCTGCCCAAGCCCTCCTGGCTCGCGGAGCGGGAGAAGCTGTGGTCGCCCTGGAAGCTGGACAGCGAGGAACTGCGCGAGGGCAAGCGGGATGCGCTGTGCCTGGCCGTCGACGAGCAGCGCCACGCGGGCATCGACATCGTCAGCGACGGGGAACGGACTCGTCAGCACTTCGTCACCACGTTCATCGAGCATCTCAGCGGCGTCGACTTCGAGCGGCGTGAGACGGTGCGGATCCGTGATCGCTACGAGGCGAGCGTTCCGACGGTCGTCGGGGCGGTGAGCCGTGAGGGATCGGTCTTCGTCGAGGACGCGAAGTGGCTCCGCGCGCAGACTTCTCAGCCCATCAAGTGGACGCTCCCCGGTCCCATGACCATGGTCGACACTCTCTACGACCAGCACTACAGGAGTCGCGAGAAGCTCGCCTGGGAGTTCGCGAGGATCCTCAACCAGGAGGCCAAGGAGCTGGAGGCGGCCGGCGTCGACATCATCCAGTTCGATGAGCCCGCCTTCAACGTATTCTTCGACGACCTGAAAGACTGGGGCGTGGCTGCACTGGAACGCGCGGCCGAGGGATTGCGCTGCGAAACGGCCGTGCATATCTGCTATGGCTACGGCATCCAGGCCAATACCAAGTGGAAGGCGACGCTCGGGTCGGAGTGGCGCCAATACGAGATGTCGTTCCCGCTGCTCCAGCAGTCGACGATCGGGATGGTCTCCCTCGAACGCCACAACTCCCGCGTCCCGGTCGAACTCATCGAGCTCCTCCGAGGCAAGAAGGTGATGGTCGGGGCCATAGACGTCGCCAACGACGCGATCGAAACCCCGGAGCAGGTGGCCGACACCCTCCGGGAGGCGCTCCGGTTCGTCGATGCGGACAAACTGTATCCGAGCACGAACTGCGGCATGGCGCCGCTGGCCCGACAGGTCGCGCAAGACAAGATGAACGCGCTCGCTGCGGGTGCTCAGATCATCCGAGCGGAACTCTCCGGAACGCCACCTCGATGTGACGGCCAGCAAGGGCGTTCGAGACCCGGCGGTGAGACCGCCTGACGCCGAGTGAATCGTCCGCGTTAGCGGCCTCGGGGGCGGACGGGACTAAACCGCCGCCCAAGCCCACTGTCCGAAGCGCTGGAGCGCCAAGAGCCCCAAACCAACAAACCCCTGGAAGGTGGACGATTTCCCGTGACCTACGTCATTGCCTTACCTTGTGTGGACCTCAAGGACAAGGCCTGCATCGAGGAATGCCCCGTGGACTGCATCTACGAGGGAGAGCGATCCCTATACATCCACCCCGACGAGTGCGTCGACTGCGGTGCCTGCGAACCCGTGTGCCCCGTCGAGGCGATCTACTACGAGGATGACACTCCGGAGGAATGGGCCGACTACTACAAGGCCAACGTGGAGTTCTTCGACGATCTCGGTTCCCCGGGCGGCGCCGCCCGGATGGGTCTGATCAGCAAAGACCACCCGCTGGTGGCCGCCCTACCGCCGCAACCTCAACCAGCCAATCCCTGACCATCGACCTGTTCTAGGCTGTCGTTAGCACTGTTTTCCCGGCCTTCTCCCTGCCTGCCCACGCCCATCGTTTCTGGAAGGAACACCGTCTTGGCCACTATTCTCAACAACATCACCGAAGCCGTCGGCAACACCCCGCTGGTCATGCTCAACCAGCTGACCGAGGGGCTTCCCGGCAAGGTCGCCGTCAAGGTCGAGTTCTACAATCCGGCCAACTCCGTCAAGGACCGCATCGGCCGCTCCATCGTTGATGCCGCCGAGGCGTCCGGTGAGCTGCGGCCCGGGGGCACCATCGTGGAGGGCACCTCCGGCAACACCGGAATTGCCTTGGCCATGGTCGGGGCGGCCCGCGGCTACAAGGTCATCCTGACCATGCCGGAGACCATGTCCAACGAACGCCGCGTGATGCTGCGCGCCTACGGAGCCGAGATCGTGCTGACCTCCGGCGCGGACGGCATGCGGGGCGCCCTGGAGAAGGCCCAGCAGATCGTCGAGGAGACGGACAACGCCGTGTGGGCCCGCCAGTTCGCCAATGCGGCCAACGTCAAGGCCCACTACGAGACCACCGGACCGGAGATCTGGGACGCCAGCGAGGGCGCCGTGGACATCTTCGTCTCCGGGATCGGGACCGGCGGCACCATCACCGGTGCCGGCCGCTACCTCAAGGAGCAGAAGCCGGAGGTCAAGATGGTCGCCGTGGAGCCGGCCGACTCCCCCATCCTCTCCGGCGGCAAGCCCGGTCCCCACAAGATCCAGGGCATCGGCGCGAACTTCATCCCGGAGATCCTGGACCGGGAGATCTACTCCGAGGTCTATACGGCCAGTCTCGAGGAATCCGTCGCCACCGCGCGTGCCCTCGGCACCCGGGAGGGCATCCTCGGCGGCATCTCCTCCGGCTCCATCGTGGCTGCCGCCCTCGAGCAGGCGAAGAAGGAGGAGAACCGGGACAAGCTCATCGTCGCCGTGGTCTGCGATTTCGGTGAGCGCTACATCTCCACCGTGCTCTTCGAGGACATCCGCGGCTGACCGACCGGTCTTCCTCTCCCCTCCCGGCCATCCCGGATCCCATCCGGAGCCATCCGCTCGAAAGGCCTCTCGTGGGTTTCCTGTCCCGACTGAAGGAAGACATCGCCAATGCCCGGGCCCATGACCCGGCCGCGCGCGGCGATGTGGAGGTGGCGGTGGTCTATTCGGGGCTGCACGCCATCTGGGCGCACCGGCTGACCCACCGGATGTGGCAGGTCGAGAGGCTCAAGACCCCGGCCCGCATCCTGTCCCAGGCCACCCGCACGCTGACCGGGATCGAGATCCACCCCGGCGCCACGATCGGCCGGCGCTTCTTCATCGACCACGGCATGGGCGTGGTCGATCGGCGAGACCGCCGAGATCGGCGACGACGTGATGCTCTACCACGGCGTCACCCTCGGCGGCCGTTCGCTGGAACAGGTCAAGCGTCACCCCACGCTGCGCGACGGCGTGGTGGTCGGCGCCGGGGCGAAGGTCCTCGGCCCGGTGGAGATCGGGAAGGGGTCCTCCGTGGGGGCCAATGCGGTGGTCGTCAAGGACACCCCCGCCGACGCCATCATCGCCACCGGGATCCCCGCCACCTGGCGCCCCCGGGCCCCCGGGAGCACCAGGCGGCGGTGGACCCGGCGGGTACGTGGACCCCGCCCTGTGGATCTGACCCCGACCGGGGCCCGCCAGGGCCGGCGTTCTGGTCCGCCGCTGTTCCGGCGGACCAGGTCAAGCAGTCGGCCGCTTGCGGCCACCCGTGTGTGGGATTCCGTGCATGTGAGGAGCGCCGCTGGCTTTGGTGCAGGAGGGGTATCCATTTGAATGCCAATGGGAGGGGCTAGCCTGACCTGACGTAAGGCCCCCGCGCTGCGCCAACAGCCGGGGGCATGGACTACACCGTAGAGGGGTGTGAGTCATGGTCCAGCCCATCGCTGTACCGGGCTTCGAGGGACCTGCCCGCGGGTGGGGACTATCCGGCTGATCTTGCCCAGCTGCGGGCCTGGTTTCCGACCGAGGCAGCGTGCCTGGACTACTTGGACTGGTTGCGCTGGTCGGAGGGATTCCGGTGGCCCGGATGCGGTGCCCATCACGGTCGGGGGATCGGCGGGCAAGACGCTGGCCGCCGGTGTGATCGAGGGCCGGTCCCGTGGATGGGGCCGAGCCCGACTGGCCGTGATCCCCGAGGCCTCAGCCGCTTCACTGGGGGCTTTTGTCAGGGCGAACGTGGAGGCCGGGTCGATCGTCGCCGCCGATGGGTGGCAGTCATACCCGCGCGCCCTGACCGGGTATACCCATGGGCCGTTCAACGTCAGCGCCTCGGGTCGGCCTGCCCATGAGTCGCTGCCGGCGGTCCATCGTCTCTTTGCCCAGGTCAAGCGCCTTCTCGATGGGACCTACCAGGGTGGCGGCAGCATTGAGCCCCTGTCGGAGTATCTTGATGAGTTCGTATTTCGCTTCAACCGGCGTCACAGCCGTAACCGGGGTTTGGTGTTCATGCGGCTGCTCCAACGCGTCGTGAACGCGGCCCCGGTCACCTATCGGAACCTGGACCGCGTCCCGGCACCCCAGGCCGGGGTGATGTTCACCGGGCCGGAAGGTGTCCTCCGTGCTGGGCGGTCCCCGGGACATCGAGTGGGTGCTCGCGGACGGCACCATCTAAATCCTTCAGGCCCGTCCCGTCACCACCCTCCCGGAGGTGACAGCGGGGCCGGAACGGACCGGCGTCGGGCAGGTGCTGGTGGGAGTGCCGGCGAGTCCGGGGGCGGCCACCGACCGGGTCCAGGTGGTCCGCGGCCCCGGGGACTTCGCAGCCGTCCGCCCGGGTGACGTGCTCGTGTGCCGCGAGACAGATCCGGCCTGGACGCCCCTGTTCACGATCGCCGCGGCCGTGGTGACCGAGACTGGTGGGTGCTGTCCCACGCGGCCATCGTCGCCCGCGAGGTGGGGATCCCCGCCGTGCTCGCCGTACCCGGGACTGCCGAGGCTCTGACCCGCGTGGCGGCCGTGACGGTGGATGGCGATGCCCGCCGCGTCGACGCTACGTCTGGTCCTTGAGGCGGTCCATCTGCCGCCTGAGCTGTCGGTTGCGGGCCTCGAGCTGCAGGACCAGGCGAACGCCGGCCAGGTTCAGGCCTTCGGCCAGCAGTTCCCCGATGCGCCGGAGTACGGCGACGTCCCGGTCGCTGTAGAGACGGGTGCCGCCCGAGGTCCGGTCGGGTTCGAGCAGCCCGCGGCTCTCGTACTGGCGCAGGTTGTGCTGCTCCATCCCCACCATCCGGGCGGTCACCGAGATGCTGTAGACGCCCTGGTTGTCCTTGCTCGCCGCCATGCGGAACCTCCCTGCCCGCCTGAAAACTCACTCTTGCGGACCTTGGCTTCGTGAGTTATATAAATATGTACCAGCCAGTTGAGATCTGCAAGGCTGGCACCAGGAGATTCAGACCGATCATCTGTTGGGAGTGAGCATTCATGCTGATGCGTACCGATCCATTCCGCGAACTTGACCGACTTGCCGAGCAGGTGCTGGGAACCCGTTCCCGGCCGGCGGCCATGCCCTTGGAGGCCTGGCGGGAGGGCGACCAGTTCGTCATCGCGTTCGACCTGCCCGGGGTCGAGGCGGACTCCATCGACCTCGGGATCGAAGGCAACGCCCTGACCGTTCGGGCCGAGCGGTCGCCGCGGGCCCCGGAGGGTGCCGAGATGCTGGCCTCCGAGCAGCCGAGGGGCATCTTCAGCCGTCAGGTCGTCCTGGGCGAGCAACTCGACACCGGCGCGATCACGGCCGGCTACGAGTCCGGCGTCCTGACGGTGCGGATCCCCGTGGCGGAGCACGCCAAGCCACGGCGGATCCAGGTCGAGGCAACCGGCGACCAGAGGCAGCTCGTGGAGTCCGGCTCCTAGGAGCTTCCCTCATCGCGGGGCCCGGGGCGTGGCTCCGGGCCCCCGCGGGCGGACGCTCGCGTTCCAACCCTCGGGGGCGTGGGCGTCCGGCCCCTGTCCGAAGCCTCTCAGTCGAGGAGACCGGTATGAGTTCATGGCGTCCGTACAACCACTCCCTGCTGCCCGCGTTCTACGAGCGGTTCGAGGAGCGCTGGGGCAAGGGCACTGCCCCGTTCCTCGATCCCGAGGTGCTGGAGCCGCCCATGCCGCGAGCGCAGTGGATCAACGCCGATACCGGTGCCGCCGTGGCCGTGGTGCCGATGTGGTCCGACGACTCCGAGCGCAGGTCCTTTGGGGTGTTCTACCTGCCCCCGCATGGCGACATCTGGATCCTGCATCCCGGGCCGACGCAGTACGCCGAGCCAACGAGTGGGGTGGACCGGGAGCGGGTGACCCTGCGGAACCAGGCGTTCACCAAGGCCATCCGGCACGCCGAGGAGTTCATCTTCGGGCAGGGTGCCTGATATCTCCGGATGACTGGTGGGCCTCCCACCCCCACTCCCGGAACGCCTGGAATCGCGTCTCGTCGTCAAACCCGGAGAGCCACACCATGGGCCCGCCTGTCCACTGGGCCCGTCGCGGTATCCCACGGCGGCGACGCTCGCCAGCTGACAGGTTCCGAGGCAGGGCGAGGAGATCAGCACGGCGCCACGGGTCTTCGAGACCGTGGACCGGAGCCGTTCCGTGGCGTCATCGTCCTGGTGAAGGAGCCGGAGCCGTGCGCATCGATGGCCCGCGCCCCAGGCCACCACCGGACCGCTGGCGTCGGGTTTCGGGTTACGCCGTGACCACTGCAGTCCGCCCCTCGGACCGGTCCGATCCAGAGGCTGCCTGACGCGCCCTGATGCCCTTGAGCGTCACGGCCACCGCCAGCATCGCCACCGCAACCCCCATCCAGATCAGCATCACCGTGATCCCGTGTCCCACGCCGATGGATCCGCCGGCGATGAGGGACCGGAAGGACTCCACGGCGTAGGTCATCGGCAGCCAGGGGTGGATCGCCTGGAAGAATGCCGGTGCGGTCTGGACGGGGTAGGTGCCGCCTGCGGCGGAGAGTTGTAGCACGATCAGCATCAGGGCGAAGAAGCGTCCGGGCGGTCCCAGCAGCGCGACCAGTCCCTGGTTGATGGCCATGAAGGTCACCGAGGTCAGCACGGCGAATCCGGCCAGCCCCCAGGCGTTCGCCGGTGCCATGTGCAAGCCGAACACGAGCACCGAGACCATCACCAGGGACTGCACCACGCCCATCAGTGCGGGCAATGCCGCCGAGCGCAGCATCACACGCCACAGGGGCTTGCCCTCGGTGATCATGGCCTCACGCACGGGCGGGCGCATCAGGAAGTACCCCAGTGCCCCGACCCACAGGGCAAGGGCCATGAAGTACGGGGCCAGGCCGTAGCCGTAGGAGGGGACCTCGTGGGTGCGCTCCAGGTCTGCGCTCACCGGCAGCGCGGCCACGGCGCCGAGGGTGGAGGCGTCCTCGTCCGTGTAGCTCGGCACGTCCGCCGTGCCGTCCCGCAGGGACGCGAACAGCTGGCCGGAACCATCGGAGAGCCCCCAGGCCGGAGGCCAGCTCGCGCGAACCGTCATCGGCGGTGGCCAGTCCGGAGGACAGCTCGGAACTGCCCGCGGCCAGCTCCTGCGCCCCGGAGGCCAGTGCCGGCATCTGCGCGGCCAGCTGGCCTGCGCCGTCGCTGAGCTGCGAGGTGCCATCGGCCAGGGTCTGCGCGCCGGTGGCCGCCGTGGAGATCCCGTCCGTCAGCGTGCCGGAGCTGTCCGCCAACGTCTGCGCGCCCGCGGCCACCTGTCCGGCGCCGTCCGAGAGCGTGTGGATCTTGTCCGCCACCTCGGAGACCGTGGCGGCGCCCGTGGAGGCTGCGGAGGCGATCTTGTCCACGCGGTCGCGCAGGCCGGTCAGCCCCGTGCCGGAGGAGGAGTCCCCGACGATCCCGCCGCCCCTCGTTCACCGTGGACGCCCCGGCAGCGGCCTGCTCGGCACCCGCGGTGACCTGTGCCGCTCCGTCCGCCAGCTCCGCGAGGGCGGCCTGTCGCTGCTCATCGGTCATCGAATCGCCGGCGGCCCGGAGGTTCGCGATCCGCTCCTGGAGCGTGCCGGCATCACCCTGTACCTGCTGCACACCGGTCACGACCGCGCTGGCACTGTCCCGCAGCTGGAGTGCACCGGCCACGGCCTCGTCCAGACCGGACGCGAACTGCCCGGCACCGCCCGAGAGGGTGCCTGCGGTGTCTTCGAGGGCGGTGACGCCCTGGTCCAATTGTCCGACGCCGGCCGCCACCTTCCCGGCCCCGTCCGCCAGGGTCTGGGTCTGGCTGGGCAGGGACTCGGTCTGCGACCGCATCTGGCCCAGCCCCGTGCTCAGTTGTTGCGCGCCGTCGTCCACGGAGGAGGCGCCCCGGGCCAGGTCCTGGCTGCCGGCGTTGGCCGCCGCGGCGCCCTCCGCCAGCTGCTGGGCCCCGTGGTCCAGGGTGACGGAGCCATCCGCCAGCTGGTCGATCCCCACGACCAGGTCGCCGGCGCCGCTCTCGGCATCCTGCGAGCCCTCGGCGACCTGTCCGGCGCCGTCGGCGGCCTCCTGCATGCCGTGGTGGACCTCGGTGAAGCCCAGCAGCACGTTCTTCACGTACTCTTCGCCGATGCCCTCGGCCACCGTGCTGGACGCGGTCTCGCCGATGGTCCTGGCGATGGTGCCCATGATGATGTTCGCGCCGTCATTGGTCTGCATCCGCAGGGTGGACTGCGCCGCGTCCTCCGCCTCACCCGTGGACAGACCGGCCGCGTGCGCAGAGAAGTGCTCCGGGATGGTCAGCACGGCCATCACGTCCCCGGCCTCCAGGGCGGTCCGCGCCTCGGCCGCACCCAGGGGACGCCAGTCCAGGTTGTCCGTGTCCCCGTCCGGGTGCACCAGTTCCTCGGTCAGGTCCTCGCCCAGGTGGATGGCCTCGCCCCGGGATTCGGCCGGCTCATCCAGGTTCACGACGGCGGCCGGAACCGTGTCGAGGTTGCCCGTCGGGTCCATGTTGGCGCCGGTGAGCAGCCCGGAGTACAGGGACGGAATGATGGCCAGGGCCAGCAGGATCACCCCGAACCAGGCCATGGCGCCGTAGCGCTGGAGCGCCGACTTCTGCACCGCCGCCTGCTGCGGCGCGGAGGCTCCGATGGCATCGGGGGCCTCACCG
Source organism: Citricoccus sp. I39-566 (assembly GCF_031432995.1). Classification (GTDB taxonomy): domain Bacteria; phylum Actinomycetota; class Actinomycetes; order Actinomycetales; family Micrococcaceae; genus Citricoccus; species Citricoccus nitrophenolicus_A. Next base: position 957,156 of record NZ_CP133842.1, read on the forward strand.
TGCTGGGCTGCGGGCTGGGCAGCGGGTTGAGCGGCGTGAGGAGCGGTATGACGGTGCGCGGGCCGTCCTCCGAAGGGAGCCGGTGCGGTCCGGCCGTTCCGGAGTCGATAGGTGGGCGGATTCTTCCGGTGCTGGGCCATCAGGCGATCCTTTCCGGGAGGCGCCGGCCGGCGTCGTGCCGGGGTGTGTGGCGACGGTGGTGGTTGCTGGTGAGGCCGAGCGGACCGCGGCGATCTCCTGCTCCGTGGCACCCGAGCTGGACAGGAGCAGGGCCGAGAGGCGGTCGACCATGTCCGGGACCTCCGCCAGGGGGTCTGCGGAGGCGGCGAGCCACTGCTGCACCAGCCAGACCGTGCCCGCGGCCAGGAACTCCGCGCGCTCGGCGGCGGTGTCCGGGCCTTTGCGCCGATGGATGACCGGGCCGAGGGGGAGTAGGCGAGCAGGCGGTGGGAGATGTAGCGGACGAAGTCGCTGGCCACGTCCGCGGGGTTGAGCGCGATGGCGGAGAGGTAGAAGCGGCGGTGGGCGGCCAGGTCCGTGAGCAGGGTCTGGAAGGTGTCCCGCGCGAACACGGTCCAGGTGTCCCCGAGCTCCACCGTCGGCACCCGCTCGAAGGTGGCCTCCATGCGCTGCAGCGCGGCCGCGCGGACCAGGGTGGGGACGTCCCGGAAGTACTTGTAGAACGTGGGTCGGCTGCCCGCCCGCGGCGGGCGACATCCGCGACGTTCAGCGGGGTGTTCGGGGAGTGCGGGTCCGCGCCCTCGTCCAGGATCGCCGTGACGGCGTCGATGAGGGGCGCCCAGGAGCGGCCTGCCGACAGATGTGGCCGGTCCTGGCGCTGCGACGGTTCGCTCATGGGTCCTCCTGCTGTTGGCTCGCGGGAGGTAACTTTACACCTGTCAAATGTGCGAGACCAAATACGGGGAGATCTACGGGTCTAGATGCCAACGATGACAACGTATCGAGGTCTCGCTTGCTGACATGTGTTAAGGGGCTCATCACAAACGAGGGTGTAGACGTGGGTCTCGAAGGGTGGGCGCGTCGGTATCTGGATAGAGGTCGAGGCCTTCCGAAGATGGAAGTTCCTACACAAGCCATCTGAAAGACCTCGACGTGCTCAACGCTACCTTCGACGACTGTGACCTGACCAAGTTCTGCCGCCTTCACGAGCTCGGCCTGGAAGCCACTGGCCAACGCCTGGAACCAGGTCGGGCGGTACTGGCCTGCCGGGTTGTGGAGCCGGATGACTGGTGCCACCGCTGCGGATCGAAGGGAACCCCACGTGGCACGGTGATCCGCCGGTTGGCGCACGAGCCGTTGGGCTGGCGCCCGACCACGCTGCGCATCACGGTGCGTCGCTACCGGTGTGATGACTGCGCCCACGTGTGGCGCCAGGACACTACCGCCGCGGCAGAGCCCAAGGCCAAGATCTCCCGGCGTGCCTTGCGTTGGGCGTTGGAGGCCTTGGTGATCGGGCATCTGACGGTCGCCAGGGTTGCCGAGTCGTTGGCGGTGCGGTGGAACACCGCCAACGACGCCGTCCTCGCTGAGGGCAAGCGGATTCTGATTGACGATCCGACCCGGTTCGATGGTGTCACCGCGATCGGCGTGGACGAGCACGTGTGGCGCCACACCCGGCGTGGGGACAAATACGTCACGGTGATCATCGACCTCACCCCGCTACGGGCTGGCACCGGGCCGGCCCGCCTGCTGGACATGGTCGAGGGCCGTTCCAAGCAGGTGTTCAAGACCTGGCTGGCCGACCGCGACCAGTCCTGGCGGGACAACGTGGAGGTGGTGGCCATGGACGGCTTCACCGGGTTCAAGACCGCCACGGAGGAGGAACTGCCCGAGGCCACCGCGGTCATGGATCCCTTCCACGTCGTCCGTCTGGCCGGCGATGCCCTCGAGCGGTGCCGGCGGCGGGTCCAGCAACAGGTCCACGGCCACCGAGGTCGCAAGGACGACCCGCTCTACAAGGCCAGAAGGACCCTGCTCACCGGGCTGAGCTGCTCACCGAGAAGCAGTACTCTCGCATCCAGGACGTCTTCGACGGTGATGAGCACGTGGAGGTCGAGGCGACCTGGGCGTTCTACCAACACATGGTCGCCGCCTACCGGGAACCCGACCGGACCAAGGGCAAGACGATGATGCAGACGCTGATCACCAAGCTGGGCCGGACGGTGCCGACCCAGCTCACCGAACTGGCGGCGTTCGGCAGGACGCTGAAGAAGCGGGCGGCGGACATCCTGGCCTACTTCGACCAACCCGGCACCTCCAACGGCCCCACCGAGGCCATCAACGGCCGCCTCGAGCACCTACGCGGCTCAGCCCTCGGGTTCCGAAACCTCACCAACTACATCGCCCGATCCCTGCTGGAATCCGGCGGATTCAGGCCACGTCTACACCCTGGATTGTGAAGAGCCTGTTAAGGAGTCGGCTCTGAGGAACACAACGACTGGGTCACATGGGGCCGGCCCTCCGACCTCAAGGTCAGCCGTACTTTGCCACGTTCCTCCAGCGCTACGACGGCGTCGTGAACCACTGATGCCTTTCCGGGCAATCGTCACCGGTGGGGATTGCCCGGAAATTCGGGGACGACGGCGGCCGGGCACCCAGGGTGCCCGGCCGCCGTCGTGGTTCTCGGATGTGCCTTGTTCTGCGGTGGGCTACCGCCGCAGGATCTTGCGGGCCAGGATGTTGCCGAAGGCCTGGATCAACTGCACCACGATCACGATGATGAACAGCGCGGTCCAGGTGACCACGGGGTCGAACTGGCGGTAGCCGTAGGAGACGGCGTAGTTACCCAGGCCCTCGCCGCCGATGATGCCGGCCACGGCGGACATGTCGATCAGGGCGACGATGGCGAAGGTGTAGCCCAGCACCAGCGGACCCAGGGCCTCGGGCAGGATCACGGTGCGGACGATGCGCCAGGGGCTGGCGCCCATGGCCCGGGCCGCCTCGATCACGCCCGGGTCCACGGCCATGAGGTTCTGCTCCACGAGCCGGGCGATGAAGAAGCTGGCGGCGATCGAGATGCCGAACACCACGGCGTCGGAGCCGATGCCGGTGCCCACCACCTGCCGGGCCAACGGCTGGATGGCGGCGATGAAGATGATGAACGGCACGGGCCGGAACGTGTTCACCAGGATGTTGATGACCCAGAAGACGACCGTCTGCTGCATGATCCCGCCCTTGCGGGTCACGTAGAGCAGCAGGCCCAGGATGAGACCGCAGATCCCGCCGAAGACGAGGGCCAGGGCCACGATCCACAGCATGATGCCGGTCTGCTCCAGCAGCGTCGGCATCAGCTCGGTGACCTGTTCGATGATGCTCATGCGTGCACCTCCTCGACGGTGACCCCGGAGCCGATGGAGGAGACCGCCTCGTCCACCGCCGCCGCGTCCCCGCGAACGGCGATCGTCAGCAGCCCGTAGACGCGGCCCTGGATGGAGTCCACCCCGCCGTACACCAGGTTGAAATCGACGCCGGCGCGCGCCAGCGCCCCGAAGACCCGGGCCTCGGTGGCACCCTCGTCCGTGAACGAGATGGTGAAGAACCGTCCCTCGTGCTGCGCGCGCAGCTCGGTGAGTTCATCGCCGGTCGGCAGATTGCGCACCACGGTGCGTACGAAGCGCCGCGACGTGGCGGTCTGCGGGTTGGTGAAGACAGAGTAGGTCTCGCCGGCCTCCACCACCTGGCCGCGGTCCATCACGGCGACCTTGGTGGCGATCCGGGCGATCACGTCCATCTCGTGGGTGATGACCACGATCGTCACGCCGAGTTCTCGGTTGACCTTGGCCAGCAGGTCCAGGACCTCGTCCGTGGTCTCCGGATCCAGGGCGGAGGTGGCCTCGTCCGCGAGCAGGATGGGCGGGTCCGCGGCCAGGGCCCGGGCGATGCCGACGCGCTGCTGCTGACCGCCGGAGAGCTGCTCCGGGAAGGCGCCCGCCTTGTCCGCCAGGCCCACGAAGTCGAGCAGCTCGAGTGCCTTCCTCCGCCGCTCGGCCTTGCCCATCCCGGCGACCTCGAGGGGGTACTCCACGTTGCGGCGCACCGAGCGGGAGCTGAGCAGGTTGAAGCGCTGGAAGATCATCCCGATGCCGGTGCGCATCTGGCGCTGCCGGGCCGCCGAGAGCCGGGTGATGTCCGTCCCGTCGATCTCGATGGAGCCGGCGGTGGCCGGCTCGAGCGCGTTGATCAGGCGGACGAGGGTTGACTTCCCCGCACCCGAATAGCCGATGATGCCGAAGACGTCACCCTTCTCGATCTCGAGGCTGACACGGTCCACCGCCACGGTGGGAGCATGACCGCGCTGAGGCGCGGGATACTCCTTGGTGACGTCCTTCAGGGCGATGTGGGGCATGGGGTGATTGTCCTGCACTTCCTTCGGTTCGGGCACCTACTGTCCGGGTCCCTCCTGTGCGGACAGAAGAGGCCCACCATGCCCGACGCCGGCCGGCGCCTCCCAGCGGAAGGTGCCGGCCGGCGTCGGGCCCGGCTGCCGGGGGTCAGCCCGCGTTGCTGAGGGCTTCCTCGGTGGTCGTGAGCGACTCCTGCAGCTCCGCCGCCGGGGTCTGCAGGAATACCGCGGAGCCGCCGGCCGACTCCTGGGCGCCGTCCAGCACGTCCTGGTTGGTCTGGTAGATCTCCACCAGCTTGTTCAGCACCTCGTTGTCCTTGTCCTCGGCCTTCGTGGCGAAGATGTTGACGTAGGGCAGGGCGGCCGGATCCTCGGGGTCGTCCTGGGCGATGGCGTCCTCGGGGGTCAGGCCGGCGTCCCCCATGAAGTCGTTGTTGACGATGGCGGCGGCGACGTCCGGCAGGGAGGTCACGGTCACGGCGGCGTCCAGGGCGGAGACCTCGACCTTGGACTCCTCCTCGATGATGTCCTCCGGGGTAGAGGAGGCGTTGCCGCCGTCCTGCAGCGTGATCAGCCCCGCCGACTGCAGCACCAGCAGGCCACGGGCCTGGTTCACGGTGTCATTGGGGACGATCACCGTCTCGCCCTCCTGGATCTGGTCCACCGAGTCGTACTTCTCGGAGTACAGGCCCATGGGGTAGATGGCGGTGGCGCCGATCGGCTGGATGTCGTCCCCGGCGGAGACGTTGTAGTCCGCCAGGTACTGGATGTGCTGGAACTGGTTGATGTCCAGCTCGCCCTCGGACAGGGCCGGGTTCGGCTGCGTGTACTCGGTGAAGTCCACGATGTCGAGCTGGATGCCCTCGGCCTCGACGGCCTCCTCGAAGGTGGTCCAGTAGGGCTCGGAGGCGCCCACCACGCCGAGCTGGACCGGGTTCCCCTCGGTGCCCAGTTCGGCATCAGACTCCCCGCTTCCACAGGCGGTCAGGGCCAGAGCACCGGTCAGGGCCAGGGCGGAGAGGGAGAGTGCGCGGGTGTGGTTACGAGTCATGGGTGGTGCTCCTGTTGTCAAGGGGGTGGTGACCGGTTAAAGCGTAGTTTTTGTGCGCGCTCTTGCCGTCATACGCCGACATACAGGATAGTTCACCGGCTAGCGGCGGCCCCGACTGCGCTTTCCGGACGCAACGTGGAGCTGTGTGACGCCAGTGCCCCTGCTCATCCGGCCCCCCGCAATCCTGCCCAGCCGCAGTGAACATCCCTGTGGCTGGGCAGGAGGGGAGAGGATCACCCTCGGTCGGCCACCAGGTACTCGTATCGGTAGAGCAGGGTGGCGGTCTCGGCGCGGGTGATGTGCTGGTGCGGCTTGTAGGAACCGTCACGGTAGCCCTGCGAGATGCCCTCGGACGCCATCCACGTGATGGCCTCGTAGTGGGTATCGGTGGTGTCCACGTCCGTGAACTCGCTCTCCTCCGGGCCCTGGTGTGCCGGGTCCACGGCACGGTAGAGGAAGGAGGCGAACTCGCCGCGGGTCACGGACTGGCCGGGCCTGAAGTGCCCGTCGGCATACCCGAGGGTGATCTCCTCGCCGGCGGCCCAGCTGATCGGGGTGAAGAAGGTGGAGCCCTCCGGTACATCCGTGAACGTGGTGTCGCCGGGCTCGGCATCCGGAGCGAGGTGCCGCTGGAGGAAGGCCACGGACTCGCCGCGGCTGATGTCCCGGTACTTGCCGAAGGAGCCGTCGGCATAGCCCTCGGTGATCCCCGCCAGCTGCAGCCACCGCACCGGGGCGTAGTACGAGGAGTCCGGCTCGTTGTCGGTGAAGTCGGCCACCGTCTCCGTGGTCACGCACTCGAAGGAATCGGCCGAGTCCTCGGAGCCGGTGCCCTGGTACTGAGGCCAGGCCGGGTACTCGCACATCGGCCGGGTCCGGTCCGTTCCCTCATTGGCGTCCTCGGCGGTCAGGATGCCCGGCGCCGTGCCGTCCTCCACCCAGCCGGCGAGCACACCCAGCCCGTCCCACGTGGCGTTGAACGGCCCGAAGCCGTGGCCGAGTCCCGGGACCTTGTAGTACCGGGCGCTGTCCGCGAGCTCCTCGCCGAAGCTCTCGAGCTGCTGCTCCCAGTAGGCGTCCGAGTTGTGCGGGCTGATGAAGTCGTCCGCGGTGCCGTGGGTCATCAGCAGCTTGCCGCCCTTCTCGAAGAAGGGCTCCAGGCTCACGTCGGAGACGTCCGTGATGGCTGCGAGTTCCTGGATCCGCTCCTCCCACTCCGTGGGGTCGAACGCCATGGCGTCGTAGTCCGGGTCCTGGGTGATCAGGTACTTCACGTTGGTGGCGCCGACGCTGTAGAGCAGGCCCTCGCTTCCGGACAGGGGATTGGACGGCTGTGGCTCGGCCCCGAAGTTCGAGGCCTGCCACAGCGCACCCTCCAGGATCGGCCAGCGCCGGGCCTCCGTCTGGCCGGCGATCTCCACGCCGGGGACGTAGCTGGAGTGGACCGTGCCGATGGCCGCGATCTGCTCCGGCGTCAGACAGGCGTCCTCGTCAGCGGCGCCCACTTCGCAACCGAGCAGCTGCTCGACCGCATCGATGGTCAAGACCTCGTTGCAGCCGGCCACGTTGGAGATGATGCCGTCAACGGCGCCATCCAGTTCCACGGTGTCACACACCTCGTAGACGGTGTCCGTCAGCAGTTTCGTGTCCTCCGGGCTGAGCCAGGCCTCGCCGCCCTCGGCGTACATGGCCCGGCCGGCATTCAGGGAGGACAGGTGCAGCATCATGACGTTGTAGGCCGGGTAGTTGGCCACCACGCCCTCGTAGTCATCCGGGTACCGGGCCGCGGCGTCCAGGGCCTCGTGACCGCCCTGCGAGCCGCCGATGAAGTAGGCGTACTCGGACTCCTGGCCGTAGTACGTGTCCATGAGGATCTCGGAGACGTCATGGGTCTTCTTGATGGAGTACAGGCCGTAGTCCTTGAGGGACTCCTCGTTGAGGGCGAACTCGGCGTCGAAGCCCGCGTCCGACTCGTGGCCGCCGTCCGAGCCGAGGGTCGTGTACCCCTGGGCCAGCGGAGTCTCCAGGTTCCGCGGCTGCAGGTTGTGGTGCCCCGTCCCGGTGACGAGGGTGCCGTTGAAGGCGCCGCCACCGAACTGCAGGGACTTCCCGTTCCAGCCGTCCGGGAGGTTCACCTGGAAGGTCACGCCGGGGGCTTCCGGATCGACCGGCAGGGTCTTGCCGACGACCTTGCAGTAGGACCCGTCCGTCTCGTCCGAGACGTGCTCCGCGCTGTTGACGACGGCACCCGAGGTGGGCACCCCGATCTGCTCCGCGTCGATCTCCAGCCCGGCGAGGGTGGAGCAGTGGTCGGCGCCGCCGGACCCCACGTCTGCCGGGCCGGTCCCGGCGGCCTGGGCCGGGGCTGAGAGGCCCACGGCCACCATGGATACCGCCGCCACGGTACAGGCCAGTCGCCGTGCACCGTCCTTGAATCTTGACATGATGATTCCTCCCCGAGTGATGGCTTCCGGCGGTGCCGTGCGGGAGGACCCGCGATTCGCCCGCTGTGGAACCCATCGAGAGCAACGAGGATGGGTCACCAGAGTGGGGGAGCGCCGACGGACTGTGGCCATATCCTCGATCGCGCGCCGCGGGTGTGTCAAGGATCACACCACCAGGCGGAAGGTCACCGCCGCTCTGCATCCTTCGACGGGATCATCTTCGCGACGCTGGCCAGTGGGACTGTGCAGTGCGTCACAATGGGTGCATGACAACGGTCGATCCTCGCCTGCCCGTGCCCTACGAGATGCACATTCCCGCGTCCGCGCTCGAGGACCTCCAGCGGAGGCTGGCCCACACGCGGCTGCCGGACCGGGCACCGGGCGCCGCGTGGGAGCACGGGGCCGACGTCGACTGGCTGGCCGAACTGGTCGGTTACTGGCGGGAGGACTTCGATTGGCGGGCCCAGGAGGCTGAACTGAATTCCTTCCCCCAGTTCCGCAGCGAGATCCGGGGGATCCCCCTGCACTTCCTGCACGTGCCGGGACAGGGTCCGGACCCGGTGCCGCTGCTGCTCAGCCACGGCTGGCCCGGCTCGGTGTTCGAGTTCCTGGACCTCATCCCGCTGCTGACCGACCCCGCGCGGTTCGGCGGGGATCCGGAGGACTCCTTCACCGTCGTCGCCCCCTCGCTGCCCGGATACGGGCTGTCCTTCCGCCCCGGACAGGAGCGGTTCTCCATCCCGGAGATCGCCGACACCTTCGCGGAGCTGATGACCGAGGTCCTGGGCTATGAGCGGTTCGCCGCCCAGGGCGGAGACTGGGGCGCCCACATCTCCACGAGCCTCGGGGTGCGGCACCCGGGCCGGCTGATCGGGGTGCACCTGAACTTCCTGGTGGGTCTGCCGGGATCCATCCCCGCGGGCGAGGCCACGCAGGAGGAACTGGACTACCTAGAGCAGCAGCAGGAATGGCGCCGGCGGGAGGGGGCCTACACCCAGATCCAGGGCACCAAGCCCCAGACCCTCGCCGCCGCGCTGACGGACAGTCCCGCCGGCCTGGCGGCATGGATCGGAGAGAAGTTCCACGGGTGGACGGACCACGAGGGAGACGTCTTCGAGGCCGTGGATCGGGACCGGATGCTGGCGGACATCGCCCTGTACTGGTTCACGGGGGCCATCGGATCCTCCTTCTGGCCTTACCACGGCCAGGTCCAGGGCAGCGGTCCGCTCTCCGGCGGGGCCACCGTGGACGTGCCCGCCGGCTACGCGGCCTTCCCCGCGGAGATCCGGTTGCCGCCGCGCAGCATGGCCGCCCGCCACTTCACGGACCTTCGCCGCTGGACGGAGATGGACCGTGGCGGGCACTTCGCTGCCCTCGAGCAGCCCGAGGCCCTCGCGCGGGAGATCACCGAGTTCTTCCGCGAGCTTCGCTGAGGGTCCGGACCACCGTGCCTGCCGATCCTGCCCGGCCATGGTCATCATCGCTGTGGCTAGGCGGGATCGGCGTGGATGAGGATCAGCTCAGGCGTTGACGTCCACCACGGTGCGCCCGCGGGTGCGGCCGGCCAGGATCTGCTCGGCGTAGGGGATGGTGTCCTCCAGCCCGATGGTGGTGGTCATGGCGTCGAGCTGGTCGAGGTCCAGCTCCTCGGCCAGGGCGTCCCAGGCCCGCTGGCGGAGGGAACGCGGCGCCTTCACCGAGTTCGCGCCGGTCAGGGTCACCCCGCGGAGGATGAACGGGGCGACCGTGGTGGGCAGGTCCATGCCCTGTGCCAGCCCGCACGCGGAGACGGTGCCGCCGTACTGGGTCTGGGCGAGGACGTTGGCCAGCGTGGTCCCGCCGGCCACGTCGATCGCCCCGGCCCACCGCTCCTTCTGCAGGGGCTTGCCGAGCTCGTCGGAGAGCTCGTGGCGGTCGAGCAGCTCCGCCGCGCCGAGCCCACGCAGGTAGTCACCCTCCTCCTCCGCGCGTCCGGTGGAGGCCACCACCCGGTAACCCCGCTCGGCCAGCAGGGACACCGCCACGGAGCCCACGCCGCCGGCCGCCCCGGTGACCAGCACGTCCCCGGACTCCGGGGTCACCCCGGCGTCGGCGAGGTGCAGCACGGAGATCATGGCCGTGAACCCGGCGGTGCCGATGGCCGCCGCGCGCTCCGGGCTGAGCGAGCCGGGCAGCTTCACCAGCGCCGCGGGGCTGACCTTCGCGCGGGTGGCGAAGCCGCCGTTCAGGGATTCGCCGATGCCGTCCCCGTTCAGGACCACGGTGTCCCCGGTGGCCCAATCCGGGTCCTCTGAGGCGGTGACGGTGCCGACGATGTCGATGCCCGGGATGATGGGCCAGGACTGCAGGATGCCCCGACCGCCGCCGGTGATGGCCATGCCGTCCTTGTAGTTGTAGCTGGAGTACAGCACGTCCAGCTCCACCAAGCCGCCCTGGCCCACGCCGGTTAGCAGCTCATCCTCCGCCACCTCCCGGACCCGTGCCTCGGCGCCCCGGGCCTCCACGATCACTGCGCGCATGCGTCCTCCTCTGTCGGATGTCCTCGTCGGATGAGTGTGTCTCCACGGCCCACGTTACGGACGCCACGAATATTTCGCACTGGTCGTGACATCTCGCAGTCACTGTGACTGCGACTCGTCACGATGACTGCGAACTGCGTGAGACGCCGCCACCGCGCCCCGCGCCCCGGGCAACCTCCACGAAGTCGGCCGCCGCGCCGCCGTCGGGCAGCCGGTCCCGCCAGACCGCCTGGAGGGACCGGCCGAGCTGCCGCCCGCGCGTCGGGACCTCCACCAGCAGCCCGGCGCGCAGATAGCCCGCCACCGCGAGCCGGGACAGCACGGCCGGCCCGATCCCCTCCACGACCGCCTGGCAGATGGCGGAATTGCTGTTGAGCTCCACCAGGGGCGCCGGGCGGTGACCGTCCACGAGGCGGTCCAGGAAGGCGCGCGTGCCGGACCCCTCCTCCCGCTCCACCAGCGCCGTGACCGCCAGCTCGGCCGGCTCCAGCGGCCCGTCCAGCCTGGACCAGGCATGCCCGGGGCCGGCCACCACCACCAGCTCGTCCGTGAACACCGTGACGTGCTGCAGCCCGGACGGCAGGTCGGGGGTCTCCACGAAGCCCAGGGCCACGTCCCCGCCGGCCACCGCCTCGATCGCCTGCGCCGAGTTCATCACCTGCAGCCGCGTGGCCACGCCCGGCCGCCGCGTGCGGAACGCCCCGATCCAGCCCGGCAGCAGGTGCTCGGCGATCGTCATGCTCGAGCCGATCGTCAGCTCCTCCTTACCGCGGTGCGCCAGCGCGTCCACCCCGGCCGCCAGCCGGTCCACCGCCTCCAGTGTCTCGCGGGCCCACACCGTGGTCAGCACGCCCTCGGGCGTCAGCGTGGATCCTCGCGTGGAGCGGTGCAGCAGCGTGTAGCCGAGCCGCCGCTCCAGTGTGCGCAGGGAGCGCGAGGCGTTCGACTGGGCGATCCCCGCCGCCCGCGCGGAGGCACTCAGACTCCCGTGGTCGGCGGTGCCGACGAGCAGGCGCAGCATGGTCAGGTTCAGCCAGGAGTCTGTGCGCGGGGCGGTCGGTACGTGCGGGGCCATATCAGTATCATATGGGCGTGATGGTCGCCCGGGGGCTACTGCCGGCCCACGCGGGCTGGAATCGTCGAGGGATGACTTTTCCCGAGACCGCCGGCGGCGTCCGGCCCCGCCCCGCCGCGCCAGCCCACGGATCCCCGCGCCCGACGGCGGCCCTGCCCGGTCTCGCAGTCTGCCTCGGTGCCGGGGTGCTCGCCTGGGGTCTCGGGCAGCTGCTGCCGGGCGTGAGCCCGCTGCTCGTGGCGATCCTCGCCGGGGCGCTGTGGCGGAACCTGGCCCCCGTGCCGGCGCGGCTGGCCCCGGGGGTCGCGGTCTCCGGCAAGAGGCTGTTGCGCGCGGGCATCGTGCTGCTGGGGCTGCAGGTGTCCCTCGGCTCGGTCCTGGGCCTCGGTGCCGGCGTGCTGGCCGTGGTGGTGGCCTCGGTGACGGTGACCTTCTGCGCGACGCTGTGGATCGGGCACCTGCTGGGGATCGGCCTCGCCCAGCGGCTGCTGATCGCCTCCGGGTTCTCGATCTGCGGGGCGGCGGCCGTGGCCGGCGTGGACGGCGTGACCCGCGCGAAGGAGGAGGAGGTGGCCACCGCGGTCGCGCTCGTGGTGCTGTTCGGCACCCTCATGATCCCACTGGTCCCGTTCCTCGGTGGAGCGCTCGGCCTGGAGGATCAGGCGCTGGGGATCTGGATCGGGGCCTCCACCCATGAGGTCGCCCAGGTGGTGGCCGCCGGCGGGACCGTGGGCGGCGGGGCGCTCGCCGTCGCCGTGACCGTGAAGCTGGCCCGCGTGCTGATGCTCGCCCCGATCGCGGCCGGCGTGGCGATTCACCAGCGGCGCAGTATCCCGTCGGCGGGGGCCGCCGGTCGTGCCGGTAGGCCCCCGATCGTGCCGCTGTTCATCCTCGGGTTCATCGCCTCGATGGCCCTGCGGACCACCGGCGCGTTGCCCGAGCCGGTGCTGGCCGGCACTCAGGTCCTGCAGACGCTGCTGCTGTCCGCGGCGATGTTCGCCCTCGGGCTCGGCGTGCACGTGAAGAGCCTGCTGCGGCTCGGGTACCGGGCGATCCTGCTCGGGGCGCTGTCCACAGCGGTCATCCTGGCGACCTCGCTGGGAGGGATCGCGGCGCTGGGGCTGTAGGGGCCGGCGTCGTGCCCTTCCCGGCGGGGAGCGCCGTGGCGGTTCAGGCCTGGATCAGGTCACCGTTGCGGACGGACTCCATGGCCTTGGTCCAGGTGATGACCTGCTCGAACATCGGCTCCACGGAGGCGGCCTGGATCTCGGTGGGCTTGAAGGTGGAGAAGTTCTCGAAGTCGGTGAACAGGGAGAACATGCCCTGCTTCTGCACGTGGGCGATCCGCAGCTCGGAGAGGATACCGCGCAGGTGCTCCACGGCGCGCACGCCCAGGGCGGAGCCATAGCCCACGATCCCGGCGGCCTTGTTGGCCCACTCGTTGTTGAGGAAGGACAGCGCGTTGGCCAGGGCCGGGGTCACGGAGTGGTTGTACTCGCCGGTGACGAAGATGAAGCCGTCGAACTCGGCGATCTTGGCGGCCCAGGCCTGCGTGTGGGCGTTGGTGTACTGGCCGTAGGCGGCGGGCAGGGCCTCGTCCAGCAGGGGCAGGTTGTAGTCGGCGATGTCCACCAACTCGTAGTCGGCGTCGCCGCGGGCCACGGCCTGGTTGAAGACCCACTCGGCCACGCCGAGGTTGATGCGGTTGGGGCGGGTGCTACCGGTGATGATGGCGATCTTGCTCATGGGGTTTCTCCTCGCGGGTCGGCTGGTCATGCCACGTTGCTTGATGCTTCAAGCGCTGTACGGAGCATAGCACTTCAAATCTTGAAAGTATTCCAGCGAGAGAAATGGGTGGCGTGGACGGCGTGGTGGTGAGATCGTCCGAGGTTCAGCCAGTGGTCGGCGGCTGACGGATCACCGAGGGGCCACAGAGAAACTGCCCAGCCACAGTGATGATCACTGTGGCTGGGCAGATCGGTATGGTCGCCGCGGTTGAGGGTAGCTCAGTAGTTCTGTGGTGGGTCCGAGGCGGGGAAGGAGGCCTGGCCCCAGTCGTCGGCGCGGGCGTCGTCCTGCTCGTGCTGGACCTGCGCCTTGGTGGCATCGGCGACCAGTCTCTCGGCCAGTTCGGCGTCGCTGGTGGTCACCGTCTTCGTGACGGTGATGGTCTCCGAGGTGGTTCCCGGGGTGTTCCTCTGATCGCTCATGATGTCTCCCTTCGACTGCTTCCATCATCGTCCGGGCGGGGTCTCGGCGCACGGTCTGCCCGCCGCCTGGTCTCCCCGCCGCCCAGTGGTGTCGGCTCGTGCCGGGTGCGCCCCGGATGGTGCTGTCCTGCGCCCGCTGGAAGGCGAGGCGTCGCACCGGGCCTAACGGCCGTCGTCGTGCGCTGAGTCCCGGTGCTGCACCGGGAGGCGGTCCCGATGGTAGGTGATGCCCGTGTAGCCGTGCGGGGCGGGGTGGCCGTCCTCGCCGAGGGAGACGAAGACGATCCGCTCGATGGTCAGGATGACCTGGCGGGTGATCATGTTGCGGACCTCGGCGCGCATGGTCAGCGAGGTGCGGCCGAAGTGGGTGGCCTTCAGGCCCATCTCGATCATGTCCCCCTGGCGCGCCGAGGAGACGAAGTTGATCTCCGAGATCAGCTTGGTCACGGCCCGGTGGTTGCCGAGCTGGATGATGGCGTAGATGGCGGCCTGCTCGTCGATCCAGCGCAGCAGCGAGCCGCCGAACAGGGTGCCGTTGGCGTTGAGGTCCTCGGGTTTGACCCACTTGCGGGTGTGGAAGCTGACGCCGTCCGTCGCCGGGTCGACGGCCCCGTCCGGGCCGACGGTGGGCAGGGCGGCGGTGCGGTCTGCGGGCTGTTCGGTCGTCATGGTCCGAGCGTAGCCCGGAGGTGGGAAGAGGGGTGATGGCACACCTATCGACATACCTATCGGCATAGGTATAAGGTGGGGGGCAAGCCACTTGTGGTGCGGATCACCCCTTCCGGCAGTTCACCCCCAGAAAGGACCGTTTCGATGACCGAAACCGTTGCAAACACCAAGTCCCTGCAGGACGTGCTGGACGCGTCCGGCAACACCGTCGAGCACCTGCGCAACTCCCAGATCGGCGCCTACATCTACCCCGTGGTGGCCCCGGAGTTCTCCAACTGGCGCTCGGAGCAGCGCGCCTGGCGTGACTCCGCCGTGCTGTTCGACCAGTCGCACCACATGGACAACCTGATCCTGCGCGGTCCGGACGCCATCAAGCTGATCTCGGACACCGCCATCAACTCCGTGGCCAAGTTCCCCGTGAACAAGGCCAAGCAGTACGTGCCCACCACCCCGGCCGGCCACGTCATCGGCGACGGCATCCTGTTCCGCCAGGAAGAGGAGGAGTACGTGTACGTGGGCCGCGCCCCTGTGACCAACTGGATGCTCTTCCAGGCCCAGCGCGGGGACTACCCGAACCTCGAGATCGTCGAGGACCGCCGTTCCCCGTCCCGCCCCATGGGCAAGCCGGTGCACCGCGAGTACTACCGCTTCCAGATCCAGGGCCCGCGCGCCTGGGAGATCATCGAGAAGCTGCACGGCGAGAAGCTGGAGCAGCTGGGCTTCTTCAACATGTCCTGGATGAACATCGACGGCACCCAGGTCCGGACCCTGCGTCACGGCATGTCCGGCGCCCCGGGCCTGGAGATCTGGGGCCCCTACGCCGACTACGATCGCATCCGCGACGCCATCGTGACCGCCGGCGCCGAGTTCGGCATGCTGCCCGTGGGCTCCCGCGCCTACCCGTCCAACACCCTGGAGTCCGGCTGGATCCCATCCCCGTTGCCGGCCATCTACACGGGCGACGGCATGATGGCCGAGTACCGCCAGTGGCTGGGTGCCGATTCCTACGAGGCCAACAACGCCGTGGCCGGCTCCTTCGTCTCGGACAACATCGAGGACTACTACCTCAACCCGTGGGAGCTGGGTTACGGCAACTTCGTGAAGTTCGACCACGACTTCATCGGCCGCGAGGCTCTCGAGAAGATCGACCCGGCCGCCCAGCGCAAGAAGGTCACCCTCGCCTGGGATCCGGAGGACATCAAGCGCATCCAGTCCTCGCTGTATGACACGGAGGGCACCCCCTTCAAGTACTTCGACCTGCCGCTGGCCAACTACGGCTCCTCGAACTACGACGCCGTGGTGGACGCCGACGGCAACGTGGTCGGCGTGTCCATGTTCACCGGCTACTCCGCCAACGAGAAGCGCGCCCTCTCCCTGGCCACTATCAACCCGGACGTCCCCGAGGGCGCCGAGCTGAAGGTCATCTGGGGCGAGCCGGACGGCGGCACCCGGAAGACCACCGTCGAGCCGCACGTGCAGACCGAGGTCTCCGCCACGGTCTCCCCGGTTCCGTTCTCCGCCGTGGCCCGCGAGTCCTACCAGGGCGGCTGGCGCACCGGCTACAAGGGCTGATCACCCGGTAGCCCGGTTCCCTGGCAACGCCGGGGGACACCCTGAAGCACGACGTCGGCGCCCCACCTCCGCGAGGTGGGGCGCCGACGTCGTTCCCTGGCTTTTGGTGCGGGGCCCCCCAGATTTCGCGGTGCTGGTCGTGCGGGGTGATGGCTCCCGCGGGCCCTCGTCATCTGCTGGACAGTTCGTCAGTGCATCCGTTGATGAATCGTCCGGCCGGTGACGGCTTCTCGTTTCTGCAGCGTCGGAGGACGGTGGGATCAGTCCTCCACAACCGCACCCAAGGTGGAAATCTCCCACACTGAGGATCTGTTCTGGCCCACAGCCCTGACCGGTGCTGTCAGATGGATCCATGACCGTCCTCAGCGATGTTGATGTCCTCTCCTCGGCAGGGACCTTGCTGGACCATCCCCGGGGCCGGGGCAGCATTCTCGACAGCGGTTCCGACGAGTTCGACGACTCCACGATGCTCCTGTGGGGCATGCCCGTGCGCTTGGCGCGTGCGGAGATCGACTCTGCTGCACGGATTCGCCAGTTGTCCCGAGAGGTCTGCCGCGGACGGGCCGTCCGCATCCGTCCTGGAGTCTTTGCGCCGCAACCGGGGTGGGACGAGGCGCGGCCACGGCAGAGGTTCCTGACGACGGTGGCGGCCATGGCCTTCGCGCGCCCTGTCAGTCCCGTGTTCTGCCGGCAGGCGGCCCTCGTCCTCCACGACCTGCCGATGGTCAACGTCCCGCAGACGGTCGCCACCCGCACGCTCTCACAGGGATCGGCGAGGAAGCGTCGCCCCGTTCCTGCGGAGGAATCGACCTTCCGGGTCTTCTCCGAGGCCTGTCATCTGTGGCCGTCCGCCTGGCGGGAACTCCGGAAGACGGGGGATCCCGTGGTCGAGTCCCTGCTGCCAGACGGTACGGTGCTCACCGCCGAAGCGCTGGTCTGTGCCGTGGCGGACACGGTACCGCTACTGCCCCTGAGTGATGCGGTGGCGGTGCTCGATGCCCTGATGAGCGGGCGGCGGAACCGGTCTGAGTCCCGGCGGGCTGAGGAGCCCTGGAGCATGGAGGATCTGGTGGCTGCGGCGTCCTGGTGTACCTCTGCCGGCGCGAGGCAGAGGTATCTGGCCTGCGTTGCACTCGCCTCGGAGCGCTCGGAATCTGTGGCGGAGTCGTGGAGCAAGGTCAGGTTCCATGAGCTGGGCTTTGAAGCGCCGGTCCAGCAGGAAGTGCTGCATGATGCCCAGGGCGAGGAGATTGCCCGAGGCGATTTCTGGTGGGACGGCGGCCGCATTCTCGGTGAGTGCGATGGCCTGAAGAAGTACAGCGGACCGGACAGCTACTCCGGTGAATCCACGGTGGACGTCCTGCGGAAGGAACGGGAACGTGAGGACAGGATCCGGGCAGAGGGCATCATCATGGTGCGCTGGGACTGGTCCGACCTGAAGCATCCCCGCAGGCTGGCGTGGAAGCTGGACCGCGCCGGCGTGCCGCGCAGGGGTTGAAGGTGGTGCGGGTTGTCCACAGGCCGCCGCGGAAGCTCCCACCCCCTGCGGCTCCACCGCGCTTGGGGGAGCAGACCGTCTGCCACGGTCATCAGGAACCCCACCTGCGCCGTGGGGCAGTGACCGCTCGTCATTGGCTGGACAATTCGTCGCCAACACCGGTGACGAAGTGTCCAGCCCATGACGAGGTCGCCGGCGTGCTCGGTGGCAGGTTAGCCCTGCGAGCCACCCACCTGCGCGCCACCCATTCCCGCGCCGCCCACCTGCGAGCCGATCATCCGGCCGCCGCTGTTGAGTTCCAGCGCGCACTGTACCTGCCGGTCACCCTCGGACCAGGACCCCTCAGAGGGCGTGTACATGGTGTAGCCGAGATCGGAATCTGCGGGCTCGGAGCCGGTGAAGGCCGCGAACTGCTCCCGGCACCCCGCATCGGCCAGTTCGTGCACCCGGTCGCCGCCGGGCCAGGACGGCTCGTCCAGCTGGAACAGCGCGTACATCTCCAGGTCGTGGGCCACCTCGCACGGCACCACGGCCACCTCGTAGAGCCGGTCCTCGGCAGGGCGGTCGAAGCACTGGCCGGGGGAGAGCTGGAAGATGCTTGTCGCCGAGGCGCTCACGGCCGGCGTCGGCGTGGAGGTGCCCACCACCTCCTCGTCAGCTCCCGGACCGCCGCATCCGGTGACGATCAGCGCGAGGCCGAGGGCCGCCGTCGTGATCAGGGCCGGCCGGGCGGCGGAAGGGAAGGCGGTGCGCATGAGACCACTCTAGGAGCAACCCAGCCGTCCCCGGTCCCTTGTGCCGGGGCGGCCAGCGGGCGGAATCTTGACCCCAGCCGCACCCCCACCCGCACCGCGCAGGAGACCGTCATGACCGCCACCTACACCTGGGACATCTTCATGAGCCTGGATGGCTACGGCTCCTACGGCCCACCCGGGGACTGGGGCGGATACTGGGGACAGCAGGGTCCCGAGCTGCTGGAGCACCGGCTCGTCTCCTTCGGGCCGGAACAGCGGATGGTCTTCGGCGCCACGACGTTCCGCGAGTTCGTCGGGATGCTCTCAGCCGCCGGCCCGCAGGACGAGGTCCGCGATCCCTGGGTCACGCGCATGGTCGACTGCCCCGCGTACGTCATCTCCTCGACCCTGACCGCACCGCTGGACTGGCCGCAGGCCACCCTCCTGTCCGAGGACGGGGTGGCAGCAGTCGCCCGGCTCAAGGAGGAGTCCGACGTGCCGCTGCGCTCCCATGGCAGCCTGTCCCTGAACTGGGCGCTGCTGGCCGCGGGCCTGGTGGACCGGCTGCAGGTCACCGTCTACCCCGTGCTGACCGCCGAGTCGGGGACCGCGCCGGTGTTCGCCGGGGCCGGCGACCTCGACCTCGAGCTGCTCGAGGCGCGGACCCTGGACGGCCGCACCCAGGAGCTCGTCTACCGCCCGAGCCTGCACCGCCCGAGCCTGCACCGCCCCGCCTGAGCCGCGAGGCGGTGCCCCCGCCGGCGTTGTGCGGGCAGAGATCAGTAGTGATCGCTGCCCGCACAACGGTCAGTGCTTGGCCTGGAACTGCTGGATCCACTCGGCGGTGGTCTTCATGCCGCCGAAGGTGTAGAAGTGCAGCTTGACGTCGCCGTGGGCCTCGGTCAGTCCGGCGTCGAGGTCGTTGATCATCTTGTCCGGGCCGGCGGTGCCGAGCAGGTTGGTGATGGAGAAGCCGTACTTCTTGGCGATGCCCGCGGAGGTGGAGACGCCGAACCGGGCGGCGTAGGTCAGCAGGCGCTTGATGCCGGCCGGGCCGGGCACGCCGATGCGGATCGGCAGGTCGATGCCGCGGCGGCGGACCTCCTCGATCCAGGTGAAGACCGGGTCCACGTCGAAGCCGAACTGCGTCAGGATGGTGCCGTTCAGGCCCTGCTCCTTGAGCGAGGCGTGCTTGCCCTCCAGGGCCTCCCACAGCTGCGTTTCGGTGATGTCCGGGTGGCCCTCGGGGTACCCGGCGATCGAGACGTCCGTGATGCCGTAGTCCTTGAGCAGGCCGGTGCGGATCATGTCCAGCGAGGAGCCGTAGGGGCCCATCGGCTCGGAAGGGTCGCCGCCCACGGCGAAGGCGTGGTGGGTGCCCACGCGGTCCCGCAGCGCGGTCAGGTACTCCTCGAGCTCGGCCTGTGAGGTCAGGCGGCGGGCGGAGATGTGCGGCACCGCCGTGTAGCCGAGCTCCTGGGCTGCGCTGGAGGCCTTGACGCGCATCTCGAGGTCCTCGTTGCCCAGGAACGTGACGTTGACGCGGGTGCCGGCGGGGATGAAGGGAGCGGCGTCGCGCAGCGCGTCGATGTCCTTGTCCTTGCCGGTCATCTCCAGCGAGGGCTCGGTGATGACGGAGGGGCGTCCGGTGTTCGTGGGGGTCATGGCGGTCCTTCGGGAGGCGGTTGCCGGCGGGGCGGTCAGGCGCCCGACGCCGGCCGGGCTGGCTTGGGACGCAGCGCGACCGGGCCCTGTGGTCCCGGTCACGCCGCGTTGAACCGAGCCTAATATAACTATGCCCATAGGTATAGACCCCTTCGGCGCAGAGTGACCCCACCCCCACCGACGTGACGTGGTCCCGTCACGTTGTGCCTGGTCAGGAACCGGAGCCTCGCGCGGCGTTGGGGGCCATCCAGCGCATCCGGAACGAGACCAGGCGGAAGGCGAACACGGCCAGCATCACCAGGGCGGCGGTGAGCCAGTTGAAGAGATCCAACGTCCACAGCAGCGAGCTGAGCCCGGCGCCGAACAGGGCGGGCACGGCGTAGAGGCCGTGGCGGTTGAAGATCTCCGGGACCTCGTTGGCCACCACGTCCCGCAGCAGGCCGCCGACCACACCGGTCGCCACGCCCAGCAGGATGGCCATGATCGGCTCGATCCCCGCCGCCAGCGCGGTACGCGTGCCGGTGACGCAGAACAGGGCGAGGCCGGCGGCGTCGAAGACGAGCAGTGTGCGGCGCAACCGGCCCTGGGTGACGAGCCGGAAGTACACGAGGGCCGCGGCCAGCGCCGGCGGGATGAGGTACAGCGGATTGGCGAAGGCATGGGGGACGTCCTCGTTGATGATGAGGTCCCGCACCACGCCGCCGCCGAGCCCGGCCAGGAACGCCAGGAACACGGAGCCGATGAGGTCGAACTGCCGGCGGGCGGCCAGCAGCGAGCCCGAGACGGCGAAGAAGAAGACGCCGAGCAGGTCCAGGACCAGCAGCAGCGTGTCCAGGTACGCCGGTGCCTCGGGGGCCTCAAGCATGGCGGTGTCTCCCGTCCTGTGCCGGTCGCCGGTGTGGGTGCCGATCCGCTGGGCACAAAGTGACGGAGGGGCGTCACTCCGGTGGGGGTGGCGTCACTTTGTGCCCGAGGAAGTCAGTGCAGGTGGGCCAGCTCCTCGGCCAGCCCGATGTAGGAGGCAGGGGTGAGCGCCAGCAGGCGCGCCTCGGCGTCGGCCTCCAGGCCCAAGCCCTGCACGAACTCGCGCATCCGCTCCCCGTCCACGCGGTGGCCGCGGGTGAGCTCCTTGAGGCGCTCGTAGGGGTTGTCCATGCCTGTCACGCCCGCGATGGCCTGGGCGCGCATCACGGTCTGCACGGCCTCGCCGAGCACCTCCCAGTTGTGGTCCAGGTCCTCAGCGAGCACGGTCTCGGCGACCTTGAGCTGCGCCATGCCCTTGGTGACGTTGGACAGCGCGAGCACCGAGTGGCCCAGGGCGTTGCCGATGTTGCGCTGCGAGGTGGAGTCGGTGAGGTCGCGCTGCCAGCGGGACTCCACGAGGGTGGCGCCGAGGGAGTCTAGCAGGGCGTTGGACAGCTCGAGGTTGGACTCGGCGTTCTCGAAGCGGATCGGGTTGACCTTGTGCGGCATGGTGGACGAGCCCGTGGCGCCGGCCACCGGGATCTGCGCGAAGTAGCCGATCGAGATGTAGCTCCACACATCCACGCAGAAGCCGTGCAGTATGCGGTTGAAGCGGGCCACGTCCGCATACAGCTCCGCCTGCCAGTCGTGCGACTCGATCTGTGTGGTCAGCGGGTTCCAGGTCAGCCCGAGGTGCTCCACGAAGGTGCGGGCCACATCCGGCCAGCTCGCGCCGGGCACGGCGGCCAGGTGTGCGGCGTAGGTGCCGGTGGCACCGTTGATCTTGCCGAGGTACTCCTGCTGCTCCACGCGGCGGATCTGGCGCTCGAGGCGGTGCACGAACACCGCCATCTCCTTGCCCAGCGTCGTGGGGGTGGCCGGTTGGCCGTGGGTGCGGGAGAGCATGGGGGTGGCGGCGGCGGCGGTAGCCATGTCCCGCAAGGTCCCGACGGCGGCCCGCGCGGCCGGGAGCCAGACCTCGCCGATCGCGTCCCGCACCCCCACGGCGTAGGACAGGTTGTTGATGTCCTCACTCGTGCAGGCGAAGTGCACGAGCGGGGTCAGGTGCTCCAGCCCGAGCGCGGTCAGCCGGCGGCCGATGTAGTACTCCACGGCCTTGACGTCGTGGACCGTCTCCTTCTCGATGGCGCCGAGCTCGGCCACGCCCTCGGTGCCGAAGTCGGTGACAATGGCGCGGAGTCCCTGCTCCTGGTCCGCAGTCAGCGGGCGCAGTCCGGGCAGCACCTCGTGGTGCGCCAGGTGGATGAACCACTCGACCTCCACGTGCAGGCGGTTGCGGTTCAGCGCCGCCTCGGAGAGGTGCTCGGTCAGCGGCGCCACCGCCGAGCGGTACCGGCCGTCCAGAGGACCCAGGGGAATGCCGGCGTCGGCCAGGGACTGGCGGGCCGGCGTCGTGCCCTGGGTGGTGGGGAAGGCCGGGGAGGCGGCGGGCGAGGCGGACGGCTGCGGCAAGGAGGACTCAGGCATGCCGCCCATTCTTCCACCCCCGCACCGGTCGCCGGGTTCTGTTCCACGGCAGCACATCGAGTGGGGGAAGCCGCAGCGTGCAGCCGCCGGACACCCTGCCGAATCCCGCACCGGGCGGCCGGGTCGGGGCGGCGAGGTGAGAACGGGCGGGCTCAGCCCTCGAAGTACAGTCCCGCGTGGAGCGTGCAGCCGGGGTTGAACGGCGCGGCGCAGTGAGGGCAGGCGTCCACGGCGCGGTAGGTGCTGATCGGCAACTCGCGCCGGCAGACCCCGCAGAGGATCGCCTCGGTGCCCTGCTCGGCCAGCGGCCACGGCCGGGCCGCGTGGCCCGCGCCCTCGGCGTGGCAGAGGTGGCAGGGGTAGTACTCGCCGCAGCACCAGAAGCGGATCGCGATGACGTCCAGCTCCGTGCGGTAGTGGACGCAGCGGGTCTGGTCGTCGACGGGGCTGCCGAGGATGCGGGGCACGGTCATGGTCCTACCGCTTGCGGTACAGCGCCTTGCGCTGGAACCTCGGTTCGGAGGTGACCAGGGCGCCGAGGGAACGGAAGATGCCCTCGTCCACGGTGCCCAGGATGGTGGTGGTGTGCACGTCGCAGCCGTTCAGGTTCTGCAGCTCGCCCAGCGCCCGCCGGGCGTTCTCGTCCGAGGCGGCGGAGACCGAGAGCGCGATCAGCACCTCGTCCGTGTGCAGCCGCGGGTTCTTCGAGCCCAGGTGCTCGGTCTTCAGGGTCTGGATCGGCTCGATCGAGGCGGGGGAGAGCAGGTGGACCTCGTCGTCGAGGCCGGCCAGCTCCTTCAGCGCGTTGAGCAGCATCGCGGCCGAGCAGCCCAGCAGGTCCGAGGTCTTGCCGGTGACGATGGTCCCGTCCGCCAGCTCGATCGCGGAGCCCGGCTCCCCGGTGCGTTCCTCCACGGCCAGGGCGGGGGCGACGACGGCCCGGTCGCCCGGGGTGCAGCCGGCCCGGGACATGACCATCGCCACGCGCTCGGAGACATCCGCCTCGGCGTCGTTGATCCGCTCGTCCACCAGGGCCTTGTAGTACCGGCGCACGATCTCCTGGCGCGCGGCCTCGCGGCACACCCCGTCATCCACGATGCAGCTGCCGGCCAGGTTCACGCCCATGTCCGTGGGGGAGGCGTAGGGGGAGGAGCCGGTGAGCTGCTCGAGCAGGGCCTTGAGCAGCGGGAAGACCTCCACGTCCCGGTTGTAGCTGGTGACCTGCTCGCCGTAGGCGGCCAGGTGGAACGGGTCGATCAGGTTGATGTCATCCAGGTCCGCGGTGGCCGCCTCGTAGGCGAGGTTCACGGGGTGGTCGAGGGGCAGGTTCCAGATCGGGAACGTCTCGAACTTGGCGTAGCCGGACGCGATCCCGCGGGCGTGCTCGTGGTACACCTGCGAGAGGCACGTGGCGAGCTTCCCCGACCCCGGCCCCGGCGCCGTCACCACCACCACGTCCCGGGTGGTCTCGGCGAAGTCGTTCAGCCCGAAGCCCTCCTCCGAGACGATCCTGCGGGTGTCCTGCGGGTAGCCGGGGATCACGCGGTGACGGGCCACGGTGAGCCCCAGCCGCTCGAGCCGCTCGGCGAAGGACAGGGCCACCTGATTGGAGTCCTCCAGCTGGGTCAGCACCACGTGCTGCACCAGGAAGCCGCGCTCGCGGAACACGTCCACGAGGCGCAGCACGTCCTCCTCGTAGGGGATGCCCAGGTCGGCCCGCACCTTCTGGCGCTCCAGGTCCTTGGCGTTGAGGCAGACCAGGATCTCCAGCTCGTCCTTGATCCGCTCGAGCATGGCGATCTTGTTGTCCGGCAGGAATCCCGGCATCACGCGGGAGGCGTGGTGGTCGTCGAAGAGCTTGCCGCCCATCTCCAGGTACAGCTTGCCGCCGATCTGCCGGCGGCGCTCCTCGATGTGGCGGGACTGCAGGTCCACGTAGCGGTCCCGGTCGAATCCCACGGGGCGGACGGGAGCGGGGCTGGCAGGCGAGACGGTCACCGGGACCACGCTAGCACCGGCCGGTACCGGGGTGGCGGTCAAGCCGGGGCTACCCCACCGTGGGCCGGTCGATGGCGAGCACCTCGCCGAGGGTGCCCCACTCGTTCCGGCCCAGGCGGGTCAGCGGGTCCAGCTTCCGCGCCAGCGGCAGGGTGCGGCCGCGCGCATCCGTCTCCAGCGTGTCCGTGTCCACCGCCACGTGGACCACCCGCCCGAGCACCATGAAGTTCCCGCCCACCGGGATGATGCTCTCCAGCACGCACTCCATCACGGCCGGGGAGTCGGCCACCCGGGGAGGCACGACGGCGGCCGAGGGCTCGGGCGCGATCCCGGCGGCCTCGAACTCGCTCACCTCCACGGCATAGGGCGCCGAGGTCTGGTTGGCCGCCTCGAACTGTGGCCGGGAGACCAGGGAGACCGTGAACTGGCCGGTGGCCTCGACGTTCGCCAGGGTGTCCTTGCGCGTGGTCGAGGAGAACATCACGATCGGCGGGGCCTCGGAGACCATCGTGAAGAAGGAGTGCGGCGCCAGGTTGGCGGTGCCGCCGGCATCCACCGTCCCCACCCAGGCGATCGGCCGCGGGATGAGGATCGACTTCACGAGCAGGGTGGCCTCCCGGTCGCCGAGGGCGGAGGGATCGAATTCGGTGCGGCGGCTGTCTGGGGTGCTCATGGGGACAGTCTTCCAGCCGCGCGGAGGGTTCCTCCACAGCAGACCGAATGCTCTGGGCCTATCCCCAATAGCCCCTGACGCCGGCCCGCGGCGGCGAACTCCTCCCTAGCGTGGTGGCTGACGGAACAGGGCGGCACGGGAGGACGGCGATGACGGTACCGATCAGTGGGTTGCCGGTGTGTTCGGCGGCCGAGGCGGCCCTGGACCTGATGGTGGGGGATGAGCAACTGCTCCGCGTGCTGGAGGCGGCCGTGGTGCAGCTGCACCAGGTGGTCGAGGAGCTCCGGCTGGTCGGCTCGGGCACCCGGGGGGTGGCCGAGTCGGTGCATTCCCTGTCCGCCATGGACTGGCGCTCGCCGGCGGGGGAGGCCTTCGCGGAGCGGAGCCAACGCCTGCGGGTGCGGGCGGCGGAGCTGGCCGAGGTGGCCGAGGAGTCCACCGCCCTGGCCCGGGTGTCGATCGGCGAGCTGCAACAGCAGATCGCCCGGCTTCGGGAGACACTTCAGGCGGCCCAGGCCGCGGTGGCCACAGCGGCCACCCTGGGGGTGTGCTGAGATGACCGGAACCGTCCCCGCACCCGCAGGGATCGGTCGGCCTGGGCTGCTGGACGGCACGGACGTCCCGGGCCGGGGTGCCGACCCGAGCGGAACCGCCACCGGCGTCGCGGTCGCGGGTGAGCCGCCGTCGTACTCCGTCCGGGGTGGGCCCGGATCCATCCATGCCAACCTGGACGAGCTGGAGCGAGGCAGCCTGCTGCTGGCCGGGGCCACGGACGAGGCCGCAGCCCTGTCGCTCCGCGCCGCGGGCTGGGGATCCCTGATGGCCGTGGCGGCGGTCCACACCAGCACGGGCCGGGCCCTCACCGGGCGGACGGCCGAGCTGTCCGGCGGGCTGCTGGCCATCAGCGCCGAGGCGGGTGTGCTCGCCGTGGCGGTACGGACGGCGGCCCACACCTACCGGGAGGCGGAGGCGGCGGCCCAGCGGAAGATGGCCGAGCTGTACGGCGGCGCCGCCGTCGTCGGTGCTCTGGGTCTCGGCCTGAGCGGCCGGCCGCTGCCCGTCCCCCTCACGGAGCTGGCCCTCCAGGCCACTCCGGAGGTCCTGGCCGGGCTCCTCGGGTTGATGGCCCCGGGCCTCGGACGCGGGTATCTGATCGCCTCGGAGGTGACCGGACGGGCGGCCCGGGACGACGGCGCCACCGGCGCACTGTCCGGACCGGAACTGCTGTACCCCCTGGCCACGGCGCTGGGGAGGGCCACCGGACTGGTGCAGATCGGGCCGGTGCGCCTCAAGGAGAAGCCGCCGCCGGCCGAGGATTGGGGACAGACGTGGACGCCCGAGGGCGAGGGGAGCATCTCCACCGTCATGTCCCACCTGGACCTGGCCCGCGAGGCCGCCCCCGGTTCCGTCCAGATCACGAGGATCACCCCGGAGGGCCCGGGGGCGCCCGAGACGGTGTGGCTCGTTTCTTTTCCGGGGACCCAGACCGGGGACTACAAGGACGGCAGCGGCTGGTCGACCAACCCCTGGGACATGGGCGGGAACGCCGAGGCGATGGCCCTGGACTCCCAGCACGTCTCCGCCGCCGTGGACGAGGCCCTCCGCGCGTCGGGCGCCGGTCAGGACGATGCCCTGGTGCTGAGCGGATACAGCCAGGGCGGCCTCCACGCGGCCCGGATCGCCGCGGATGAGCGGATCGCCGCGAACTATGACGTGCAGGGCCTGTTCACGATCGGCTCGCCGACCGGGGAGATCAGGGTCCCGGTCGGCGTCGAGGCTGCGCACCTGGAGCACAGCGAGGACTTCCCCGCCGCCGCGGACGGACGGGCCAATCCGCAGGCCGCGAACCGTGCCACCATCACCGTGAGCGGCTACGACGAGTCGCTGTTCCCCGAGGAGAAGGACCTGTTCTCCGGCCACGCCTTCGAGAACTACGCGTTCCACGCGGCCCTGCTGGACCGGGACCCGGACGTGGCCCGGCAAGCCCCGGCGCTCGAGCACATCGCGGCGCTGACGGCCGGCGGCGGGGTGACGAGGTCCGTGCAGTTCGAGCGGGTCCGCCCCGGCAACCCCCGCCATCCGCTCGATGAGCGGCCGGACCGGCGGCCCACAGGGATCCGGCCCGGGCTGATGCACAGTGTCCGGAACGGGTGAGCTTCCCACGGCACCGGCTCCGCCGGGATCAGTCCCGCGAGGAGGAGCGGTTCAGTCCGAAGACGCCGTTGGCGATCATGGAGACCACTGAGACGATGATGGCCGCGAAGACCGCGGTCCACCAGAAGGCGTCCACGGTCAGCTGCATCGGCAGGTAGGAGGTCAGCCACACGGTCAGCATGAGCATGCCGGCGTTGATGATCACCGTGAACAGGCCCAGCGTCAGGCAGGTCAGCGGGAGGGCGAGCAGCGAGATGATCGGCTTGACCACCGCGTTGACGGCGCCGAACACGAGCCCGATGACCAGATAGGCGATCACGGCGTTCAACGTGGGGTCGCCCGTGTCCGCCACCGTGCCGGAGGGGATGACGTCCATGCCGGGCAGGATGAGGGCGGCCACCCAGAGGGCCAGCCCGTTGACGATGACGCGGAGCAGGAATTTGACCATGCGCCCATGGTCCCACGGCCACCCCTTGCTCCGGGTGCCGGTCCTCGCGGGGATAGGCTGGAGGCCATGAACGAACCGCAGCCCATCCGCCCGCGCCCGGTCCTCAGCGAACTCCCGGCCTATGCGGCGGGCAAACCGGCCGCAGCGGTGGACGGGCTCGTCTCCTACAAGCTCTCCTCCAACGAGAACCCCTACGGCCCCGTCCCCGCCGTGCGCGCCGTCCTGGCGGAGTTCACCGACTTCTGCCGCTATCCCGATCCCCTCTCCACCGCCCTGCGGGAGCGGCTGGGGCAGCACCTGGACGTCTCGCCGCAGGACATCGTCACCGGGGCCGGCTCCCTCGGCGCGTTGACCCAGATCATCACCACCTTCGCCGGGGCCGGCCCGGACGGCACCCAGGACGAGGTCATCTACGCGTGGCGATCCTTCGAGGCCTACCCGATCGTCGTGCGGGCGGCCGGGGCCCGGGACGTCCAGGTGCCCCTCACGGCAGACTTCCGCCATGACCTCGACGCCATGGCCGCGGCCATCACCGAGCGCACCCGGGTGATCATCCTCTGCACGCCCAACAACCCCACCGGTCCGGCCCTGACCGGGGCGGAGGTGGAAGCGTTCCTGGCGAAGGTCCCGCAGGACGTGGTGGTGGTCCTCGACGAGGCCTACACGGAGTTCATCACCCAGCCGGACGCCGTCGACGCCCTGTCGGTGTACCGCCGGCATGACAACGTGGTGGTGCTGCGCACCTTCTCCAAGGCCCACGGCCTGGCGAACCTGCGCGTGGGCTATTCCGTCTCCCACCCGCACATCACCCAGTACCTGCGCGTGCTGGCCACCCCCTTCGCCGTGTCCTCCGTGGCGGAGCGCGCCGCGATCGCCTCCCTGGACCACTTGGACGAGGTCGATGAGCGGGTCGGCAGGATCGTGGCCGAGCGCGAACGGGTCATGGCCGGGCTCGCCGAGCTGGGCTGGGACGTGCCCGACTCCCAGGGCAACCTCGTCTGGCTGCCCCTCGGGGAGCGCGCGCCCGAGTTCGTGGAGGCCGCAGCCCGGCAGGCGCTCGCCGTGCGGGGCTTCGGCACCGAGGGGGTACGCGTCACCATCGGCGAGGAGGAGGCCAACACCCGCTTCCTGCAGCTCTGCGCCGATTTCACCTCGACCTCCTAGCCCCACCCGCGTTGTGTCTGGAGGGATTCACCTGCTGGGGCCCCAGAAGCGTGAATCCCTCCAGACACAACATCGGGGTGGGTGGTGCCCGCCCGGTGTGGACCGCGGGGCAAAGTACCGGCGAGTAAGGGCCGTCGCGACTAGTCTTGATCCGGACCGTCGCCCGATGCGCCGGGAGAGAAGGAGTTCCACGTGAGCGAACCGCAGCAGCCGAGCCAGGCGACCACGCTGCCGGCCGGAGCCGTCCAACTGCTGGACGCCGAAGGCACCCTGCACGAGGACGCACGGTTCACGCCCTACCTGGCGGACCTCGACCACACCGCCCTGCAGCGGATGTACCGGCTGATGGCCACCGAGCGCCGCGTGGACGCCGAGGGCACCGCCCTCCAGCGCCAGGGGCAGCTCGCCCTGTGGGTCCCCGCCATCGGCCAGGAGGGCGCCCAGGCCGGGGCCCTGTCCGCCCTGCGCGATGCCGACTGGATCTTCCCGACCTACCGCGAGCACCTCTTCGCCCTGGGCCGCGGCGTCACCCCGCGCCAGCTGTTCGAGCTGTTCCGCGGTGTCTCCCACGCCGGCTGGACGGCCGAGGAGCACCGCCTCCAGCCCTACACGCTCGTGCTCGCCGCCCAGACCCTGCACGCCACCGGCTACGCCTGGGGCATCCAGCGGGACCAGGCCGGCTGGGACGCCGACCGCCTGCAGCGTGAGGGCCAGGTCGCACTGGCATGCTTCGGGGACGGGGCCTCCTCGGAGGGGGACGTCCACGAGTCCATGGTGTTCGCCGCCAGCTACGACCTGCCCGTGGTGTTCTTCTGCCAGAACAACCAGTGGGCCATCTCCGTGCCCGCCACCACCCAGACCCGCGTCCCCCTGGCCCAGCGCGCCGCCGGCTACGGCTTCGAGGGCGTCACCGTGGACGGCAACGACCCGCTGGCCATGTACGCCGTGACCGCCTGGGCCGCCGAGCAGGCCCGCACCGGCGCCGGGCCGGTCCTGATCGAGGCCCACACCTTCCGGGTGGGGGCGCACACCACCGCCGATGACCCCACGAAGTACCGGACCCGGGACGAGGAGGCGGCCTGGGCCGGCGTCGACCCCCTGGAGCGCCTGGAGGCGTACCTGCGCGCCACCGACGCGGCCGGGGAGGAGCCGGACGCGTTCTTCGCCGAGGTCGCCGCCGAAGGCGAGGAGCTGGCCGCCGCGGCCCGCGAGGCCGTGCTGTCCATGACCGGGGACGCGATCGCCCCGCTGGACGAGGTCTTCGACACCGTCTACGCCGAGCCGCACCCCCTGGTGGCCGAGGAGAAGGCCTGGCACCTGGCGTGGCAGGCAGGCTTCGCCGACGGTCCCGACGACGGCCCCGCCGGTACCGCAGACCCCGCCGGACCCAACGGTTCGGCAGGGCGGGGAGGGGCAGCATGAGCACCGAGACCCTGACCATCGCCAAGGCCGTCAACCGGGCCCTCGCGGATGAGCTCGCCGCCGACCCGAAGACGCTGCTCATGGGCGAGGACATCGGCTCCCTGGGCGGCGTGTACCGCGTGACCGAGGGCCTGAAGGCCGCCTACGGCGCGGACCGGGTGGTGGACTCCCCGCTGGCCGAGTCCGGGATCATCGGCACCTCGATCGGCCTGGCCCTGCGCGGCTACCGCCCCGTGGCGGAGATCCAGTTCGACGGCTTCGTCTTCCCCGGCTTCAACCAGATCACCACGCAGCTGGCCAAGCTCCGCGCCCGCACCCGCGGCACCGCCACCGTCCCGGTGACCATCCGCATCCCCTACGGCGGGGGCATCGGCTCGATCGAGCACCACTCCGAGTCGCCCGAGGCCCTCTTCGCGCACACGCCGGGGCTGCGGATCATCACGCCGTCCAACGCCCAGGACGCGTACTGGATGACGCGCCAGGGCATCCAGTCGGCGGACCCCGTCATCATCTTCGAGCCCAAGCGCCGGTACTGGCTCAAGGGCGAGGTGGACACGGGCGAGGGCGGCCACGGCGGTCTCGGCGCCTTCCAGGCCCAGGTGGTCCGCGCCGGCACGGATGCCACGGTGGTGGCCTACGGGCCGCTCGTGCCCGTGGCCCTGGCCGCCGCCAACGCCGCCGCCGAGGACGGCCGCTCGCTCGAGGTCGTGGACCTGCGCTCGCTCTCCCCGATCGACTTCGACACCCTGCAGGCCTCGCTGGAGAAGACCGGACGCATGGTGGTCGCCCACGAGGCGCCGACCTTCGGGGGCCTCGGCGGGGAGATCGCCGCCCGGCTCACCGAGCGGTCCTTCCTGCACCTGGAGGCCCCGATCATCCGCGTGGGCGGGTTCCATCTGCCCTACCCGCCGTCCCGGGTGGAGGAGCAGTACCTGCCGGACCTGGACCGCATCCTCGACGCCGTGGACCGCACCCTCGCGTACTGACCCCGCCCCGAACCCGCACCGAACGCCTACTGACTGCCGGGAGGCACCCCATGGAGATCTTCACCCTGCCGGACGTCGGCGAGGGCCTGACCGAGGCCGAAATCACCGAGTGGAAGGTGGCGGTCGGGGACACGGTCGCCGTCAACGACGTCCTCTGCGAGATCGAGACCGCCAAGTCCCTCGTCGAGCTGCCCAGCCCCTACGCCGGCACCGTCACCGAGCTGATGGCCCCCGCGGGGGAGACCATCGAGGTGGGCGCCCCCATCATCGGCATCACCACGGCCGCCTCGCCGTCCGCTTCCGGTCCCGCTGACACCCAGGGCACGACGCCGGCCGGCAGCCCCGCGGACGCCTCGCCGCCCGCTCCGGAGACCGGGACCACGAGGCCTTCCGAGGCCGAGGCAGAGGTCGACGCCGCGGTCGATGCCGCGACCGGCGCCACGTCAGCGGCGGGGATCGGCGAGGAGGCGCCCGTGCCACGTGACGGCGGGGACCCCGCCGGCGGCTCCTCCTCCGGTTCAGGATCCGACTCTGGCTCCGGCGCCGCGCTGACCGGCTCCGGCCCGAAGGCCGACGCGGCCACGCGCCGGCCCCGCAAGACCTCTGCCGGCG
Organism: Citricoccus sp. I39-566; assembly: GCF_031432995.1. Classification (GTDB taxonomy): domain Bacteria; phylum Actinomycetota; class Actinomycetes; order Actinomycetales; family Micrococcaceae; genus Citricoccus; species Citricoccus nitrophenolicus_A. The sequence continues at coordinate 988,864 of NZ_CP133842.1, forward strand.
CGGCTGGCCCCGCCGGGCCGGGTTCCTCCACGCCCCCGGTACCGTCCGGGCAGACTGCGGTCGCCCCCTCGTGGAGCCCGCGGCTGCGCGAGGAGCCCGCCGCCCGGCCTGCCCCCGCCCCGAGCGGAACTCCCGCCCCGCCGGCCAGCCAGCCCACCGCCCCGGCGACGCGCGGGCTGAAGCTGCCGGCCGCCGTCGGGCAATGGGTGGCGGCCGGACGCGAACGCCAGACGGACGTGGCGGGACTGTTCGAGCGCGTGCTGGCCAAGCCGCCGGTGCGGCGGATCGCCAAGGAGCTCGGCGTGGACCTGACCAAGGTGCGCGCCACGGGCCAGTTCGGCGAGGTGACGCGCACGGACGTGGAGAACTACCTGGCCGAGCGTGAGACGAACATCGACACCTCGGGCTCGTTCTGGATGCCGGACACCGGTGACAACGCGGCGCGGACCGAGCGGATCCGGGTCAAGGGCGTGCGCAAGGCGACGGCCGCGGCGGTCTCAGAGTCCTACCGGGACGCCCCGCACGTCTCGATCTTCGTGGACGTGGACGCCAGCCGGACCATGGAGTTCGTCAAGCGGCTGAAGTCCTCGCGCGAGTTCGAGGGCGTCAAGGTCACGCCCCTGCTGATCCTGGCCAAGGCCGTCATCTGGGCCGCGGCCCGGAACCCGCACGTCAACGCCTCGTGGACGGACGACGAGATCCTCGTCAAGCACTACATGAACCTCGGGATCGCCGCCGCCACCCCGCGCGGGCTGCTGGTGCCCAACGTCAAGAACGCCAACGAGCTCTCCCTGCGGGACCTGGCCGAGGCCCTCGGCACCCTGGCCCGGCGGGCCCGGGACGGCAAGACGCAGCCGACCGAGATGGCCGACGGCACGATCTCCATCACGAACATCGGCGCCCTGGGCATCGACACGGGCACGCCGATCATCAACCGCGGCGAGGTGGCCATCGTGGCCTTCGGGACCATCCGGCAGAAGCCCTGGGTGGTCTCCGGCGAGGTCATCCCGCGGTGGATCACCACCCTGGGCGGTTCCTTCGACCACCGCGTGGTGGACGGGGACCTCTCGGCCCGCTTCATGGCGGACGTCGCCGCGATCATGGAGGAGCCGGCGCTCCTGCTCGAATAACGCCCTGACGTTTCCAGTCGACTCGGGGTGGGAGTTTTGCTCAAACACCCACCCCAAGTCGACTCAGAACGGTCTTCAGAGCTCGGCGAACATGTCCGGGACGGACAGCTCCCCGGTGACGGTGCCGTACTTCCGGGCGCTGGCGGCCAGTTCCTCCTGCGCCTCCAGGTTGAACTCGGCCCGGAATCGCGGCAGCTTGATCTGCTCCAGCACTTCCGGGGGCGTCTGGGTGTAGGTGCCGGTGATCCGCCGGACCTCGTCGGGGTTTTCCTGGGCGTACTCCAGGCCTCGCACCAGGGCCTCGCGGAAGGAGCGCACCAGGTCCGGATCGGTCTCCAGGGTCTCCTCGCTAGCGAAGTAGCCGCCGGTGTCCAGCTCGGGGTTGGCCTCGGCATACGGCCAGGAGACGGCCACCATGCCGGCCTCCAGGGCGGGGGTGACGAACGGCTCCACCACCACGCCGGCGTCGAGCTGCCCGTTCTCCAATGCCGCCTGGACGTCGGGGAAGGCCATCTCCATGAACTCCAGGGCGGCCCCGTCGCCCCCGGCCTTGTCCAGGGCCTGGCGGCAGGCCGTGTCTCCGATGTTGGCCAGCTGGTTGGAGGACAACATCTTCCCCTCCAGGTCCCGGATGGTGGTGAAGCCGGAGTCCGGGGCGGCGATCAGTGCGACGTTGTCCTCACCGGGCTCGCCCGTGGTGGTGGAGCCGGAGCAGAAGAACTTCAGCCCGATGCCCTGGGAACGGGCCACCATCATGGACACCACGTTGCCGAAGGCGAAGTCGAACTGACCCGAGGAGACTCCCGGGAAGGAGATGGCCCCACCCGAGGTGTTCTCGATGATCACGTCCAATCCGGCCTCCTCGAAGAAGCCCTGCTCCTTCGCCAGGTGCAGGGGTGCGACGTCGACGATCGGGATGGCACCGACCGTCACCGGCCGCAGGCCTCCGGTGCCGTCGGCCGAGCCCTCCGCCGCGGTGGCAGTGCCGGAACCCCCACCACCTGCTGGGTCACCTTGTCCGCAGGCGGCGGCGGTCCCGGCCACCAGGGCCGCTGTTCCGACGGCAAGCAACCGCCGCCGGGTCAGTCGGGTGTTTCGCGCTTCCACGGTCACTCGCCCTCCGCGAAGCTGTGCGCGAGCACCCAGGACGGGAAGTCGGCGATCTTCGCGTCGATGAGGATCGGCCGGTCCCGCGGGCCGTCGAGCCACTCCTGCACGGCACCCAGGTCGGAGTCCTGCCGCACGGTCGCCGATGCGCAGCCGAAGCCGGCGGCGATGGCCGCGATGTCCGTCGGCGGGAACTGCACCGTGTCGAGGCGGTCGGTCTCGTGCACGAAGTGGTGCACCTCGGCCCCATAGGCGGCGTCGTTGTAGACCACCACCATCAGCGGCATCTTCAGCCGCACAGCGGTCTCCAGCTCCACGAGGGACATCAGCAGCCCGCCGTCGCCCACGCCGGCGATCGCGATCCGGTCTGGGGAGGCCAGCTGGGAGCCCATGGCGCTGGACAGCGCCAGGCCGATCGACTGGAACGCCAGCGGCACGCAGTAGCCGGTGTTGTCCGGCACCCGGAAGTGCATGGCCGGATAGGCGTTGAAGTTGCCGCCGTCCGGGACCACCACGCGCTCCATCGGCACCATCTCGTCCAGCCGGTTGGTCAGCAGCCGCGGGTCGATCCGCCCGCTGTCCGGATCTCCGGCGACCACGGGGTCGGAGACGTCCTCGAAGGGCTGGTCCCGCCAGTGCAGCGACGCGGCCACCCGCGCGCGGGTCTGATCGGTCCGGTATCCGGTGCGCTTGCCCTCGGCGCCCAGCCGTGCGGCCAGGGCGACGTCGACCGCGGCGGCGGTCAGGCCGGCGTCGCCCAAGACCTCCAGGTCCACCGGGTAGTGGAGGCCGAACGCGCGCGGGGTGTCATCCACCTGGATGACGGTCTTGCCGCGCAGGTGGGTGCCGTCCCGGGTGGTCCACCGGTTCAGGGCGGCGCCGAAGACCAGCAGCAGGTCCGCCTCGCGCACCAGCTCGGCCGCACCGTCCGTGGAGAAGCCGCCCATCACGTCCAGGTGCCACGGGTCCTCGTGGAACAGCCCGCGGCCCACCGCCGAGGTGGTCAGCAGGGCCCCGGCCCGTTCGGCCAGGGCACGGATGGGCCCGACGCCGGCCGCGGCACCCCGGCCGCCCACGATCACCGGGCGATCGGCCCCGGCCAACAGGGCGGCGATGCGCTCGGCCGCCTCCGGGGAGGCGCCGGCCGGGGTGGGCGGCACGGGCGGGGCCATCTGGTCCAGGAGCGCGCGCTGCCCCTCCGGGATGGTGCCCTCCTGGACGTCCAGCGGCATGGACAGCACCACGGTCCGCCGGTCGTTGACGGCCCGGGTCACGGCGCGGACGGTGTCCGCCACGGCGGAGGCGGGGGAGTGCAGCCGTTCGGCCACCGCGCCCATGCCCTCCACGACCTTGTCCTGGTCGATGTAGAAGTTGGAACCGTACTGACCGCCCGGGGTGTCCCCGGAGATGACCAGCACGGGGGTGCGGGACTTGGCGGCCTCGCCGATTCCCGTCAGGGCGTTGGACAGCCCGCAGCCCTGGTGGACGGTGACCACGGAGAGCCGGCCGGTGGAGCGCGAGTAGGCGTCCGCCATGCAGGCGGCGCCCATCTCGTGCCGGGCCGCGGTGAAGGGGATCCCCTCCGGGCGCTCGGCGTCCGGGGCGATCAGCGCATTGGTGGCCCGGAAGTTGCCGGAGCCCACCACGCCGAACACGTGGGCGGCGCCCATCCGGGCGATGATCCGGCCCACGGCCTCGCTGACCTTCATCGGTGCGGCGACGGTCTCGGCGCTCATGGGGTCCCCTCCGGCAGCAGGGCATCCAGGTCCGGGGCGTCGTCGATCACGCCGTACTTCACGGCGGCGTCGCCCAGGGCCGTCATGGCCTCCCGGGAGAAGTCGGCCTTGAACCGCGGCAGGTTGATGCGCTCGAGGACCTCGGCGTCGATCTCGGTGTACTCGCCGATCACCTCGCGGACCACCTCCGGGTTCTCCTGGCTGAACTCCATGGACCTGCGCATGGCGCGGGTGAAGGCCTCCACGTCCTCCGGACGCTGCTCCATGGTCTCCTCGGAGGTGAAGTAGCCGCCGATGTCCAGGTCCGGGTGTGCCTCGGCGTAGGGCCAGGACACGGCCTTGAGGCCCGCATCCAGGGACTGGGTCAGGTAGGGCTCCAGGACCAGGGCGGCCTCGACCTGGCCGTTCTGCACGGCGGCGGCGGCGTCGCCGAAGGCCAGCTCGATGAAGTCCATGTCCGCGCCGTCACCGCCGCCGTTGTCCACGGCCATGCGGATGGCGGTGTCGCCGATGTTCAGCAGGTTGTTGGAGGAGGCGGTGTGGCCCTGCAGGCTGGCGGAGTCCTCCAGCTCCGAGTCCTCCAGGGCGACGACGGCCGCGAAGTCCGCGCCCTCCTCGCCCGTGGTGGTGGTGCCGTTGGCGACGTACTGCAGCGGCAGGCCCTGGTCCCGGGCCACCATGAGGGAGACGGTGTTGCCGAAGGCGAAGTCGTAGTCGCCGGCCACCACACCGGGCACGGCGATGGCGCCGCCGGAGGTGTTCACGACCTCGACGTCCAGGCCCTCCTCCTCGAAGAAGCCCTCCTTCACGCCCACGTGGATCGGGGCGACGTCGCCGATCGGGATGGCCCCGACGGTGATGGGGGTCAGCTCACCTGAGGCCGCCTCGGATCCGGCCCCGGCCGACGCGGTGTCCTCCTCGCCGCCCGAGGGGGAACCGGAGCCGCAGGCGGTGAGACCGAGGGCGAGGAGTGGGGCGAGCGCGAGGACTCGGCCGCCGGCGGCGAGGCGGCCGGGCCTCCGCCGGCGGGGAAGCGGGGCGGGTGAGGGTGTCAGCGGTGGAGTGATCATGCTGGCACCCTATGAGGTACATCACAGCCGGTCCAATGATCGTTGCAACCCTCACTCATCAGCGGTGTCTATAGGTCGCGCAGCAGGTCCACCACCCACGGGACGAACCAGGACGTGGCGGAGGTCGGCGCCCGCGGGGCGGCGTAGGCGTGGACGGTGACGTCCGTGTCCTCGAACGGCAGCGGCCACTCCTGGACGCCCCAGGTGCGGGCCCATTCGGGCAGCAGGATCTGCGGGACGAAGGCCAGCAGGTCCGTGCCGGCCACGAGGGAGGGGATGGCAGAGAAGGTGGAGACCGCCACGGAGCCCTCGGCGGGCGGCGGCATCCGGGACTCCACCAGGGTGTGCCCCGTGGAGCCGCGGATCACCACCCGGGCGGCGCCGGAGAGCTCCTCGGCGGTCGGTGGCCGGGGACCCAGCCGCCCGCTCCGGGCCATGCAGATGTAGCGGTCGCGCCGCAGGGGCAGGGCGCGGACCTCGCCGGCTGGCGGGGCGGAGGCGATGGCCAGGTCCAGGGCGCCGGACACCAGGTCCTCCGCCGCGGTGCTGGTGTCCAGCGGGACCACGTCCAGGCTGCACCGGGGGGCCGCGGCCGCCAGGGCCGGGACGAGATGCGGCAGGAAGACCAGCTGGCCGAGGTCGGTGAGGGCGATCCGGAAGGTCGTGGCGGCCCGGGTCGGGGTGAAGTCGGCCAGGCCCGCCACGGCGGCGTCGGCTGCGGCCGGCAGGGTGGCCACCTCGGCATAGAGCTGCTCCGCCGCGCGGGTGGGCCGGACGCCGCGGCCCGAGCGGGCGAAGAGCTCGTCCCCCGTGGCCCGGCGCAGGCGGTTGACCGCGTGGGTGATGGACGGCTGGGTGAGTTTGAGGCGCTCGGCCGCTGCCGTCAGCGTGCCCTCCTCCATCACGGCCACGAACACCCGGATGAGGTTCAGGTCGAGCATCGGCGTCCCCTCTGTGAGTCTCCGGTGAGTCTGCTTGTGAGTCTGCGTGGCTCGCCTCGGCCATCGACGGTGTGCATGGGAACCATGAATCAGTTGACGGTCATAATCGTTGAGGTATTGAACTAAGACCGTTCACTGTCTAGGCTGGCCACAGCCTGTGGGACGGGTCACAATATTGTTGACGAAAATGTCAGCATAGCCGTCCCCCACACGACCACCCCCTGTCGCGAGCGGAGCACCACGATCGATGACTGACTCAGTACCGTCCACCGGCGCGCCGGGCCCCCGTGGCCCGGGCGGGTCCGGAGACCCCCACCGCGAGACGGAGATCGAGCGCCTGCACCGGCTCGAGGCCTCCAGCGGATCCGACCGCCGCCGCGGAGACCTCCGGCGGCACACCGACGCGGCCACCGTGGCCGGCCTGGACATCGGGACCCGCCCGGATCCTGCTGCGCCGCCGACCTCGGTGGCGCAGACCGGCGTGACCGGCCGGCCGACGTCGACCGGTCCGTCCCGGGCGACGCGCAAGCCGCGCCGGAACTGGGGCACCAAGTCCCTGGGCCTGGTGGGCCTGCTGGGTTTCCTGGTGATCTGGGAGATCCTGCCGCGCACCGGGATCGTGAACCCGACGTTCCTGCCCCCGGCGACCGCTGCCATCGCGGACCTGTTCCGCAACTTCGGCCTGACCGCCTTCTGGCAGGCGGTCGGGGACACCATGTGGCAGTGGCTGCTGGGCATGCTGATCGCGTGCATCGCGGCGTCCGTGCTGGGGTTCGTCATCGGCTCGTCCACCTTCCTGCGCCGGTTCACCAACTCCACGATCGAGTTCATGCGCCCGGTGCCGTCCGTGGCGTTGATCCCGCTGGCCGTGCTGCTGTTCGGCGTGGAGATCGAGTCGGCCCTGCTGCTGATCGTCTACGCCTCCTTCTGGCAGGTGCTGATCCAGGTCCTCTACGGGGTGGCGGACGTGGACAACGTGGCCATGAACACCGCCCGGTCCTACGGGCTCGGCCCGGTGGCGCGGCTGCGCTACGTCATCTTCCCCACGGCGCTGCCGTACCTGATGACGGGGGTGCGCCTGGCCTCGGCCGTGGCGCTGATCCTGGCGATCACCGCCCAGCTGATCATCGGCAACCCGGGCCTGGGCGCTGAGATCGCCAAGGCCCAGTCCGGCGGCTCCTACGTGGCGATGTACGCCCTCATCCTGGCGACCGGCCTGCTCGGCGTCATCATCAACCTGGTCATGCGCATGATCGAGCGCCGGGTGCTGTCCTGGCACTCCTCGGTCCGAACGGAGGTCGCCAAGTGAGCGCCGAAGCCCCCCTCGCCTCGCCCGCGAACGTGCCCGGCTCCACAGCCGCGCCCACAGGATCGGCGCCCGGGCCGGCGTCGTCCCCCGCGAAGCGGAAGTCCACCGGTTCCAAGCGCGCCCTCGGTGCGGCCAGGGGCCTGTTCTTCATCGCGGCCCTGCCCGTGATCCTCGTGCTGATCTGGTATTTCTCCACCGCGTTTGGGGAAGCGAAGTTCTTCGCGCCCACCCCGGCGCTGCTCTGGGAGACGTTCTTCGAGACCTGGACCGGGGACCGGATCACCACGGACGTCATCCCCTCGCTGACCCGGTTGCTGATCGGCATCGCCGGATCGATCCTGATCGGCATCGTCGGCGGCCTGCTCATCGGTTCGGTCCGGTGGCTGCGGGCGCTGACCGAGCCCACCCTGGAGTTCTTCCGGGCCATCCCGCCGACCGTGCTGATCCCCGTGCTGATGCTGCTGATCGGCATCGGCGACGACATGAAGATCGCGGTGATCATCTCCGGGGCGGTCTGGCCGATCCTGCTGAACACCATCGAGGGCGTGCGGTCCATGGACGAGGTCCTCTCGGACACCACGCACACCTACGGGATCAAGGGCTTCAACCGGGTCCGCTACCTGATCCTGCCCTCGGCCATGCCGCAGATCATGGCCGGCATCCGCCAGTCCCTGTCCATCGCGCTGATCCTGATGGTCATCTCCGAGATGTTCGCCGCCTCCTCCGGGCTGGGCTTCACGATCGTGCAGTTCCAGCGCTCCTTCGCGATCCCGGAGATGTGGTCCGGCATCGTGCTGCTGGGCATCATCGGCGTGATCATGTCCTTCATCTTCCAGCTCATCGAGCGCAACGTGCTGCGCTGGTACCACGGCCTGAGGGAGATCGAGAATGCAGCCTGACCCGTCCACCCCCTCTGACCGCGATACCCCCATCGAGAAGGAAGCCACCATGACTTCTGAGCACACGACCACCGAAGGCACCGTCGTCTCCCAGGGTGGGGTGGCCGACACCCCGGACGGGCGGATCACGGTGGGCAAGACCCTCCCGGACGGCGAGGCCATGCTGGCCGTGCGGAACATGAAGAAGGTGTACCACACGGACGGCGGGGACATCGAGGCCGTCCGTAACCTCACCTTCGACCTGCCCCAGGGCCAGCTGGCCTGCCTGGTCGGGCCCTCCGGTTCGGGCAAGACCACCCTGCTCAAGTGCATCGCCGGGCTGCTGGAGCCGACCTCCGGCGAGGTCACCCTGCACGGCAAGAAGGTCACCGGCCCACCGAAGTCCATGGCCGTGGTCTTCCAGGAGTACGGCCGGTCCTTGTTCCCCTGGATGCGGGTGCGGGACAACGTGGAGCTGCCCCTGAAGAACGCCGGGATGGACAAGGCCCAGCGGGACGAGCTCGTGGACAACGCCCTGGAAGCCGTGGGCCTGGCCCACGTGCCCAAGTCCTACCCCTGGCAGCTCTCCGGCGGCATGCAGCAGCGTGTGGCCATCGCCCGCGCCGTGGCCTACCAGCCGCAGGTGCTGCTCATGGACGAGCCCTTCGCCGCCGTGGACGCCCAGACCCGTGCCGACCTCGAGGACCTGGTCCGCAGCGTGTGGAAGAAGCTCGGCGTCTCCGTCCTGTTCGTCACCCACGACATCGACGAGTCGGTGTACCTCGGCGAGCGCGTGATCATCCTGTCCTCCTCGCCCACCGTGATCCAGGAGGACCTGCTGATCGACCTGCCCGCCGAGCGCGACCAGCTCGAGACCCGCTCCTCCAAGCGCTTCGCCGAGCTGCGCCACCACGTCTACGAGCAGATCCAGCTCGCCAAGAAGGGCTTCCGCCCCGAGGACGCAGTCGCTGGCGCGCAGGGTTCCAATCGCCGCGGGGCCGCGCCGGGTGCTGGTGACGGGGGCATGGCCCAGGCGGACTCTGGGGCCGCCGGAATCGGAGGCTGATCCCCGCGATCTCTTCGTTTTGCGGGCAATCCCCACCGGTGGGGATTGCCCGCAAAACTCGTTAACGGCGGATGCATTGTGGACAGCCGGGCGGGTCGTCCACAGCCGGACTCGGCACGTGCGGTGGTATCGCCTCTTGTTCGCCAGGCTGAGGCCATGTCCCGACGCCGACCCCTTCCCGATGAATACCGGAGCGCGCCATTCAGCAGGGTTCGGGCTCTGGCGACTGGGTTGACCGAGGGGCGGCTGAGAGCCTCTGACCTCGAACGACTCGGCTACGGGCTGTACCGGCATGTTTCCGTTGCCCTACCCGACTGGACCGCTCTGGGGCTTCCGGATCCGGCCCATGGCGTGGGCCCCGGCCACCTGGCCGCCTTACTCGAGGCCACCGGAGGTGCTCTCTCCCACCAGTCGGCGGCGCATCTCTTCGGGATCCCGCTGCCACCCTGGCTCGCAGACGAACCGGATCTGCAGATCACCGGACCGGGACCGGAGTTGCGCAGCCGTCGCCCCGGGGTCACGGGACATCGACGGCCGCTGTCTCCGGCCGACGTCGTCGTCCGCCATGGCTTGCCGTGTACCAGCGCGGAGCGCACATGGTTGGACCTGGCGTCTCTGCTCCGGCTGGGACAGGAGGATTCGTTGGTAGTGGCCGGCGACCACCTCGTCAAGCATCCTTGGGTCAAAGGCGGACGCCTGGAACCGGTCAGCACCCCAGGAGACCTGGAGCGGGCGTTTCGCCGCGTGGGTCGCTTCAAGGGGGTCCGTCTGGCGCGAGCCGCCCTGCCGCGGATCCGGGTGGGTGCGGATTCTCCGACAGAGACGCTCGTCCGGTTGATGCTGGTAGACGAGGGCCTGCCCGAACCCGAGCTGCAGGTCCATGCGACCGCCTTGGATGCCGACCCCTACCCGGCTGACCTCGGATTCAGGGAGGCCAAGATCGCCCTCCAGTACGACGGCGAGCACCATCGAACCCCGGAGCAGCAGCTGATCGACGCCCGCCGTGACGCCTGGTTTGAACGCCATGGTTGGATCGTCATCCGCATCACCGTGGAAGACCTGAGAGACGACCTCCGCGATGTCATTCGGCAGGTTCGTGCCTGCCTCGGCGACCTGGTCGGATAGGCACCCCGGATCGACGGGGGTGCCGGAGGGCTGCCAAGCGAGATGTCCGGCGGAGCACATTGGGGGCAATCCCCACCGGTGGGGATTGCCCGCACAGTGGATTCTGGGCGGGTGGTCTGTGGAGTTGGGAGACGGCACCCACGAGTTTTGCCCGGAAAGTGGAGGGGGAGGGGTCGGTAGGCTGGGCGTCATGGTGGAGGAGAGCGCGAGGGACGGCACCCTGGACCGGCTGATCCGGATCCTCGGCGCCTTCGACGCCGACCGGCCCACCCTCTCCGTCGCCGCGCTGGCCCGGCGGGCCGCGATCCCCGTGCCCTCCGCCTACCGGTGGGTCGACCGGCTCACCGCGGCCGGGCTGCTGGAGCGCGCGGAGGGCGGCGCCGTCGGTCCCGGGATGCGGTTGTGGGAACTGGCGTCCCGGTCCTCGCCGGGTACCTCCCTGCGCCAGGCGGCCATGCCGTACATGGACGACGTCCAGGCCGTGCTGCGCCAGCACACCCAGATCGCCGTGCTGGACGCCAGCGGGGTGCTCGTCCTCGAGCGGCTCTCGGCCCGCGGGGCGGTGCCCAACCAGGCGACCATCGCCGGCCGCATGCCGACCTTCACCACCTCCCTCGGCCTCGTGCTGCTCGCCTTCTCCCGGCGGCATGTCACGGAGGCCTTCCTGACCGATCACGCGGACGCCCTCGGCTCCCCGCTGCGGGAGATCTGGCACCAGGGCGGCAACGCCCGCAACGTGGTCAACCCGACGGAGGCGGAACTGCGCACTCGTCTGGCGGAGGTCCGGCAGCAGGGTTTCGCCGCCGTGGACGGTCAGGTCGACTCAGAGGCGACGGGGGTGGCGGTGCCGGTGCTCTCCCCGGAGGGCCAGGCCATCGCGGCGCTCGGCGTGGTGGTTCCCCTCTCCTCAGAGTTCAGGCCCGGACTGGCGCCGATGCTGATGGCCGCGGCACGCGGGATCAGCCGGGCGTTGGGCCCGAACGGTGCCATGCCGCCGTCGGACACGGTGTTCCCCGAGCACCCGCCGGTGACGATGCCGGACGCCCGCACGTGACGCACGTCGCGCCCCATATTCTCGCCCAGTGAGAATCGATCCGTCGCTTCGCTGTTCGCCCCGTCACACTGGAGACTGACGGCCCGGCCCGCCCGTGGCCCCTCGGCAGCCGAAGTTGACACCCCCGCAAAGGAGCTGGAATGGCAGATCGCGCAGACGCACCGCTGATCACCCGCACGAAGGTCGGCATCATCGGAGGCGGCCCCGCCGGGCTCATGCTCTCCCACCTGCTGGCGAAGCAGGGCATCGACAACGTGGTGGTGGAGCTGCGCGACCCTGACACGATCAAGAACACCCACCGTGCCGGCATCCTCGAGCAACAGGCCGTGCGGATGCTGACCGAGTCCGGCGTGGACGGCCGCGTCCTGACCGACGGTGACGAGCACGAGGGCATCGACCTGCGCTTCAAGGGCGAGTCGCATCCGCTGAACTTCCCTGACCTGGTGGACGCCACGGTCACCCTGTACGCCCAGAACGAGGTGTTCATCGACCTGTCCGCGGCCCGCGCCCGGGACGGCGGCGACGTCCGCTACGAGTCAGAGGTCATCGAGGTGGCGGACCTGAAGACGGACACCCCGAAGATCCGCTACCGGGACGTCTCCGCCGGGGCCGACCCGGACACCGTCCACGAGATCCACTGCGACATCCTCGTGGGCGCCGACGGCTCCCGCTCCTTCTGCCGCCGCGCCGTGGGGCAGGAGCAGGGCCACCAGGACTTCAAGATCGAGTACCCCTTCGCCTGGTTCGGCATCCTCACCGAGGCCCCGAAATCCTCGCCGGAACTGATCTACGCGAACTCCCCGCACGGCTTCGCACTGATCTCCCAGCGCTCCGAGAGCGTCCAGCGCATGTACTTCCAGTGCGATCCGGCGGAGAGGACCGAGGACTGGTCGGACGACCGGATCTGGACCGAGCTGCAGAAGCGCGTGGACGGCCCGGACGGCTTCCAGCTCAAGACGGGCCCGATCTTCGACAAGACCGTGCTGGGCTTCCGCTCCTTCGTCCGCGAGCCGATGAGCCATGGCAACCTGTTCCTGGCCGGCGACGCCGCGCACACCGTCCCGCCGACCGGCGCCAAGGGCCTGAACCTGGCCTTCGCCGACGTCAAGGTGCTCTTCGAGGCCCTGGACTCGCTCTACTCCACCGGCTCACGCGAGCTGCTGGATGCCTATGCCGAGACCGCCCTGAAGCGCGTCTGGAAGGCCCAGAACTTCTCCTACTGGATGACCTCCATGCTTCACACCCGCAAGGACGCCAGCCCGTTCGAGACCAAGCGCGCCCTCGGTGAGCTGGAGACCATCACCTCCTCGCGCTTCGGCCAGCAGTACCTGGCCGAGTCGTACACCGGCTGGCCGCACGCCTGAGATCCACCGTCTGTACCGCAACCAGTACCCCACCACCACCACCAGGAGAAAGGAGTAGCCCGTGAGCAGCGACACCACCGAGAACACCGGACCCGTCGTCGAGGACGACGAGACCTTCGACAACAGCCACGTGCTCGACCCCGCAGCGACGCAGGACTCCCAGGAGACCATCAGCGCCGAGATCAAGGGCATCCATGACGCGGCGTCCGGGGAGACCCAGCCGCGCGTGAACTTCCCCCCGTACCGCAGCTCCCTGCTGCGCCACCCCACCAAGGACATGCACCACACCGACCCGGAGACCATCGAGCTGTGGTCCCCGGCCTTCGGCCACCGGGACGTCCACACCCTGGAGTCCGACCTGACCATCCAGGGCAACGGCGAGCCGCTGGGCGAGCGCATGGTGGTCCGCGGCCGCGTGCTGGACGGCGACGGCCGCCCGGTGCGCAACCAGTTGGTGGAGATCTGGCAGGCCAACGCCTCCGGCCGCTACGTGCACAAGCGCGACCAGCACCCGGCGCCGCTGGACCCGAACTTCACCGGCGTGGGCCGCACGATCACCGATGACCAGGGCTTCTACCAGTTCACCACCATCAAGCCGGCTCCGTACCCGTGGAAGAACCACCACAACGCCTGGCGTCCGGCGCACATCCACTTCTCGCTGTTCGGCACGGACTTCACCCAGCGGATGATCACCCAGATGTACTTCCCGGGCGATCCGCTGTTCAGCCTGGACCCGATCTACCAGTCGATCACGGACCAGAAGGCCCGCGACCGCCTGGTCGCGACCTACGACCACAACGTCTCCACGCACGAGTGGAACACCGGCTACTACTGGGACATCGTCCTGACCGGCAGCAACCGCACCCCGATGGAGGCCGATACCGATGCGCATTGAGAAGACCCAGCTGGAAGCGGCACGGGCGGGCGGCGAGAAGCTCGTGGCCACCCCGGGCCAGACCATCGGCCCCTTCTTCGGCTACGCCTCGGCCTACGAGAACGTGCACATCCCCTTCCGGGACGGCCAGAACCTCGTCAATCCCGCCAGCCCGAAGGCCGTGCGCCTGACCGGCACCGTCTACGACGGCGCGGGGGACCCGATCCCGGACGCCATGCTCGAGATCTGGCAGGCCGACGAGAACGGGCAGATCCCCCAGGAGACCGGCTCCCTGGTCCGCGACGGCTGGACCTTCACCGGCTGGGGCCGGGCCACCGCGGACAACGTGGGCACCTACACCTTCTCCACCGTCAACCCGGGACCGACGGAGGAGGGCAAGGCCCCGTTCTTCCACCTGGTGGTCTTCGCCCGCGGCCTGATGAACAAGCTGCACACCCGGATCTACCTGCCGGAGGACACCGCGGCCCTTGAGCAGGACGCGCTGCTCTCCTCCGTGGAGGCGGACCGCCGCCAGACGCTGATCGCCGAGCGCGAGGCCGACGGCACCCTGCGGTTCGACGTCCACCTGCAGGGCGAACAGGAGACCGTGTTCCTGCAGTTCCCCGGCATCGAGTACCCGGTGCACGACTGATCCGGTTGCCTTCGATGAGTGCCGGCACCGCCCGGCACGCCGCCGCCTGATGGCCCGGCGGGACCAGCGTCTCCGTGACGAGAACGGACGCAAAGGCCCGCCGGGCCATCGGTGCGGATAGCCTAGAAACACCCCACCACGCCAGGAGAGCGCCCACCGATGTCCACGCCCGCGTCGCCGTCAGACCACCAGGCCGCCGCGTCCGGTTCGCCCGGGCTGTCCGGACTGGCGCTGGAGGCCGACGCCGGCCTGCTGGACCCGCTGTCCTCCGGCACCACCGCGGTGGTCCAGTCCTCGGACGCGAACTACCTGCTCCACCTGCTGCAGGTTGAGGCCGCGTGGACCGCGGTCCTCGCCGAGCACGGGATGGTCACCGACGCCCAGGCCGAGGCCGCCGCCGAGGCCGCCGACCCACGCCACCTCGTCGACTACGACCTGATCGGGCTCGCCCACGCCGGCCAGAACGGCGGAAACGTCCTCATCCCGGCGCTGAAGGCCATGCGGACCCGGGCCGCGCAGGCCGCCCCCGCCGAGCCGGGAGTCTCCTCCGCCCTCCATGTGGGGGCCACCAGCCAGGACATCATGGACACCGCCATGATGAGGATGGCCGCCCAGGTCACCGGGACGATCCTGGCGGACCTGCGCGCCGCCGTCGGGACCCTGGTGGACTTGGCCACCGAGCACCGCGCCACGCCCATGGTGGCCCGCTCCCTCGCACAGCACTCCCTGCCCTCCACCTTCGGGCTGCGGGCCGCCGGCTGGATGTCCGGCCTGGCCCAGGCCGGCCGCCGGCTCGAGGACGCCACCGCGGAACTGCCGATCCAGTGGGGCGGCGCCGCGGGCACCATGGCCGCCCTGTCCGGCCGGGTGGCCAAGGCCCGGGCCGCCGGGACGCTCGACGCCGGCACCGATGCCTTCACCCTCGTCGAGGACCTGGCACAGCGACTGGGCCTGCAGGCCCCCGCCGGACCGTGGCAGACCAACCGCATGCCCATCACCGGGCTGGCCGCCGCACTGGCCGACGTGGTGGCGGCCTGCGGGAAGATCGCCAACGATGTATTGATCTCCGCCCGGATCGAGAACGGCGAACTCGGCGAGCCGCTGGTCGCCGGCCGGGGCGGGTCCTCCGCGATGCCCCACAAGCAGAACCCCGTGCTGTCCGTGATGATCCACGCCGGCGCCCTCGGTGCCCCCGGCACGCTCGCGCAGGTCCTCACTGCCGCCGGCGCTGCCAACGAGGAACGCCCGGACGGGGCCTGGCACGCCGAGTGGCCCGCCCTGCGCCAGCTGATGCGCACCGCCGGGGGAGCCGCCGCCCGGACGGCCGAACTCGTCTCCGGACTGCGCGTGAACACGGACCGCATGGCCGAGAACCTGAACCGCGTGGGGCCCCTGCTGGTCTCCGAACGGCTCATGGCCGAACTCGCCCCGCTCCTCGAGGAGAGCGGCCCAGAGCCGGGCTCCGGCCAGGCCGGTTCCGGCAAGGAGCGGCTGCAGGAGATCGTGGACCGCAGCCTGGACGCGCAGCACGGCCAGCACCAGGGGAGCGACTTCCGGACCCTGCTGCGCGCCGCCCTGCCGGACACCGTCTCGGACGCCGAGCTGGACGGCCTGCTCGACCCCGCCAACTACACCGGCGAGGCCACCACCCTCGTGGACCGCCTGGTGGCCGAGTACCGCAATTTCGCAGAATGGAGCACCACGTGAGCACACCAGAGATCACCGCCATCCGCCTCTCCGGCGAGGGCGAGGCAGCCCCGGACAAGGACGTCCTGTTCGTGGGGGCCGGCCTCGGCACGGGCGTCCAGGCGCTCTGGGCGGAGGCCGCCAACGAGCTGGCGGACCGCTTCCAGGTCATCGGCTGGGATCTTCCCGGCCACGGTCAGTCCCCGGCCCACAACGAGCCGATCGCCATGGCGGACCTGGCCAACGCCGTGGCCGACCTCGTGAAGGCCCAGCACGCGGCCGGGACCATCCCGGCCGGAGCCAAAGTCTATTACGCCGGCGTGTCCATCAACGGGGCGGTCGCCCTGCAGCTCGGCCTGGACCACGGGGAGCTGTTCGACGGCATCGCCGTGATCTGCTCCGCCGCGAAGATCGGCCAGACCGAGGCATGGCAGGAGCGCGCCACCTTCGTGGAGGCGGCCGGTACCCCGTCCATGGTGGCCGGCTCCGCGGAGAAGTGGTTCGCCCCCGGGTTCATCGAGCAGCACGCCGAGCGCACCACCCGCCTGCTGCACACCCTGCAGGAGGCCGATCGCTTCTCCTACGCCCGGCTGTGCGAGGCCCTCGGCGGCTTCGACGTCCGCGAGCGACTGGGAGAGATCACCGTCCCGATCGTGGCCCTCCACGGCGCCGAGGACGGGGTCTGCCCGCCGGCCGACGGCGAGGCGATCGCGGCCGGCGTCGCCTCCGGTCAGGCTCACGTACTGGAGCACGTGGCGCACCAGGCCCCCATCGAGAAGCCCGCTGAGACCGCAACCATCCTGAAGGAGGCCTTCACCGCATGAGCGAGCACCAGCGTGAGCAGCAGGACGCCCAGCCGGTGGGCCACCAGATGGACCGCACCTCCCAGGAGGTCTACGACGCCGGCATGGCCGTGCGCCGCGAGGTCCTGGGCGCCGCCCACGTGGACCGGGCCGAGTCGAAGAAGGACGAGACCACCGAGGACTTCCAGAACCTCATCACGCGCTACGCGTGGGGCACCATCTGGACCCGCCCCGGCCTGGACCGCCGGATGCGCTCGGCCGTCACCATCTCCGCGATGGTCTCGGGGGGATACTGGGAGGAGGCCGCCATGCACCTCCGGGCGGCCCTGCGCAACGGCCTGAGCCGGGACGAGATCAAGGAGATCCTGCTCCAGACCGCCATCTACTCCTCCGTGCCCGCCGCCAACATCGCCTTCAAGCTGGCCCAGGAGGTCTTCGCCCAAGTGGACGAGGATCTGGCCGCCGGCAAGGACCTCTGAAAGGACCCCGCATGAGCACCCAGTACCAGGACGCCTACCTCTACGACGCCGTCCGCACCCCCTTCGGCAAGGTCGGCGGGGCGCTGGCCAAGTCCCGCCCGGATGACCTCGCCGCCCTCGTGGTGAAGGAGTCCGTCCAGCGCGCCCCGGGCCTGGCGCAGGCCGGTGCCGAGGCGATCGACGAGGTCGTCTTCGGCAACGCCAACGGCGCCGGCGAGGAGAACCGCAACGTGGCCCGCATGGCGACCCTGCTGGCCGGGCTGCCGACCTCCATCCCCGGCACCACCGTGAACCGCCTCTGCGGCTCCTCCCTGGACGCCGCGATCATTGCCTCCCGCCAGA
The DNA here is from genome assembly GCF_031432995.1 of Citricoccus sp. I39-566. GTDB lineage: Bacteria > Actinomycetota > Actinomycetes > Actinomycetales > Micrococcaceae > Citricoccus > Citricoccus nitrophenolicus_A. Next base: position 1,006,480 of record NZ_CP133842.1, read on the forward strand.
TCAACGTGGGCGAGGCGGACCTGATGCTGATCGGCGGCGTGGAATCCATGTCCCGCGCCCCCTGGGTGCTGCCCAAGACCGAGCGCCCCTTCCCGATGCACAACCTCGAGCTGGCCAACACCACCCTCGGCTGGCGGCTGATCAACCGGAACATGCCGAAGGAGTGGACCGTCTCCCTGGGCGAGGCCACCGAGCAGCTGCGGGAGAAGTACGGCATCACCCGCGAGCGGATGGACGAGTTCGCCGCGAACTCCCACCAGCTCTCCGCGAAGGCCTGGGACGAGGGCAAGTACGACAACCTGACCGTCCAGGTCCCGGACGTGGACCTGACCCGGGACGAGACCATCCGTCCGGACTCCACCGCCGAGTCCCTGGGTGGGCTGCGCACCGTGTTCCGCAAGGAGAACGGCATGGTCACCGCCGGCAACTCCTCGCCCATGAATGACGGCGCCTCCGCCGCCTGGCTCGGCTCCGAGAAGGCCTCGGAGACCCTGGGCCTGCAGCCCCTGGCCCGCATCGCCGGCCGCGCCGCCGCCGCCAACGAGCCGCAGTACTTCGGCTATGCCCCGGTGGACGCCGTGAACCAGGCCATCGCGCGCGCCGGCATCACGTGGGAGGACATCTCGGCCGTGGAGCTCAACGAGGCCTTCGCCGCCCAGTCGCTGGCCTGCACGGACGCCTGGGGCGTGGACCTGGACATCGTCAACACGTGGGGCGGGGCCATCGCCATCGGCCACCCCCTCGGTGCCTCCGGTGCCCGCGTGCTGGGTACCCTGGCCCGCCGCCTGGAGGAGTCCGGTGACCGCTGGGGCGTCGCCGCCCTGTGCATCGGCGTCGGCCAGGGCCTCGCCGTGGTCCTCGAGAACGTCAACGCCCGCGCCTGACCCCACCCCCTGCGCTTTGCGGGCAGAAATCACTAGTGATCTCTGCCCGCAAAGTGAGGGATGCGGACCACGACGCCGGCCCGGCGCCTTCCAGCGGAAGGGTGCCGGCCGGCGTCGTGGTCCCGGTCCGGCCACCGCAGACCAGACCTGACAGTAGAACCCCTCTCATCCCCGCTACAAGGAGGAACGATGCTTGAGTTCGTGGACTCGGCCGCCCAGGCCGTCTCCCGGATCACCGACGGCGCCACGGTGCTGATCGGCGGATTCGGCAACGCCGGCCAGCCGATGGAGCTGATCGACGCCCTGATGGATTCCGGCGCCACCGGGCTGACCGTGGTGAACAACAACGCCGGCCAGGCCGACGCCGGCCTGGCCCTGCTGATCAAGGAGCGGCGGGTGGCCAAGATCATCTGCTCGTTCCCGCGCCAGTCCGACTCCTGGCACTTCGACGAGGCCTACCGCGCCGGCGAGATCGAGCTGGAGCTCGTCCCGCAGGGCAACCTGGCCGAGCGCATGCGGGCGGCCGGTGCCGGCATCGGCGGCTTCTTCAGCCCCACCGGCTACGGCACCGAGCTGGCCGAGGGCAAGGAGGTCCGCGAGATCGACGGCACGCACTACGTGCTGGAATCCCCGATCCGTGGCGACTTCGCCCTGATCAAGGCCTACGCGGCGGACCCCTACGGCAACCTCGTGTTCCGCAAGACCGCCCGCAACTTCGGCCCCGTGATGGCCACCGCCGCCGCGCACACCATCGTGCAGGTGGACGAGGTCCTCGACGAGCCGCTGAACCCCGAGCACGTGGTGACGCCGGGCATCTACGTGGACACCGTCGTCGGGATCCCGACCCAGTCCGGGGTCAAGGAACGCGCCGAGCGTGAGGCCCTGGCCGCCGGCAAGCCCAAGCCCTGCCTGGCCACCAAGACCGCGGCCGAGCTGGCCGCCGAGAAGTGAGGAGCGAGCAGATGAGCGAGCAGAACGCACAGCAGGCGCAGTCCTTCCGCAGCACCGACGCCCCGCTGACCCAGGACGAGCTGGCCCAGGTGATCGCCGCGGACATCGAGCCGGGGTCCTTCGTGAACCTGGGCATCGGCCAGCCGACCACCGTGTCCAACTATCTCTCCCCGGAGCAGAAGGTCACCCTGCACACCGAGAACGGCATGCTCGGCTTCGGCCCGCAGGCCACCGGGGAGCAGGTGGACGAGGACCTCATCAACGCCGGCAAGATCCCCGTGACGGAGCTGCCCGGCTCGAGCTACTTCCACCACGCCGACTCCTTCGCCATGATGCGCGGTGGCCACCTGGACGTCTGCGTGCTGGGGGCCTACCAGGTCTCCGCGACGGGCGACCTGGCCAACTGGTCCACCGGCAAACCCGGCGCCATCCCGGCCGTGGGCGGCGCCATGGACCTGGCCATCGGGGCCAAGGACACCTACGTGATGATGGACCTCTTCACCAAGAAGGGCGACGTCAAGCTGCTGGCCGAGTGCACCTTCCCGCTGACCGGCGTCGGCTGCGTGTCCCGCATCTACTCGGACCAGGCGGTGCTGCTGCTGGACGAGACCGGCGTGGTCAAGGTCCGCGAGCTGCACGGCATCACCTTCGAGGAACTGCAGCAGGCCCACGAGGGCGTGACCTTCGAGAAGGTCTCCTGACCCTCGCTACGCCCCCTGCTTGCGGGCAGAGATCACTAGTGATCCCCGCCCTCACGGCGAACCACCGCACGACGTCGGCCCCCCCCCCCCCCCCCCCCCCCCCCCCCCCCGCGGGCCCCCCCCCGACGTCGTTCCCGGGGAAACCGGCGCCCTCCGGGCCCCGACGGACCGGGCACAGAGTGACCTGACCCCGTCACCACGGTGGGGGTCGGGTCACTTTGTGCCCAGGTGGGTCAGTGCTCGTGGGTGGCCAGGTCGTGGTCCTTCGACTCGCGGGTCAGGAGCAGGGCGATCACCGAGACCACGGCCATGGCACCGAGGAACACGGCCACCGGCACGATCGAGGTGCCGCCGCCGGGGCCCGCGTAGAGGGTGGCCAGGATGGTCGGGGTGAAGCCGGCGCCGAGCAGGGTGGCCAGCTGGTAGCCCAGGGAGGCCCCGGTGTAGCGGGAGCCGGTGCCGAACTGCTCGCCGATGAAGGCCGCCAGCGGGCCGTAGATCATGCCGTGCAGGCCCAGGGCGATGGTGAAGGCGAGCAGCAGCACGAACCAGTTCGTGGACGTGAGCATCTCGAACAGCGGGAACAGGAAGCCGACGAAGAGCACGAGCCCGGCGACCATGACCGGACGGCGACCGAAGCGGTCCGAGAGGTGGCCGAACCAGACCACGAAAAAGATCGAGAAGATCGAGGCCAGCGCGAAGGCGTAGAGCACCGAGGAGCGGTCCGTGCCGGCCTCCGTGGAGTACTGCACCGCGAAGGTGGACAGCAGCACCTGCAGGCCGAAGCCGCTGGCGCCGGCAAACATGGTCAGCAGCAGGGCCCGCGGGCGACGCAGCACCTGGACGATCGGCAGCTTGGGCTTCTTCTCCTGCTCGCGTTCCTGCCGTTCCGCCTGCGCGGCGGCCGCCGCGAAGACGGGGGACTCGCTGATCTTGGCGCGGACGACCATGCCCACGATCAGCAGGACGAAGGACAGCACGAACGGGACACGCCAGCCCCAGGCCAGGAACTCGTCCTGCGGGAGCAGAGCGGAGAGGGTGCCGAGGGCGAAGGTGCCCAGGGCGGCGCCGGTCGGCGCGCCGGCGTTGGTGAAGGAGGCGGCGAAGCCGCGCTTGCCCGACTCGGAGTGCTCGAGGGCCATCAGGGCGGCCCCGCCCCACTCGCCGCCCACGGCGATGCCCTGGCACACGCGCAGGAACACCAGGATGACCGCGCCCCAGCCGCCGATCGTCGCGGCACCGGGCACCAGGCCGATCAGGGTGGAGGCCACGCCCATGATGAGCATGGACAGCACCAGCATCTTCTTGCGGCCGAGCTTGTCCCCGAAGTGGCCGAAGACGGCCCCGCCCAGCGGACGCGCGAGGTAGCCGGCCGCGAAGGTGCCGTAGGAGGCGATCGCGCCGGCGAGCGGGTCCAGGCCGGTGAAGAACACGGTGGGGAAGACCAGGGCGGATGCTGCCGCGTAGAGCAGGAAGTCGTAGAACTCGATGGTCGAGCCGAGGTAGCTCGAGAGGATGACCCGGCGGGACTCACGGCGCCTGGTGGCGGGGTCCAGGTGCGCCAGGTCCGGCGCGGGGGCCGAGGCGGTGTCAACGGACATGGTGTCCTCCAGATCAGGGACGGGAAGGTCGCTTCGGGCGGGTGCCCGGCTGTGAGCCACAGCACGCTACGTATATGTAACGCTTTTCCCTTGAGAAAGTCAATCATTGAATACTTCACGCCTGACCGGACCCAGCCCCTCGCGCTGTCCGGGCAGAAATCACTAGTGATTTCCGCCCGGAAAGTAGAAGCAGCGCACGACGACGGCCGCGCACCCAGGTGCGCGGCCGTCGTCGTGGAAGTGGTGGGGGAGGGGGTCTAGAACGCGATCTTGAGCAGGAGTGTTCGCAGTTGCTTGCGTTCCCGGGGGGAGAGGGTGGAGAGGGTGTAGTCCTCGGAGTCCTCGAGGATCTGCAGGGCCTGGGCGTGGAGGTCCCGGCCGGGCTCGGTGGCCACGATGATCTTGGAGCGGCGGTCCCGCGGGTCGGTCTCGCGGCGAACGGCGCCGCGCTTCTCGAGGTTGTCCACGAGGGCGACGATCTGGCTCGGGTCCAGCGAGAGGAACTCACCCAGCTCCCGCTGCGAGGGGTTCATCCCGCTAGCGGCCAGGGAGAGCACCGAGAACTGGCGGACCTTGAGGTCGAGGCCTTCCAGCTCGCGGTTGGCGTGGCTGATCCCGCGTCCGCGTGCCCGGGAGGTCAGGAAGTGCACCTGCAGGGCGAGGTCGGAGTCGAGGAAGCGCCCGGTGCCGTCGGTGGGCTCGGGCGCGGAGGCTGCGGAGGGTGTGTCCTCGGGAGCGGCGGACCGCTCGGGGCTGGCCTGGTCAGTGGAGGTGGACATGCGTTGCTCGCAACCGTTCGTCACTTAGTTGATTTCTTCAAGTGTAGCCGCCCCGATCCCCGGCGGGCAGGCCCGGTGGATGAAGCGGTGTTGTCGGGTGAATCTACATCATTGACTTTCTCAACGGTATGGGTTGTCATGGTGTGCAGAGGCGCCCGCGGGGTGCCTGATTCGTCAATCGAAGCCGCCGCTACGCAAGGAGTCCCCATGTCCCTCAATGGAAAAGTCGCCATCGTCACCGGGTCCGGAGCGGGCCTCGGCCTCGCCTACGCGCAGGAGCTCGCCCGCCAGGGTGCCGCCGTCATCATCAACGACGTGAGCCAGGAGGCGGCGGACTCCGCTGTGGCGTCCATCACCGAGGCTGGCGGCCGGGCCTCCGCCGTGGTGGCGCCGGTCGGTTCCTCCGAGACCGCCGACCTGCTGGTCAAGACCGCAGTGGACACCTTCGGCGGCCTGGACATCCTCGTCACCAACGCCGGTATCCTGCGGGACAGGTCGCTGCTGAAGATGACGGACGAGGACTTCGACCTGGTCATCAACGTGCACCTCAAGGGCACCTTCACCTGCGTCCGCTCGGCCTACGCCTACTTCAAGGAGAATGGCGTGGCCGGCCGCATCGTCACCATCGGCTCGCCCACCGGCCAGCGCGGCAACTTCGGTCAGACCAACTACGCGGCCGCCAAGGCCGGGATCGTCGGCATGGTCCGCACGTGGGCGATGGAGATGAAGAAGGCCGGGGTCTGTGTCAACGCCGTGATCCCCGTGGCCGCCACCGCCATGACCAAGACCGTCCCCTTCTTCCAGGCCGCCGTGGAGGCCGATGAGCGCGGCGAGGCCATGCCGGAGTTCTTCCGCAAGGAGCTCGGCTTCGGCCCGGCCCAGGACGTGGCCGGCCTCATCGCCTTCCTGTCCTCCGAGGAGGCGGCCGGCGTGACCGGTCAGGCCATCGGCGTGGGCGGCGACCGCCTGCAGGTCTGGTCCCACCCGGAGGCCGTGGCCACCGAGTTCCAGGACGGCGGCTGGGACTACGCCACCATGCTCGCCGAGGGCAAGGCCATCCTCGAGGCCAACCTGCAGTCCGTGGGCGAGAGGATGCCCGAGCTGCCGGCCGAGCTGCAGCCCGAGAACGCCAAGTGAGCGGCGGCATGGGCGAGAACACCGAGCGCGCCGGGGCGCCCGTGCGCTACACGTGCGCCGTGGACGTGGACGCCGTGACCGCGGTGGACATGCACGTCCACCTGGAGAAGGACGACCACGGGCACGTGGCCATGCCGGACGACATCATGGAGGCCTCCTCGAAGTACTTCAAGGCCGAGGAGCGGACCCCGTCCATCGACCGGATCGCCGAGATCTACCGGGGCCAGCAGATGGCCGCGGTGGTCTTCACCGTGGACGCCAGCACCCAGATGGGGCACGAGCCGAACTCGATCGACGACCTCGTGGCCGGCTGCGCCCGGAACAACGACGTGCTGATCCCCTTCGGCTCCGTGGACCCCCGCCAGGGCGAGGCGGCGCTGACGGAGGCCCGCCGCCAGGCCGAGGAGCTGGGCGTGCGCGGCTTCAAGTTCCACCCCTCGGTCCAGGGCTTCGACCCCTCGGACGAGCAGTTCCGCCCCCTGTGGGACGAGCTGGAGCGGATCGGGCTGCCGTGCATCTTCCACACCGGGCAGAACGGGATGGGTGCCGGGCTTCCCGGCGGACGTGGCATCAAGCTGAAGTACTCCAACCCGCTGCTGCTGGACGAGGTCGCCGCGGACCACCCGAACCTGCCGATCATCATGGCCCACCCCTCGGTGCCGTGGCAGGACGAGGCCAACTCGATCGCCACCCACAAGGCGAACGTGTACATCGACCTCTCCGGCTGGTCCCCGAAGTACTTCCCGGAGTCGTTGGTGCGCCAGTCCAACAACGTCCTGTCCCGCAAGGTCCTCTTCGGCACCGACTTCCCGCTGATCACGGCCGAGAAGTGGATGAAGGCGTTCGCCGAGCTGCCGCTCAAGGACGAGGTGCGCCCCGGGATCCTCAAGGACAACGCGGTGCGCCTGCTCGGCCTGGGTGCCGGGACGCGGGGGAACGACGCCGGCCGGTCCGGCTCGGCCCCGGGCGGCACCACCGCGGGTGGTGCCGCATGAGTGCCACCCGCCCGGCCGTCGTCGGGACCGTGATCCCCTCCGACCTCTTCGGTTTCGCCGAGCGGCTGACCGAGGCCGAGCGCCAGGTGATCGACGGGCTGCGGAAGGACCTGCAGGATCGGGTCTACCCGCACCTGAACCAGGCGTGGGACCGGGCCGAGCTGCCGGATGAGCTGCTGCAGGCCGTCCGCGGCCTCGAGCTGATGGACCCCCCGGCGCTGCGGGAGGCCGGTGAGCCGGTGCGGGACATCCTCACCGGCTTCCGGAACTTCGAGCTGACCCGGTGCGACATCAACGTGGGCACGCTGTACAACGCCCAGGCCGGGCTCTTCCGCACCGTCTGCGCCCTCGGCGGCTCCCCGGAGCAGGCCCGGGAGCTGGACGCGAAGATCCAGTCCTACGAGCTGACCGGGGTGTTCGCCCTGACCGAGCCGGACCACGGCTCGGACGTGGCCGGCGGGCTGGCCACCTCGGCCACCCGGGACGAGGCCACTGGACAGTGGACCATCAACGGCGCCAAGCGCTGGATCGGCGGCGCCTCCGTCTCCGACGTGATGGCCACCTTCGCCCGGGACACCGCGGACGGCCAGGTCAAGTGCTTCCTGGTGCCGCGCGAGGCGGACGGGGTGTCCATGACGATCATCCCGAACAAGGCCTCCCTGCGGATCATGCAGAACGCGCACATCGAGTACCGGGACGTGCGCGTGGACGAGTCGGCACGGCTGCAGGGCATCAACTCGTTCAAGGACGTGGCCCGCTGCCTGCGGACCATGCGTTCGGACGTGTCCTGGATGGCCACGGGCGCCCAGGCCGGCGCCTATGAGGCCGCGCTGCGCTACGTGGGGCAGCGGGAGCAGTTCGGCCGCCCGCTGGCCGGGTTCCAGCTCATCCAGGAGAAGCTCGCCCGGATGCTCGGCAACCTCACCGCCTCCCTGGGGATGGTGGTGCAGCTGACCGAACAGCAGGCGGCCGGGGTGTTCAAGGACGAGAACTCGGCCCTGGCCAAGATGCAGACCTCGCTGATGCTGCGGGAGACCGTGGCCCTGGCCCGGGAGGTCTGCGGCGGCAACGGCATCACCCTGGACACGGACGTGGCCCGGTTCCATGCCGATGCCGAGGCGATCTACTCCTATGAGGGCACCCACGAGGTCAACGCGCTGATCGTGGGCCGGGCCGTCACGGGGGTCGGCGCCTTCGTCTAGCCCCTCCGGTCACGAATCCATCACCGATTTCCCACGACCATTGCACTTACCAACTATTGTGATGTAGAACACTCCTAGAGGAGAACACCATGACTGAAACCACCGCACAGACCGTCGTCCCGTTCGAGGACGTCAAGGCCTCCGCCGGCACCGATCTCGGCTACACCGAGTGGCGCGAGGTCACCCAGGAGATGATCAACACCTTCGCGGATGCCACGGACGACCAGCAGTGGATCCACGTGGACCCGGAGCGCGCCAAGGACGGCCCGTTCGGCGCCCCGATCGCCCACGGCTTCCTGACGCTGTCCCTGATCATCCCGTTCTGGTCCGAGCTGTTCGACGTGACCGGCGTGAAGACCAAGGTCAACTACGGCCTGGACAAGGTCCGCTTCACCAACCCGGTGAAGGTCGGCTCCCGCATCCGCATGAAGGGCTCCATCGCGGACGTCCAGGAGGTCAAGGGCAACGGCCTGCACCTCGTCACGGACGCCGTCATCGAGATCGAGGGCGAGGAGCGCCCCGCGGTCGTCGCCACCTTCCTGTCCCGCTTCTACGCCTGAGGCACCCGCTCTCAGGCTCCCGATGCCCGGCACCCCCGCCGGCATGACCTCCCAGGAGAAACCATGAACAAGAAGATCGCATCCCTCATGGGTGTCGTCGCCGTGGCGGGCCTGGCCCTCACCGGCTGCGGCTCCGGCTCGCCGTCCGGTGACGGCGAGAGCACCGCCGCGGCCGGCGCCTCCGAGTCCGGCGCCTCGGGGGAGCTCACCGAGGTGACGGTCGGCGTGCTGCCGATCGCCCCCTCGGTGGGCGTCCAGTATGGCATCGAGAACGGCATCTTCGAGGAGCACGGCTTCGACGTGGAGCTCTCCACACAGAACGCCGGGGCGGCCATGCTGCCTGCCGTGTCCAACCAGCAGATCACCTTCGGCGTGGGCAACCCGCTGTCCGTGATGACCGCCGTGGACCAGGGCCTGGACATGCGCATCGCGGCCGGGTACTCCAACTCCCTGGCCGAGGGCGAGGACATCGCCGGCGTGGTGACCAAGGCGGACAGCGGGATCGAGTCCTACGCGGACCTGGAGGGCAAGGTCACCTCGCTCAACGCCCTGCGCACGCTCGGCGACCTGACCATCATGGCCGACGCCGAGGAGGCCGGCGCCGACCCGCAGGCCCTGGACTTCACCGAGATGCCCTTCCCGGACATGCCGGCCCAGCTGGAGCAGGGCAACGTGGACGCCATCTGGGTACCCGAGCCGTTCCTGACCAGCGTGCTGTCGGACGAGGCCAACCAGCTGGTCGGCTACTCCTTCCAGGACGCCATCCCCGGCATGCCCACCATGGTGACCTTCACCTCGGGGGCCTACGCCGAGGAGAACCCGGAGGTCGTGGCCGATTTCGCCGCGGCCATGACGGAGGCCCTGGCGGCCTCCGAGGAGGACCCTGAGGGCACCCGCGCGATGCTCCCCGAGTTCATCGACCTGCCGGAGGAGGTCGCCGCCAACCTCAAGATGGAGGAGCTCAGCGGCGAGATCCGCACCGACCAGCTCAATGAGACCGCCGAGCTGGCCGTGAAGTACGGCTTCATCGACGAGGCCCCGGATCCGGCGAAGCTGTTCATCCAGTAGTCCCGGCCGGGCCGCGCCCCCGCTGACTGTGCGGGCAGAAATCACTCGTGATTTCTGCCCGCACAGTGCGTCGTGGGGTGCGCCTCAGGAGGCGTCGCTCGGGTCGTGGGCCGGGTCGTGGGCGAGGACCCGCTCCAGCAACCCCATGAGCTGGTCCGCCTCGGCGTCCGTCAATGGGGCGAAGAGGCGATGGTTCACCTCCAGGGCTGGCCCGTGCAGTCCGGCCAGCACCTCCTGACCGGACTCCGTCAGGGTGGCCACCCGGCGCCGGCCGTCCCGGGCGTCCCGGTGCACCGCCACGAGGCCGCGCGAGGTCATCCGGCTCACGAGCTCGGTCAGGGAGGCCTTGTCCACGGCGAGCTCGCCGGCGATCTCCGTCTGGCTCAATCCGGACGCCGAGCGGGCCAGGCACAGCAGCAGGCCGAACTGGATGCTCGTGTGCTCGGCGGAGACGTGCTCGCTCCACAGCTGCCCGTGACGGCTCAGCAGCCGGCGGACGGCCAGGCTGCGGAACGCGTGGGGCGGGGTCCAGGCCGCCTGGTGGACGGGACCGTTCTCACTCACCGGAGGGCCTCCTGACACGCCGACTCACGGCTGAAGAACACTATTGTTGACAAAATCATCGAAAACCCTTGTCCGCCCCCGGGCGGCTGACTAGGCTGTGATTCACCTTACAGGCCCGGTCACCCCCGACTGGACGCCTTCTCGCACTGCATGACCAGGAGCACCATCATGATGAGGAATCTTCGCGCGGCCGCCGTGGGGGCAGCCGCCCTACTGGCCCTGACCGCCTGCGGCTCCGGCTCGCCGACCGACGGGGGGACCACCTCGGCACCGGCCGCCGGCTCCGAGTCCGCCGCGGCCAACGGCGAGCTGACCCCGATCGAGGTCGGGGTCATCCCGATCGTCGACGTCGCCCCGATCTACCTCGGCGTGCAGGAGGGCATCTTCGAGGAGCACGGACTGGACGTCACCCTGACCCTGGCGCAGGGCGGCGCGGCGATCGTGCCCGCCGTCCAGTCCGGGCAGATGGAGTTCGGCTTCTCCAACGTCACCTCCCTGATCATCGGGCGCGACGCCGGCCTGCCGCTGAAGATCGTGGCCACCGGACCGCAGACCACGGGGGAGGCGGAGGACGACTTCGCCCACGTGATGGTCGCGGAGGACTCCGACGTCACGTCGCTGGCCGACCTGGAGGGCCAGCGGATCGCCGTCAACACCCTGAACAACATCAACGACTCCGTCATCTCCGAGGGGATGAAGCAGGAGGGCGGCGACCCCGAGTCCATCGAGTACGTCGAGATGGCGTTCCCGGACATGGTGGCCCAGTTGGAGGCCGGCAACGTGGACGCCATCGGCGCCGTGGAGCCCTTCGTGACCCTCGCCGAGGCGGGCGGGGCCCAGCGCGTGTACGGCCAGTACGCGGAGCCGGTGCCGGACCTGTCCATCGCCGCCTACTTCACCACGGACGAGATGATCGAGCAGGACCCGGAGCTCGTGGACGCCTTCACCGCCGCCATGAAGGAGTCCCAGCAGTTCGCCACGGACAACCCGGACCTGGCCAAGGCCGTGCTGCCCAGCTACACCTCGCTGGAGCAGGACGTGATCGACGAGCTGACGATGCCGCGCTTCCCGCAGGAGCATGACGTCGCCTCCCTGGAGCGGATCGCCGAGCTCTCCCTCGAGACCGGCCTGATCGATGAGATCCCGTCGACCGAGGACCTCATCGTCCAGTAGCACGGGAGCTCGCCGACGGCTTCTTCGCCGATCGCGTGCCCCAGCCTCCGGGCGCAAAGTGACCGTACCCCGTCCTTTTGGACGGGGTACGGTCACTTTGCGCCCCGAGGCGCCCGAACTCATGCGTCGTTTTAGCAATCGTTGAAATACTCAACGGAGTGGCGCACAATGGTGGAGAGTGTGGTCCGCCGCACAAGCCAACAGCAGCAGACGCCACGAGGAGTGGATACGCATGATCAACCGTGGAATCGGCGACTGGATCCACCGCCGTCGCATCAAGTCCGCCGGGAACATCGCCGTCATCAGCGCCGCCGGGGAGCTGACCTACGACGACTGGGCCGTTCGCATCGACCGGCTGGCCGACGCCCTGGCGCGGCGCGGCGTGAAGCAGGGCGACCGGGTGGCCTACCTCGGCGAGAACTACCCCTCGTTCCTCGAGTCGCTGTTCGCCGTCGGCTCCCTCGGCGCCGTCTTCGTCCCCCTCAACACCCGCCTGGCGCCGCCGGAGATCGCCTTCGCCCTGAAGGACTCCGGCTCCACCGTGCTGATCGCCTCGGCCACCATGGAACCGCTGGCGGTCTCGGGAAGCCGCGGGACCGACGTCGGGCTCCTGGCCCTGGTGCAGGACGGCATCCCGGTGCCGGCCGAGCGGCAGGACGGAGACCTCGAGGCGGTCGACTACGAGCAGCTGCTGGCCGGCGGCGAGCCCGTGCGCCCGGACGCGGCCGTGGGCCTCGAGGACCTGGCGATCATCCTCTACACCTCCGGCACCACGGGCCAGCCCAAGGGCGCCATGCTCACCCACGGCAACCTGACGTGGAACTGCTTCAACGTCATCACGGACATGGACATCACCTCGGACGCGGTGGCCCTGATGATCGCGCCGATGTTCCACGTGGCCTCCCTGGGCATGGGGGCGCTGCCGACCCTGCTCAAGGGCGGCACGCTGGTGCTGGAGCCACGGTTCGAACCCGGCCGTGTCCTCGAGCTGATCGAGAAGCACCGGGCCACGTTCATCTCCGGGGTGCCGACCACCTACCAGCTGCTGGCCGAGCACCCGAACTGGGAGTCGGCGGACATCTCCTCGCTGCGCAACCTGACCTGTGGCGGCTCCGCCGTGCCGCTGCGCGTGCTGGAGGCCTATGAGCAGAAGGGGCTGGCCTTCACCAACGGCTACGGCATGACCGAGACCTCCCCGGGCGCCACCACCCTGCCGGCCCGCTACTCCCGGCCCAAGCAGGGCTCCTCCGGGCTGCAGCAGTTCCACACCTTCGTGCGGATCGTGGATCCCCTGGGCATGGTCTGCGCCCCCGGCGACGTCGGCGAGATCCAGGTCCAGGGCCCGAACGTCATCCAGGCCTACTGGAACCGCGAGGACGCCACCGCCGACTCCTTCGTCGAGGCCGAGGACGGCACCTGGCTGAAGACTGGGGACATGGGCTACCGGGACGACGAGGGTTTCGTCTTCATCTCCGACCGCCTCAAGGACATGATCATCTCCGGCGGCGAGAACATCTACCCCGCCCAGGTGGAGCAGGAGATCTCCCAGCTGGAGGCGGTGGCGGCCGTGGCCGTGATCGGCGTGCCGAGCGAGAAGTGGGGCGAGGTGCCGCGCGCCGTGATCGTGGTCCGGGAGGGGCTCGAGCTGACCGAGGCGCAGGTCCTGGAGCACCTGAACGGCAAGCTGGCGCGCTACAAGATCCCCAAGTCCGTGGTCTTCACCGAGGAGATGCCGCGTACCGCCTCCGGGAAGATCCGCAAGCCGGACCTGCGCCGGCAGTTCGGCGGCTGACCACGGGACAGGCCCCACAGCACGACGTCGGCTGCGCATCTCGGGTGCGCGGCCGACGTCGTCCCCGGTGTTCCCTTTCAGAAGGATCCTCCCTGGGACGCGCCGGTGGCCGTCCCTAGGCTGGCCGGACAGGCCGGGCGCGTCCCCCGGAAGCCGCCGGGGGACCGGTCCCGGCCGGATCGGGAGGACCGTCACCATGACACACACCGAGACCCTCGCCCAGGCCATCGAGCGGGTGGGGAACCCCATCGAGTTCCTGCGCAACCAGGACTGGCCGTCCATCACCTTCCCCATCGCCCCCGAGTTCACCAACTGGCGGGACGAGCAGCGCGCGTGGCGCACCACCGTGGGGCTGATGGACCAGTCGCACCACATGACCCAGCTGTTCCTCGGCGGCGCCGACCTCATCCCGCTGCTCGAATCGCTGTCCCCGAACACCTTCGCCACCTTCCGGCCGGGGGTGGCCAAGCAGCTGATCACCGTGAACCGGGACGGCTACCTGATCGGCGACGGCATCCTCTTCTACCACCACGAGGGCCGCGAGGGGCTGGTGCTGGTGGGTCACCATATCCAGATCGACTGGATCCGCTTCAACGTGGAGCGTGCCGAGGCGGCCGGGAAGGACGTGCACCAGCGGCTCGACCCGAACTCGACCATGCGCTCCGGCCCGCCCACCCTCTACCGCTACGAGCTCCAGGGCCCGGCGGCCGACCGCGTGATGGAGCAGGTCTTCGGCGGCCCCGTGCCGGAGGTGAAGTTCTTCCACATCGCGGACGTGAGCATCGCCGGGAAGGACGTCAAGGCGCTGCGCCACGGCATGGCCGGCCAGCCCGGCTTCGAGTTCTACGGCCCCTGGGAGGACCACGAGGCCGTGCACGCGGCCCTGCTGGAGGCCGGCGCCGAGCACGGCATCCGGCAGGTCGGCGCCAAGGCCTACTCGAGCTCGCCATTGGAGTCCGGCTGGATCCCCACCCCGTTCCCCGCGATCTTCGGGGAGGACCTCGCCGAGTACCGCGACTGGCTGCCGGCGGCCCGGGCCGGGTCCATCGGCGGCTCCCTGTACTCCGCGGACGTGGCGGACTACTACGCCACCCCGTACGACTTCGGTCTGGGCCGCTCGGTGAGGTTCAACCACGACTTCCACGGGCGCGCGGCGCTGGAGCGGCACGCCGAGGACCAGCGGCGGCGCAAGGTCACCCTGATCTGGAACGCCGAGGACGTGGCGGCGATCGTGCGCTCCCAGGTGGAGGAGGGCGTGCCGGCCAAGTTCCTCGACTTCCCGAAGGCCCGCTACGGCTTCTACCAGATGGACGAGGTGGTCCTGGATGGCCGTCGCGTGGGGATCTCCACCGACGCCGGCTACGTGGCCTACCCGCAGCTCTACCTGTCCCTGGCCACCGTGGAGGCCGCCCTCGAGGACGGGACCGAGGTGGAGGTGGTGTGGGGCGAGGACCCCGTCTCCGCCAAGCCCCAGGTGGACCAGGACCACCGCCAGGTCAGGATCCGCGCCACGGTGGCGCCGGCCCCCTATCAGGAGTACGCGCGCACCACGTATCGCGCCGACCGGTCCTGATCAGGAGGAGGCGATGTCCAGTGCGTCCCGGTCGTTCAAGGCGTCCTCGGCGTCCAGCTCGTCGAGGAGGGCGAGGCCGCGGTCGGCCCACGCGATCTCCACGTCGGCGCGGGCCACCAGCCCCTCGTAGGTGAACCTCTTGAACGCCGTCGCGCGGTGGTGCTGCGCGGCGGGGACGGACTGCAGGCGCCGGTTGAGGGTCTCGGAGGTGCCGGCCTCCACCTCGTCGATCTGGTGCTGCCACTGGTCGCGGATGTGGCCGATGTGCTCGCGGTAGGCCCTCAGCTGGGCCCGGGCGCGGTCCGGGGTGGCGTACTCGAAGTAGGCCGCCCGCAGGTGCATGGGGTCCCGGTCCCGGGTCCACTGCAGGTCGGAGTCCATCCACTCGCCGAAGGCCGCCCGGCCCTGCTCGGTGATGGTGTACTCGATCTTCCGTCCCTTGCGGCCCCACATGACCTCCTCGGACTCGAGCAGTCCGTCCTGCAGCATCCGCCGCAGCTCGGGGTAGATCTGGGAGTCCGGCGCGTGCCACACGTTGCCCACGGAGGACCCGAACCGCTTGGCCAGGTCGTATCCGGTCATGGGCTCCACGGTGAGCAGCGCCAGCAGCGCGTTGCGCAGGGACATCCGGTCCTTCCTTCCTGCCGGACGCCCCTGCCACGGTCTGCGGCACCGGCCGCGTCGGCGATTCGCACCACTGTAACGTCACGCGCGCCAAATACCTCTGTCCGTAGTGCTTCGCGCGGCGCAAAGTGACCGGACCGCGTCACAACGGCGGGGGTGGGGTCACTGTGCGCCCGGGGGCAGGGCGGCGTTGAGCACCGGGGCGAGGCGCCGCACGCCCTCGCGCAGCGTCTCGGGGGCCACGAAGGAGAAGGCGAGGCGGAAGTGGGGGTGGGGGCCGTCGACGGGGGTGAAGGCCCCGCCGGGGACGAAGACCACGCCGGCCTCGGCCGCCGAGTGCATCAGCGGCAGGGTGTCCAGCTCGCCGGGCATGCGAGCCCAGACGAAGAAGCCCCCCGCGGGCCGCGTCCAGCGCACGCGAGGGTCCAGGGTCTGCTCCATCTCGTCCACGAGGGCGTCGCAGCGGCGGGCGTACTCGTCGGTGCAGCGGGCCACGTGCGCCTGCCAGTCGAAGCGGGTGAGGAAGGCCGTGGAGAGCATCTGGCTGAACACCGGCGGGCACACGAACGCCGATTCCGCGGAGAGGTAGAACTCGCGCAGCAGGGCCGGCGGCACCAGGGCCCAGCCGATGCGCACGCCGGGGGAGAAGATCTTGGAGACGGTGCCGAGGTAGATCACCTGGTCCCGGTGCGCCGCCGCGATCGGGGCCACGGGCCCGTCAGCGAAGCCGAGCTGGCCGTAGGCGTTGTCCTCCACGATCAGCACGCCCTCCTCGCGGCAGATCCGCGCGACCTCCTCCCGCCGCTCGGCGGGCAGCAGGGCGCCGGAGGGGTTGGCATAGGAGGGGATCGTGTACAGGAACGCCACCCGCCGGCCCTCCGCCCGCAGTCGTCGCAGGGTGGCGCGCAGCAGGGCCGGGATCAGCCCCTCGTCATCCGTGGGCGTGGCCACGGCGTCCAGTTCCCAGGTGTTGAAGGTGTTCAGGGCGCCCACGAAGGTGGGGTCCTCCACCACCACCACGTCACCGGGGTTGCCGAGCATGCGCGCCGCCGTGTCGATGGCGGCCTGCGAGCCCGGCGTGATGACCACGTGCTCCGGGTCCGCCCCACCGATCCCGTCCGCGGCCATCACGGAGCACACTGCGTCCCGCAGCTCCGGGGTGCCCTGGCCGGCGCCATACTGCAGGCTGAGGTGCCCCTGCCGCGCCACGAGCTCGTCCGCGATGCCCCCGAGCCGGTCCAGGGGCAGGTCATCCAGCCACGGGTTGCCGCCGGCCAGGGAGACGATCCCGGGCGCCATGGCCAGATCGAAGACGTCGCGCACGGCGGACTGCCTCACGCCGCGCGCTCGGTCTGAAAGAAATGCTGAAGGCTCTGCCATGGGCCGATGCTAACAATGCGGCGCTCGCCGGTGGAAGGGACGGGTGCGCGGGTTCACCCGCCGCCGTTGAGCTGGCCCGGATCCCCGATCTCTTCCAGGGGGTCCTCGGGGTCGGCGCTCTCCGAGTCCTCGGTGCCGGTGGTATCCGCCGGCGGGGTCGTGATCTCCTGGCCGAGCTCCATCTCGGTCAGCCCCAGGATCTCCTCGATCCGCACGCCGTCCACGAGGACCTCCGCCTCCGGCACGCCGGCGGCCGCCGCGGCGGTCCGGTTGAGCTGGGCGCGGATTCGGAAGGACTCGCACTGGTTGCGCGTCACCACGTCCCCGGTCAGCTCGAGCACCACGGTGTCCCCCTCGACCCGGCTGGAGGAGTAGGCCAGCCCGTCCTCCGAGGGGTCCAGCGAGTTCGTCAGGGCCGGGTCGCCGTGGCTGTACTGCTCGTCGTCCAGCAGGAAACCGATCGACGTGCCCACGCGGTCCTCGCTGTCCACGGGGACGGTCTGGGCCCGGACCAGCAGGTCCTGGCAGGCGACCTCCCGGCCCGTGGTGTCCGGCGGGAACGCGCCGTTCAGGGCCACGAGGTACAGCGGTGCCGGCCTGTACCCCTCGGCATCGGCGGCGGGCAGCGGGTTGCCGTCCTGATCCGTGGGCTCCTGGCCGGGGGAGGGGAAGATGGTGCAGCCGGCCAGCACGACGGCGGCCAGGGCGCCGACCAGCCCCGCGGCGGCCCGGCGCGGGCCCGGGTGGCCGGACGGGCGTTCCGGGCGGAGGCGCGGGGTCATGGGGCTCCTGGAGGCGCGTAGGCGGCGGGAATCCTGACCATCCTACGTCGGCGTGCCGGCTGTCCCGTCGCGCTCCCGCTCGCGGCGGAGCACCCAGGCGGTGACGTCGTCGGGGTGGATCCGCCGGTGCGTGCCCCGGTAGGTCACGGGGATCTCCCCGCGGTCCGCGAGCTGGCGCAGGTAGGTGTTGGAGACCCCCGCCAGCCGGGCCGCCTGCGAGGTGTTCAGCCAGCGGTCCTGCTCGGACAGGGTCACCGCGGCACCCGAGGCGAGGCGGCCGAGCAACCCGAGCACCGCCTCGGTGGCCGCCGGGCCGAGCCGCACGGTGGTGCCGTCCAGCACCACGGTGGCGTCCGGCGTCGTGCCCGGCCGAGGTGTCTGCCCTGAGCCGGAGTCCGCGCCGGCCTCCGCACCGACCTCCGCGCCGGGGGAGGCATCGGGGAGGAGCCCGTGGATCCGGGCGAGGACCTCCCGCTCGGCGTGGTTCAGCGGCCCGAGGGTCAGGCTGCGGGTGAGGACGGGGATCTCGTCGGCCATGCGCCACAGGCTACCCGCGGGTCGCCCGGGGCGCGGGTAGGCTGGGAGCCATGCCCCTGCGTAACCGACGTGCCGCCGCCCTGCCCGCCAAGTTGAGCCGTTCCTGGCTCCTGGTGAATGCGGCGAAGCCGGAGGATTTCGCCCCGGGGCTGGCCTCCGAGGCGGACTCGGTGCTCTTCGACATGGAGGCGGCCGTGCCGGCCGGGAAGAAGGACGAGGCCCGCGCCAACGTGGTCGAGGCCCTCAACGGCGGCATGTCCGCCTGGGTCAGGATCAACGGGATCGACACCGATGACTGGCAGCCGGACCTCGAGGCGCTCTCCGGGACCGAGGGGCTGCGCGGGGTCATGCTCGCCCTGGCCGAGGAGCCCGAGCAGGTCACCCTCACCGCCATGCGCCTGCCCGCCGGCACCCCGGTGATCGCCCTGATCGAGACGGCGTCGGGACTGGACAACGCCACCGCCGTGGCCAAGGCCCCCGGCACCTTCCGGCTGGCCTTCGGCACCAATGACTTCCGCAAGGACACGGGCATCTCCGATGACCCGATGGCCATGGCGTACGCGCGCTCGCGGCTGGTGATCGCCTCCCGCGTGGGGAAGCTCCCCGGTGCGATCGACGGCCCTCCCGGCGCCGCCGACGAGAACCCGGCCGTGATCGAGTCCTCCCGCATCACCCAGTCGATGGGCATGACCGGGCGGCTGTGCCTGAACCGCGCGCAGGCCGAGTCCATCAACCTGGCCCTGTCCCCGTCCGAGGACGAGGTCTCCTGGGCCGTGGACATGCTGCAGGCCCACCAGGCCGGGGCCTCCGTGGGCGACGGCTCCTACCTGCCCCGCCTCGCCCGCGCCCAGAAGATCGCCGACCTGGCCGACTCCTACGGACTCTGGAACGCGTGAGTTCCCGGTAGCCCGCCGGAACCGGGTAGATTCGACTCCATCTCCGCCGGCGCGATCCCGTTCACGCCGGACTGTAACACCGCGAAGGGTCCCCTGCAGATGACGAACACCTCTGAGACCGCCTCGGCCTCGTACACCTCCGCCGCCCAGCCCGCCGCCCCCGGCTCCATCGAGGACTCCGGTCAGGGCACGGCGCGCACCGGCACCGCGCGCGTCAAGCGCGGCCTGGCGGACATGCTCAAGGGTGGGGTGATCATGGACGTGGTCACCGCCGAGCAGGCCAAGATCGCCGAGGACGCCGGTGCCGTGGCCGTGATGGCCCTCGAGCGGGTCCCCGCCGACATCCGCGCCCAGGGCGGCGTGGCCCGCATGTCCGATCCGGACCTGATCGACGGGATCGTGGACGCCGTCTCCATTCCGGTCATGGCCAAGGCCCGGATCGGTCATTTCGTGGAGGCCCAGGTCCTGGAGGCCCTCAAGGTCGACTACATCGACGAGTCCGAGGTGCTCTCCCCGGCCGACTACGTCAACCACATCGACAAGTGGGACTTCACCGTGCCCTTCGTCTGCGGCGCCACCAACCTCGGCGAGGCCCTGCGCCGCATCACCGAGGGCGCGGCCATGATCCGCTCCAAGGGCGAGGCCGGCACCGGGGACGTCTCCGAGGCCGTCAAGCACATCCGCACCATCCGCGGCGAGATCGCCAAGCTCTCCGCGCTGAGCAAGGACGAGCTGTACGTGGCTGCCAAGGAGCTCCAGGCTCCCTACGAGCTGGTCGCGGAGGTCGCCCGCGAGGGCCGGCTGCCCGTGGTGCTCTTCACCGCCGGCGGCGTGGCCACCCCCGCGGACGCGGCCCTGATGATGCAGCTCGGCGCGGACGGCGTCTTCGTGGGCTCGGGCATTTTCAAGTCCGGCAACCCGGCGGCGCGCGCCGCCGCGATCGTGCGCGCCACGGCCCAGTACAACGACGCCGGCGCGGTCGCCTCGGCCTCCCGCGGACTCGGTGAGGCGATGGTCGGCATCAACGTGGGCGACCTGCCGGCCCCGCACCGCCTCGCCGACCGCGGTTGGTGACCTTCCGCCCCACCCATTGCGTTTTGCGGGCAGAGATCACTAGTGATCTCTGCCCGCAAAACGCCCGGGGGGTGGCGTGAGCGACGGTGACCTGAACGGCCGCGGTCGGGTGCCGGTGATCGGGGTGTTCGCCCTGCAGGGGGACGTGGCCGAGCACGCGTGCGTGCTGGCCGCCCTGGGCGCCCGGGTGGTCCCGGTGCGGGCCGCCGCCGACCTGGGCGGCCTGGACGGGCTGGTGATCCCCGGTGGGGAGTCCTCCGTGATGGACAAGCTCTCCCGGCTGCTCGGGGTGGCCCCGGCGGTCCGGGAGGCGATCGCCAGCGGGCTGCCGGTCTACGGCACGTGCGCCGGGATGATCATGCTGGCGGATTCCATCGCCAACCCCATCGGCGGTCAACAGTCCTTCGGCGGTCTGGACGTGACCGTCCAGCGCAATGCCTTCGGCTCGCAGGTCGACTCCTTCGAGACCGCCCTCGAGGTGCCCGGGGTGAGCGGCGAGCCGGTGCACGCCGTCTTCATCCGCGCCCCCGCGGTGCTCCGCTCGGGAGGCGAGGTGCAGGTGCTGGCGAGCGTGCCGGCGTCGCGCCTGGAATCCGGACGGCCGGCGGAGACCGGACCGGTCCCGGTGGCCGTGCGGCAGGGGAACCTGCTGGCCACGAGCTTCCACCCGGAGGTGACGGGGGACTGGTCCTTCCATCGCTACTTCCTGGAGCGGCTGGTCCGCTGAACCCTGAACAAAGTCCCACGAATTGGTGCCGGAATCCGGATTCCGGCACCAATTCGTGGGACTTCGATGCCCGGGAAGGTCAGCCCTTCTGGCTCATGACGTCCTGGATCAGCTCGCCGTCCACGAGGATCTCGGCGTCGTAGGTGCCCGCGTTGGCGATGGCGGTGTTCTCCAGCTGCGCGATGATCTGCGGATCGGCGCAGGTCCCGGCGGACATCGGCTGCCCGGTCAGGTCGACGATCACGGTGTCCCCGTCGATCGTGACGTCCTGGACTGTCAGCTCGGACTGGTAGAGCGCGTTCATCAGCCCGTCGCTGCCCACATCGAAGCTCCGCTCGGCGAACAGGGCCTGGAGCCCGGCCTCCACGAGGGAGGGATCGCCCACGGCGCCGGCGCCGGAGACGGACACCGCGTCCTCGATCAGCACCTCGCCGCAGCCCGGGAACTCGATGCCGCCGGCCTGGCCTGCGGGGCCCACCCAGTACACGGTGGCCTCGCTGGCGGCCGCGGCCGTCTCGGACGCGGAGGCCGAGGCGGTGTCCGAGGGGCTCGCGCTGGCCGAGGGGGAGGTGCTCGCGGACTGGCTCGGCGAGGAGGAAGCGGACTCGGAGGCCGAGGCTGACGGCGAGGCGGAGGCGCTCTCGGAGGCGGACGGGGTGGCCGAGGGACTCTCGGTGGCGTCTCCGCCGCCCTGCCCGCAGGCGGTGAGGGTGAGGACCAGGACGGCGGTCAGGGCTCCGGTGGCGAGGAGGGGACGTGATGCGGTGCGGCGGTGATTCATACCCCTGAGCCTAGACGAGGCTGGCACCCGGAGGGCACCACGCCGACAACTAGACTGGCCGCATGATGGACTGGATCGCGTCGCTGCCGCTGGGCTGGGCCATCCTGTTCTTCTGGGCCCTCGGCACGGCACGGGCCACCGTCACCTATTCGCTGGGCCGCGGGATCGCCGCCGGCGCCGAGCACACCTCCCTGCGCCGTTACATGGCCGGGCCGGTCTACCTGCGGGCCATGCGCTTCATCGACCGGTGGGGCCCCTGGGCCATCCCGTTCTGCTTCCTGACCGTCGGCCTCCAGACGGCGGTCATCGGCACGGCCGGGATCACCCGCATGCGGTGGCGCCGCTTCATCCCGGCCATGCTGCTGGGCACCCTGATCTGGGGCCTGATCTACGGCACGGTCGGCATGGCCGTGGTCTGGGCCGTCCTCACCGCCGCCCTCGCCAGCCCTGTGGCGCTCATCGCGCTGGTCCTGGCGCTGGCCGGCGTCGTGATCCTGGTCCTGTGGCGCACCGGCGGGCTCGCCCGGCTACGCGCCTCCCGCGCGCAGCGCAGGGCCCGGGAGCACGGTGCGCCGGCCTGCGGTCAAGAGGACACCATCTCCGACGCTGGCCGGTAGTCGAGCTCGGGGTCCAGCCCCAGCGGCCCGGCCACGGCGTCGGTGACGCCCTCGTGGGCGAGCACACCCTCGTGCGCGTTCAGGCCCGCCAACAACCCCTCGTCCGCGGCGAGGGCCTCGCGCCAGCCGCGGTCCGCGATCCGCAGGACGTAGGGCAGGGTGGCGTTGGTCAGGGCCGCCGTGGAGGTCTGGGGGACGGCGCCGGGGATGTTGGCCACGCAGTAGTAGACCTGCTCGCCCACCCGGTAGGTCGGGTCCTGATGGGTGGTGGGCCGGGAGTTCTCGAAGCAGCCGCCCTGGTCGATCGCGATGTCCACCAGCACGGAGCCCGGGCGCATGGCCGCCACCATCTCGGCGGTGACGAGCTTGGGCGCCGCGGCGCCGGGGACCAGCACCGAGCCGATCACCAGGTCCGCCTCCGCCACGGTCTCCGCGATGTGCAGGGTGGAGGAGGCCAGCGTCCGCAGCCGTCCCCGGTGCACGGTGTCCAGCTGGGTGAGCCGGTCCAGGTTGATGTCCAGCACGGTCACGTCCGCGCCCATGCCGGCGGCCACCACGGCGGCGGCCTCCCCGGCGACGCCGGCCCCCACCACGGCCACGTGGGCGCGGCGGGTGCCGGGCACGCCGCTCATCAGGATGCCGGAGCCGCCCTGGGCCTGGGTCAGGTGGTAGGCGCCGGCCATCGGCGCGAGCCGACCGGCCACCTGGCTCATGGGGGCCAGCAGGGGCAGGGCGGGCCCCGCGGACCGGCCCCGGGTGACGGTCTCATAGGCGATGGCCGTGGTGCCGGACTCGAGGACGGCGTGCGTCAGCTGCGGGTCCGCGGCCAGGTGCAGGTACGTGAACAGGGTCTGGCCGCGGCGCATCAGCCGCAGCTCGGGGCCGACCGGTTCCTTGACCTTGAGCACCAGGGCGGCCTGCTCCCAGATCTCCTCGGCCGAGGAGACGATCCGTGCTCCGGCCTCGCGGTAGGCCGCGTCGCCGAGGCCGGAGCCGACCCCGGCCCCGGACTGCACGAGGACCTCGTGGTGGTGCCGGACGAGTTCCGTCACGCCGGCGGGGGTGAGGCCGACGCGGAATTCGTTGTTCTTGATCTCAGTGGGGACGCCGATCAGCATGACTCGACGCTACCGGCAACGGCGCCGAAACGGCAGGGGTCATACTGGGCGGGTGGACTACCAGATCATCACCACCGTCATCGCCGGGCTGTTGCTGGTGGTGGCCGTGCTCGGCACCATCATCCCGATCCTGCCCGGCTCGATCCTCACCGTCATCACGCTGATCGCCTGGGCCTGGATCCTCGGCTCGCCCGCCGCGTGGACGGCGGCCGTGATCGGCGCGGGCCTGGCCATCGCCGGGTTGAGCGCCTCGGCGGTGCTGACCGGCCGGAAGATGCGGCGCGAGCAGATCCCGAACGGGCCCGTCGTCGTGGGCGTGGTGTGCGCGATCGTGGGCATGTTCGTCATCCCGGTGATCGGCCTGTTCGTGGGCTTCGCCGCCGGCCTGCTCACCGCCGAACTCGTCCGGCGCCGGGATCTGAAGGCCGCCGCGAAGTCCTCCTGGGAGGCCCTGAAGTCCATGGGTCTGGGCATCCTCGTCGAGTTCGGCTGCGCCGCGCTGGCGGCCTCCTCCTTCGCGATCGGGGTGCTCGTCCACTTCCTCAACCGCTGACGCACCCTGGCGAAACCCGGACCAACGACGGCGGCGCGTCACCTGGAGAAGGTGACGCGCCGCCGTCGTTGTTGTTGCGTTTTCGGGGCAATCCCCACCGGTGGGGATTGCCCCGAAAGCGTCAGGAGTGGGCCGATCAGATGATCGGACGGCCCGCCTTCTTGGACTCCGAGACGTCGCGGAAGAACCCGCGGGCGATGAAGAACAGGACGGCGGCCACGATCGCGGGCCACATCAGCACGTAGATGGTCAAGGCGACGGTCATGGTGCTTCCTTTCTGGTCGGTGGTGCTCTGGAGCGGACCCGGTCAGGCGCGCTCGGCCTTGGCGGCTTCCATGATCTCTTCGGGGGTCGTGGGGGTCTCGTTGTCGAAGTCGCCGGTGATGTCCTTGATCCGGTCGAAGTCGTAGTCCATCTTCGAGCGGACGGACATCAGGTAGGTGACCAGGAAGGAGACCGCGTAGGCGACCAGCGAGGCGGAGAGGACGGTGTACTCCCGCAGCCCGCCGGTGACGATCCCGCCGATGGTGAACGGCGCCGCGGCCAGGACGGCGATCGAGCCGATCCAGAGGGCCGGCTTCATGCCGAAGAACCCGAAGGACATGATCCCCAGCACCACGCCGATGCCGATCGTGGCCAGCACCTCGACGCTGAGGCCGAGGAACCCGGTGAAGGCGAACCACTCGAAGCGGACGGGCAGGAAGGCCACGAGGGCAGCCAGCACGCCCACCGAGAAGGCCGCGTTGGTGACCTTGGGCCAGTAGAACGAGGCGATCACCGGGAACACCAGGCAGCCCCACAGGGCACCGACGAACACCAGCAGGTCCAGGATGTTGAACTGCGCCGTGGCGAAGTACAACGCCGCGCCGGTGGCCACGATCATGGAGAGGCGGCCGACCAGGAGCATGGTCTTCGGCTTGGCGTTCTTCTTGCCGACCGACTGGCCGTAGATGTCCGCCATGACGATGGAGGACAGGGCGGCCAGGTCCGAGTCCGCGGTGGAGGACAGGGCGCCGATGATCATGATGAACGCGAGGGCCAGCAGGACGGGGCCGAGGTAGGTGCCGGCCATCTGCGGGATGAGGTTGTTGATGTCGCCGTTCATGGGCTCGACACCCAGGTACAGCGCCATCACGCCGAGCATGCCGATGCCGATCACGGAGCCGCCGTAGCCGATGGTCGCGGTCACGAAGGTCGGCTTGATCAGGTCCTCCCGCACAGCGAACAGGCGCTGGGCGATGGTCTGGTTGCCGATCGCGTAGGCCAGCACGGCCGCGATGTACGGGGCGCCCTGGTTCATGAACGCCTCGGAGGAGAAGAAGTTGCCCTGCTGCTCGGTGACGTGACCCGCGGCCACGCCGGCCTCGAACATGCCGGGCCCGCCGGCCACGAAGAAGATCACCGGGATGATCACGACGGCGGCGCCCAGCATGAACATCACCTGGGCGAAGTCGGTGAGCACCGAGGCGCGGAAGCCGGACCACAGGGTGTACATCAGCACGCCGGCCGCCACGATCACGATGCCCGCGCCGAAGCTCAGGGGCGAGAGCATGGAGATCAGCGCGCCGCCGGCGATGAAGTTGGAGGTCAGCGAGATCAGCGAGCCCAGGACGTTGGACCCGGCGAGCATCAGCTGGGAGGACCGTCCGTGGCGGGCGTACATGACCTCGGCCAGGGTGTGGGCGCGCGGCGCGACTTTGCGGATGCGCTTGCCGAAGGGATAGATGAACAGGATCATCAGGGCTCCCCAGAGCCCGTAGTGGATGGGGCCGGAGATGCCGTAGGTGTAGCCAGCGGTGGCGGAGGCGTACATGGACGAGGCCCAGATCCAGGTGGCGGTCATCGATGCCGCCGAGATGCCGAATCCGATGTTGTTGCCGGCGGTCATATAGCCGTCGGCGTTCTCCTTCTTCCGGCTGATGCCCACGGACATCCACATGGTGCCGCCGTAGAAGAGGATCAGCAGCAACACCACTGCCAAGATCCCTAGCTGATTGAACTCCTGAGCGGGTGGCATCCCGGTCCTTTCATCTCGGCGACAATGACTGACGGCCCGCGCTTCATGCTCCGCGGACCGCGAGGTGGCAGCTGGTTCCGGCTGCCGGTGGCCCCCTCGGACCACCTGTGACGGCCCCTCGGGCCATCCCCGGCGGGAGCCGTTCAGGCGGGTCTGCACGTCATCTGCGCGCACCCTGCCGGGCTCATCCAAACCGGTGCCGGCCACACGGCCAACCGCTGAAGTGTCTCATGTTTGCAACCGCAATACCAGTTGGATTGTCGACAATAGGGCAAAAATGCCCCGTCAGTCGGGGATTAACACGGCGACATCGAGGTGGATTCGGAGGGAGGGCGGTGGCGGGAGTATGCTGGCGAGGCGCCTTCCGGCGGTGACCGGTGGGTCGAGGGGCCTTAGCTCAGTTGGTAGAGCGTTTCGTTCGCAA
The DNA here is from genome assembly GCF_031432995.1 of Citricoccus sp. I39-566. Lineage (GTDB taxonomy): Bacteria > Actinomycetota > Actinomycetes > Actinomycetales > Micrococcaceae > Citricoccus > Citricoccus nitrophenolicus_A. The sequence continues at coordinate 1,032,990 of NZ_CP133842.1, forward strand.
TGAAAAGGTCAGGGGTTCGATTCCCCTAGGCTCCACAAAACCCCCCAAAACCGCGTAATCTAGCGGTTTATTACTTCATCGCAGTTGAGTTTGTAGTTGAGTGTGGTTATGGCGAACTCCACCGGCAAACGAAAGCCGAAAATGCAGCCCAACGGGGCGGGCACTCTCATACAGATTCAATCCCCCTATGGTCCTCGGTGGCGGGCAGTCTCCACCGTCGAAATCGGCGGCAAGGCCGTAAGGGTCAGCGGCGAGGGGGTCACACCGTCCCAGGCCTATCAGCGGCGGGCAAAGAACATCGAACGGCGGCACCAGGCGAACACAGCCGGGGGCGGGGAGACCGTCAAGGCGCGGAAGACACCAGAACTCACAGCGCGGACCATGTTCAGACGGTGGCTAGACGAAATCGACGCGGACCCGGACCTAGCGGACAACGCTAAAAAGCAGTATCGGAACAACCTCGAACTACATGTAATCCCCCATCTCGGGGACGAGGCGGCGGCGTCACTGAACAAAGAAGCGATGCGCGACCATTTCTCCAAGACGCTCCCCAACAAGGTTTATAACCCCAGGGCACCAGATAAGCGCCTCGGGGCAGGTGTCATGAGAAATATCCACAAGAACACAAAGCGGGCTCTTACATGGGCCGTCAGTGAGGGGCTCATCTCTACGAACCCCATGACGACGGTCAAGGCCCCCAAGGTGCGGCGGTCTCCCGTCACTATCGACCAGGACACCCCCCGGCGGATACTGGCACATCTGGCGGACTATCCGACGCAGGAAGAACTGCGCTGGCTGCTGGCGTTCATGGGACTGCGGCAGAGTGAAGCGCTCGGGCTCACATGGGACAAGATTGACCGGTTTGCCGGGCGCATCACCATAGACCAGCAACTCGGACGGAAGGAGACCTTCCACGGCTGCGGGCATAGAACGGGTAAGAAGTTCCCATGCGGCAAAGCGAGTGCCTCAGCATGTCCCCAGACCATCGGGACACCCGGCTGGGAAATCAAAGACGGCGCGAAATCAGAAGCCGGGGACAGGGCTATTCCCATGACCCCAAACATGAAAAAACTCTTCCAGAAGCACAGCGCGGAGCAGCAGACCAAGAAGAGCCGGAAAGACTGGAAGCCCCTAGACGGCCTAGATAATCTAGTTTTCACCACGGACAGCGGGGAGCCACGAAAGCACAACCCCGACACGGCCCAGTGGCGAAAACTGCTTACCGCTGTCGGTCTTCCGTATCAACGGGGGCATATTTCACGGCATACGACGGCGACGCTATTGGCGAGAATGAAACCCGAAGTCCCCATCGGGATTGTCCAGGAAATCCTCGGTCACAACAGCGCCGCGATGAGTGAATATTATACCCACCGGGGGTATGAGTCTCAGCGGGAGCCGCTAGAAGCGCTAGAAAATGTTATGCGGCAGCCCATCACTTACCAGGAAGTAAAGAAGACCTCAGACGAAATCGGCGAGAATCTCCAAGAGGTCTATCAACACTTCACCGATGAGGAACGGGCGCGGACTTCTCGGGAGAACCTCGGGGCCGACGAGAAGAGCCAGATGGACAAACTGTTCAGGGCTCACCATGAACGGAAACAGTTTCTACTAGACAACCCCGACCAGGACGAGGAACTACGACAAACGCGCGCGAGACTATCTCAGAACCGGGGTAGTCAGAGCAAGGCATAAAAGGAGGCCCCCGCCGGGAAGTAGGAACGGCGGGGGCCTCGGTCTTTTATATCGGCACATTGGCCGACGAACTCACACGCCGGGGCAGTTTCCATTCTCCCTAGCCATTGCGACGACGGTAGAGTCGGAATCTTTCAGCAGTTCAGAGAGCGGAAAGCGGTCAGTTCTCGGGTTCATAGCCAGGGCCATACGGACATCACGCTCACCATCACGGACCAGGCGCTTAGACCACTTGGACACATCAGAGCGGGAAGCCATAGCCGTCCGAACATCAGTAGCGGGATACTCTGCGCATTGTCCTAGAACATCATCGGGTGTATAGGGCGAGCGGGCGGCGTCTAAGGCGTCATAGGCGTCCATCTCTACGGCGAACCGGGCCCAGTCATTATCACTGAACTCCGTGAAGTTGTAGTTATGGGTGGTGGTTGGGAAATATGAAACAGTCATTGTCTTACCTTTCAGAGTTGATTATCAGGGTTGGCGGCGTCAGCCTTGGCGAGGCGTAGGGCCTCGGATTCAGCGTTAGCCCATTCCGCTTCCGCAAGGTCGGCGGCGGCTTGTTTCTCTATCTCCGCGATAGTCGGAGCAGAGGACAGGACAGAGGCAATAGCGGGGCCGGGCAAATGGTAGGACTTACCGAACGAGGGCTTACCCATACCGGTCATAGCGAAAGTTCCGACGGTCGAGGACCGACCAGATTCCAGCAACTTCCCCCGGATAAGGTCAGGGCGGACAACATCTTCACTTTCGAACCCGATATACAGGGCCTCTTGTGTGCTGTTCATCTTGAAACCGACGGCGATATCGAAGCAGTTATCTCGGACTTGGGTCGAGAGAATGTCACTTTTGAAAGTCTGCGACGAGAAGATAACGCCGATTCCCAGCGAGCGAGCAACAGACAGGACCCCGTATAAACGGCCCATAGCCTCCATGCGTTGCGAGCCGTCGAAACCGCCCATGATTGCGCCCAGTTCGTCCCATACCCAGAGCAGGAAAGGACCATCATCGACGGGATTCCAGGCGGTAGAGAGGCGGTCTTCACCGGTCATCTTGTTTCGTTCAAGAATCTCCGCGCGGCGCACGCGTTCCTGCTCCAAATATTTGAGTTGCGCCCAGAAATCCTTGGGCGTTGTCCCGAACTTCTGAACATAGGGACGGAATGCACCGAACTCGGAGCCCTTCCCATCGAGGACCATCAACTCAATAGAGGGACACAGAACGGCTTGCGCCATCTGCTGATTGATGATGGACGATTTACCAGAGCCAGAGGCCCCGGCGGTCATCTGTCGAACGGCGCCCAGGTCAGTCATGAACAAGGGCAGACGGAACGGGGAACCATCAGCAGAGACACCGACAGTCAGCCAGTGATAAGGGTTGTTCCGTTCGTCCTCGGTCATGTGCAGCACAGGGGCGTCATAGCCGTCTAGAACCTCATCGAGCGGCGAAGCCCAGCAGAACAGAACCAACACGCGGCCGTCTCCGGCATCATCGTCCGGCTGGTGGATTGTCTCTTTCAAGCCCAGCGCGGCGCGGAACTTGGCAAAGGTCTTGATTACCTGTTCATCGTCGAAGCCCGGCGGCGTCGAGAACTGGACAGCGGCAACATCATCAGAGCGCCACTCAATCGAGAAGAAACGGCGCGCGTCGAGGTCTTTCCACAGATTATCTGTCATAGCGGAAGCAATGACGCGGGACACCTTGAAACGCCAGCGCGCTACTTTCCAACGACGCCAGAACTTCCAGAAAGCGGCGGCAGAGCCAGCCACCAGAAGCGCAGCCACCCACCATAGTTCCCGGTTGTTCAGAGCCACCAGCACAAACAGCACGGCGAGAGCGGCGAAGGCGTGGAGGGGGAACCGCCAGCATGCGCGAAGCGTCCAACCAATCACGCGGAACGGCAACAGAACCAGGAAGCCAGTAACGGAGTTGTCGGCCCTCTTCTCTACGGCGACGGCGCTCATCGTTCAGCCCTCTCACTCAGCAGGGCGGAAGCCTCTTCAAAGGTCACGAAAGTCCAGGCCTGCTTAGGACCGGCGGGGATATAGCAGCCGTCCTCATTATTTGGACAGACCAGAGAGTGGGTCAGCAGCGGGCGGCCACCAATCTCTACGGCGGCATGCGGGTCACCGGTAAAAACGGGGGCTTGTCCCTGTGCCTCAAACCAGGAGCCGAACAGATTGGGCGTCGTGCGGGACCAGGAGGCCTTGACCTCTTCAACCGGTGTCGGCTCACTCTCTACGGCCTCGGACAGGACAGGCGCGAGGGCGGCATCTGCGACCGTCTCACCTTCCAGCGCGGGGGCCTCTACTGCGGCTTTTGACGAGGAGGAGGGGGCCGGGGCCTCGGGGGAGGTGGCGGAGGTTCTTACGGCAGTTGTCGAGGCGGTTGCCTTGGGTTCCCGGTCTTCCGAAGCAGAGGGAGCCGGGTTGTGTCCGGGGCCCTCGGTAGCGTTTCCAGGGGTGTCCCAGTGACCCAGGGTTTTCAGGACCTTCCCGGGCAACTGGTCAGAAGGCGTCATGGGCGAAGCAGTCCAGCCGGGGCGCTGTTCAGTAACCCAAAGCACCAGAGAACCAGAGCGGCCCAAACGCGTCCCCGTGTTGTTTCCAGCACCGGCGGCAACAGTGACCGTAGTAATACCGTGGTCGGAATCCATGACAACGGAATCGTTGGTCTTGACGGTGCGGTCAGTCTTAGCCTCGGAGCCGTCCAGCATCAGAGCGGTGTATGTTTCGCAATCCTCGGCATCTACGAACGAGGCAACGGCATCGGAGGCGGCGGAGGTCGTCCCAAAATCAACAGCGGCAAGGAAGACAGAGTCTTTCCCCTGTTCTTTCCAGGCAGCGGCACCAGACTTTGCGGCAGCAAGGTCAATCCCACACTCATCACTGGCGAATAGACCGGCGTTGGTGGTTCCTTCCAGTGCATCGAGCGAGACAGGGGCGGAATCAGGCAGAGCAGCAGAAACAGCGGCCGCGAGGTCAGCAGAGGCATAACGGGCATCGAGCGGGGCAGGCAAGTCACCGATACCGCCAGAAGTGGCAGAAAGTTCAGAAATATCAATGGTGGGCATCGAGGCCGAAGGCGTCGGGGTGGGCTTCACCCCCTCGGACAGTGCGGCGGTCATCGTTCCGATGATTGCGAGCGGGGTAACGAGGGAGACAACAGCACCGGCAGCGATAAGCGCCTTGGTGGTGCGGGTCATTTTCTTATTGTTTTTCATGGGGTCCTACTTCCAGGAGAGATTTTTTAGGTATATGAGGGAGCGAGCGGGGCACCAGGTAAGCGAGAAATAACCGGGCACCCCGCCCACAGGGGTCAGGCAGCAGCGGGGCGAGCCGGTGCAGCGTTGGCGGGCACGATGGAACCGCGAGCAATCACAGAGACAGCCACGCGGCCGGTCCCCTGTGCGACATACGGAGTTGCGAGCAACGAACCATCTACGCGGTATTCAGTGCGGGCCTTCAACACAGGAGCGGTAGCGGCGGCAACCTTCACGCGGAGGGATTCAACCTCTTCACCGATAATCAACTCGGCATCGAAGTTCCACAGAGGGAGACCAGTCTCAATATCAACAGACTGGTTTTCTTCACGCTTGCCATCGTTGTATCCGAAAACTTCACGAACCTCAGGCTTAGAGCCAATGAACAAGCGGGCGGAGGAATCAAGGGGGAAACGCATTTTACTACTTCCTAACTTATTGGTGGATATTTCTTGGGAGAGATTTTCTCTCTTGCTTATATCTATCGGTCTTCTTCTAATAATCATTGCAGTATTTCGAGAATCAAACGTAACGATTGTGTAACGGGACCTAGACCTTGTAGCAGTCAAGGCGTATAAGCCCTACCGGGTAGGGTCGGCGGCTTCTGCGAACGAGGACGAAAGGCCCACGGCAGAGGCGTCCGCAAAGGTGTTCAAGGCTTCAAATCCAAAGCCACAGACAACGAGGACAGGCAAGGCCCAGATAGCAATTGCGACGAGCGAGGCTGACAGGTTCATGGTGTTCATTTCGGGTTCCTACTCCCTAAATGGAGGGCTGTTCCCTCCGTGTGCTGTATTCCTAACGGGACAGAACTTGGGAAGTAAAAAACGGCATGAAAAAGCCCCCGGGGGAGTTCCGGGGGCTCTCTCAGTGCGTGTCAATCAGGTAGCGAACTTATCAAGAAGGACACGAGAAACACGCGACGCGGCAGCATCATCGTCCGTATTTATTACCAGGCAGTAATCGGCATCGCGGTGCCAGCCACGCCCATCAGACGGCGAGAATCGAAGCGCGAGCACAGCGGGAACACACAGATTTGTGAGAACATTTACAACCTCTGATGGGCTGGCAATCAAATAAAGGTCGATACTTTCGTATCCTTCACCGCTAACCTGACGCAAAGGCGAGATTTCTACATATGTATGCAATGTATATGTATATGTATGAATATTCATTACTTCCTACTTTCCATCTGTGGGGGCCGTTCCCCCGGCGTAAGCAGTTCCTAACGGGGCAAACATCAGGAAGTAAAAACACGGTTATCATGTCCGGGCGTCGGCATAGTCTTCGAGCATGAACGAACTCACCACAGACGATTTGCTGGTTATTGCCAACGCCCTACGGACAGAAAAAGCAGAGGCGGCAGACTTACTTACACGCGGATTCGGGCATCAACGGACAGTGGAGTATTTAGACGAACTCATCGAGAAGGTAGAGCACATCATCGGATAGCCAGTGCTAGCAGTGTGATGCCTCCGGCGGGCCTACCGGCGGTCCGGCAGCGGCCGGGGCGCTCATCTGTCGCTATCGCTCCATCTGAAACTTGGCCCAAAGGTTCATCGGTATATCGACGGCCGTAGGACGGAACCAACAGAGGCGAGTAATTGCAGGGGCTACGCCCAGTTAGCAGCAGGTGGCGCGGGCCTCGGGAGAGGTGGCCTAATTTTCACTACCGACCAAGGCCGGGGCCGGTCGCTTCGCTCCCTTACCCCCGGCTAGCCGCCCTACGGGCGGCCCGCTTCCAGCCCGTCGGGGGCTACGGCTCCGCCTGCGTCGCTCCGCGCCGCTACGCCCTTGCCCTCCGGTCCTCCATCGGCCCTACTCCGTGCGGCCGTGGGTGGTTTCAGTCCTAATCCGGTCTATTTCGGACATGACAAAAGAGGGGCAGGGCCCCTATCTTGCACGGTTCTACGGTGTTCTAGCCTTTCAAGGCCTGCGCGAGCCATTCGGAGCGAGAAACCCCAGCCAAATCCGCGCGCCGCTTCTGCTCAGCCGGTAACACTACTTCCCGGTCTTCCAGTTCAGACGGCAACCAGGGGCGACCCGCTTCCCAATCTCCCGGCCCATCAAGCAGCCCTTGCACACCAGGCGGCGGAGCACCCCACAGGCCGGGGATTCTGTCTTTGACGAGCAGTAAGAGCGCTAGATGCTCATCACCGCGTGCGGGGTCTTGTGCGGCCCAATCACGAACGCGGGCAACATCGGCCATGCGGTCGGGATTGAGTTCATACTCATACTGAGTATCAGCGTCAGCCGGGCCGTTTTCATTCTCCATATACTCAGACATTTCCCGCCGCAAGTCAGCGAGGGAACACCCCCAGCGACTTACCGCCGTCATCGAACCGGTAAATCCAGAGTTGTCTAGCGCCCGGTTGAAACGGATAGTCAGCCCCCGGCTGGCGCGAGCCTCAGCAGGGAGAAGAGCGGCTTTACTTACTGCGCCCTCCGAGGTAGGCAAAAAGTCGAGCATATGGGAGTTTTCCCGGCGAGCGTGGGAAATCATCGGGAAGAGTGTTTCCCATTCCTCGTCGTCGGTCATATCGTTGTCCCCGCTTACCTTGTCAAGAAACATGCGACTAAGGAAAGACTTATGAGTTGAGTCCGGGGCAGACATATAGCGAGCGGCGGCGGCGCGGGCATCGTCCTTGTTGTAGTAGGTTCCCAGATTGGTCCGCGCGTCGATATCTGCACTGGTCAGGAACACGCGGTCGATGATGGGTTGTCGGCGCGGGTTCTTCATTGCTTCGAGGGCGGCAGCGAGGTCCTTACGGGCGGCGGACAGTTCGTCAGGCTCCGGGGCGGGGGTGTTCTCTACTTCAGTTAGGTGGCGTTTTGCGGCGCTGGTAATTGCTTCAAGGGCAACCCGGTCCAGGGTCAGTATCCCGGCGGCTACTCTCATGCGGCGCAGGTGGAGGCGCTTCGGCCCGGTGGTTTCTTTTATTCCACTGTGGCTAGTTGCCTGCTGGTTCTTCGTCAGATACTTCGAGAGGTATCCGGCGGCCTGTTGGAATCCGTTTTGTTCGTCTTCCCCGTCAAGGCTTCGGCCCGGCTTTACTTCTTCCAGGTCATAGTTTTCCCCAAAGGTAGTAGCGGGCACGAGTTTTCCACCCTTCCAGCGAGCGAGCGGGATAGCGCGAGAGGCCTTGTAGGGGCGGTGTTCTCCCGACTTATCCACGAACAGGCGAGCGCCGAATTGCTTCCAGCGATTGGCGATTACATCAGAGTGATACCAGGTCAGGCGGTCATCGGGGATTAGAGCCGTTGGCAGGTGGTCGGCCCAGCCAGTTTGCAAGTTCGTCTTGAAATGCTCAAACGCGGCATTATGACCACGGACAACAATCAGTGTGTGTGTATGGAGGGAGCCGCGCCGTTGTCGTTCAAAGACGGTAAAGAGACCTAGGGCGGCATCAGGGACACCAGCAGAGCGAGCGAGGTAGCGGAGTCGGCGCGTCATGCTTTTCAGTAGGGCAGGCAGGTTCTCCGACCAGATAACTTCTTTCTCGTAGTTGTATGTGGCGGGGGTCACAGGCGTCCCGGCTATCGAGTCGTCCCATCGGTGAGTTTTCCGGCATGGACACTGTTTTTTCTTCGCTTTGGCAGTAGCAAGTAAGGCGGCGTCCCGCTTAGCCGGGTGCAGGTTCCGGGCCTTGTATGCGTCCTTGGCGGTAATGGTGGCGAGATGAACGCGGCCAAAAGACGGGGCGGTGTTGGTCAGCAATAGAACGCGCGTATCAGCGGCGGGAACTTGTTCAAACCCTCTAATAATCTGGCGCTGGCGGAGGCGCTGGACGAACTCAGCACACGATGGGCATTTATGGGCGGTGGCAGAACCGCAGGGGAGGCGTAATTCATCGACTTCCCCCGTCGAGGGGTTCAAGCGATTCAAAAAGACAGGGCGAACACACAACAACGCGCGGGAGAGGGCGGGCAGTCCGGCGGCGTCGGCGGGGTCAAGGCCTTGCGCGGTGGCAGCCTCAACAAAGTCAGGGTTATCCAGCCAGGAGAGGCGGAAATCTAAGCGGAGGTCTTCGGGGAGTTCATCGAGGGAGAGCACGGGGCAGGACTTTCAAGAGCGGCGGGCAAGGGCGCGGCGCTGGTCTTCGAAAGTTCTGCTGTGTGTATGCCTAGATGCTTATGTGTGTGTCTCTATCGGCAGCCGATAAGCGGCGGCGGGTAGTGTTATCTATATCGGCCGAAACGGGTCCGCTCAGTTGAGTTTCTAGTTGAGTGTGACTCCATGCGGGACAAAAACCGCGTAAATAAAGGGAAGTAGCGGGGGTGGTTGCATTCCCCTAGGCTCCACCGCAGGTTCTGCAAGCGTCAGGCCCCCTGCTTCCCGTCAACATTACGGGGAGCAGGGGGCCTGTTGCGTGCGGGCCGCTGGGCGGGCTGTGGTTACTTCCCCGCCAGCTCCGGGTGGAACTTCGCGGTGACCTGCGGGTGCGCGCGGACGAAGCCCTTGAGCATGTTGGATCCGAAGGACGCGAGCATGGGATTGTCCGGGTCGTCGGAGACGCCGCGGGCGTCGGCGGCCAGCTCGGCCGGCAGCTGGACCGGCTCGATCACGGCGTCCAGGCGCGGGGAGTAGAAGAACGGCACGGAGTAGCGGTCCACGCCCTCGTCCGGGGCCTTGGCGCGGTGGATGGTGGCCATCAGGTAACCGTCCGTGGCCACCTCGAGCATCTCGCCGAGGTTCACCACGAGCGCCCCGTGGATCGGCTCCACGGGCAGCCACTCGTCCTGGCCGTAGGGGCGCACCTCGAGTCCACCGACCATGTCCTGCAGCAGCAGGGTGATGAAGCCGTAGTCGGCGTGCAGGCCCACGCCCTGGGTGCCGGCCTCCTTCACGCCGCCCACGTAGTGGGCGAGCTTGGCCATCCACGCGCGATCACCCGTGAAGGCCTCGGAGAAGTGGTCCTCCTTCAGCCCGATGGACACGCACAGGGCCTTGAGCAGGTCCTCACCCACCCGGTCCATCAGCGCGGTCCACGCCATGGCGGTGGCTTCCAGCTCCGGCATGTCCGCCGGCCACTGGTTCGGTCCCTGCAGGTGCCAGTACTCCTTGCCGGCGGAGATCTGACCGGCCGGGGCCGGGGCGCGCTCGGGGGAGAAGTCGATCTGCTCGCGGGAGTCCGGGCGGCCCTGGGTGCGCTCGGCGCCCACCGAGGAGTAGCCGCGGTAGTGCGGGGAGTTCTGGTTGTGCAGCGCCAGCTTCTCCTCCTCCGGCCGGGCGAAGAACTCGGCGCTCACCCGGAACAGCTCGTCCACCTGGCCGTCGGCGGCGCCGTAGTTGACGATCTGGAAGAAACCCACGTGGTGGGCCGCGTGCCGCAGCCGGTCCAGGAAGTGCGGGGCGAAGGAGCCGTCCGCCGCGCGCATGGTGGCCAGGTCCAGCACCGGGATGTCCAGCCCTGCCGGGCTGGCCGCGGAGTCAGAGATCGCAGAAGTCATGGAACCAGTCAACGACGCCGGCCCCCGCCACCGCGCGCAGGTTGCGTTGCGCTACCCCGGGTGACGGGAATCCGTCATCTCGTGGCCTCCGGGGAGCCGTTGGTGTTTAATACCCACTCCAGCAGCGCCTGACCGGCGGCCTCGTGCCGGGCCTGGGGCGTGCCGAAGCCGCGGGCGGCCAGGTCCTCCCCGGTCAGAACGGGATACGGGGTCTCGGGGACGCCGTCCTCGTGGCGGACGTCCACGTGGGTCACCCGGTTCCCGTGGGCGTGCAGCCACTCGGCCATGGCGTAATCGGTGCGGGAGTCCCCGCACGTGAACCACTGCACCGGCAACTCCCCGTCTGCGGCCACCCGGTCCCAGCCCCGGGCCGCGCCGAGGTCCTTGCCGCTCGAGGCGTGCTCCACATCCGAGGAGATGATGGTCGAGTCCAGCTGGAACCCCACGCCGTCCTCCGCCCCGGCGCCGGAGGCGGTGAGCAGCTTCGAGACGTCCGCCTCGAAGCGGGACTGGGCCTCGCGGTAGCGCTCCGGGGCCTCGCCGACGTTCATCTCCGCGGAGAACATGGCCAGCTTCGTGTCGTCGTAGAACATGGTGTCCGTGTAGTCCTCCAGCAACCGGGTCAGGCGGGACTCGAGGTCCGCCGGAAGCCGCATGCCGGCGTCGACCTCCACCCAGCCCGGCACCGAGGTGCCGCGCGTGGCCGGGGGCAGGCCGCCGTCGTGCGCGTGGTCCCCGGCGGGGGAGGGGGACCGGGAGGCGAAGGAGGCGAAGGAGAACTGCACCGCGCCCTTCTCGCAGACCGCGTGGAAGCGGGCGTCGGCGGGGAGCCCGGCGGCGAGCAGCGGTGCGGCGAGCTGCTGCAGGATGAAGTCGGCGGACCGGCCGGTGTTGAACACCACCGGGATGCCGCGGCCGGCCAGCTGGACGAGGGCCGTCAGGATGCCCTCGGGGACCCGCCGGGTCTCGGGGGAGGCAATGGGGCCGTCCACGTCCAGGAGCAGTCCCACGGGGGGAAGGGTGCGCATGGTCCCAGCCTATGCGCGGTGGGTGCCGGCGCCGCGGTGTTCGCCTAGTGTGGTGAGCACCACTGTCCGCTCGCGCCGAAGGGGGTCCTCAGTGCCCAGCCCGCAGGATGCCAACCCGCGCCGCGAGGCGGACGGCCGGCGCATCTTCACGGAGAACGACCTCGGCCGCTACTTCGGCGCGGTGGACCCTCGGGTCCTGGCCCGGGACCGGCGCCGGCGCCACCGCAGGCACGCCATCGCCCTGGTGCTGGTGGCCCTGGTGGTGGTGGCCACGGCCGTCACGGCGCTGCAGGTGCTGCGCGGGGAGTGGACCATCCCCGGCTGGGAGGCGGCCCCGCCGGCGGAGCCGATCCTCTGCCCCGCCGGGGACGTGGCGTTCTCGAAGGAGTCCACCGTCACCGTCTACAACGGCACCACCATCGGTGGGCTCGCGGGGGACGTGGCCAACGCCCTCGAGGAGCGGGACTTCATCATCGGCGGGGTGGGGAACCAGGGGTTCACCACGTCCAACATGGTGGCCGTCGTCATCTCCGGCGCCGCCGGCCGGGAGACCTCCCTGGCCGTCCAGCGCAGTATCGAGGGATCGGTCTACCTGCCGGATGATCGGGAGGATGACACGGTACACATCATCATGGGCACCAAGTACTCCGGACTGGTCCCGGAGGACGAGGTGTCCACGGAGCCGGGGCCGCTGGACTGCCAGCGGCTGCAGACCGAGGCCCCGGCGGCGGCGCGGGGCTGACCCGCCGCCGGGCGCAGGGGCTCAGGCTCCCAGACCGCCGGGGAACACCAGCGGCACCAGCGTGTACATCACGAGCATAATCAACCCGAGCGAGATCAGGTTGAGCCACACGCCGGCGCGCACCATCTGCTTGATGGAGACCTCGCCCGAGCCGAAGGCCACGGCGTTGGACGGGGTGGCCACGGGCAGCATGTAGGCGGAGCAGACGGCCAGGGTCACGGCGATCGTCATGAACAGCGGATCCATGCCCAGCCCCACGGCCACGGCGCCGAAGATCGGGAAGAAGGCGGCCGCCGTCGCGGTGTTGGAGGTCAGCTCGGTCAGGGCCAGGCCCACCACGATCACGATGAGGATGACCACCCAGGCGGGCACCCCCTGCAGGGCGCCGACCTGGTTGCCCAGCCACTCGGAGAAGCCGGTGGCGGTGAACATGGCGGACAGGGACAGGCCACCGCCGAACAGCAGCAGCAGGCCCCAGGGGATCTCCTTGGCGGCGGACCAGCGCAGCAGTGGAGCGCCGTTGGAGTCCGCGGAGCGCTTCTGGGCCGGGACCAGGAAGCAGGCGATGGCGGCGGCCATGGCCACCTGGGTGTCCGAGATGGAGCCGAGGAACGGCAGGGCGCCGGCGACCGCGGGGATGTCCGCGATGAAGGGGACGAAGACCCAGAAGAAGATCGCGACCAGGAAGATCAGGCCCACCCGGCGCTCCGGGGTGGTGAGGCGGCCCAGCTTGGCCAGCTCGTCCTTGATCATCTGCCTGCCGCCCGGGATCTCGGAGACCTCGGCGCGGAACACGAGCTTGGTCAGCACCAGCCAGGCGATGCCGATCATCACGATGGCCCAGGGCACGCCCACGAGCATCCACTGGCCGAACTGCAGGTCGTAGCCGTGGGACTCGAGCAGGTAGGCCTTCATCAGGGCCATCGGCGGCTGGCCGATCAGGGTGGCCGTGGAGCCGATGGTCACGCCGTAGGCCACGCCCAGCAGCATCGAGGCGGCGAACTTCCTGCCGGCCGCCGCCGGGTCCACGGAGCGGACCAGCTGCAGGATGGACACGGCGATCGGCACCATGATGACGGCGGTGGCGGTGTTGGAGACCCAGGCGGAGATGAAGGCCGAGGCGGCCATCAGCCCGAGGACGATCTGCGCCGGCTTGGTGCCGATCGTCCGGATGGTCAGCAGGGCCACGCGCAGGTGCAGGTTCGACTTCTCGGTGGCCAGGCCGAGGATGACGCCGCCCATGACGAGGAACACCACGGAGTTGGCGTAGGGGGCGGCCACCTCCTCCATGGTGCCCATCCCGAACAGCGGGAACAGCACCAGCGGCAGCAGGGAGGTCACGGGGATGGGGGCGGCCTCGGTCATCCACCAGATCGCCATCCAGAGGGCGCAGCCGGCCACGGCGCGGCCCTCGAAGGACAACGACGTCGGCAGCACGAGTGCCAGCACCAGGCCGGCTGCCGGCCCCAGGGCCAGCAGCCACCAGTTGCGCTTGCCGCCGGAGTCCAGGGCGTCGCCCTGCTGCTGGGGGTGCTGCCCGGCGTCGGGGCCCGGCTGCGGCGCGGAGGCCTCGGTCGTGGACTGTGTCATCTCATGGATCCTTGGGTGGTTCTGAAGGTGTGAGTCACCACACCGTACGTTGACCAATCCTGGGACAGAAGTACACATTCAGCCCTGATTGAGATGCCCAGGATACTAATGTGGTCGGAACCGGTCTTTCCCTGGTGAGGCAGGTCATCCCTACGCTGGACCGGAGCGACCGGGCGGCGCCGTGTGCCTCCCCCGTGACGGTGGTCGGTGACGCGCCGGGGATGACTTCAGAGAGGGGGACGGCGACCGTGGACCTGCGCCAGATGCGGTACTTCGTGGCGGTGGCCGAGGAGCGGCACTTCGGGCGGGCCGCCGAGCGGCTCCACATGGCCCAGCCGCCCCTGTCCCAACAGATCAAGCAGCTGGAGACGACCCTCGGCACCCGGCTCTTCGAGCGCACCACCCGCCGCGTGGACCTCACCGACGCCGGGCAGCTCATGCTGGAGCGGGCCCGCCAGATCCTGGCCGACGTCGACGCCTTGGCGCACGACGTCAAGGAGGTCGGCGACGGCGCGGCCGGGGTGCTGCGCGTCGGCTTCGTGGGCTCGGCCACCTACCGGGTCATGCCGGCGCTGGTGCAGCTGACGCGGCGCGAGCTGCCCGGGGTCCGGCTGCACGTGATGGGGGAGATGCTCACGCCGCAGATCGAGCAGGGCCTGCTGGAGAACCGGCTGGACGCCGCCGTGCTGCGCCCGCCGGTGCAGTCATCGGAGCTGCTGCTGGACACCCTCGAGGGGGACAGCCTGGTCGTGGCCCTGCCCGCGCACCACCGACTGGCCGCCGGCGGTGATCCCGTGTCCCTCGCCGAACTCGCGGGGGAGGAGTTCGTGGGCTACCCGCAGGGATCCGCCGTCGCGACCATCACCTCGGAGGCCTGCCGCGCCGCGGGATTCCGCCCGCGCGTGGTGCAGGAGGCCACGGAGACCTCCACCCTGCTGGCCTTCGTCGGGGCCGGCATGGGCCTGGCCCTGGTGCCCGACGGCGCCCGGCGGGCCGCCGCATCCCCGGTCACCTACCGGGAGCTCCTCGGTGCCCCCACGGTGGGCCTGGCCGTCGCGTGGAAGCGGGACAGCCGCTCCGCCCTCATCCCGCCCTTCCGCGCCCTCGTCCACCGCGTCGTGGACGAGGTCAGGCACGGCCCCGCCACCCCCACCCCTACCCCCGAGGCGCAAAGTGACGCCACCCCCGCCGAAGTGACGCCTCCCGGTCACTCTGTGCCCATCCCGACCGCCCCGACCAGAACGAACCCAGCCCCCCAGGAGCGCCCATGAAGATCACCGGCATCGAAGCCATCCCGTACGCCATCCCGTACCACCACCCACTGAAGTTCGCCTCCGGCTCCGTGGAGACCGCCGACCACGTGCTGGTGAAGGTCCACACGGATGAGGGGGTCACCGGAGTGGCCGATGCCCCGCCGCGGCCCTACACCTACGGGGAGACGCAGGTGTCCATCAAGAACGTGGTGGAGGAGATCTTCGCCCCGCAGGTCATCGGCCTGGACCCGTTCGACCGCGAGAAGGTCCACGCCGTGATGCGCCGGACCATCAACAACCAGGTCGCCAAGGGCACCCTGGACATCGCCCTGTGGGACCTGGCCGGCAAGGCGCTGGGCCGGCCGGTGCACCAGCTGCTGGGCGGCTGGACCGACTCGATGCGGGTCTCCCACATGCTCGGGTTCAAGCCGGCCCAGGAGCTGCTGGAGGAGGCGCTGCGGTTCGGTGAGGAGTACGGCATCACCACCTTCAAGCTCAAGGTCGGCCGCCGCCCGCTGTCCCTGGACATCGAGGCCTGCCGCGTGCTGCGAGAGGGGCTCGGCGAGGACGTCGAGCTCTACCTGGACGCCAACCGCGGCTGGACCGCCAACGAGGCCATGCAGGTGCTGCAGCAGACCGAGGGCCTCGGGCTGACCCTGCTGGAGGAGCCCTGCGACGCCAAGGAGGCGATGAGCCGGCGCCGGCTGGTGGAGAAGTCGCCCATCCCCGTGGTGGGGGACGAGTCCGTGCCCACGGCCGGCGACGCCTCCCGCGAGCTACTCTCGGGCGGGTGCAACGCGATCTGCATCAAGACCGCCCGCTCCGGCTTCACCGAGGCCACCGAGATCCTGGGGCTGTGCACCGGTCTCGGGGTGGACGTGACCATGGGCAACCAGATCGACACCCAGGTCGGCTCGCTGGCCACCGTGACCTTCGGCGCGGCGCACGAGGCCACCTCCCGCCGGGCCGGGGAGCTGTCCAACTTCCTGGACATGTCCGATGACCTGCTCGCCGACCCGATCGCCATCGTGGACGGCCGGATCTCCGTGCGTGATCTCCCCGGCGTCGGCGCCGAGATCAACGAGGACAAGCTGGCCCGGTACCGCACCGATCACTGACCCTCCAGGCGCACAGTGACTTCGCCCCCGTCGACGTGACGGGGCGGAGTCACTTGGTGCCCAGGCCGCCCGGCGGCCAGTTTGGCGGTCCACCCGGCGTCTGGCGCCCGGGCCGGTCAGGCAGACCAGCGGATCGAGGCCCGACGGCGGCGCGGCACCCGGTTGCGGACCAGCAGTTCCGCGAACCGCTGGGGATCGGACGCGTCGAACCAGTCCCACCGGACGAACCGGTGGCCGCGCTCGCGCAGGGCGTCCTCACGCCGCTTCTCCCGACGCAGTGACTCAGCGGGGTCGGTGCCGTCGGCTGCGTACTTGCCCCAGCCGTCGGATTCACCGATCAGGTCCAGCTCCTCCCACCAGAAGTCGACCCGGTAGTCCACTCCGTCGGCGCCGGTCAGGTGGACCTGGAGCCGTGGCAGCTCGAAGCCCAGCTCGATCATCCGGGCGCGGCTCAGGGATTCCCCGGGTGACTCGCTGAGGTGGGTGGAGTGCCGGAGCACACGGTCCAGGACGGCGCGTCCGGCCGCACCGGTGGGGCCTGCGGCCGAGCCGCGGGTCAACTGCTCCAGGCCCGTCCGGCTGCACCTGATTCCCTCCCGGTTGCGTCCGGACAGCAGGGCGTCGGTGATCATCAGCGCATCGCAGAAGCCGAGGTCCCTCAGGGTGTCCACCAGGTGCTCACCGAGGTGCACGCTGCGCAAGGAGGTGTGGACGCCGGGCCACAGCGGCTCATCCAGGCCGAACGGCGGTTCCCGGAAGACATTGCGGGTCCGGTGGATGAAGGGCAGGCCGTCCGCATGACGCAGGTGTGCCTCGTGGTACCCGGGCATGGTGGTCTGCAGGCCGGCCCGAGACGCGGTGGAGGTGACGACCTCCACCGCGGCCGGCGTCCCGGCGAGGGGCATCCCCTGCAGCAGCAGGGCGGTGGCTCCGGTGAAGACCGGCTGGTGCAGGCGACCCGCGACGGCCTTGACGGTGGTCATGAATCGTTGCTCCGAGGTGGCCCCGAGCCAGACCCCGGTGTCCACGTAGGAGCCGTGGCGCACCCGGACCAGGTCTCCTGCCGCGAAGGCACGGCCCAGGGATTTCCGGGACCGGCCGCCGTCGTTCCCGGGGGTCAGCAGGGGCGGGGGGGTGAACCGCTCCTTCAAGGCATCCATGTACCCCAGCATCCCAGCGGGACGTGCCCGTCCGGCGCGGTCATCCACAGGCTGTGGATACCTCGGGCAGTCGCCGGAGGATGGCGAAGCACGGAGTGACGGACCTGCGTCACAACGGTGGGGGCAGCGTCACTTTGCGCCTCGACGGGGTTGCGCCCGTCAGGGGGTCAGGACTCGTTGACGAGCGGCCGGATCCCGCACAGGCGCATGGCCTGGCCGTAGGTCTCGACCATCTGGTCCTCGAGCTCCTCCGGCGTGAACTTCTTGTTGGCGCTCTGGGCGTGCAGGGCGGGCACGGCGAAGACCTTGATGGCCTTGTCCGTCAGCACCGTGCCGCCGATGGTGGCGGAGAAGGCCTTGACCAGCTTCTGGGCCTCCCCGCCGTGGGCCATGATCGTCACCACGCGGGGGGTGCGCTTGAGGAAGCGGTTGAAGGGCTTGATGCCGCTGGTGATCCGGTCCTTGGTGAGGTTCAGGGCGTAGTCCTCCTGGGTCCACGGGTGGACCGTCCAGGGGATGGTGTGCTTCGGGTCCAGGCCGGCCGAGGAGAAGACGCGGAGCAGGCGTTCGGAGGCGTCGTCGTCGTTCTCGTGGGAGAGGAAGCCGGAGGCGGTGCCGGGGCCGGGTGCGGGCGTGAGCACGAGGATGCGTGCCCCGTCCACGTCGTAGAAGGGGTCCACGTAGGGCACGGAGCCCTTGTCAGCGGTCCCCAGGGAGTCGCAGAGCTGGGTGATCGGGGCGATGTTCTCGTCGTGGAGGCGTTCTTGGCAGTCGGAGGCGTAGTCAGGGTCGGACATCTGGCGCATGGGTGCTGTCCCTCAGTGTTGATGTGTGGTGCTCCGGCCGGATCGTGCCGGCGCGCTGCCCCCCCAGTCTACGAGCCGGTCTTCACCCGGACCGAGGACCACTCCCCGGACAGCGGGATGTTCGCGTTCAGGCGGTGCCCACGGGCCTCGATGTGCTTCCAGATCGTGTCCCGGTTGATGTCCGAGCGTCCGCCCTTCGGGTAGCCGATCCAGAGCACGCGGGCACCGAGGGCGGGCTCCAGCCAATCGTCCAGCACGCCGTCCAGTGACCTCTGGTCCTGCGCGAACAGCATGACGGCCGTGGCCTGGGTGATCTCCTGCGTGAGGGTCACACCCTCCGGCAGGGGATCCAGCAGGGCGTGCAATCCCTGGTGGCCCCCGCCGAGGTACAGGACGTCGGTCGGCTTGATGAACAGCTTCTGGGCTGTGGTCTTCGCCGGCTCGGTGGGCTGGTCGGGCTGCGCTGAGGAGGTGGCCATGGCCCCATTCTGCCCCGTCCCATCCGCTTTGCGGGCAGAGATCACCGGTGATCTCTGCCCGGAAAACGCAGGGGAACGACGGCGGCGCCGCACCTGGGGTGCGACGCCGCGGGGAGACGCCGGGCCGGCGTCGTGAACCATCCGTCCGGCCGGAGCCGGGTCAGTCCTCCTGGCCTCCGGAGCCGTAGGTCAGGCGCAGCACCCGCCCCTCGGATTCCAGCTGGTCCCGGGATTCCTTGGCCTTCAGGACCTTGGCCGTGTCGCGGGGCGGCAGCTGGATCATCTCCTCGGCCGGGATCCCGGCCTGCAGCTGCCGCGCGCGCTCGACCTCCGCGTCGACCTCAGCACCCAGCAGCAGCACGATGTTGAAGATCCACAGGACGAAGAGCAGGGCCATCACGGTGCCGATGGCTCCATAGGAGCTGTACCCGGCGAACTGCGACAAGTAGATGGACAGGGCCACACCCGCGATCGCGATGCCGACGATCGCCACGACCGAGCCGATACCGACCCAGGTGAACTTGGGCTGCTTCACGTTGGGCGTGAAGTAGTACAGCACGGCGATCATGGTGATCACGAGCGCCAGGATGACCGGCCACTTGACCCAGGCCCAGATCGGCAGGAAGGTCTCGGTCAGGAAGGTCAGCGTGCCGCCTAGCCCGAGGGGGTCGGCGATCGGGCCCAGGACGCCGTCGACCAGCGACTGGTTCAGGGCGAGCGAGACCAGGATGAGCACCACGCCGAGCAGCAGGGACAGGGTGACCAGCAGCATGGTCCCCAGCTGCTTCACGAGCCCACGCCCCTCCTCCACCCCGTAGATGGCGTTCATGGAGCGCGAGAACGCCTTGACGTAGGCAGAGGCCGACCACAAGGCGGTGGCGATACCGATGATCAACGCGATGACGCCCCCGGTGGCGGAACTGATCATCGTGTCCACGAGGTCGACCACGAGACTCTGGTAGTCCGCCGGCACGTATTGCTGGACCAGGTCGTCCACGAGCGTGGTGACCGTGCCGGCGTTGTTGGCCAGCACGAGCGTGATGATCGAGAAGATGGCCAGCAGGGCCGGCGCCAGCGACAGCACCATGTAGTAGGTCAGCCGGGCGGCCAGGTCGGTGCCGCTGTCGGTGCCGAACTCCTTCAGGGCGCGCTTGAAGGCGTACTTCCAGCTTGCGCCCTTGAGCTTGGGTGGATCATCGGGTTTCTCGCCGTGATCCGGCGCCGGGGCGTCGGCCGCGTCGAGCGTTGCGTCAATCGGATCCTTGATGGGCACGGGGTGTCCTCTCTTGTTTCCTCGCTCAATGTCTTGGACACCGGACGCTGGGCCTCAGGCCGTTGGCGGGCCGAGCGACATCGCCGGTTCTTCGTGTCACCTGTCATCCTGTCCTGTTGCGGTGGCGTTGGGAACCACCTTAGAGCTACGTCCGGACGAGGAGTACCCGAGTACAGTCGAGACGTCGAGCCCAGGGGAGAGGAGCAGGCTGTGGCCGGAAACCTGAGTCTCCGTCAGGGACTGCTCGCCGCGGTCCTGACGATCACCGCCGGATTCGTGGACGGGCTCGCCTTCATCCACCTCGGCGGGTACTTCGTCTCCTTCATGTCCGGCAACTCCACCCGGGCCGGCTCGGAGCTGGCCACGGGCGACCTGCTGGGCTGGGCGAAGGCCATAGGGCTGGTGTTCTTCTTCGTGGTCGGTGTGGTGCTCTCCTCCCTGGCGCTGCGCGTGCGAGCCCTCCAGTCCCGGCGCACCCGGCCCTCCGGTCCGCGCTCCACCGCCGTCTGGGTCGCCCTCATCCTCCTGCTTTTCGCCGCCGTCTTCGCCTCTGTCCCCGCCCTGCTGATCGCCGTCCCGCCGGCCATCGCGGCAAGCATGGGCGCGGTCAACGGCACCTTCACCCGTGGCGGGGAGGTCACCGTGGGGCTGACGTACATGACGGGGACCCTGGTCAAGACCGGGCAACATCTGGCCCACGCCCTCACCGGTGGGAACCGCACCCTCTGGCTGCGGTACCTGACGCTGTGGTGCGCCATCGCCGTGGGGGCCATCGCCGGGGCCGCGGCCTACCAGGCGTGGGGACTGGGGTCGCTGTGGATGGCCGTGATCCTGCTGCTCGTCCCGGCCGTGGTCCTGAGCCTCCGTCGGCCGCGTGCCGCCTGAACCGCCGCGACCGGGCGCCGCGCCTTCCACCGCCGCACGTCGGGTGTCGGTTAGGTTCGAGGCATGATCAAGTACCTGGGCTCCAAGCGCTTGCTGGTGCCCACGCTGGGGGCCATGGCGGACGCGGTCGGCGCCCGCACCGCCGTCGACCTCTTCTCCGGGACCACCCGCGTGGCCCAGGAATTCAAACGCCGCGGCCTGTACACCACGGCCTCGGACCGCGCCACCTACACCGGCGTGCTGGCCGGCTGCTACATCGCCACCGACGCGCGGACCACGGACCGCGCGGAGCTCGCCGCCATCCTGGCGGACCTGCAGGGCACGACGCCGGCCCGCGGCTATGTGACGGCGACGTTCTGCGAGCAGGCGCGCTACTTCCAACCCAAGAACGGCATGCGGATCGACGCGATCCGCCAGCGCATCGAGGACGAGTACGCCGGAACCGGCTGGTACTCGATCCTGTTGACCTCCCTGATGGAGGCGGCCGACCGGGTGGACTCCACCACGGGCATCCAGATGGCGTACCTGAAGTCCTGGGCCCGGCGCTCCGGCCGGGACCTCGAACTGCGGTTGCCGGCTCTGCTGGACGGGCCCGGCGCCGTGGTGGTCGGGGACGTCATGGACACGGTGGACACCCTGCCCGCGGCGGACCTCTACTACGTGGACCCGCCGTACAACCAGCACCGCTACTACGCCAACTACCACGTCTGGGAGACCCTGGTCCGGTGGGACGAGCCCGAGCACTACGGAGTGGCGTGCAAGCGGGTGGACGTGCGGGACGAGGACACCCGCAGCGTCTTCAACTCCAAGCGCACCATGCCCGCCGCGCTCGCCGAGGTGCTCTCCAGGGTCCGGGCCGAGGTGGTCATCGTCTCCTACAACGACGAATCGTGGATCACGGCGGAGGACATGGAGGCGTCCCTGCGGGAGGCCGGTCACGAGGAGGTGGCCGTGCTGGGCTTCGACTCCAAGCGCTACGTCGGCGCCAGCATCGGCATCCATTCGCCCACGGGCCAGAAGGTGGGGACGGTGTCCCACCTGCGCAACACGGAGCTGGTCTTCATCGCCGGCCCGCGGGAGAGGGTCGAGGCCGCCCGGATGGCGGCCCGGGCCACGACCACCATCGGAGGAGTCAGGAGAAACCGTGTCCACACCGTATGAGCTGGAGATGGACCTGCGCTGGTCTGACCAGGACGCGCAGGGCCACGTCAACAACGCCAAGATCGTGACGCTGGCCGAGGAGTCGCGGATCCGGTTCCACCAGTTCCTGGCGTCCCAGCGCCAGGGCGGCGGCGAGGGCGGCAGCATCGTCGTGGCCCGCCAGGAGATCGACTATCACGCCGAGACCCGGTACGCCCCCGCCATCACCCTGCAGGTGTCCGTGGTGAGGATCGGGACCAAGTCCTACACGCTGCGCCAGCGGGGGATCCAGAACGGGCGTCCGGTCTTCACCGTGGACTCCATCCTGGTCTGGTTGGACGGATCGGGATCGTCCCGGGCGCTGACCGAGGACGAGCGCGTGGAGCTGGAGGCCTGGCAACTGCCGGAGGGTGAGTCGTAGGCCACAGCGCCCGCCTCCGGGGAATACCGTCCACGAGTCCCACGGTTATGCACTCCTGGTGCCCCTCCTGGAGAAGGCGCGGCGCCGCCGCCGACCCGAAGGAGAGAGACCGTGACCGAGACCGTGCTGAACACCGAGGCCACCCCGATGGAGCCCGTGGACCCGAAGGCGCTGGACCAGCTGTTCCATGACGCCCGCACGGCCAACACCTTCTCCGACGAGCCGGTCTCCGCGGAGACCCTGCGGGCCATCTACGACCTCACCAAGATGGGCCCGACCATGATGAACCTGCAGTCGCTGCGCATCACCTGGGTCCAGTCCGAGGAGCAGCGGGCCCGGCTCCTGGCCCACGGCGGCGGCAACTCGACCAAGACAATGGCCGCGCCGGCCGTGGCCGTGCTGTCCTGGGACGCCGACTGGCACGAGCACTTCCCGGTGTTCTTCCCGCACGCGCCGGAGCGCAAGGAGATGTTCACCGCGGACGCGGACGCCCGCGCGCTGATCGCCCGCCAGAACGCCTGGCTGGCGGCCGGCTACTTCATGCTCGCCGTCCGGGCGCAGGGCCTGGCCGCCGGGCCCATGACCGGCTGGGACTTCGCCGGCGTGGACGCCGACTTCAACGCCGGGACCACCTGGAACGCCTTCATGGTGGTCAACGTCGGCAAGCCCGGAGCCGACGCCTGGTTCCCGCGCCTGCCCCGCCTGGACGAGGAGCTCGCGGTCACCACCGTCTGAGTCCTTCACCTGCAGGTCGAAAGCGGCCCATTTACCCGCCGGTAGCCGCGGGTAACGGGCCGCTTTCGACCTCCAGATTCAGTAGTTCGATGGCGGGTCCGAGGCGGGGAAGGACTCGTCCTCCCACTCGGCGGCCCGCTCGTCGTCATGCCGGTGGGCGGCGGCGGCCGCCGCGGCCACAGGATCCTCGGCTTCCTCGGCGGTCACGGCCTCCGACTGCTCCAGACGGTCTTCTTCGGGCACTTCCGGGTTCACGTGGTCCATGACGACTCCTTCGGGGGGCGGGGCTCCCAGTCTGGCCACCCCCGCCGGAGGGGGCAAGCACTCAGGAGCAACCGGTCGTTCACGGCATATCCGTTCGAGTGCGTCGTGGCCGGATCGTTAGGGTGGGCCCATGATCAATCCCGCACGCCTGCACTCCGACCAGTCCCGGCTGGAGCGCGAGACCGCCATGCTCCTGGCCACCGTGGAGTCCCTCTCCGAGGACGAGCTGGCCGCCCCCTCGCTCTGCGAGAGGTGGAGCCGGGCCGACGTGGTGGCGCACCTGGCCTCCAACGCCCGCGCCCTGGTGCGGATGGTGGACTGGGCGGTCACCGGCGAGGAGCAGGCTGTCTATGCCTCGCCGGAGGCCCGCGCCGAGGACATCGCCCGGATCGCGGCGATGCCCCGGAAGGAACTCATCGCCGAGCTGGTCGAGGCGTCCCGGTACTTCGCCGAGCAGTCCGAGCGGCTGACCGGGGAGATCCGGGCGGAGGAGGTGCGCATCGGCACCATGCCTATCCCGGCGACCTCCCTGATTGCCGTCCGCACCTCCGAGGTGGTGGTCCACCACGCCGACCTGGACACGGCCTGGACCATCGAGGAGGCGGACCCGGATTCCCTGCTCAACGCGGTGGAGGCCGCCGTCCGCGCCATGCGCGTCCGGAACGCCCCCGGCCTGACGTTGGTGACCGAGGAGCGCGATGAATGGGTCATCGGCGACGGCGCCCTGAGGGTCGAGTCCGACCGGGAGGGCCTGCTCGCCTGGCTGGCACGGGGGGAGACCGCGGGCGTCGAGGCCGGCGGCCCCCTGCCGGAGCTGCCGGCCTGGTAGGTGTCTCCCCGTCAGGCTTCAGCCGGGCCGTCAGGTGGCGGCGGGCATCTGCTGCAGCGACCAGGTGTTGCCGTCGGGGTCGGCGAAGTAGACGAAGCGGCCCCAGTCCTGCTCGTCCACCTCGCTGCACTCCACCCCGCGTGATCTCAGCTCGGCGCGGGCGGCGTCGGCGTCCTCGATCACCATCTGGACGCCCTTCTGGGAGCCGGGCGCCATCTCGGTGATGCCGGTGCCCAGCACGATAGAGCAGGCGGAACCCGGCGGGGTGAGCTGGACGAAACGCAATTCGGGGGAGAGCACGTAGTCGTGGTCGGCGGTGAACCCGACCTGGTCCACGTAGAACGCCTTGGCCCGGTCCACGTCCGTGACCGGGAGGGCGACGAGCTCGATCTTCATGTCCATGGTGGACACCGTAGGGCCCGGTGCCGCCCTGTTTCGAGACCTGGCCCTCGGGGCACAGAGTGACCCCACCCCGTCACGACGGTGGGGGCGGGGTCACTCTGCGCCTGAGGGGTGGGCTCAGGCCGGGGTGCCGGCCAGCTCCTGGCGCGCCGGGGCCGTGGCGGAGAGGAACCTCCGGTAGGCCGGCAGGGTCAGGAAGTCCGGGTACTCCTCCGCCAGGGCGGACCCGGCGAAGACCTCGAGGGCGTCGTCGAAGCGGTCCCCCTCGGCCCGGTCGATCCGGCCGAACTCCTCGTCCATGAGTTCCTGGACCCACTCGCGGGTCACGGTGCGCTCGCCGCCCTCGGCGAGACGAGCGGTGGACCCGGCGTTGATCCACTGCCAGATCTGGGACCGGGAGATCTCCGCGGTGGCGGCGTCCTCCATGAGGTTGTGGATGGCGGCGGCGCCGTTGCCCCGCAGCCAGGACTCCACGTACCGGATGCCGACCTCGAGGTTCATCCGCACGCCGGCCTCGGTGATGGAGCCCGGGGTCCCGGACACGGCGAGCAGGCCCTCGGCGTCCGGCTGCACGTCCTCGCGCCGGTTGGAACGGATCTGGTTGCGCGTCTCCCCGAGCACCGCGTCGAAGACCTCCATGGCCACCGGCACCAGGTCCGGGTGGGCCACCCAGGAGCCGTCGAAGCCGTCGGACGCCTCACGGGTCTTGTCCTCGCGCACCTTGTCCAGGGCCTTCTCGTTGGCCTCGGGATCCCTGCGGTTCGGGATGAAGGCCGCCATGCCGCCGATCGCCGAGGCACCGCGCCGGTGGCAGGCCCGTACCAGCTGGTCGGTGTAGGAGCGCATCATCGGCGCCGTCATGGTGACGTCCGCGCGGTCCGGCAGCACGAAGTCCTCGCCGCGGTCCCGGAAGTTCTTGATGATGGAGAAGATGTAGTCCCAGCGGCCCGCGTTCAGGCCGGCGGCGTGGTTGCGCAGCTGGTAGAGGATCTCCTCCATCTCGAAGGCGGCGGTGATCGTCTCGATCAGCACGGTGGCGCGCACGGTGCCCTGCGGGATCCCCAGCAGGTCCTGGGCCACCACGAACACGCAGTTCCACAGCCGGGCCTCCAGGTGGTTCTCCGTCTTCGGCAGGTAGAAGTAGGGCCCCACGCCGCGGCGCAGCAGCTCCTTGGCGTTGTGGAAGAAGTACAGGCCGAAGTCCACGAGCGCGCCGGCCATCGGTTCGCCATCCACGAGCAGGTGGTCCTCGTCCAGGTGCCAGCCGCGGGGGCGCACGATGATCGTGGGCCGGTCCACCAGCTGCACCCCGCCGAGCTTGTACTCCTTGCCCTCGGGTGAGGTGAAGTCGATCTGCCGGCGGATGGCGTCCCGCAGGTTGACCTGGCCACCCAGCATGTTGGACCAGGACGGCGAGGAGGAGTCCTCGAAGTCCGCCAGCCAGCACTTGGCCCCGGAGTTCATGGCGTTGATGGTCATCTTCCGGTCCACCGGGCCCGTGATCTCGACGCGGCGGTCCTTCAGCCCCGGGGCCAGGGGCGCCACGCGCCACGAGTCGTCCTCACGGATGGTGCGGGTCTCCGGCAGGAAGTCCGGGGTCCACCCCTCGGAGATCCGCTGGCGCATCTCCTCGCGCCGGGTCAGCAGCTCGGCGCGGCGGCCGTTGAAGCGGCGGTGCAGGGTGGCCAGGAAGTCGAGGGCATCAGTGGTGAGGATCTCCTCCTGGCGGGGCTGGTGCGGACCGGTGATGGTCACGGAGTTGAGGGTGATGGGCTGGTCGGTGGGGTACATGGGAGTCTCCTCGGGGAGTCGTGCGCTGCGCGCCGGGAAAGCGGAAAGAGGATGAAGAGCCCCAGGGCTGGTGGCGGGGTAGAGGTTGAAGAACCCCGGGGCGACGCCGGCCGGTCGGGTGGGGGCCGGCGTCGCCCGTGGGGTGGGTGGTACAGAGCGGGGTGGTGCGGATCAGGCGATCAGAACTGTCCGGCCTCGGTGGAGCCGGCGAGCGCGGTCGTGGAGCTCTCCGGGTTCAGGGCGGTGGAGATGGCGTCGAAGTAGCCGGTGCCGACCTCGCGCTGGTGCTTGGTGGCGGTGTAGCCGCGGGCCTCGTCAGCGAACTCGCGCTCCTGCAGCTCCACATAGGCGGACATCTGGCGCTCCTGGTAGCCCTTGGCCAGGTCGAACATGGAGTGGTTCAGGGCGTGGAAGCCGGCCAGCGTGATGAACTGGAAGGTGTAGCCCATGGCCCCGAGCTCGCGCTGGAACTTGGCGATGGTGGCATCGTCCAGGTTCTTGCGCCAGTTGAAGGACGGCGAGCAGTTGTAGGAGAGCATCTGGTCCGGGAACTCCGACTTGACGGCTTCGGCGAACTGCTTGGCCAGCTCCAGGTCCGGGGTCCCGGTCTCCATCCAGATGAGGTCGGAGTACGGGGCGTAGGCCTTGGCACGGGCGATGCAGGGCTCGATCCCGTTGCGGACCTTGTAGAAGCCCTCCGCGGTGCGCTCGCCGGTGATGAAGTCCGCGTCCCGGGAGTCCACGTCCGAGGTGATCAGAGTGGCGGCCTCCGCGTCGGTGCGGGCGATGACCACGGAGGGGACATCCGCCACGTCGGCCGCCAGGCGGGCGGCGTTCAGGGTGCGGATGTGCTGGCCGGTCGGGATGAGGACCTTGCCGCCCAGGTGGCCGCACTTCTTCTCGGAGGCCAGCTGGTCCTCCCAGTGCACGCCGGAGGCGCCGGAGGAGATCATGGACTTCATCAGCTCGTAGGCGTTCAGCGGGCCGCCGAAGCCGGCCTCGGCGTCGGCGACGATCGGGACCAGGTAGTCGTCGACCGTCTGGACGCCCTCGGAGAACTCGATCTGGTCCGCGCGCATCAGGGCGTTGTTGATGCGGCGCACCACCTGCGGCACCGAGTTGGCCGGGTACAGTGACTGGTCCGGGTAGGTGTGGCCGGAGAGGTTGGCGTCCGCGGCGACCTGCCAGCCGGAGAGGTAGATGGCGCGCAGCCCGGCCTTGACCTGCTGCACGGCCTGGTTGCCGGTCAGGGCACCCAGGGCGTTGGTGTAGGAGCCCTCGGCGTGCTCGGCGGTGAGCTGGTTCCAGAGCTTCTCGGACCCACGGCGGGCCAGGGTGTGCTCCTCCTGGACTCGGCCGCGCAGCTTGACGACGTCCTCGGCGGTGTAGCTGCGCTCGGTGTTCTCCCAGCGGGGGTTGTGGTCCCAGTCGTGCTGGATCTGCTCGGCGGAGGCCGGGGTGTGCTGGTTGGTCTGCTCGGTCATGGCAGTCTCCTTGGGGTCTGGCTGGATCTGGCGGTCGAAGCGGTGGATCGCTGCTTCGTTGGGATCCAGTCTTGACTCCCGCAAGACTCCTCGGGGCGGAAATGCCAGAAAAGTTCGAGTCAATCCTCGGAACTGTCAGAAAGTGAATATCTTGAGTGCCAATTTGCCGAGTCGCTTCGTTGAAGACGACGAACGCGTCAAGGCGCGGAAAACATGACCGTCACTCCCGGTGCGTGGCCGTGCGATAGGCCGCGAGATCGTCCGCAAACGAGTCCGCCTCGGGGAACCCGGTGACGCTTCTGGCTGGCGGCGGACCGACGGTGGGCTGCACCGCGGTCATCTCGCCCGGGGTGGACGCGGCCTCCTCCGCGGACCGCGCGGCGGCCAGGGCGCGGAACATGGCCCACGTGGGCGGCATGAGCTGATGACGTCCGGTGCGGAAGTCCTGCAGGGCGTCGCCCGCCGTGGTCCACCGGCTGGCCGTGCCCTCGAAGGAGAGCGTCCCCGGGACCTGGCCCTCCGGCAGGGCCGCGGCGAAGAAGTACGTGTCATACCGCCGGGAGGCGCCCTCGGGGGTGATCCAGCGGGCGAGGGGCGCCATGCCGGTCACATCCGGCAGTAGCTCCTGCTCCGTCAGCAGGTCGCCGAAGTCCAGCTCGTGGCGCTCGATGCGGATCCGGGTGTCCTCCGGCCAGGCGTTGACGGAGGCGGGGTCCACCGGGGTCCCGTCCCGGTGCCGCGCCACGAGGATGCCGGTCTCCTCGAAGGTCTCCCGCACGGCCCCGGCCAGCACCTTCCCCGCGGCGGCCGGATCCAGCCCGAGCAGGTCTCCCCAGGCGTCCAGGTCGGTGCCCTCCCAGAGTGCGGCGGGCAGTTCGTCGGCGGGGTCGATCCGGCCGCCCGGGAACGCCGAGACGCCCGCGCTGAAGGCGAGCTTCGTCGACCGGGTGATCGTGAAGACCTCGGGGGTTCCGGCGGCAGCTGCCCTTCCGGGGCGGAGCAGCAGGACGGTCGCGGCCTGGGGGATCGGCTGGAGCGTGCCCGGGGCCGTCATGCCGCGCTCCCCGCAGCGGCGGCGACGGCGGGGGAGGTGCCGCCGGTAAGGGAGCGGTAGGCCATCCCGGCCAGGATGACGCCCGCCGGATCCCCGGTGGAGACCGGGGCGCTGTGCGGGGTGGAGTTGAGCAGGCCGAAGGTGCCGAGCAGGCGGACCTGGCGCTCGCCGTCGCGCATGGCCGGGTCCAGGCGGGCCAGTACCCCGTCCCAGAGCTGGACGTACTCGCGCTGCAACCGGCGCACCTCCTGGTTGTCCGCCGGGGCCAGGGCGGGCAGCTCGCGGTCCTGGATACGGATGACGTCCGGATCGGTGGTGGCGAACTCCAGGTGGAACCGGATCAGGCGCCTCAGGGTGTCCGCGGCGCCGCCGCGCGCCTCCTCCGGCGAGTCTTCCGGCGAGTCCTCCGCCAGGATGGTCCGGCATCCGTCCAGCAGCCGCTCGGAGGCGTCCACGAGGATCTCCGCGAGCAGTGCGTCCTTGGACGGGAAATGCTTGTAGAGGGCGGGGCCGCTCATCCCCACGGCCTCGCCGAGCTCCGCGGTGGACACGGCGGCGAAGCCGCGCTCGGCGAACAGCCGGGCGGCGGACTCCATCAACGCGGCGCGGCGGTTGGCCTTCTGCGTGGCCCGCCAGGTTGCGGTCATCTGGTCCTCCTGCGGATCCGGGTGTATCCATCATAGACAACTTCGGTTACTGGCCGCTAACCTGATTTCAGTTACCGACTGATCACCCAAAGGACGGCGCCCCTGATGTCGACAACCTACCCCGAGCTGATCGCCGAGCTGCGCGAACGGCGTGCCACGGCCGCCCTCGGCGGGCCGGAGCGATCCCGCCTCAAGCACACGGAACGCGGCAAGATGCTGGCCCGGGACCGCGTGGACACCCTGCTGGACGAGGGCAGCCCCTTCCTCGAGGTGGCACCCCTGGCCGGCTTCGAACTGTACGGCGGAGACGCCCCGGCCGCCGGTGTGGTGGCCGGCATCGGCCTGGTGGAGGGACGCCAGGTGATGATCGTGGCCAACGACGCCACCGTGAAGGGCGGCACCTACTACCCCATCACGGTGAAGAAGCACCTGCGCGCCCAGGAGATCGCCGCCGAGAACCGGCTGCCCTGCCTCTACCTCGTGGACTCCGGCGGGGCCTTCCTGCCGATGCAGGACGAGGTCTTCCCGGATCGGGACCACTTCGGACGCATCTTCTACAACCAGGCCCGGATGTCCCGGGACGGCATCCCCCAGATCTCCGCCGTCATGGGATCCTCCACCGCGGGCGGCGCCTACGTGCCCGCCATGAGCGATGAGACGGTGATCGTGCGAAACCAGGGCACCATCTTCCTCGGCGGCCCGCCGCTGGTGAAGGCGGCCACTGGCGAGATCGTCACGGCCGAGGACCTGGGTGGTGGCGAGGTGCACTCGACGGTCTCCGGCGTCACGGACCACCTCGCGGAGAACGACGAGCACGCCCTGCAGATCGTGCGGGACATCGTCGCGACCCTCCCCGACACCGCGGAGCTGCCCTACGTCCCGGCCGCCGTGGCGGAGCCCGAGCACTCTCCGGAGACGCTCTCGGACGTGGTCCCGGTGTCCCTGACCACCCCCTATGACGCCCGGGAGATCATCGCCCGCACCATCGACTCCGGCAGCTTCCACGAGTTCAAGGCCGGGTACGGCACCACCCTGGTCACCGGCTTCGCGCGGATCCACGGTCACCGGGTGGGCATCCTCGCCAACAACGGGGTGCTCTTCGCCGAGTCGGCCCTCAAGGGTGCCCACTTCATCGAACTGTGCGAGCAGCGGGGCATCCCGCTGCTGTTCCTGCAGAACATCACGGGGTTCATGGTCGGCCGCGAGTACGAGGCCGGAGGCATCGCCAAGCACGGCGCCAAGATGGTCAACGCGGTCGCCACCGCTTCCGTGCCCAAGCTGACCGTCGTCGTCGGGGGCTCCTTCGGGGCCGGCACCTACTCGATGTGCGGCCGCGCGTACTCGCCCCGGTTCCTCTGGCTGTGGCCGAACGCCCGGGTCTCCGTGATGGGCGGCCCGCAGGCCGCCTCGGTGCTGTCCACCGTGCGCCGGGACCAGATCGAGGCCTCCGGCGGCACGTGGAGCGCCGAGGATCAGGCCGCGTTCGAGGCGCCCACCCGGGAGCAGTACGAGCGGCAGGGCAGCCCCTACTACTCGACCGCCCGACTCTGGGACGACGGCATCATCGAGCCCGCCCAGACCCGCGACGTGCTGGGCCTGGCCCTCGACGTCGTGATGCGGCAGCCCTCGGACCGCACCGCCCAGACCCCCGCCGGCCAGACGAGCCAGACGTCCTCCTTCGGCGTCTTCAGGATGTGAGCCCCATGTCAGCAGCAGTGACCCAGACAGGCCCCCAGACCATGTTCACCACCGTCCTCATCGCCAACCGCGGCGAGATCGCCTGCCGGGTGATCCGCACGCTGCGCTCGATGGGCATCCGCTCCGTGGCGGTGTATTCCGACGCCGACGCCGGCGCCCGCCACGTGCGGTTGGCGGACGTGGCCGTGCGGCTGGGCCCGGCCCCCGCGGCCCAGTCCTACCTGGACATCGAGGCTGTCCTGGACGCCGCCCGCTCGACCGGGGCCGAGGCCATCCACCCCGGCTACGGCTTCCTGGCCGAGAACGCCGCCTTCGCCCAGGCCTGCGCGGACGCCGGGATCGTGTTCATCGGCCCCGAGGCGGAGTCCATCCGGGTGATGGGTGACAAGATCACCGCCAAGAACGCCGTCGAGGCGCGAGGGGTGCCGACCGTCCCGGGCATCGCGAAGACCGGGATGGACAACGACGCCCTCGCGGCGGCGGCCCCGGGGATCGGCTACCCGCTGCTCATCAAGCCCTCCGCCGGCGGCGGTGGCAAGGGCATGCACGTGGTGGAGTCCGAGGACCAGCTCGCCATCTCGCTGGAGGCCGCCCGGCGGGAGGCCGCCGCGAGCTTCGGCGACGACACGCTGTTCCTGGAGCGGTACGTCACGACCCCGCGGCACATCGAGGTCCAGGTCCTCGCCGACGCCCACGGCCACGTCATCCACCTCGGCGAGCGCGAGTGCTCCCTGCAGCGCCGCCACCAGAAGGTGATCGAGGAGGCCCCCTCGCCCCTGCTGGATCCGGCCACCCGCGCCCGGATCGGTGAGGCCGCCTGCGAGACCGCGCGCTCCGTGGGCTACCGCGGGGCCGGCACGGTGGAGTTCATCGTCCCCGCCGACTCCCCGGACGAGTTCTTCTTCATGGAGATGAACACCCGCCTGCAGGTCGAGCACCCGGTGACGGAGGAGATCACGGGGGTGGACCTCGTGGAGCAGCAGCTGCGGATCGCCGCCGGCCAGGTGCTCGAGCTGGACCAGGAGGACATCGTCCTGGACGGCCACTCGATCGAGACCCGCATCTACGCCGAGGACCCCTCCGCCGGCTTCCTGCCGACCGGCGGGCTGGTGGAGCACGTGCGTCACCCCGAGGGGGAGGGCGTTCGCGTGGACACGGCGCTGGAGGACGGGTTGAGCGTCTCCATCGACTACGACCCGATGCTCGCCAAGGTCATCACGTGGGGCCGGGACCGCGAGGAGGCCCGGGCCCGCATGGTCGCGGCGCTGGAGAACACGGCGGTGGTCGGCTTCACGACCAACGTCGAGTTCCTGCGCGCGCTGCTCCAGCTGCCGGCCGTCGTCGCCGGGGACCTGGACACCGGCCTGATCGCCCGCGAGTTCGACTCGATCAGGTTCGCTGAGCCGGGGGAGCGGGAGTTCCGTGAGGCTGCCCTGCTGATGGACGCCGCCCGAGGATCCTCGGCCGATCCGTGGCGCCGCCGCGACGGCTGGCGGCTGGGGGCCCCGGCACCCCGGCGCTTCCCCCTGGTGTCGGCGGACGGCACCACCCGGACGGTCTTGCTCTCCGGCACCGTGGACGCCCCCGGCGTGGTCGTCGAGGCCAACACCGGGCCCGACGCCGGCCGGGCCAGTTCCCTGCCCGCGCTCGTCACGCGCCGGGGGCAGGACGTGACCGTCACCATCGGCGGCGTCGGGCGCAGCTTCACGGCCGTCGTCGGGCCCGAGGGGGTCCAGCTCACCCGGCGGGGAGCCCTCTTCGACATCCGCCGGGTCCGCGCGGACCA
Source organism: Citricoccus sp. I39-566 (assembly GCF_031432995.1). Classification (GTDB taxonomy): domain Bacteria; phylum Actinomycetota; class Actinomycetes; order Actinomycetales; family Micrococcaceae; genus Citricoccus; species Citricoccus nitrophenolicus_A. The sequence continues at coordinate 1,065,977 of NZ_CP133842.1, forward strand.
CAGCATCCAGGGAGAGGCCGAGTCCAACCCGACGCTGGTCTCGCCCATGCCCGGCACCGTGCTGCTGACCCCCGTGGCGGACGGGGACACGGTGGCCGAGGGCGATCCGGTGATCGTGGTCGAGGCCATGAAGATGGAGCACGTCATCCGCTCCACCGTGGCCGGGACCGTGGCGCTGCACGCCGCCGTGGGGGACGCCGTCTCCCGCGGGCAGGCGCTCGCGGTGATCACGCCGGCGGAGAACGCGGGTACCGACCAGGAGGAGGGGGCCGCATGAGCGGGGAGCGGATCGTGCAGCGCGGACTGTACTTCGACGAGATCCAGGAGGGGGCGGTCTACGCGCACAGCCCCGGCCGGACGGTGACCGAGGCGGACAACGTCCTGTTCACCACGCAGACCATGAACACGCAGTCCCTGCACCTGGACGCCGCCTGGTCCGCGGGCACCGAGTTCGGCGAGCCGCTGGTCAACAGCATGTTCACCCTCTCCACGCTGGTCGGGCTGTCCGTGGCACAGCTGACCCAGGGGACCATCGTGGCCAATCTCGGCTTCTCCGAGGTGGCCTTCCCCGCGCCGGTCCGGCACGGGGACACCCTGTATGCCGAGACGCTGATCGCGGGCAAGCGCCGGTCGACGTCCCGGCCGCACCAGGGGATCGTGGAGTTCCACCACACGGCCCGGAATCAGGACGGGACGGTGGTGGCCACGGCGAAGCGGTCCACGCTGATGCAGGTCTCCCCGGAGGCGCTCGCAGCGGAGGGTGCCGCGGAAGGCGCCGGGGGAGCGGTGACCGAACGGCCGACGTCGGGCGGTGCGGCATGACCGCCGCCGACCGGATCCCGGGCCCGTCCATCCTGTTCTGCCCCGCCGACCGGCCCGACCGCTACGCCAAGGCGGCCGCCGCGGCAGACGCGGTGATCCTTGACCTGGAGGACGCCGTGGCGCCGGCGGACAAGTCGGCGGCACGCGAGCACGTGGCTGCCTCGGAGCTGGATCCTGCGTCGACCATCGTGCGGGTGAACCCGGTGGGCGGTGAGACGGCGGAGGAGCACCGCCTGGACCTCGCCGCGCTCGACGGCGGCCGGTACCGGACGCTGATGGTCGCCAAGATGGAGGACCCGGCCCAACTGGACCACCTGCACGAGGCCGGCTACCGGGTCATCGCCCTGTGCGAGACGGCCGCCGGGGTGGAACGGTCCTTCGAGATTGCCCGGCACCCGGCCGTCGTCGCGCTGATGTGGGGCGCCGAGGACCTCGTGGCCTCGATGGCGGGCCGGTCCAGCCGCTTCGCGGCGGGCCCGCGCGCCGGGCAGTACCGCGAGGTGGCCCGGTACGCGCGTTCGCGGGTGTTGGTGGCCGCGAACGCCGCCGGGAAGGTCGCGGTGGACACGGTGTTCATGGACATCGGCGACCTGGAGGGGCTGCGGGCCGAGGCCGAGGACGCGGTGGCCTCGGGCTTCGCCGCGACCGCCTGCATCCACCCCTCCCAGGCGGACGTGATCCGGCAGGCCTATGCGCCGAGCGCCGAGGACCGCGAATGGGCCGAGGCGGTGCTGGCCGAGGCGGAGGTGCAGCCGGGGGTCTTCCGGTTCCGGGGCCGCATGGTGGACGAGCCGATCCTGCGGCAGGCGCGGCGGATCATGGGCTGACTCAGCGCAGCAGCTCGTCGGTGTACTCGACCGACGCGGAACCGCCACCGGCCGCGGCGGGTGCGGCGCCGCCGTCGGGATGGAGCTGTTCCTCGCGGTGGCGCAACTCGACCCGGCGGATCTTGCCCGAGATGGTCTTGGGCAGCTCATGGAATTCGAGCCGGCGGATGCGCTTGTAGGCGGCCAGCGTGTCCCGGCAGTGCTGCAGGATGGCGCGCGCCGTCGCCTCGGTCGGCTCCCACCCCTCGGCCAGGCGGACGTAAGCCTTCGGCACGGCCAGACGGATCGGATCGGGCGAGGGGACCACGGCGGCCTCGGCCACGGCGGGGTGTTCGATGATGGCGGACTCCAGCTCGAAGGGGGAGAGCCGGTAATCGGAGGCCTTGAACACATCGTCGTTGCGCCCCACATAGGTGATGATGCCCTCGGCGTCCCGAGAGACCAGGTCGCCCGTGTGGTAGAGGCCATCCCGGAAGGCGAAGGCCGTCTTCTCGGGGTCGCCCCAATAGCCGGGGGTCAGCCCGACGGGCCGGGGGTCCAGGCGCAGGCACAGCTCTCCCGAATCTGCCTGCTCCTCCCCGGTGTCCGGGTCGATCAGCACCACGTCATACCCGGGCAGGGGACGGCCCATGGCACCAGGGCGAACGGGCTGGCCGGGGGTGTTCGCGACCTGCAGGGTGGATTCCGTCTGGCCGAAGCCGTCACGGATCTGGCTGCCCCACGCCGCCTCCACGCGGGCGATGACCTCGGGATTGAGCGGCTCACCCGCGGCCACGATTTTCGCCGGTGGCGTCTCCAGCTGCGACAGGTCGGCCTGGATGAGCATCCGCCAGACGGTGGGCGGGGCGCAGAAGCTCGTGACCTTCTCCTGTGCCATCTGGTCCATCAGCGCCACGGCGTCGAAGCGTCCGTAGTTGTAGAGGAACACGGTGGCCTCGGCGATGAACGGGGCGAAGAAATTGGACCAGGCGTGCTTGGCCCAGCCGGGGGAGGCGACATTGAGGTGCACGTCTCCCGGCTCCAGCCCGATCCAGTACATGGTGGACAGGTGTCCTACGGGGTAGGACGTGTGGGTGTGCTCCACGAGCTTGGCCCGGGAGGTGGTGCCCGAGGTGAAGTAGAGCAGCAGGGTCTCGTCGGCCCGAGTAGGGGAGTCCAGGCGGAACTCCGCCGGGGCGGCGGAGGAGTCCTGCCAGTCGTGCAGTGGGCGGTCCGGGGCGCCCTCGTCCGGGATCGCACCCAGGTGGACGATCTGGAAGTCACCGGGGATGTCCCGGAACTTCGGGACCTCGGGACCGTTGGTCACCACCCAGGTGGCCTCGCCGCGCTCCACCCGGTCCGCGAGGTCAGCGGAACCGAGCATGAGCGTGGAGGGGATCACGGGTGCGCCGAGCCGGAAGCAAGCCAGCATGACTTCCCAGAGCTCGACCTGGTTGCCGAGCATCACGATCACCCGGTCGCCGCGCCGCACCCCGATCCCGGAGAGCCAGGCCGCCACCTGGTGGGACCGCTCCGAGAGCTCACGGTAGGCTCGCCGCTCGGCGCGGCCATCCTCCTCGACGATCACCAGGGCCGGCTGCTCACCACGAGGTCCGGCCGCGATGTCATCGATCCAGTCCGAGGCGAAGTTGAAGTGCTCAAAGCGTGGCCAGACGAACGTGCGGTGTGCGGTGTCCGGATCGGTGCGGCAGTCCAGGAGGTGGTCCCGTGCCTGCCGGAAGGTCTCCGCTGCGGTGTGCTGCGTCATGAGTTATCTCCAGAAGATCGTCGCGTGGGTCCGAGGATGCCACAGACCGGGGCCGGCCAGGTGGAACGGGCCCGGTCCTCAGCCTGCAGGCGATCGTAGGCAGCAGTCACGTCCTCGGGGAAGGCCGTGCTGGACCGCGATTGCAGGTCCACGTGCACCAGGACCGTCTCGAAGAGGCAGGCCAGCCGGCCATGGGTGCGGTCCATGATCAGCGCCAGCAGGGCGGTGAACACGCCCATCCTCCGGTCAGCGCGGCAGTCATCGTCGATCCCCGCGGCGCGGACCACCTGGTCCGTGGCGAGGGCGCCGATGTCCAGGTAGTGGCGGATGTCCATGTCTCCGTTGCGGTCGATCCAATCCTCCTCCACCGTCCCGCAGGAGGAACTCGGCACCTGCAAGACCTGGTCGGGACTCGGGGCGCTGGGGGCGATGGGCATGTGACTCCTCGCTGAAGGGGGCCGACGAGCCGGACAGTGGTGCCGGTCAAGAAGAAATTTACTTGGAAGGCCTAGTAATTACAAGGAAGTCCTAGTATATTCAAGGTCAGATCGTGATCGTCGCCACCGTGAGGAGTGTCCCCATGAAGATTGTCGTATTGGCCAAGCAGGTTCCGGATACGTGGTCGGATCGGAAGATCGACCTGGAGTCGGGGCTGTTGGATCGTGCTGCCTCGGAGCCGGTGCCGGATGAGATCAACGAGCGGGCGTTGGAGAACGCGCTGGCGTTCAAGGACGAGCACCAGGACACCGAGATCGTGGTGGTGGCGATGGGTCCGGAGGATGCCACGAAGACGCTGCGCAAGCTGCTCTCCATGGGCGCGGACTCCGCGGTGTTGGTCTCGGATGCGGCGCTGGCTGGTTCGGACATGGTGCAGACGGCACGGGTGCTGTCCGCGGCGATCGAGAAGGTCGGCGCGGTGGACCTGGTGGTGGCGGGTAATGAGGCCACGGATGGCCGGGGCGGGATGATCCCGGCGATGGTCGCCGAGGTGTTGGGTGTGCCGGTGTTGCCGGGGCTGGATGAGATCCAGATCGCGGCGGACCGGGTCTCGGGTGAGGCCGTGGTGGATGGTGGGGCCTTGCAGGTCTCCTCGGGGTATCCGGCGGTGGTCTCGGTGACGGAGAAGACGGCCGAGCCGAGATTCCCGAACTTCAAGGGGATCATGGCGGCGAAGAAGAAGCCGCTGGAGAACTGGTCGCTGGCGGATGTGGGGATCGCCGCCGGTCCGGAGGCCGCCAGAGTGCGCTCGGTGATGGTCTCGGCCGCGGCCCGTCCGCCGAAGGAGGCCGGGCCGAAGGTCGCCGATGACGGCACCGCGGCGGCGCAGCTGGCCGAGTTCCTGGCCACGAACCGACTCATCTGAGCCCGGTACCCCCCCCTGACCTGATCTGCGAATCACACGAGACTTTTGAGCTGAAGGAAACGCACATGGCGAACGTTGGAAATGTCCTGGTCCTGATCGAGACCACTGCCCAGGGAACCCCGAAGTCCACGGCGGCGGGCCTGTTGGGAGCCGCAGCCGGCCTGGGCACCCCGGTGGCGGTGGCGGTGACCACCCCCGGCGGGGCCGGAAACCTGGCCGCTGACCTGGGGGCCTTGGGTGCAGTCCAGGTCTACCTGGCCGAGTCGGAGTCCGCGGGCACCGAATTGGGCTCGGCCGCCGTCGGTGCCCTGGCCGATGCGGTGCAGGCCTTCTCGGCACCGGTCGTGTTGCTCTCGGCCACGAATGACTCCAAGGCGGTGGCCGGGCGACTGGCGATCGTGGCCGGCGGGTCCGTGGCCAGTGATGTCGTGGGGATCGACTACGACGAGGAGGGACAGGAGGTCATCGCCTCCCATGCGGTGTTCGGTGGGGACTTCACCACCGAGTCCACCATCGAGGGCGGCCTGTTCATCGCCACCGTGCGTCCGGGCTCGGTCGAGGCCCGCGCCGAGGCCGTGGCCTCTCCGGAGGTGACGACGGCAGCGGTGTCCACGGGCACGGCGAAGGGTGCCACCATCGACTCCGCCAGTGAGGCCCCGGCCTCCACGGACCGCCCGGCGCTACGGGGAGCCAAGGCCGTGGTCTCCGGTGGTCGCGGGGTCGGATCGAAGGAGGCGTTCTCCGTGGTCGAGGACCTGGCCGATGTGCTCGGTGCGGCGGTCGGTGCTTCCCGTGCGGCAGTGGATGCCGGGTATGTGCCGCAGTCCTACCAGGTGGGCCAGACCGGAGTGACCGTGACTCCGCAGCTGTATGTGGCGTTGGGGATCTCCGGGGCGATCCAGCACCGGGCCGGGATGCAGACCTCCAAGACGATCATCGCGATCAACAAGGACGAGGATGCCCCGATCTTCGAGGTCGCGGACTTCGGGATCGTCGGCGATGTGTTCACCGTGGTCCCGCAGCTGATCGAGGAGATCGGCAAGCGCCGCAACTAATCGGTGGCAGCTCCCTGCCGGCGCCGCCCGCAGGCCGCGTCGGCCTGTGGGTGGCGCTGGCCGGGGGTGGCTTCTTCCGCCCGGACGCATCTGGCGCGCCTGATGCACTGTGATGATCCCTTCAGAAGGACTGAATAGCACCATGAGCAGCGAGCAGAACCCGGGACAGTCTCCGGCACGGCGTCGGATGGCCGGCTACACCCCGCTGGGCGCACAGCCCGAGGCGCCGGCCACCGAGCACGCCGCTCCGGCCGTGTCTGAGTCCCCGGCCACGGCCGCTGAGGCCCAGGGGCCGGAAGAGGCTGCGGCCCAGTACTCGACTCCGGCGGAGCAACCGGAGCCGGTTTCCGCGGCCCCGACGGACCAGCCGGAACAGACGCCTGCGCCATCCGCAACAGACGCCCCCGCCCGGAAGCGCCGGATGGGCGGCGCCCCGGCCCCTTTGCCGCCTACCGGCCCGCCCACGACGCCGGCCCCGGCGCCTGACGCTGCGGCTCCGGCTACTCCGGCGGCCGAGTCCTCCTCCACGGACGAGACTCCCGCAACCGACCCGGCCCTCCCGGCTGACTCCAAGCAGTCCGCTCCGGCCTCCCCCGCTCAGGCCCCGTCCACGCCGACGCGGAAGCGGCGGATGGGTAGCGCCCCGGCTCCGGCCGCAACCGCCGCGCCCGCCGCTCCGATGGGTCAGGACGCGTCGTCGGCCGGCCAGGAAACGCCGACTGCTCAGCCTGCCGCTCCTGAGCCGGCGGCATCGACCGCGCCGGCTGCTGGTGTGCCGAAGCGTCGCATGGGTGGGGCACCGGCCGCCCAGGCCAGTGCCGGGTCGGCCACTTCGTCCACGTCGTCCGCGGCTGCACCGGCCCCTCAGGTACCTGCCGCTACGGACACCGCTGCGGCAGCGGCACCGAAGAAGCGGATGGGCGGCGGCGCCCCCGCGGCCAAGACCCGCATGGGCGGCGCCCCGGCGGCTACCGGAACGGCTGCCTCATCTTCGGCGGCCGTCGCCTCAACCGGCTCCGCGTCGCCGGCCTCTGCCTCCTCCGCTGCACCCACAGCCTCCGCCTCCTCTAGCAGCGCCTCCACCTCAGGGACCGCTGCGCCGGCCGCGCAGGCTACCCGGCCGTCGTCGGGCATGGCGGGGACGCCGGGTCCGGCCGGGGCGGCGACCCCGCAGAAGCCGGGGCGCCCGTGGGTGAAACCGGCCCTGATCATCGGGTCCCTGGTGGTGCTGGCTGCCCTGGTGGTGTTGGGCGCCCGGTGGCTGCGGACCCTGGAGCCGATCCAGGAGTTCATCGCCACCTATGACGGTCATTCCACCCAGTTGGAGGCTGCCCCGGAGGGTATGCCCTGGTGGATGGGGTGGCAGCACTTCTTCAATATGTTCCTGATCGTGTTGATCATCCGTACCGGCCTGCAGGTCCGCACCGAGCGCAAGCCCCCCGGGTACTGGACGGCGAAGAAGGGCTCGTTCTTCTCCCCGAAGGGCAATACCCCGAAGAAGGTGTCCCTGTCCCAGTGGCTGCACCAGGTGCTGGACGTGCTCTGGGTCCTCAACGGGCTGATCTTCATCATCCTGCTGGTGGTGACGGGGCATTGGATGCGGATCGTGCCGACGGATTGGGACGTGTTCCCCAACATGCTCTCCGGGGCGATTCAGTACGCCTCCTTGGACTGGCCCACCGAGAACGGCTGGGTGCACTACAACGCCCTGCAGACGGTGGCCTACGGGTTCACCGTGTTCATCGCGGCCCCGCTGGCGATCCTCTCCGGCATCCGGTTCTCCACGTGGTGGCCCCAGAACGCCGAGAAGCTCAACAAGGTGTATCCGGTGGAGTGGGCCCGGGCCACCCACTTCCCGGTGATGCTCTACTTCGTGGGGTTCACGATCGTGCACGTGTTCCTGGTGTTCTTCACCGGGGCCCTGGCCAACCTGAACCACATGTACACCTCCCGGGACGTCGTGGACTGGTGGGGCCTGGTGATCTTCCTGGCCTCCCTGGTGGTCATCGCCGCGGCCTGGTTCCTGACCAAGCCCCTGTTCACCACCCCCATCGCCGCCCGAATGGGCAAAGTCAGCAAATAACACCGCCAGTACCCCCAACGGTGCCCACCCGTGACCCGGGCGGGGACCGGCTCACCCGCCATCCGCGATCCGGGACGGCGCCAGACAAAGGACTGACAGCATGCTCCGCATCACCGAAGACCAGCAGGCACTCGTGGACGCCGTCCGCGACTTCGCCACTGAGCGCATCGCCCCGCACGCCCTCGACTGGGACGAACGGAAGCACTTCCCGGTCGATGTCCTGGCCGAGGCGGGCGAACTCGGCCTCGGAGCCATCTACGTGAGTGAGGAGCATGGCGGCGCCGGGCTGGAACGCAAGGATGCCGTCCTGATCTTCGAGGAACTGGCGAAGGCGGACCCTGCCTTGGCCGCCTACATCTCCATCCACAACATGGTGGTGTGGATGATCGACACCTTCGGCACCGGGGAGCAACGCGCCCGCTGGATCCCCGACCTGGTCGGCATGGAACACCTCGGCAGCTACTGCCTGACCGAGCCGGGTGCAGGTTCCGACGCCGCAGCACTGAGCACCCGGGCCGTCCGGGACGGCGAGGAGTACGTCCTCAACGGCGTCAAGCAGTTCATCTCCGGGGCGGGGGCCTCGGAGTTCTACGTGGTGATGTGCCGGACGGCGGACACCGGAGCCAAGGGCATCTCCACGCTGGTGGTGCACCGGGACACTCCCGGGCTGTCCTTCGGCCCGAACGAGAAGAAGATGGGCTGGAACACCCAGCCCACGCGGCAGGTGATCTTCGAGGACGCCCGGGTGCCGGTGGCGAATCGCCTCGGCGCGGAGGGCGACGGCTTCCACATCGCCATGAAGGGCCTCAACGGGGGACGCATCAACATCGGCGCCTGCTCCCTCGGCGGCGGCCAGGCGGCGCTGGAGAAGGCCGCCGCCTACCTCAAGGAACGCACCGCCTTCGGCGCCCCGCTGACCACCAAGCAGTCACTGGTCTTCGACCTTGCCGAGACGGACATGAACCTGGAGGCTGCCCGCACCCTGCTGATGCGCGCCGCGGACGCCCTCGACCGGAAGGACCCGGACACGGTCCGGCTGTGCGCCATGGCCAAGAAGGTGGCCACCGATGCCGGCTTCGAGGCCGCGAACACCTCCCTACAGCTCCACGGGGGCTACGGCTACCTGCACGAGTACGGGGTGGAGAAGATCGTCCGGGACCTGCGGGTCCACCAGATCCTCGAGGGATCCAACGAGATCATGCGGCTGATCGTCGGCCGCATGCTGGTCGAGAGCTGAGAGGAACCCATGACCAACGATGTGACCACGAACGCCACCACGAGCGCCGCCGAACCCGAGGTCATCGTCCGCCGCGCAGGTCGCCTCGGGCACCTCATCCTCAACCGCCCCCAGGCGCTGAACTCGCTGACCCATGGCATGGTCCAGACCATCCGGAACACCCTGGAGCAGTGGCGCGACAACGACGGTGTCGCCACCGTCCTGGTCTCAGGCGCCGGGGAGAAGGGGCTGTGCGCCGGCGGAGACGTCGTCTCCCTCTACCGGGCCGCCGTGGACGGCCGTCCGGAGGCCGGCGACGCCTTCTTCGCGGACGAATACGCCATGAACGCGCTGATCGCGGACTACCCCAAGCCCTACGTGGCCTTCATGGACGGCATCGTGCTGGGCGGCGGCGTCGGGATCTCCGCTCACGGCAACCAGCGCATCGTCACCGAGCGGACCCGGTTGGGCATGCCGGAGAGCGGCATCGGTTTCTTTCCCGACGTCGGCGGGGCCTGGCTGCTCTCCCGCGCCCCGTCCGGCTTCGGTCACCACATGGGCCTGACGTCCGCGCACGTGACCGGCGCCGACGCGCTGGCCCTCGGCTTCGCCGACCACTACGTGGAGTCCTCCCGGCTCGGGCAGCTGGCCACCGCCCTGGAGACCACCGGTGCGGAGGAGGCCATCGCCGCCGTCGCCGCCACGGGTGCCGCGGTGCCGGAATCCTCCCTGATGCAGCAGCGGGAATGGGTCGAGTCCGCCTACGCGCAGGACACGGCGGAGGAGATCGTCGCCGCCCTCCAATCCCACGGCGATCCCGCCGCGGCCGAGGCGGCCACCGCCATCCTGGCCAAGTCGCCGACCTCCGTGAAGATCACCCTGGAACTCATTCGCCGGGCCACCCAGCTGTCCACCGTGCGCGAGGTGCTGGACCAGGACGCCACGGTGGCCCACCACCTGCTCCGCGGTCATGACATGCGCGAGGGCATCCGCGCCCAGCTCGTGGACAAGGACCGCAAGCCGCAGTGGAACCCGCCGACCCTCGAGGACGTCCCGGCCGCCGTCGTCTCCTCAGCCTTTGACCCGGTGGCCTCGCAGGCCCGGAACTGACCATCCCACTCCAGGAGAACCTGACATGACCGAGAACACCGCAGCCACCGTCGCCTTCATCGGCCTGGGCAACATGGGCGGGCCCATGGCCGCCAACCTCGTGCAGGCCGGCTACACCGTCCACGGATTCGACCTCGTCCCGGACGCCCTCGAGCGGGCGCGTGCGGCCGGCGTCGTGATCGCAGACTCCGGGGCCGAAGCCGTCCGGACCGCTGCCAAGGAGGGGTCGGGGCTCGTCATCACCATGCTGCCGGCCGGCCGGCACGTGGTGGGCGCCCTACGGGGCTCCGAGGGCTCGGACGGCAAGGACCCGGTCGAGGGACTGCTCACCGCGGCGGCCCCCGACACCCTGTTCATGGACTGCTCCACCATCGCAGTGGAGGATTCCGTGGCGGTCCGGGAGCTCATCGCGGAGGCAGGACACCGGGTGCTGGACGCGCCGGTCTCCGGCGGCACGGTCGGGGCCGAGGCGGGCACGCTGGCGATGATGGTCGGAGGCGCCGCCGAGGACGTCGCCGAGGCCATGCCCGTGCTCGAGGTGGTCGGCCAGCGCATCGTGCACTGCGGCCCCGCCGGCAACGGCTTGGCCGCCAAGGTCTGCAACAACATGATCCTCGGGGCCTCCATGATCGCGGTGTCCGAAGCCTTCGTCCTGGGGGAGAAGCTGGGCCTGAGCAACGAGGCCCTGTTCGACGTGGCCTCCAACGCCACCGGCCAGTGCTGGGCGCTGACCACCAACTGCCCGGTCCCCGGGCCGGTCCCGACCTCGCCGGCCAACCGAGACTTCAAGCCCGGCTTCGCCGGTGCCCTGATGGCCAAGGACCTCGGGCTGGCCAAGAGCGCCATCGAGACCACCGGCATCGAGGGCCGCATGGGCCTGCTGGCCGAGGAGATCTACGCCGCCTTCGCCCAGGGAGAGGGCGGGAGCAAGGACTTCTCCGGGATCATCGAGCTGATCCGTGAGCAGTCCACCCGCGCCGCCTGAGACCCGCGTCCGAGACCAAAGCCGAGCAAGGAGCACCATGACCTCTGACAACAGCACCGCAGACAGCACCTACGAGACGATCCTGACCAGCACCACCGGCCGCGTTGCCACGATCACGCTAAACCGGCCGAAGGCCCTCAACGCCCTGAACCTGCAGCTCACCGAGGAACTGCTGGAGGCCGCCGAGGCCTTCGACGCGGATCCCGAGATCGGCGCGATCATCATCACCGGCTCGGAGAAGGCCTTCGCCGCCGGGGCGGACATCAAGGAGATGGCCACCCACTCCTTCGCCGATGTCTACGCCGCCGACCTCTTCGGCGCCTGGGACCGGCTGGCCGCGGTGCGCACCCCGGTCATCTCTGCCGTGGCGGGCCACGCCCTGGGCGGCGGCTGCGAGCTGGCCATGATCGCCGACATCATCATCGCGGCGGACAACGCAAAGTTCGGCCAGCCCGAGATCAAGCTCGGCATCATCCCCGGGATGGGCGGCTCCCAGCGGCTCACCCGGGCCATCGGCAAGTCCAAGGCCATGGAGATGGTGCTGACCGGGCGGACCATGGGGGCGGACGAGGCCGAGCGCTCCAGCCTGGTGGCCCGTGTGGTTCCCGTGACCGCCCTGGCCTCCGAGGCCGCCGAGCTGGCCGCTACCATCGCGGGGATGTCCAAGCCCATCGCGATGATCGCCAAGGAGTCGGTCAACCGCTCCTACGAGTCGTCCCTGAGCGAGGGCCTGCTCTACGAGCGCAGGATGAACCACGCCTGCTTCGCCACCGCAGACCAGAAGGAGGGCATGGCCGCCTTCGTGGAGAAGCGCCAGGCCACCTTCACCCACCGCTGAGATGTGAGAAAGAGGAACACCATGAGTGAGATTGTCCTGGACGAGCGAGCGGCCGGCATCCTGGCCGGCATCGAGCAGCTGCTGTGGATCGACGGGCGCGCCACCGAGGCGTCCACCGGCGAATGGCGCGAGGTGCGCAACCCGGCCCGGCGCGGAGAGGTCATCGGCCGGGTGCCGGCCGCCGGGGTGGAGGACGTCGACCGCGCGGTCTCCGCCGCGCGCCGGGCCTTCACCGAATGGCGCAGCGTGCACTTCACCCACCGGGCCCGGGCCCTGCTGGCCATCGCGGACGACGTCGAGGCCGAGGCGGAGAAGTTCGCCCAGCTCACGGCCCTGGACACCGGCAACGCCCTGAGCTCCCAGGCCCGTCCCGAGGTCAAGACCCTGGTCTCCCTGTTCCGTTACTTCGCCGGCGTGGCCGGGGAGTCCAAGGGCGTCACCCTGCCCGCGGGGGACCAGCAGCTGCAGTACACCCGCCGCGAGCCGCTCGGGGTGGTGGCCTGCATCCTGCCGTGGAACTCGCCGCTGATGATCGCCGCCTTCAAGGTCCCGGCCGCCCTGGCCGCCGGGAACACCGTGATCCTCAAAGCTGCTGATGATGCTCCGCTGACCATCCAGTACCTGGCCCAGGTCTGCCAGCGGCACGTGCCGGCCGGCGTCGTGAACTCCCTGACCGGCCGCGGCTCCGTCATCGGCAACGCGCTGTCCACCCACCCGGGCGTGGACAAGGTCTCCTTCACCGGCTCCACCGAGGTGGGGCGCGGGGTGGCCGCGCAGGCCTCCGAGCGGCTGGCGCACCTGTCCCTGGAGCTGGGCGGCAAGAACCCGTCCATCGTGTTCCCGGACGCGGTCGAGGACGAGGGGATCCTGGACGGGCTGATGCTGTCCTCGCGCTTCGCCCGGCAGGGCCAGTCCTGCACCGCCGGCTCCCGGTTGTTCCTGCATGAGGACATCTATGACGAAATGCTGGAGAAGCTGGCCGCGCGGCTGGGGGCGATGGTCGTCGGCGACCCGCTGGATGAGGCCACGGACATGGGCGCGGTCATCAACCAGTCCCAGTTCGACCAGATCTCTGACTTCCTCGAGGACGGCCGGAACCACCCGGACCTGACCACGGTCCTCGGTGGCTCCGCGCCCACCGAGGGACCGCTGACCGAGGGCTTCTACCACGTGCCGACCATCTTCGGCGGGGCCCGGAACGACTTCCGGCTGGCCCAGGAGGAGATCTTCGGCCCCGTGCTGGTGGCCATCAAGTGGAAGGACGTGGACGAGGTCATCCGGATGGCCAACGACTCCCACTACGGACTGGCCGCCTACGTCTGGACCCACGACCTGGACCACGCGCTGAACACCGCGCACCGGATCGAGTCCGGTTGGGTGCAGGTCAACCAGGGCGGCGGACAGGTGGTGGGCCAGTCCTACGGCGGGTACAAGCAGTCTGGCATGGGTCGCGAGGCCTCCCTGGAGGGCATGCTGGAGGGCTTCACCCAGATCAAGCAGGTCAACGTGAAGTTGAGGGGTTGAGCATGGCACCGGATGACACCGTGCCCGACGGCGGCGCGGCACCCGCCGCGGCCGGCGCGGGACTCCCGCTGGCCGGGTTCACCGTGATGGACCTGTCCCGGGCCCTGGCGGGGCCGTACTGCACGGCGCTGCTGGGCGACCTCGGGGCGGACATCATCAAGGTGGAGTCCGCCAAGGGTGGGGACTCCACCCGCTCCTGGCCGCCGTTCGAGGACGAGCACTCGCTCTACTTCGACTCCACGAACCGGAACAAGCAGTCGATCGCGGTGGACTTCTACACCGAGGCCGGCCGTCAGCTGCTGTGGGACCTCGCGGTGTCCGCGGACGTGCTGGTGGAGAACTTCCGTCCCGGCGTGCTGGCCACTATGGGACTGGACCCGGAGGCGCTGCGTGCGGCGAACCCGGGGCTGGTCATCGCCTCGGTCTCCGGCTTCGGGACCACCGGCCCGCTGGCCCAGGCGGCCGGGTTGGACCAGGTGGCCCAGGGGATGTCCGGGCTGATGTCCGTGACGGGACCCGATGCGGACTCGCCCACCCGGGTGGGCGTGCCGGTCATGGACCTCTATGCGGGGGTCTTCACCGCTGTGGGGATCTGCGCCTCGCTGGCCGGCCGGGCCGGCAACGGCGGGCAGGGCCACGAGGTGGGGACCTCCCTGCTGGAGGCCGGACTGGCCGTCTCGGCGTTCCAGGGTCAGAACTACCTGTCCACGGGCACCGTGCCGGTGCCGCAGGGCAACAACCACCCGGTGCTCTCCCCGTACGGGGTCTTCCGGACGGCGGACATCCCGGCGATCATCGCGGTGGGCAACCAGGCCCACTGGAAGAAGTTCTGCGCGATCATCGGCGCGCCTGAGCTCGAGGAGGATCCGCGCTTCGCCCTGGGACGCGACCGCTCGGAGCACCGGGCCGAGCTGACCGAGCTGATCGAACAGCAGCTGGTGCGCCGGCCCGGGCTGGAATGGATCGAGGAGTTCCGCGCCGCGGGGATCCCCACCGGCCCGATCTACACCTACGCCCAGGCCTTCGAGGACCCCCAGGTGCAGGCCTTGGACATGGTGCAGACCGTCCAGCGGCTGGACGGCTCGGCGCTACCGCTGCTGCGTGGTCCGCTGAGCATCGACGGCACCGCGACGGGCGTGCGCAAGGCGCCGCCGGCCCTGGGCGAGGACACCCGGACCGTGCTCGAGGGGCTCGGGCTGGACGAGGCCCAGATCGCCGGACTCGTCGCGGCGGGCATCGTGCAGGAGCACGGTCGGGAGGAGTCGCGGTCATGAGTACGACCACCGCCACCGGCGGATCGGTTCAGGTCTCCCAGCAGGGGCCGATCGCCACCCTGACCCTGTCCAACCCCGGGCGGCGCAACACCATGACGGAGGCCATGTGGCGGGCCCTGGAGCCGGCCTGCGCCGAACTGGCCGATGACGGATCGGTGCGGGCCGTCGTCGTCCGCGGGGCCGGGACGGACTTCTCCGCCGGGGCCGATATCTCCGATCTGCGGGCCATCCTGCGGGACGAGGAGTCCGGGCGTCACGACGGCGGCGCCGTGGCCGCCGGCGAGGCGGCCCTGGCCGGACTGCACAAGCCGACCATCGCCGCCGTCGAGGGCTACTGCCTGGGCGGTGCCTGGCAGATCGCGGCGGCCTGCGACATCCGGCTGGCCTCGTCCGACGCGACCTTCGGGATCACCCCGGCCAAGATCGGGATCGTGTACCCGACGACCGGGATCGAGCGGCTCGTGCGCATCGCCGGCCCGGCCGCCGCCAAGTACCTGCTGTTCAGCGGCGACTTCGTGGACGCCGAGCGGGCCCGCGTGCTCGGCCTGGTCCAGGCGGTCCACCCCGCCGAGGACTTCTGGGACGAGGTGGGCGCGTTCGCCCAACGGCTCGCGGCCCGGTCCCAGCTGTCCATCCAGGCCATGAAGGACATCGTGGACACCATCGACTCGGCGGGCGGCGGGGGCGGCGGCGGGGTGGAGCTGGCGCGTGCCAGTGAGCACTGGCAGCAGCTGATGGCCACCTCCGGGGACGCCGAGGCCGGGGTCGGGGCGTTCCTGGCCAAGCGGGCCCCGGAGTTCAGCTGGAACGGCGGGCGGGACACCCAGCGGCGCGCCGGGGCCGGGGGACCGATCACGTGACCCCTCCACTCCAGCACGACCCCGTCGCGCAGGCCCACCAGAACTGGGCGGGCCACGGGTGGGGCGAGTCCGCCGACGCCATGGCCGCGGTGACCTCACTGTTCCGTGCGCAACAGATCCTCATGGCCCGGATCGACGCCGTGTTGCGGCCCCTGGACCTGACGTTCGCCCGCTTCGAGATGCTGACCCTGCTGGGGTTCTCCCGGACCGGGGCGATGCCGCTGGCCAAGGCCTCGAGCAGGCTCCAGGTCCATCCCACGTCGGTCACCAATACCGTGGAACGCCTCGGGCAGGCCGGGCTCGTGGAGCGGAGGCCGCACCCCACGGACGGTCGGGCCAACCTCATCGCCATCACGCCGCAGGGCCGCGACCTGGCCCTGCAGGCCGCCCGGGAGCTCAACCGTGAGGTCTTCTCGGACCTCGGGTTGCCCGCGGGCGGGCTGACGGACCTCAACCGCATCCTCGGAGCCCTGCGTTTCTCCGCCGGGGACTTCTCCGAACCGAGCCCGTTGATGGGCGGCACGGGTGGTGGCCCTGCCGGTGCCGATGATGCCGATGGCGGCCCCGAGCCGGGGGCCCCCGATGTTGAGAGCCCGGGCAGCGGCGGCATCGGGGAGGCCCCGGGCGGCGGGGAGGCACCGCCTCCTGGCCCGGCCGAGGCGGCGGGCCCGGCGACGGCCCGGGCCGCGGCAGAAGTGGTCCGGCCCAAGCGGCGCAGGCTGCCGAGAGCATAGGGCATCGCTCCGTCCGACGGGCTCAAGGACACGCCGCCGATTTGTTTTTTGAAACAGATAATGAGAAAATGAATTGGTCAATTTCCCGGTGGCGCGCCTCGTCCTGCCCCGGTGACATCTCGTTGTGAGCAACAGGAAGGTGCATCCCACCCATGCGTCTGGTTCCCGGTCAGTTCGTTGTCCATCCCCACCACGGCCCCGCGGTGGTCCTCGACCGCCAGGTCCGGCAACTGAAGGGCAAGGACGTCGCGTACGTGGAGCTGGACATCCAGGACAAGGGCCTGCGCATCTCCGTCCCCGAGTCGATGGTCAAGGACATCGGCGTGCGGGACGTCAGCAGCCACACCCAGGTCCGCAAGCTGATGTCCCTGCTGGCGAAGCCCAGCGAGCACGTGGAGGAGCAGTGGTCCCGCCGCCTGAAGGCCTTCCAGGAGAAGCTCGCCACCGGCGACCTGCCCCGCGTGGCGGAGGTGGTCCGGGACCTGCACCGCCGGCAGGCGGAGAAGGAGCTCTCCATGGCCGAGCGCACCCTCTACCGGGATGCCGCGGAGGTGCTGGCCGCCGAGGTGGCCATCGTCCTGGACATCTCCGTGGTCGAGGCCGAGGACGTCATGGTCCAGGCCGTGGACGGAGTCCCGCTGAAGGACCTCGGCCTGGACCGCGGCAAGGACGGCAAGCGGGACCGTCAGGCCGCCTGACCCCCCGGTAGATCCAGCGGTCAGAAGAGGCCCGTTTCGCGCTCCGATGGGGCGTGAAGCGGGCCTTCTTTGACCTGCAGTTGAGTGGGTCCTCCCGTTTGATGGTTCAGGGGGCGGCGCGGAAGGCCGCCGTGGCCTGCACGAAGGGCTTGGAAGCGGCGGCGGGACCGTGGTCTCCGGACAGCAGCTCGACCTCGACGATCCGCAGGGCGCGACCGGCGTGCCGGACGCGAGTCCTGGTGGCGATCGCCCCGGAGGCGGGACGCAGGAAGCGGACCTGCAGGGACTGCAGGTCATAGCCCGCCCGATCGGGCATGGCCTGTTGCGCCGCGAGTCCGGCCATCATGCTCAGCGCCCCGCCGTGCGTGGCGCCATGGGGGTTCCTCAGGGAGTCGTCGGCCGTGAAGGCCACCCCCGGCAGGAAGTTCTCCGTCACGGTGGGCCTGCCGCCGTCCCGGCGCGGACTCGCCCCGTGGAGGCCGAGCAGCGTGGACAGCGGCGCCTCGGTCTCGGGCCCCAGGGGCAGCGCTGCCTGGCGCTCATAGTGCTCCAGGGCCTGTTCGCTGTTCTTCTCCACGGCGTGGAACCATCCCGTGGCGTGGGCGTACTCCGTCCCGTCGGCTCCCAGCAGGGTTCCCCGAGCCACGCCGCCCCGGGCGTCCACGGCGGAGGCCCGGGTCCAGGCCTCCAGCTCGGCGCCGTCGGCCGGGTAGGGGCCGGTGACGTTCAGTTGCAGCTCGGTGGTCACGAGCCAGTCGAGGTCCGGCGCGGCGGCGTGCACGGCCTTGGCCAGGGTGTTGTCCAGGAGGACGGCGGCCGACAGGGCGGTGGGGCGCCCGTCGGCGTCATATGACCACGGTCCGGTCGTCAGGGACCCGGCCGGTGCCGGGGCCGCCCCGGACTCCACGCCGTGGATCCGTACGCGCATCAGCCGTTCCGTGCGGCCGAGCGGCGAGATACCCTTCCTGCCAGAGGGTGCCGGTCTCGGGTCCTGCGCAGGGGACCGCTGGGTGGCCTCAGCGGCGTCGGTCGTCGAGTGGGTCATCTCAGCAACCTAGCGCAGTGGCGAACGCCGGTGGTGAGGAGGCGCATCGTGTGACCCTGCCCATAGCAGGCCGACGGCCATCCCGCAAAAGTAACAGAATGATAAAGATCTCGGACACCTCCTCCGTGCCTCGACAATTTGCCCGGGCAACCGCGTCAGCTCTGGGAAGCGGCGGCGTGCCGATGCCCGGATGCGGCCCGGTAGAAGGGCCTGAAACCCCGGTATTCCGCAGAAGTGGGGTTGAAATCAGATCTCATCTCGTTAGGTTGGAGGGGATGGCAGATGATGCAGACACACCACTGACCAACCGACCGACAGCCCCCGTACTCCGCCCTCCGACGATCGAGGACGGTGCCGCGTTGTGGCAGATGACGAAGGACTCGAAGGTCCTGGACGTCAACTCCTCCTACTACTACCTGTTGTGGTGCAGGGACTTCGCCGACACCTCGGTGATAGCCGAGATCGACGGCCGCCCGGCCGGCTTCGTCACCGGATACCTCCGGCCCGACGCCCCCACGACGCTGATGGTGTGGCAGGTGGCCGTCACGGAGGCTGCCCGCGGATACGGCCTGGCCTCCCGGATGCTGGACGAGCTTGCTGCGCGCACCTCTGCCCAGGCGCTGGAGACCACCATCACGGAGGACAACGCGGCCTCCCAGCGGCTGTTCGCCAGCTTTGCGGAACGCTGCGGGGCGGGTCACGAGATCACCCCGCTGATCACCGCGGAGATGTACCCGGACGGCCATGACACGGAGTTCCTGCACCGCATCGCCCCACTCGCCACCTAGGTACCCCGGCACTGGACCTCCCGCACCACTCGCGCCGGATGGCCCCAGTCCCCGCCCACTCGCCAGTCCCACCGCACCAGCTGGCCGCACGCTTCGCGCGCCGGCCGCCACCGTCCACGAAAGGGATAGACACCATGGACACGTCCGTCTTCACCACCGTTGAATCAGAGGTCCGCAGCTACAGCCGCGGGTGGCCCACCGTCTTCGTCCAGGCCAAGGGCTCCGTCCAGACCGCCGAGGACGGCAAGGAGTACCTGGACTTCTTCGCCGGCGCCGGCGCGCTGAACTACGGCCACAACCACCCGAAGGTGCAGCAGGCCGTCGCCGACTACCTCACCACCGATGCCCCCGTGCATTCGATGGACATGATGACCCCGGCCAAGCGGGAGTTCCTGGAGACCTTCCGGGACCTCATCCTCGAGCCGCGCGGCCTGGACTACAAGGTCATGTTCCCCGGGCCGACCGGCACCAACACCGTGGAGGCCGCCCTGAAGCTGGCCCGCAAGGTCACCGGCCGGCAGCACATCCTCTCCTTCACCAATGCCTTCCACGGCATGACGCTGGGTGCCCTGTCCGTCACCGGCAACTCCATGAAGCGCAAGGGCGCCGGCATCCCCCTGACCAACAGCTCCAAGATCCCCTATGACGACTACTTCGGCGGGGCCACCGAGGACTTCCTGTGGCTGGAGCGGGTCCTGGACGACTCGGGCTCCGGCGTGGACAAGCCGGCCGCCATCATCGTGGAGACCGTCCAGGGCGAGGGTGGCGTGAACGCCGCTCGGCTCGAATGGCTCAAGGCCCTGGCGGATCTGTGCAAGAAGCACGAGATTTTGATGATCGTCGACGACGTCCAGGCCGGCTGCGGCCGGACCGGCACCTTCTTCAGCTTCGAGGAGGCCGGCTTCACCCCGGACATCGTCTGCCTGTCCAAGTCCATCTCCGGCTTCGGACAGCCGATGGCGCTGACCTTGTTCCGCCCCGAGCTGGACGTGTGGGAGCCGGGCGAGCACAACGGCACCTTCCGCGGCAACAACCTCGCCTTCGTGGCGGCGACCACGTCCCTGAAGGAGTTCTGGGCGGACGACTCCTTCCAGAAGGGGCAGCTGGCGGAAAACATCGAGGTGCTCCGGGGCGGCCTCGAGCAGATCGCCGGAGCCGTGGAGGGCGCCACCGTCCGGGGCCGCGGCATGTTCGGCGGCCTGCACTTCCCGGACCTCGAGGTGGCCGGCAAGGTCGCAGCCGAGTGCTTCGCCCAGGGACTGCTGGTGGAGACCTCCGGCCCGGACGACGAGGTCCTGAAGTTCCTCGCGCCGCTGAACACCCCCAAGGAGCAGCTGCAGCGCGGCCTGGGCATCGTCGCGCAGGCGATCTCCACGGTGACCGGCACCGAGGTGACCTACCGGCCCGAGGGCGCGAAGCTCGCCGGCGCCGCCTGAGCGCCAACCACGACCCCTCCCCAGAGCTCCCCTACCGAAAGGAACCACGCATGCTGGTGACCAATCTGAACGACCTGAACGACACCGAGCGCGACATCCAGTCCGAGAACTGGCGTTCGCGCCGCATGGTGCTGGCCCGCGAGGGAGTCGGCTTCTCCTTCCATGACACGGTGATCTACGCCGGCACCACCTCCACGTTCCACTACGCGAACCACATCGAGGCCGTGTACTGCGTGCAGGGCGA
Organism: Citricoccus sp. I39-566; assembly: GCF_031432995.1. Lineage (GTDB taxonomy): Bacteria > Actinomycetota > Actinomycetes > Actinomycetales > Micrococcaceae > Citricoccus > Citricoccus nitrophenolicus_A. The sequence continues at coordinate 1,086,626 of NZ_CP133842.1, forward strand.
GGGCACCCTGACCAACGAGGTGACCGGCGAGGTGCATGAGCTCAAGGACGGCACCATGTACATGCTGGACGGCCACGAGAAGCACACCGTGCGCGCCACCACCGAGCTGCGCATGGCCTGCGTCTTCAACCCGCCGGTCACCGGCCGCGAGACGCATGACGAGAACGGCATCTACCAGCTGGTGTTCGAGGAGGGCTCGGACCGCAAGGTGCCGAAGAAGGCCAACGTCGAGACCCAGGCCATGGCCTGATCTCAACCCCACACCCACGACGGCGGCGCGTCACCTTCTCCAAGGTGACGCGCCGCCGTCGTTCCCTCACTTTCCGGGCAGGAATCACTAGTGATTCCTGCCCTCAGAACGAGGGGGAGGTCCGGGGGCCGGTTGCGGGGATCGGAACCCCGGGCCAGAGTGGGGGGTGGGGCCGGGGCATCATAGGGCCCGAGTCCCGGCGGTGGGAATCCCGTGCGGACCCACCGTGAACCTCAAGGATAGGAAGGAGACCGATGACTGCGACGGCGACAACGCAGAACAGAATCGACGCCTACCCCACCCGGAACAATGGTGAGGTCAAGGTCATGCCCCGCGACGCCGCGGTGGTGTGGGGGAGTGCCGAGGACGGCCCGATGGACCAGGCCACCCTGGACGGCTTCGATGCCCGTGGGTACCTGTCCATCGATCGGCTGGTCAGTGACGAGGAGGTGGCCGAGTTCCACCGGGAGCTCGAGCGGCTCTCGAACGACCCGGAGGTACGGGCCGATGAGCGGTGCGTCATCGAGTCGAGCAGCCAGGAGGTCCGTTCGGTGTTCGACGTGCACCGCATCAGCCCGGTGTTCCGGCGGATCGCCAACGACCCCCGCGTGGTGGACCGCGCCCGGCAGCTACTGGGTTCGGACGTGTACGTCCATCAGTCGCGGGTGAACTTCAAGCCCGGGTTCGAGGGCAAGGAGTTCATGTGGCACTCTGACTTCGAGACGTGGCATGCCGAGGACGGTATGCCCGCCCCGCGGGCCGTGAGCATCTCGATCTCGATGACGGACAACCACTCGTACAACGGGCCGCTGATGATCATGCCCGGCTCCCACCGCCAGTACGTCTCCTGCGACGGCGCGACCCCGGAGGACAACTATCTCAAGTCCCTGGTCATGCAGGGCGCCGGGACGCCGAGCAAACAGGTCCTGACGGACTTCTACGACCGCTACGGGATCGACGTCCTCGAGGGTGAGGCCGGCGGCGCCGTGATGTTCGACAGCAACTGCATGCACGCCTCCAACGGCAACGTCACCCCGTTCCCGCGCTCGAACGTGTTCATCGTGTTCAACTCCGTGGAGAACACCATCGAGGAGCCCTTCGCCGCGGCCCGGCCGCGCCCGGAGTTCGCCGGCTCCACCGATTTCACCCCGGCCGGGCAGCGGTAGCGGCCCCACTGCCACGCCGCCCCACTGCCGCAGGTCGCTGCGGCAGTGGGGTGGCGTGGCGTTTCCGGCGGGGTCCCTAGCGGGAGCTGTCGGTACGGATCGCCTTCTCGATCAGGGCCGCATCCTCGGGATGCTCGGCGAGGTGCTGCTCATGGGCCTCGTCGACGTGCAGGTCGGATCCCTCCACGGACTTCGGCACCATGGACACGGCGATGAAGGAGACGATGGCCAGGGCGGCGATGTACAAGCCGATCGTCCAACTGGCACCCGTCTGGTTGAGCAGCAGCTGGGCGATCATCGGGGCGAAGGCGCCACCGATGATGGAACCGAAGGCATAGCCGATGGACACCCCCGAGTAACGCACGTTCGCCGGGAACATCTCCGCGTAGAGCGCGGACTGCGGTCCGTAGGACGGCCCCAGGCCCATGGTCAGGATGACGATCGCGAGGGCAAACAGGGGCAGTGAGGCGGTGTCCAGAAGGAACCACATGGGGATCGCCCACAGGATGATGATGCCGTACCCGATCTGGAAGGTGCGAATCTTGCCGATCTTGTCCCCGAGCCAACCGCCGTACATGGTGAACACCAACCACCCGAGGCCGCCGATGAAGCTGGCTGTGAGGGTCGCCTCCCGGGGCATGCCGAGCACGTTGGACCCGTAGGAGGCGAAGAAGGCGATCACCAGGTAGCCCGCGGCATTGTTGGCGGCGAAGATCAGGGCAGCGAGAATGACACCCTTCTTGTGCGACTTCATCAGCACGCCCAGGGGAGCGGAGGACTCCTTCTTGCGCAGCTGCATCTCCTTGAACACCGGGGACTCGTCCACAGCCTTGCGGATGATGTAGCCGACGACGATCAGCACCACGGAGGACAGGAACGGGATGCGCCAACCCCACTCGAGGAAGGCCTCAGGGCTCATCGAGCTGGTCAGGGCCCACATGAAAGCGGTGGCCAGCAGCATCCCCAGCGGGACTCCGATCTGCGGGTAGGAGCCGAAGGCGCTGCGCTTGTTCGTCGGCGCGTGTTCCACAGCCATCAGGGCGGCGCCGCCCCACTCACCTCCCGCCGAGAAGCCCTGGATGATGCGCAGGAGCATGAGCAGGATCGGCGCCCAGAGGCCGATCTGGGCGTAGGTGGGCAGCACGCCGATGAGGGCCGTGGCACCGCCCATGCCGATCAGGGTGATGACTAGGACCAGCTTGCGGCCGTGTTTGTCACCGAGGTGCCCGGCCACGATGGCGCCGAGGGGGCGGAACAGGAAACTGATGCCGAGGGTGGCCCAGGAGATGACCTGGGCCAGTCCGGGATTGTCGGCCGAGACCGGCGCAAAGAACAGGGGTGCCAGGACGAAGGCGGCGGCCTGGGCGTAGATGAAGAAGTCGTACCACTCGATGGTGGTGCCGACGAGGGTGCCGGCGAGGACCTTGCGCTCTTCGGCGCTGCGCCGAGGGCGGGGCGCCGCTGCGGCGTGTGGATCTGCCATGGTGAGCTCCAGGGGACGGGGGTGCGGACGACGGTGTTGATTAGTGACCGACCGTTCGGTCACCGGATGATCATAATCCACGGCTGTGAGTCACGCCACAGGCCTCGTCCATGGTTGACCCAGCCGCTCGGGAGTGCGAATCTTTTAGTGAACGATTGGTCGGTAATTGCGGACCGTGTCCTCCACTGAACGTCCCGACGAACGGAGTCCCATGAGCGAAGCTTTCCTGGTCGGCGGCGCCCGCACGCCGGTGGGCCGGTACGGGGGCGCCCTGTCCTCGGTCCGTCCCGATGACCTGGCGGCCCTGACCGTCCGAGCCGCGGTGGAGCGGGCCGGCCTCGACCCGGAGGCCGTGGACGAGGTGATCTACGGCAACGCCAACGGTGCCGGCGAGGAGAACCGCAACGTGGCCCGCATGGCCTGGCTGCTCAACGGCTACCCGGACCACGTCCCCGGCATCACCGTGAACCGGCTGTGCGCCTCAGGGATGAGTGCGATCCAGATGGCCTCGCACATGATCCAGGCCGGCGCCGCGGACCTCGTGGTGGCTGGCGGGGTGGAGTCGATGTCCCGCGCCCCCTGGGTGATGGAGAAGCCGGCCCAGCCCTTCGCCAAGCCCGGGCAGGTCTACGACACCTCGATCGGCTGGCGCTTCACCAACCCCGCGTTCCTCTCCGGCGAGTACTCCCGCGGCGGCAAGGCCACCTTCTCCATGCCGGAGACCGCCGAGGAGGTCGCCCGCGTCTACGGCACCTCTCGCGAGGACTGCGACGACTTCGCCGTCCGCTCCCACGAGCGTTCGATCGCCGCCATCGAGGCCGGCCGCTTCGCCCAGGAGATCGTCCCGGTCACCGTCAGGGGTCGCAAGGGGGCTGAGACGATCGTGGACACCGACGAGGGGCCGCGGTCCGGCACCACCGCCGAGGTCCTGGCCGGGTTGCGTCCCGTCGTGCAGGGCGGCTCCGTGGTGACGGCAGGCAACGCCTCGACCCTCAACGACGGCGCCTCCGCGATCATCGTCGCCTCTGGGGCCGCCGTCGAGAAGTACGACCTGGCCCCGCGCGCCCGCATCCTGGCCGGTGCCTCGGCGGGACTCGCCCCCGAGACCATGGGCATGGGCCCCGTCCCGTCCTCCCGCAAGGTCCTGGAACGCACCGGCACCTCCGTCGGGGACCTCGCCGCCGTCGAGCTCAACGAGGCGTTCGCCTCGCAGTCCCTGGCCAGCATGCGCGAGCTCGGCCTGGACGCCGGGACCGTGAACAACGACGGCGGCGCGATCGCCCTCGGACACCCGCTCGGCTCCTCGGGGTCCAGGATCGTCATCACCCTGCTCGGCCGGCTTGAGCGCGAGGCCTCCACCGGGGTCAAGGGCCTGGCGACGATGTGCGTCGGCGTCGGCCAGGGCGCGGCCCTGCTGGTGGAGGCCGTCTGATGGCCAGACTGGACGCCGCGGACTTCACCACCCTGCAGATCGAGCAGAGCGAGGACCGGGTGGTGGCGCAGCTGCACCGTCCCGAGGTGCGCAATGCGATCGACCAGGCGATGGTGGACGAGCTGCATGCGGTGTGCTCCGCCCTGGAGCGGGCTCCCCGAATCCTCGTGCTCACGGGCACGCCCTCCGACGCGAGCGCTGGGACCAAGGGCGTCTTCGCTTCCGGTGCGGACATCGCCCAACTGCGCGAGCGGCGCCGGGACGACGCCCTGGCCGGGATCAACTCCACGATCTTCGACCGGATCGCCAGGCTGCCGATGCCGGTGATCGCGGCGCTGGACGGCTATGCGCTCGGCGGTGGGGCCGAACTCGCCTATGCGGCCGACTTCCGGATCGGCACCGAGGCACTGCGGATGGGCAACCCGGAGACGGCCCTGGGCATCCTGGCCGCTGCTGGAGCCACCTGGCGGCTCAAGGAGCTCGTGGGCGAGCCCTTGGCCAAGGAGATCCTGCTGGCCGGCAAAATCCTCACCGGCGCCGAGTGCCGGGCCGCCGGGCTGATCACCGAACTGGTCGAACCCGAAGCCCTCATGGACGCCGCCCACGCGCTCGCGGACCGCATCTCCGCGCGGGACCCGCTGGCCGTGCGGATCACCAAGTCCGTGTTCCAGGCTCCGCGCGAGGCCCACCCGATGATCGACACCCTGGCCCAGGGCATGCTCTTCGAGTCCCAGGCGAAGTTCGAGCGCATGCAGGCCTTCCTCGACCAGAAGAACACCAAGGAGCAGTCATGAGCACCACCGAATCCGCAACGCTCCCGGCCAGGGTCGGGGTCCTGGGGGGCGGCCGGATGGGGGCCGGCATCGCCCACGCGTTCTTGGTCAAGGGCGCCGAGGTGCTGGTCGTCGAGCGTGACGAGGCGGCTGCCAGCGCGGCCCGGGAGCGGGTGGCCTCCTCCACCGAGACGTCAGCCGAGCGTGGGGGATTGACCGGGACCGCCGCGGAGGCGCTGGCCCGGTTGACCGTCTCGGTGGACCGCGCGGACCTCGCCGGCCGGCGGCTGGTCATCGAGGCCGTGCCCGAGGACTGGGAGCTGAAGGTCTCGTCACTGAAGGACGTGGAGAAGCACCTGGATGCGGACGCGGCGCTGGCCTCGAACACCTCGAGCCTGTCCGTGACCGGCCTGTCCGCCGAGCTGGCCCATCCCGAGCGGTTCCTGGGCCTGCACTTCTTCAATCCCGTCCCGGCGTCCACCCTGGTGGAGGTCGTGGTGGGCGCGCAGACCGCGCCGGAACTGGTGGACGCTGCCCGGGCCTGGACTGCGGGCCTGGGCAAGACCGCCGTGGTCGTCAACGACGCCCCGGGCTTCGCCTCCTCCCGGCTGGGCGTGGCAATCGCCCTGGAGGCCATGCGGATGGTCGAGGAGGGCGTGGCCACGGCCGAGGACATCGACAACGCGATGGTCCTCGGATACAAGCACCCCACGGGCCCCCTGCGCACCACGGACCTCGTGGGCCTGGACGTCCGGCTGGGCATCGCCGAGTACCTCCACCAGGAACTGGGTGAACGCTTCGAGCCGCCGCAGATCCTGCGCGACAAGGTGGCCCGCGGCAACCTCGGCCGCAAGACCGGCCGGGGCTTCTTCGACTGGAGCTGAGCGGGACACCCTGTGACCGGCGCCAAGCTGCTGTTAGGGTGGTGCCAATACTGACCGATCGTTCAGGAAGGAATGTGCCGGATGACTACCCAGGCCGATGTCCGCACCGTGCCCAGCTACGTCCGCGACCAGTGGTGGACCCCCGACGAGGGATCCCGTGCCGCCGAGGTCCTCGACGCCAGCACCGGTGAAGCCGTGGCGCGCTTCGGGGCCGACGGCCTGGACCTCGGCGAGGTCCTGGCGCACGCCCGCACCGTCGGCCAGCGTGAACTCGGCACGCTCACGCTGCACGAGCGCGCGCTGAAGCTCAAGGAGCTCGCGCAGGTCCTCAACGGCCGGCGGGACGAGCTCTATGCGCTCTCGAACCGCACCGGCGCCACGAAGGCCGACAACCTGTTCGACATCGACGGCGGCATCGGCGTGCTGTTCACCTATTCGTCGAAGGGGCGGCGTGAACTGCCCCATTCCAACGTCATCCAGGACGGCGGCGTGGAGCCGCTGTCCAAGGACGGCTCCTTCATCGGCACCCACATCTACACCCGGCTGCCGGGGGCGGCGGTGCAGGTCAATGCCTTCAACTTCCCGGTCTGGGGCATGCTCGAGAAGTTCGCGCCGGCCTTCATCGCCGGCGTGCCCACCATCGTGAAGCCGGCCACCCCGACCGGCTACGTCACGGAGGCCGCCGTGCGGATCATGGTCGAGTCGGGCATCCTGCCGGCCGGCTCGCTGCAGCTGGTCTCCGGGTCCGCCCGCGGACTGCTGGACGTCATGGACTACCGAGACCTGCTGGCCTTCACGGGCTCGGCCTCCACGGCCCAGTCGCTGAAGTCACACCCGAACGTGGTCACCGGCGGCGTGCGCTTCACCGCCGAGACCGACTCGCTCAACGCCGCCATCCTGGGTCCGGACGCCATCGAGGGGACCCCGGAGTTCGACGCCTTCGTCAAGGCGGTCGTCACGGAGATGACCGTGAAGGCCGGCCAGAAGTGCACCGCGATCCGGCGCACCATCGTCCCCGAGGCCCAACGGGAGGCGGTCGCCCGGGCGATCTCCGCGCGGCTGGACTCACGGGTCGTCGTCGGCGATCCGCGGGCCGAGGGCGTCACCATGGGTGCCCTGGCCTCCGTCGACCAGCTGCAGGGCGTGCGCGACGCCGTCAAGGACCTGCTGGCCGCCGGCGGCGAACTCGCCTATGGCACCCTCGACGCCCCCACGGTGCGCACCGCCTCCGGCGAGGAGGCCGTCGTCGAGCACGGGGCCTTCATGTCTCCCGTGCTGCTGTCCTGGGCGGACGGGGACGCGGAGCTCCTGCACTCCCGCGAGGCCTTCGGGCCGGTGACCTCCCTGCTGGGCTACGCCGACGTGGACGACGCCGTCCGCCTGGCCGCCCGCGGCTCCGGGTCCCTCGTGGCCACCGTGTGCACGAACGACCCGGAGGTCGCCCGCGAGCTGACCACCGGGATCGCCGGACACCACGGCCGCGTCCATCTGCTGAACCGCGAGACCGCCAGGAGTTCGACGGGCCACGGCGCACCGGTCCCGCACCTCGTCCACGGTGGGCCGGGCCGGGCAGGCGGTGGCGAGGAGCTGGGCGGCGTCCGCGCGGTCAAGCACCACATGCAGCGCACGGCCCTGCAGGGCTCGCCGAACCTGGTGACCGCCGTGACCGGGGTGTGGCAGACCGGGGCCGACCGGCGCATCGCCGGCTCACCGGCCTTCGGAGCCGAGGAGGGCGCGGTCCACCCGTTCCGCAAGTCGCTGGCGGATCTGCGGATCGGCGACGCCCTGGCCTCGGACCTGCGGCAGGTCACCCAGGAGGACATCACGGCCTTCGCGGACACCACCGGGGACACCTTCTACGCCCACACGGACCCCCGGGCCGCCGAGGCGAACCCCTTCTTCCCGAGCACCGTGGCGCATGGCTACCTGCTCGTGTCGTGGGCTGCCGGGCTGTTCGTCGAGCCCGCGCCGGGACCCGTGCTGGCCAACTACGGCCTGGAGAACCTGCGCTTCCTGACCCCCGTGGCCGCCGGCGACTCCATCCGCATCACCCTGACGGCCCAGAGGATCACCCCACGGGTGACCGACGACTACGGCGAGGTCACCTGGGATGCCGTGATCCAGAACCAGGACGGGGAGATCGTGGCGACCTACGACGTCCTGACCCTGGTGGAGAAGGAGGACACCCTCTACCGGGACTGGCAGGGCTGAGACCGTCAGCTGCGGGCGCGCAGCCCGTCGACGATCATGGCGATCGCGGTCTCCTCGACCTGGGCAGGTGAGGCGGGCCCGTCCGGGCGGTACCACTCCACGAGGGAGTTGATCATGCCGAACATCAACCGGGTGGTGGTGCGCGGCTCCACGTCGCTGCGCACCTTGCCCTCCGCCTGGGCGGCGACAACGAGGTCCGTCACCGTGTGGTCCACCGCGCGGCGCCGTCGGAGCGCGTCACGCTCGATGTCGGTGTTGCCGCGCAACCGCAGCAGCAGGGTGACATAGGGCTGGCGCTCGATGAGGACCGCGATGGTCGAGCGCAGGACGAACTCCAGCCGCTCGATCGTGCTGCCGCTCGTGGCACCCTCGCTCTCACCGATGGCCTCCAGGGGGGCCAGGGCGTGGTCCAGGGCCAGCCGCATCAGATCCCCCTTGGAGGGCACGTGGTGGTAGATGGCCGATTTGCTGACGCCGAGCTCCTCGGCCAGCATGCCCATGGACGTGGCATCGTAGCCATGGCGGTTGAACACCCGGACGGCGATCTCCAGCACCGAGTCCTGGTCATACCCCGGCCGGCCCCGGCGGGGGGACTTCGGCGCGGCGGAGGCGGTCGTCATGAGGTGGCTCCTGGTCGGGGCGGATGCGTGGTCCTGCGGACCGACGCCCCTAGCGGGGGCGCAGGTCGTGGATCCGCTTAAGCTTACCGACGGAGCGGGGCAGGGCCTCCGGGTCCACCACGTCGATCCGGCACGTGGAGCCCACATGGATCTTGATGAGCCTCTGCAACTCGCCTCCGGCGGCGATCGCGCGGTCCGCGGTGCAGTCGTCCCGCCGCTCGATCCTGACGGCCAGCTCGTCCATCCGATCCGGCCGGGTGATCTCCAGCTGGAAGTGCGGGGACAGGCCCGCGACGGTGAGCGCCAGCTCCTCGATCTGGCTGGGGAACAGGTTCACCCCGCGCAGGATGATCATGTCATCCGAGCGCCCGGTGATACGGCCCATCCGGCGGTGTCCCGGGCGGGCGGTTCCGGGCAGCAGCCTCGTCAGGTCATGGGTGCGGTAGCGGATGATCGGCATGGCCTGCTTGGTCAGGGCGGTGAACACGATCTCGCCGTGCTCGCCATCACCGAGGACCCGAGTCTCGTCGAAGGCGTCCACGATCTCCGGACGGAAGTGGTCCTCCCAGACGTGGCAGCCGTCCTTCGTCTGCCCGGATTCTCCCGCCACGCCCGGGCCCATGACCTCGGAGAGGCCGTAGATGTCGCAGGCGTCGATGCCGAACATCTCCTCCAGCTCGTGGCGCATCTCCTCGGTCCAGGGCTCGGCGCCGAGCACGCCGACCTTCAGTGAGGTCTTCCGCGGGTCCAGGCCGGCGCGTTGCATGGCATCGCCGATCGTCAGCAGGTAGGTGGGGGTGCACAGGATGGCGTCCGGCTGGAAGTCCTGGATCAGCGTGATCTGCTTCTCCGTCTGTCCGCCGGACATCGGGATGACCGTGGTGCCGAGGCGCTCCGCGGCGCCGTGGGCGCCGAGCCCCCCGGTGAAGAGGCCGTAGCCGTAGGCATTGTGGACCTTCATGCCCGGCCTGACGCCCGCGATGCGCAGGCAGCGGGCCCCCAGTTTGGCCCAGTCGTCCAGGTCCTGCCGGGTGTAGCCGACCACGGTGGCGCGGCCGGTGGTGCCGGAGGAGGCATGGATGCGGGCGACCTGCTCCTGCGGCACCGCGAACATGCCGAAGGGGTAGGACCGGCGCAAGTCTTCCTTGTCCGTGAACGGGAACTTCGCCAGGTCGGGGAGGTCCTTCAGGTCGTCCGGGTGGACCCCGGCGGCGTCATACTTCTCGCGGTAGAGCGGGACCCGGTCGTAGGCGTAGGACACCGTCTGCCGGAGGCGTTCCAGCTGCAAGGACTCGATCTGGTCGCGGCTCATCGTCTCCTCAGGATCCAGGCCGAGGGTCGCGCTGGCGTCGGGAAGGGTCTCGGTCATCAGATACCTCACGGTGTGCTGTGGTGCTGCGTGTACGGGGGCGCTGCGTGGACAGGTGCGGGGGGAGGGGGTCCTCAGCGCTGGGGGATGGTGCGTGACCGTCCGCGGAACTCCGCGATCACCTCGGTGCCGCCCTCGGGGAGGGACTGCAACACCTGGATGTCATAGATTCCGCTGCGGCCGTTCTGATGCCGCCGGTCGGCCACGGCGGTCAGCAGCCGGCCCGGAATGCCGGGTCTGAGGAAGTTGATGTCCACGCCGGAGGCCACGGTGACGGTGTCGGCCGATCCCTCGGCGGGATTGCAGGCCAGGGCGAAGGCCGAGTCGGCCAGGGCGAAGACCATGCCGCCGTGGGCGATACCGAAGCCGTTCAGCATCTCCCGGCGCAGCGTCATGGTGATCGTGGCGTGCCCCTCGGAGATGGCCTCCACCCCGATGCCCATCCACTCGCTGGCTGGGTCGTCCTCCAGGATGGCGTGCCAGTCGCCCAGGCGCGTGGGTGCCGGTGGCGCATGCTCTGCGGGGGCCATGGGACTCCAATCATTCTCTACTGAACGATCATTAGGTAATCTCAATCTGTGACGCGGGTCAAGTTCCAGGCCGCGCTCAGCGTAGGTCGCGTGTTGACCAATGGCGAGTCGATGCCTATATACTGAACGAACGGTCGGTAAATAATGGAGAATGAGGTGGTCACCATGGCCGAACAGACAGACGACGCAGGACGGGGTGGATCCCTGACCGCCGTCCAGTCACCCGAGGAGGCCGAGGGCCAGCGCCGGTTCGACGCCATCATCGCCGAGGACTCCCGGATCGAACCCCGGGACTGGATGCCGGAGGCCTACCGCAAGTCGCTGACGCGGCAGATGTCCCAGCACGCCCACTCGGAGATCATCGGCATGCAGCCGGAGGCGAACTGGATCACCCGCGCACCCAGCCTGAAGCGCAAGTCCATCCTGATGGCCAAGGTCCAGGACGAGGCAGGCCACGGGCTCTACCTGTACTCGGCCACGGAGACCCTCGGCACCGGGCGCGACACCCTCAACGACCAATTGCTGACCGGCCGGGCCAAGTACTCCTCGATCTTCAACTACCCCGCCCGCACCTGGGCGGACATGGGCGCGATCGGCTGGCTCGTGGACGGCGCCGCCATCGCCAACCAGGTGCCGCTGTGCCGGGCGTCCTACGGACCCTACGGCCGGGCCATGGTGCGCATCTGCAAGGAGGAGTCGTTCCACCAGCGCCAGGGTTTCGAGATCCTGCTCGAGCTCTCCCGCGGCACCGAGGCCCAGCGGACGATGGCCCAGGACGCCATCAACCGCTTCTACGCCCCGGCCCTGATGATGTTCGGCCCCTCGGACACGGACTCACCGAACTCCCAGCAGTCCATGGCCTGGAACATCAAGCGCTTCTCCAACGACGACCTGCGCCAGCGGTTCGTCGGGATGATCGTCGAGCAGGTCAAGGTCCTCGGCCTGACCCTGCCCGACCCGGAGCTGCGCTTCGACGAGGAGTCCGGCCAGTGGAAGCACCGGGACCTGGACTGGGCCGAGTTCAAGCGAGTGGTCTCCGGGGGCGGTCCCTGCAACGCCCAGCGGATGGCCCGCCGTCGGGAAGCCCATGAAGAGGGTGCCTGGGTCCGCGAGGCCGCGGCGGCCTACGCCCGCCGGCAGCAGGCCGAGAAGGAGCAGGTGGCATGACGGTGAACCGCACCACGGCGAGCGACGCCACGGCCCCCTCGGCCGGCTGGCCCCTCTGGGAGGTCTTCGTCCGGTCCTCGCGCGGCCTGTCCCACGTGCACGCCGGCTCCCTGCACGCGCCGGACGCCGAGATGGCCGTCCAGAACGCCCGTGACCTCTACACCCGGCGCAACGAGGGCGTCTCCCTCTGGGTGGTCCGCTCCACGGACATCACCACCTCGGACCCGCGCGCCAAGGACGCGATGTTCGAGTCACCGAAGGGCAAGGACTACCGGCACGCCACGTACTACACCGAGAGCGAAGGGGTGAAGCACCTGTGAACGGCACGTCCACCACCCCCGGCACCGGCCGGCAGGCCGACCACGGCGCCGACCACAGCCTGGACAGCTTCGGCGACGCCGTCGCCTCCGCCACGCGCGTCACGCCCGGCAACGCGCTACGTCCCGAGGACATCGCACTGCAGGACTCGGCGCCCCGTGAGGCCGTGGCCCGGTACGCCCTGCAGCTGGGCGACGACGCCCTGATCCTCGCCCAGCGGCTCTCCCACTGGATCTCCCGCGGACCCGAGCTGGAGGAGGACGTGGCCCTCGGCAACATCGCCCTCGACCAGCTGGGCCACGCCCGCTCCTTCCTGAGCTATGCCGGCAAGGCCTGGGGCCGGACCGAGGACGACCTCGCGTACTTCCGCGAGGAGGAGGAGTTCACCTCCCTGCACCTGGTCGAGCAGCCCAACGGCGACTTCGCCGAGACCATGGTGCGGGGCCTCTTCATGGCCCTCTACCAGCACCAGCTGTACGCCCGCCTGCTCGAGTCGGCGGACGAGACCATCGCGGCCATCTCCGCCAAGGCGCTCAAGGAGGTCGACTACCACCTGGAGCACGCCGAACTCTGGACCCTACGCCTCGGCCGGGGCACCGAGGAATCAGCCCGCCGGATGCGCCGGGCCCTGGACAGGCTGTGGCCCTACACCGACGAGCTGTTCCAGGACGAACCGCTGCACGACGAGCTCGAAGGCATCGCCGTGCGCCCGTCCACGCTGCGGGCGGACTGGGACGCCCGGCTGCGGGACATCCTCGACCGGTCCGGACTGGCCGTGCCGGAGGTCCCCCAAGCCCTGTGCCTCGGACGCCGGGGCGAGCACTCCGAACACCTCGGATACATCCTCGCCGAGATGCAGGTGCTGGCCCGCAAGCACCCCGGCGCCACCTGGTAGAGGAGTCGGGAGGACAGCCATGGCAACCGCCACCCCCATCGAATCCCTGCACGAGATCGCGGCCCGGGTCACCGACCCGGAGATCCCGGTGCTGACCATCGCCGACCTGGGCATCCTGCGGGACGTCGCGCTGGAAGGCGACGGCGCCGTCGTCGTGACCATCACCCCGACCTATTCGGGGTGCCCGGCCATGGACGCGATCCGGCAGGACCTCGAGGGGGCCTTCTCCGAGGCGGGATACCCGAAGGTCCACGTGGACCTGGTGCTGTCCCCGGCCTGGTCCACCGACTGGATGACCGAGGCGGGCCGGGCCAAGCTCGAGGAGTACGGCATCGCCCCGCCCACCGGCACGGGACACCGCGGCACCGTGACCCTCGGCCTGGCCGTGAAGTGCCCGCAGTGCCACTCGCTGAACACCCGCGAACTCTCCCGCTTCGGCTCCACCTCCTGCAAGGCGCTGTACTCCTGCCGGGACTGCCTGGAACCCTTCGACTACTTCAAGGTGCTCTCATGACCGCAACCGACACCACGTCCGCCCCCGCGCGCCGCCGCGCCGTGTTCCACCAGCTCGAGGTGGCTGCGGTCCGACGGCTGACTGCGGACGCCATCGAGGTCACCTTCGCGGTGCCCGCCGACCTCGTGGACGACTACGACTACGCCCCGGGCCAGTACGTGGCCCTGCGCAAGGATCTGCCGGACACGGACGGCACCCTGCACGAGGTGCGCCGCAGCTACTCGATCTGCGCCGAACCACGGCCGGGAGAGATCCGGGTCGCCATCAAGCGCGACCTCGGCGGGTTCTTCTCCAGCTGGGCCAACGAGAACCTGGCCGCGGGGGACACCATCGACGTGATGAGCCCCACCGGCGCGTTCATCTCCCAGCACCGGATGACCGAGCTGAACGACCCGGAGTCGATCGACACGGACACCGAGCACTCCTTCGTGGCCGTGGCCGCCGGTTCCGGCATCACCCCCGTCATCGCCATCGCCCGCACGGTGCTGGCGGCCAACGAACAGGTCCGGTTCGACCTGGTGTACTCCAACCGGGCCGCCATGGACGTGATGTTCCTCGAGGAACTGGCAGACCTGAAGGACCTGTACCCCTCCCGCTTCGCCCTGCACCACGTGCTGACCCGGGAGCAGCGGATCTCGCCGCTGCTCTCCGGCCGGATCGACCACGAGAAGCTCTCCACCCTGCTGTCCACCGTGATGCGCCCGGAGACCGTGGACGAGTGGTTCCTGTGCGGCCCGTACGAACTGGTCCAGCTGGTCCGGGACGAGCTCTCCTCGCTGGAGGTCCAGCCGGAGAAGGTCCGCTTCGAGCTCTTCACCACCGGTGACCCGCAGCAGGGCCGCCCGGAGGGCAACATCGGCCGTCCGGTGAAGGTGGACGAGACCGGCGACAACTATGAGATCTCCTTCACTCTCGACGGACTGCAGGGCGAGGTGAAGTCTCCCAAGGGGCAACGCGAGACGGTGCTCAACGCCGCCCTGCGGGTCCGAGCGGACGTGCCCTTCGCCTGTGCCGGCGGCGTCTGCGGCACCTGCCGGGCCAAGGTGGTCTCCGGCACGGTGGAGATGGATGAGAACTACGCCCTGGAGCCGGACGAGATCGAGAAGGGCTACGTCCTGACCTGCCAGTCCCACCCCACCTCGGACACGCTCGTCGTCAACTACGACGCCTAGGAGGAACCCCATGATTGACCTGACCATCACCGACGGGATCGCCGAGGTGGTCCTCAACGCCCCGTCGAGGATGAACGCCCTCAACGAGGAGGCGCTCGCCGAACTGCAGACCGCCTACGACGACGCCACTGCCGCCGCCTCCCGCGGGGAGGTCCGGGCCCTGCTGCTGCGCGGCGAGGGCCGCGGCTTCTGCGCCGGGCGGGACATCTCCGGGGTCACCCCCGCCGACGACGACGTCATGGGGTACCTGGACGGCAAGGTCACCCCGCTGCTGCAGTCCATGGGCGCCTTCCCGGCGCCCACCTTCGCCGCCGTGCAGGGTGCCTGCCTCGGCGTCGGGCTCGGCCTGGCGATCGCCACGGACGTCGTCTACGTGGCCGAGAACGCGAAGATCGGCTCCCCGTTCGCCAACCTGGGGGCCACCCTGGACTCCGGCGGCCACTGGTTGTTCACCGAGCGCCTGGGCACGCACCGCACCCTGGACCTGATCTACACCGCCGAGCTCATCAGCGGAGCCGAGGCCGTGGCCTCCGGCCTGTTCTCCCGGGCCATGCCGGCGGAGACCCTCCTGGAGGACACCCGCGCCATCGTGGCGAAGGTCGCCACGGGTGCGACCGGGGCCTTCATGGCGTCCAGGGAGCTGGTGGCGCAAATCCGTGACGAGCGCCTGGGGCTCTGGGCCTCCATGGCGAACGAGAACCGGGCCCAGGCGGACCTGTGCGGCACCGAGGACTACGCCGAGGGTTTCGCCGCCTTCCAGCAGAAGCGCCCGCCGGAGTTCCACGGCCGGTCTCCTTCGGGCACCAAGTGACGCCACCCCCGCCGTGGTGACGGGGTGCCGTCACGGTGCGCCTCGGAGGCGTTGAGCGTTCAGCGGGTGTCCATGTCCTCGAAGATCACGAAGGTCTGGGTGTCCAGCACGCCGGGCAGCGGCTGGATGTGGTCGAACACCACGCGCCGCAGGTCGAGGTTGTCGCGGGCGCGGACCAGCAGGAGCACGTCGAAGTTCCCGCCGACCAGGCTGACGTGGTAGACCTCCGGGATCTTCCCGAGCGCCTCCCGCACCTCCCGCCAGCCATGCTGGCGCAGCTTCAGCGTGACGTAGGCCGAGGACCGCAGGCCTGCACGGACGGGGTCCACCACCGCGCTGTACCGGGTGATGACGCCGTCCTCCTGCAGCCGGTTGATCCGGGCATAGGCGTGGGCCCGGGAGACGTGCACCTTCTCCGCCAGGGCGGTCACGGACTGCCGGCCGTCCCGGGTCAGCTCGGCCAGGATGTGCTCGTCCACGGCATCGAGCCGTGCGGGTACCTTCTCCATGCTTCCTCCTGAGCCGACGCGGCGGCCGGGCGACGTGACCCGGAGCGGCTTCCTCGCGAACCACGGGTGCCCGCCCTTTCCGTCCATCAGAGTAGGACAATCCGAGAAATTCGTCCACGATAAGCGGCCACAGCAGCGACGAACCACCGGCACACCTCACACTGGTGGGCACAAAGTGGCTACCGCCGTGACCTGACCCACATTGCGGCGCACGGGCCGGTGGGAGACCCCAGGAGGAACGATGAGCGACGACGTCCGCACCGACATCAGCGACACCGCCCGGAGCTTCGGCATCTCGCCCGAGGACTACATGCTCCCCTCCCGGCACCTGATCCGGATGGTGGACCAGGACGGGAACCTGCTGCCCGCGGCGGCACAGGGCACCGAGCCGGGACATGAATACCCGATCCCCGCCGACGACGCCCTGCTGCAGGCCTACCGCAAGCTCGTGACGGGCCGGCGCATCAACGACCAGAACTCGGCGCTGGTCCGTCAGGGGCGGATGGCGGTCTATCCGTCCAGCCACGGGCAGGAGGCCTGCCAGGTGGCGGCGGCCGCCTGCCTGGCCGAGGGGGACTGGCTGTTCCCCACCTACCGGGACACCGTCGCCGTGATCTCCCGCGGCGTGGACCCGATGGACGTGATGACCATCTTCCGTGGCGACTGGCACGGCGGCTACGACCCGCAGCGGGAGAGGGTCGGCATCCAGTCCACCCCGCTGACCACCCAGCTGCTGCACGGCGTCGGCGTGGCCCATGCCGCCCGGCTGCGCGGCGAGGACACCGTAGTGGTGGCCCTGTGCGGGGACGGCGCCACCAGCGAGGGGGACTTCCACGAGGCCCTGAACTTTGCGGCCGTCTTCCAGCTGCCGGTGGTCTTCTTCGTGCAGAACAACCAGTACGCGATCTCCGTGCCCCTGGCCCGCCAGACCGTCGCGCCCTCCCTGGCGCACAAGGCCGTCGGCTACGGCATGGCCGGCGAGCGCGTGGACGGCAACGACCTGGTGGCGCTGCTGTCCGTGCTGGAGCGCGGCGTCCGGCTGGTCCGCTCCGGGGCCGGTCCGCTGCTGGTGGAGGCCCACACCTATCGCATCCAGGCCCACACCAATGCCGACGACGCCACCCGCTACCGCGACGACGCGGAGGTCAGCGAGTGGCTGGCCAAGGACCCGGTCAAGCGGATGCGGACGTACCTGAGCGGCCGCGGCCTGCTCACGGAGGACCTGCAGGCGCAGTTCGAGCGGGAGGCCGAGGAGGTGGCGCAGTCCCTGCGGGACGGCATGAACCGGGAGTCCGCCCCGGACCCCCAAGAGCTGTTCCGGCACGTCTACACAGTCCCCACGCCCCAGCTGGCCGAGCAGGCGGACCGGCTGGCCGAGGAACTGTCCCGTGAGGAGGCATCATGAGCACCACCGAGAACATCGGCGCCGTGGAGGTGGCCGTCGAGGCCGCCCGGGAGTCCGCCACCCGGGCCGGCGGCGCCGGGATCCCGCCGGAGCGCCCGGAGTCGCCAAGACAGCCGGTGCGGACCGGACCGGTCACCATGGCCAAGGCGCTCAACGCGGCCCTGGCCGATGCGATGACGGCCGAGGCCGGCGTCGTGGTGTTCGGCGAGGACGTGGGCACCCTGGGCGGGGTCTTCCGCATCACCGACGGGCTGGCCGAGCGCTTCGGCACCGGCCGCTGCTTCGACACCCCGCTGGCCGAGTCCGGCATCGCCGGGATGGCGGTGGGCATGGCGATCAACGGGATGCGCCCGGTGATCGAGATGCAGTTCGACGCCTTCGCCTATCCCGCGTTCGAGCAGATCGCCTCGCACATCGCCAAGATGCGCAACCGCACCGGCGGGCGGATGGGGATGCCGATCGTCATCCGCATCCCGTACGCCGGCGGCATCGGCGGGGTGGAGCACCACTGTGACTCCTCCGAGGCGTACTACGCCCACACCCCCGGGCTGAAGGTCGTCACCCCGGCCACCGTGGCGGATGCGTACCTGCTGCTGCGGGCCGCGATCGACTCCGATGACCCCGTGGTGTTCATGGAGCCGAAGAAGCTGTACTTCGCCAAGGACCCGGTGGACCTGGCCGCGCTGCGCGAGCAGTACGACGCCGGCCGGTCCGGTCCCGGTGCCGGTGCGGATCCGCGGGCCGCGCTGGAATCCGGCGGAGCCGCCGTCGCACTCCAGGGCAGCGATGCCACGCTGGTGGCCTACGGTCCGTCCGTGCCCACCGCCCTGGCCGCCGCCGAGGCGGCGCAGGCCGAGGGACGGTCCCTCGAGGTAGTGGACGTGCGGACCATCGTGCCGTTCGATGACGCCACCGTGACCGCCTCGGTGCGGAAGACCGGGCGCGTGGTGGTGATCTCCGAGGAGACCGGCTTCGGCTCGGTGGCCAGCGAGATCGCCGCCCGTCTCCAGGAACGGTGCTTCCATTCGCTGGCCGCCCCGGTGCTGCGGGTGACCGGATTCGACGTGCCGTACCCGGCGCCGAAGCTCGAGCAGTATTTCCTGCCGTCGGTGGACCGCATCCTCGACGCCGTCGACGACCTGCAATGGGAGGACTGAGATGACCGTGCGCACCTTTCTGCTGCCGGACCTGGGGGAGGGGCTGACCGAGGCGGACATCGTCCGGTGGCTCGTCGCCGCCGGGGACACCGTGGCCGTGGACCAGCCGATCGCCGAGGTCGAGACCGCCAAGTCGCTCGTCGAGGTGCCCTGCCCCTTCGCGGGGACGGTGGCGACCCTGCACGCCGAGGCGGGCACCACCCTGGAGGTCGGCCTGCCGCTGCTGTCCGTGGAGGACGGCGTCACCTCGGATGAGGGGAGCGCCGTCGCCCCGGCGGAGGGCGCCCAGCCCTATGGCGAGGAGGAGCTGGCCGGGGCACGCCCGGAGGCGGGTGCCGCGGACGAGGAGGACGGCGGCGGCTCCGGCAACGTCCTGATCGGCTATGGCACCCCGGGTGGCGCCGCGAAGGGCCGCACCCGGCGGCCCCGCCGCCCGGCCCCGGCTACTCCGCCGGCCGCAGCCCCGCCGACTACCTCGACCGAGGTTCCGGCCGCGGAGCCTCGGCAGGCGCCCCGCGTGGTGAATCCCCTTGTGCGCCGACTCGCCCGCGAGCACGGGGTGGACCTCGCCGCCGTGCGGGGGACCGGTCCCGGCGGGCTGGTCCTGCGCGCCGATGTACTCTCCTCCGCCCAGGCCGCCCCCGCTTCGGCACCGGCCGCGTCCGGAGGAGCGTCCTCGGCCCCGGAGCCCACCGAGGCACTGGACCCGCGCACGGGGCTGGCCGTGGCCGGCGTCGAGAAGGTCTCCGGGGTGCGCAAGGTGACCGCGGCCGCCATGACCCGCTCCCGCCACGAAATCCCCGAGGCCACCGTGTGGGTGGACGTGGACGTCACCCCACTGGTCGAGCTGCGGGCACAGATGAAGGCGCGCGGCGACCAGGCCGTGCCCGGACTGCTCGCCTTCGCCTCCCGCTTCGCGCTCGCGGGACTGGCCCGGTACCCCGCGCTGGGGCACCGCTTCGAGGAGGACGGCGCGGGCGGGCACCGGATCGTGGCCTTCGACGGGGTCAACCTCGGTTTCGCCGTGCAGGCCGAGCGCGGCCTCGTGGTGCCCTCGATCCGCGGCGCCCACCGGATGAGCGCGCGCCAGCTGGACGCGGAGCTGCGGCGGCTGACCGAGCTGGCCCGCTCCGGCAAGGCCACCCCGCATGATCTGGGCGGGGGCACCTTCACCATCAACAACTACGGCGTGTTCGGCACCGACGGCTCGGCGGCGATCATCAACCACCCCGAGGCCGCGATCCTCGGTCTGGGGCGGATCATCGACCGACCCTGGGTGGTGGAGGGAGACCTGGCCGTGCGGAAGGTCATGCAGCTGTCCCTCGTCTTCGACCACCGCATCTGTGACGGTGGCACCGCCGGCGGGTTCCTGCGCTATGTGGCCGACTGCTTCGAGAACCCGATGGGGTTGCTGGCCGACCTGTAGGGCGGGTGATCCGCTGAGCTGGTCAGGTGTCCTGGCTTTCGAGGGCGTCCTGACGGTCCCGGCGCGAGTGCAGCACCCGGACGACGAGAAGGTCACCGGTCGCGGTGGGCTGGTAGAAGAGTCCGTAGGGGAAATGGCGCATCCTGGCTCGGCGGAGCGCATCGAACCCCTCCACGGGTGGAGCTCCCCGGGGGAACATCAGAAGCCGTTCCATGGCGGCATCGACTGCGGCCACGAATCTCTCCCCGAAGTCCGGATCGATGTCTGCGTAGTGGTCGGTGGCCTCTTCCAGGTCCCTGACGGCCTCCGGCGTGAGGACCACCGTCATCGGCGGTTCCGCAGTCCGGCGCGGACCTCGCTCCAGTCCTGCAGCGCCTCCGGCTCGGCCTGGGCAGCGTCGAGCGCGGCGACGAGTGCTGCGCGCTCCTCGTCGGTGGGACGGTACGTGGTTTCACCGAAGTGAGTGCGCAGGGCCTCCTGAATGACCTCGGAGCGGCTCCGGTGTTCCACGGCCCGGGCACGTTCCACCAGGTCGTACAGTTCTTCGGGAAGGGTGACCGCCACCTTGCGCACTGCCATGCCGACCTCCTGGGTATGAGTTCATCATACCGCGACGCTGGGGTGTCGTCGAGAGGTGAATGGAGACGCCGCCAAGGGGTTGTCCAGCTCGCCCGCGTAGGCCAGGGAGCCCGCGGGGTCGGCCAGGTCCACCATCTGCCGATTGTTGCGCAGCTGCAGCCGGTTCAGGCAGGACAGTCGGAAGGTGGGCTCCCGCAGGCCCAAGGCGTCGAACCGCTCGACGGACTCCGGGTGCCTGGCCCGGTAGGCGGTGAGCCGCCCGGCGACCACGGCCCAGAACCGCTCCTCGGTGACCAGACCCTCCCGGACCAGCAGGGGAGCCAGGAACCGCAGGAAGCAGTCCACGATGTCCGTGAGGATGGACAGGCCGTGGTCCTCCGGGGCCACCTCGGCGCGCAGCCGCTCCACGGCCTCCGGCAGCGGGGTCCGGCTGCCCAGCACGGCTACCTCCTCGGCCAGGTCCTTCAGCAGCACCCGCTCCGGGACGCCGTCCCGCAGCACCAGGATGACGTTCTCGCCGTGCGGCATGAACACCAGGTCGTGCGCCACGAGGCAGTGCACCAATGGCACCAGGTAGGCGTCCAGGTAGCGTTCCAGCCAGTCCTCCGCGGCCAGCCCCGAGCGGCGGATCCAGGCCCCGGCCAGCGAGGCACCGTCCGCGTCCGTGTGCAGCAGGGAGGCCATGGTGGCCAGCTGCTCGCCCTCGCCGATCCGGCCCACCGGGGATTCGCGCCACAGGGCGGCGAGCATCTTGCGGTACGCGGAATCCTTCTCCGTGGCGGCGTGGAACAGTGGATTGGCGTATCCCACGGCCGCCACCTCGCGCAGCAGCTGCACCCGGCCCGGGTCCAGCGCCGGGTCGTCGGCGAACAGTCCGGCCAGCCAGTCGTTGATGGCGGGGGTGGCGTCCATGTAGGCCGCGGACAGCCCGCGCAGGAAGCCCATGTTCAGCACGGACAGGGCCGTCTTGACGTAGTGCCGCTGCGGCCGGGAGCGGTTGAAGAACGTCCGGATGGACTGCTGGGGCTGGTAAAGGTCCTCCGTGGCCCCCAGGTGCACCAGGTGCCCGGTGGCCACGTCGCCCGCGAAGGTGACGGCGAGGCGGTTCCGCCACTGCCACAGGTGCACGGGCAGCGGGACGAAGTCCCTCGGTTCCAGCCCGGTGCCCCGGCAGACCTCCGCCAGCCGGGCGCGGAACACAGCGCGCAGCTCCGGGCCCAGCTCGGCGTCCAGCAGCGCGTCCAGGTCGAGTCCGTGCACCGAGGAGAACCGGGCGCGTGAGGTGTGCGCGGCCACCCATTCCAGCGTCAGGGCAGAGCCGGTCTCCGGGGCCAGGTCGAGGTAGTCCCCGGTCCCCAGCCCCAGCCGGCCGTTGTTGGCCACGAAGCAGGGGTGCCCCTCCGTCATGGCGGCCTCGAGGCGCTGGAAGTCCGCCACGGCGTCCCCGGTGCCCGCGGCCAGCTCGGCGGAGGTGGCGGTGGAGTGCAGCTGCTTGTAGCAGTGCGAGGCCAGCGTGCTGCCGATCTCCTCCAGGTACACCGGCAGCTGCGCCGCGGAGATCCCGAGCGCCTGACGGTGGGCCGAGATGAAGTCGCAGACATCGGGAGCCACGGGCCCCGCGCCGGACGGTTCGACGCCGGTCGGCCCGGCCCCCTGGTCCGGTCGCGTCTGGCAGGTGCTCGAGTCCGGGTCCACGTCCCAGTGGTCCAGGGCATAGCGCCGGGCCCGGAACCGGTACGTCCGCCCCGCCGACTCGAGGACCCAGCCCCCGTCATCCCCGGTGGGCCGGGGATCCAGGATCCGTTCGTGGCTGAACTCGCCGATCGCCTTGGCGAGCAGGTGGCGGTTCGCGGCCGAGGGATATTAAAGGCACAGCGATGGGGGGTCTTCACAGTGGACGATCGGCCAGCCGGTCGGTCAGTGAGCCGCGGTCAGGACCCGGCCGTGGCGGCGTTCGCAGCGGCGTCTGCGGTGGGGTCCGGGAGGCCCGCCGAAGAGATGCCGAAATAGGCGGACGTCAGGTCCTCAACAGCGGACGGGTCCATGAAGGTGGCCATGCCCCAGGCCATCAGTGCGCAGAGCAGCACGCTGGCGACGATCCAGATCACGGACAGACGGCCGAGGAGTCGCACTTCGCGGATCGCCTCGGGATCTCCGTCCTGGGTCAGGGTGGTCCAGTGGAGACGGGCGCGCTCGCCGGGGCGCAGTGCCAGGGTGCCGCCGTTGATCCGGTTGGGGGCGGTGTCCGAGGTGCCGTCGCGCAGGGTCGCCACCGTCTGGCCGGCGCGGTGGTCCTGGCGGAGGCGGAGGATCCGATCTCCGTGCCGGGCCAGGAGGATGTCCTCGCCGAGGGTCCCCGTCGTGGTGCCGGCGACGGGCCGGACGCTCAGGCGCCACGTGGAGCGCGTGGGCGCGTGGCGGGGTGGTTCGGGCGTCCTCATGATCCGACCATAGGCCGAGGCGCGGGCCCCGATCCTCGGAATGGCGGGCTTTGTCGCCAACTTCACCCGTGGATGTGAGCCCACAGACACGAGGCAGCCTGGTATGAAAAGAGACGATCCTTCGCGACCGGTTGCATGTTTCGCTTGTTCTCCTTCAAAGGATCGCGGATATTGACTATGCTTCGGTGATGGCCATCACCACGAATGCCCCCCGTCCGGCGGCTGCCCCCGATCTCGACCCCGTGGTGCTCGGGCGGCGCCTGCGCCACCTGCGCAAGGAGGCGGGACTGACTCTGGACCAGGCCGCCGAGGCCGTGGGGGCCACCGGCTCCCACCTCTCCCTCGTGGAGAACGGCAAGCGCGAACCCCGGCTCTCCCTGGTCTCCAAGCTGGCCGGCCTCCACGGCACCACGGTCGAGGAGCTGCTGGCCACCGAGGCGCCCAGCCGGCGGGCGGCCCTGGAGATCGCCGTGGAGAAGGCCCAGCGGACCGAGCACTACGCCAGCCTCGGGCTGCCGCAGATCAAGATCTCGCCGCGGACGCCCACCGAGGTGCTCGAGGTCATCGCCGGGTTGGAATCGGAGCTGAATCGGCGCATGGAGGAACAGGCGGCCACCCCGGAGGAGGCCCGGCGGGCTAACTCCGAGCTGCGGCAGGAGATGAAGGAACGCAACAACCACTATCCGGAACTGGAGCGTCAAGCGCAGAGCCTGCTGGACGCCGTCGGGCATTCCGGGGGTCCCCTGAGCCACCACGCCGCCGCCGACCTGGCGGAACACCTGGGGTTCACGGTGCACTCGGTCTCCAACCTGCCCCACTCCACCCGCTCCGTGACGGACCTGAAGAACAAGCGCTTCTACCTGGCTCGGGCCCGGAACCCGGACCACGACCTCCGCTCCGTGCTGCTGCAGGCGATCGGCTCCTATGTGCTGGGCCACGGGGAGCCGGCGGACTACTCAGACTTCCTGCGCCAGCGGGTCTACACGAACTACTTCGCGGCGGCGCTGATGATGCCGCAGAAGGAGACCGTGAGGTTCCTCAAGAGCGCCAAGGCCCAGCGAGACCTCGCGATCGAGGACGTGAGGGATGCCTTCGGCGTCTCCTATGAGTCCGCGGCCCACCGCTTCACCAACCTGGCCACCGAACACCTCGGCATCACGTGCCACTTCCAGAAGGTCCACGAGTCCGGGATCATCCACAAGGCCTACGAGAACGACGGCGTCTCCTTCCCCGCCGACCACACCGGGGCGATCGAGGGCCAGCAGGTCTGCCGGAACTGGACCTCCCGCCAGGTGTTCGGGGTGGGGGACCGGTTCCGCGCCTTCAACCAGTACACCGACACCCCGGCCGGAACCTACTGGTGCACCGCCGTGGTGGAGGGCCATTCCTCCGGGTTCTACTCTCTGTCCATCGGGCTGCCCTTCGAGCACGCCCGCTGGTTCCGCGGAGCGGACACCACCTCGCGCTCCGTGTCCCGGTGCCCGGATCCCACGTGCTGCCGCGTGCCCTCCCCGGACCTGGAGGCCGATTGGGGCGGGCACGCCTGGCCCGCGGCCCGCGCCAACGCGCACCTGCTGGCGGCCCTGCCCGCGGGGGCGTTCCCCGGCGTGGACGAGGTCGAGGTCTTCGAGTTCCTCCGCGCCCAGGAGCGGTGACCGCGCCGCGGGGGAGAAGCCTAGGCCACGCAACGCCACATGTCCCGCATTTGTGAGAAAATGGTGGTCAGCCAAACTCACGGAAGGCACCCGGCCCGAGGACGGGTCAGGTGCTGGGGGAGGCCTTCGCACCGAAGGAAAGTGACGTATACATGCAGTTGAGCCCCGGCAAGCTTGTTGTTCACCCCCACCACGGTCCCGCGGCGGTCACGAACCGTACGCAGCGCACCGTGAAGGGGACGGAGGTGACCTACATCGAGCTCACCATCCGGAGCAACAACCTGGTGGTGTCCATCCCGGAGTCCAAGGTGGAGGAGATCGGCGTGCGCGAGGTCTACGGCCTCGCCCACCTGCGGACGCTGCTCGAGGTGGTGCAGGAGCCCAGCGGCGTGGAGGAGAAGCAGTGGTCTCGCCGGATGAAGGCCAACCAGGAGAAGGTGGCCTCCGGACTGCTGGAGCAGATCGCCGAGGTGGTCCGGGACCTGGGCCGCCGCCGGGACACCAAGGGGCTGTCCATGGCGGAGAAGGACCTCTTCCGCAGCGCCCAGGCCCCGCTGGCCGCCGAGGTCGCCCTGGCCCTGGACGTCTCCGAGGACGAGGCCGTGGAGGTCATCGACGCCGTGGCCAACGGCGCCTCCCTGGACGAGCTGGGCTTCGCCGCGGACGGCTTCGCCACGGGCGCCGAGCCC
The DNA here is from genome assembly GCF_031432995.1 of Citricoccus sp. I39-566. Taxonomy (GTDB): domain Bacteria; phylum Actinomycetota; class Actinomycetes; order Actinomycetales; family Micrococcaceae; genus Citricoccus; species Citricoccus nitrophenolicus_A. The sequence continues at coordinate 1,112,082 of NZ_CP133842.1, forward strand.
GCCATGGCCTGACGACGTCCTCCATCTGAGTCCCACGCTTTGGCCCTCATCCCTGTGGACGGGGGCCACTTCGTGGGACTCAGTTTATGAGCCCAGCCCGCCGAGGTCGTACACCCGGAACACCACCGCATGGTCCACGCCCGCGCGCACGCCGCCGCCCCGCAGGATCTCTGGGATGAACTCCTCCGGCTTCGGGTGGCCGGTCACGTGCTGCAGATAGGCCTCGTGGCGGTTCAGGGAGGCGACGGCGGCGCTCACCGCCGCCTCCTCCACGGCCGCCGCGTGGGTCGGGCGTTCGTGCCCGGCCACCAGCAGGGCGGAGGTGTGCCACGTCGAAAGGCCCTCCACCTCGGCCAGTTCGCGGAAGACCCAGGGGTTGTCCGCGTCCCGGACGGCGTCCACCACGGCCAGCCCGGCCGCGCGGTGGTCGGCCTGGTTCAGTCCGCCATAGGCCTCGAGGTCGAAGTTCGCGGTGACCACGGCGTCGGGTCGGACCGTGCGGACCACGCGGGCGATGTCCCGCCGCAGGGCCAGCCCGTACTCCAGCATCCCGTCCGGGTGGCCGAGGATCAGCAGGTCGCCCACGCCCACCTCATCGCAGGCGTTGCGCTGCTCGGCGGCCCGGAGGGGTGCGACGACGTCCGGCGGCTCGGCCATGCCGGCCTCGCCCGCGGTGAGCAGCAGGTAGGTGACCTCCACGCCCCGGGCGGACCACGCCGCCACGGCCGCCGAGGTGCCGTATTCCATGTCATCCGGGTGGGCGACCACGCAGAGCACGCGGGACCAGCCGGCGTCGGGGAGCGGGGGGAGCAGCGGTTCGGTGCCCGTCATGGGTTCTCCCGATCTGAGGGTTGCCGTTTCACCCAGCGTACGTGGGTTGCCGGCCCCTGTCGGTGTCCCGCCGCGACCCCTAGGGTGGCAGGAGGACATCAGACGGAGAGGGAACACCATGGACCACGAGGACATGACCCAGGCAGGGCGGCACGCGCGGTCCATGGCGGGATCCGACGGCACCATGCCGCCACAGCAGCAGGAGCCGCCCGGGCTGACGGCGCCGATGGACCCGGTGCCGGACCACGGGGAGTCCAGTTGGATCGGCCGCGGACGGCTGGAGGGACTCAAGGCGCTCATCACCGGCGGGGACTCGGGCATCGGCCGGGCCGTGGCGATCGCCTTCGCCCGGGAGGGCGCGGACGTGGCCATCAACTATCTGCCAGAGGAGGCCGAGGACGCCTCGGACACCATCGGCTGGATCGACAAGGCCGGCCGGAACGCCGTCGCCGTCCCCGGGGACCTGCGGGACGAGGACGCCTGCCGGCGGATCGCCGAGGACGCCGTGGCGGGGCTGGGCGGCCTGAACATCCTGGTCAACAACGCCGGCTACCACTGGGCCCGCGGCGAACCGGGGCTCGGCGGGCTGCGCACCGAGGACCTGGACCGCGCCGTGAAGACCAACCTCTACGGGACGCTGTGGCTCAGCCGGGCCTGCCTGCCGCACCTTGCGGCCGGGGACAGCATCATCATCACGACGTCGGTCCAGGCCTACCAGCCCTCGGAGACGATGATCGACTACGCCGCCACCAAGGCGGCCCTGAACAACGTGACGGCCAACCTGGCCGGGGAGCTGGGGTCCCAGGGCATCCGGGTGAACGCGGTGGCGCCCGGGCCGGTGTGGACTCCGTTGCAGCCGGCCACCAAGGAGCCCGAGGCGGTGTCCCACATGGGCGCGGACACGCCCCTGGGTCGGATCGGCCAGCCGGCGGAACTCGCGGGGGCCTATGTGTTCCTGGCCAGCCCGGCGGAGGCCAGCTTCGTCTCCGGTGCGGTGCTCGGCGTCACCGGGGGGCTGCCGGTCTTCTGAGCGGCCGGACTTAGCGCCCCAGCACGTGCCGGAGGGCGGCGTCCAGTCGGGTGTGGCGGAAGGCGTACCCCGCGTCGAGGGCGCGGTCCGCGCGGGCCTTCTGGTCCGCCTCGACGAGCAGCCGGTTGCCCTCGGAGCCCAGGACGGCCGTGGGTGCGGCCGCCGGCAGGGGGACGGCGGCGGGTCGGCGGAGCACGGTGCCGAGGGTGGCGGCGAAGTCGCGTGACCGCACCGGGTGCGGGGCCACGCCGTTGACCGGGCCGTGCACCTCCGCGTCCAGGGTGGCGTGCGCGAAGAGTCCCACGATGTCCTCGATCGAGATCCAGCTCTGCCACGGGTCGCGGTCCTTCCCCGTGCCCAGCGGGCCGCCGGCTCCGAGCAGGAACAGCGGCAGCACCTGCTGCAGGATGCCGCCCGCCGGCGTCAGGACCAGGCCCGTGCGGATCATGGCCGTCCGCACTCCGGCCCGCGTGGCAGGGGCCGCGGCCCGTTCCCACTGCTGGCACACCTCGGCGAGGAAGTCGTCGCCGGGCGGATCGTCCTCCCGCAGCCCCTCACCGTCCGGACCGGCGCCGGCCCCGGCACCGTAGTAGCCGATCGCCGAGGCATTGACCAGCGAGCGCTGACGGCCGTCCGCGGCCAGTACCGCCAGGGTGCGCGCGAGCAGTCCCGTGGCGGACAGCCGGGACTGCAGCATCTCGGTCCGGTGGGCCTCGGTCAGCCGTCCGCCGATCGTCTCCCCGGAGAGGTTGACCACCACGTCCACGTCCCGGAGGGCCTCGGTCTCCAGCCGGCCGGCGGCCGGGTCCCAGGAGACGGTGTCCGCGGACGAGGTAGTCCCGCTGCGGGAGCCGCCCCGGACGAGCCGGATTACCCGGTGGCCGCCCCCGGTGAGCAGGGCGCACAGCTGCGCGCCGATCAGTCCGCTGGCCCCGGAGACCGCGATGGTCAGCGGGCCGCCGCGGCCGGAGGTCAGGCCGGCGTGGAAGTCCAGGTCACCGCGCAGCTGGGCGGCGCGGAAGTCGAACTGACGCTCCAGCTCCTCCTCGAGGCGCTCCTCCGTCCACCGGCCGGCGCGGGACCAGGCGGCACCCTTGCGGCGCAGCACGGCACCGGCGGGCAGCTCGTACTCGATGTGGTCCACCACCACGCAGCCGGGCCGGCCCGTGGCGGTGTCCGCCTCGCCGGGAGCGGCCTCCTCGAAGGTGTGCGTGTGGACCCAGGACCGCAGCGGGCCGGAGGACATCTCGTCGCGGAACATGTGGCCCGGCTCCAGCGCCGTGTGACGCGAGGTCCACGGTGCCTCGGGGGCGAACCACTGGGGCAGCCGGAAGGGCAGGACGGTCTTGGCCAGGCCCGCGGCGGACTCCAGCCCCAGGCCCAGCGAGCCCGGGGCGCCCACGCCCAATCGGGCGACGGAGCCGACGTCGAGCCCCTCCGGTTCCCGGCGCACCGAGCCGGCGAACGGCGGCGTCAGACGGACCAGCGCACCCGGGCGGGAGTGCCAGGTGAACACGGTGGAACGGTCGTGGGGGACCAGGGTGCGGCGTTCGAAGACGGGCATGCGCCCACTCTTCCACACTCGTCCTGATCCCCCACGGAAAGTGCGGTCACTCGGCAGCGGACTGGCCGGTCTCGTCGGACTGGTCGGACTGGTCGGACTGGTCGAACTGGTGGAGCACCACCGCGACCTCAGCGCGGTGGATCGGCGCGTGCGGGCGGAACGTGCCGTCCTCGTAGCCGGTCACGACTCCCCGGGCCGCGGCCCAGGCGATGGCCTCGGCATGCGAGCTGTCCGGGTCCACGTCCGGGAAGTCCGTCCCCTCCCCGGCCGCCTCGGCACCGGAGGCGCGGTGGAGGAAGGACACGAACTCGGCGCGAGTCACCTCGCCGCCGGAGCGGAACGTGCCGTCGCCGTAGCCGGTGGCCACCCCGTTCTCCACGGCCCAGGTGATGGCGTCGTAGAAGCTCGAGTCCGCGGTGACATCGGAGAAGTCCTCGCCGGCGCCGGGCGCGCCGTCCCGGTAGCGGTACAGGAAGGCCAGCGACTCGCCGCGGGAGATGTCCCTGAACTTGCCGTAGGTGCCGTCCGCGTAGCCGGTGGTGATGCCCTGCTCCTGCATCCAGCGCACCGGGGCGTAGTACTGCGATCCGTCCGGGTTGTCCGAGAAGTCCTCCGTGGCGGGCGCCTCGGTGCCGTCGCGGTCCACGGTGAAGGTGACCACGTCGTCGTAGACGCGGCGCTCGGTCCCCACGAGGTTGTACTCGCTGTCCAGCTGCGGGAAGACGTACACCGGCGTCATGGTGACCTCGGTGGAGTCGCCCACGTGCTTCAGGTCGAGCTGCAGGTGGCCGTAGTGCAGGCCCCCGTCCTCCAGTTGCAGCACGCCGTCCCGCTCCACCCACGTCTCGGGCTCGTCGGCGGCGGCCATCCACTCCGAGGAGGTGTTGAAGCGGATCGGCTCGTAGACGCCGTCCTCGTCGGCGGCCAGCTGCTCGCCGCGCAGGCCGTCCGCGGCCACGCCCACGTCGAAGGAGTGGAAGCCCTCGCCGTCGCCGTCCTCGTCCACCCAGGAACGCTCGAACATCTCGTCATGCCCGGAGATCACGGCGGAGACGCCGTACTCCTCGAACATCGGGGTGTAGGCGCGCATGGCCACCCCCGACTGATTGTCCGGGTGCTCGTGGTTCGGCGGGGTGCCGTGCACGCCGTTGGAGTAGCCGGCGTGGTGGAACTGGACCAGGACGACCTGGTCCTTCTCGCGGGCGTCGGCCAGCTGCTCCTGCGCCCAGGCCCACTGGGCGGTGCCCTCGTTGAGGTTGGGCAGGTCCACGTCCTCGTCCGTGGATCCGGGGAAGAGGTCCTTGAAGGCCTGCGTGTAGGTCTCCATCGTGAACATGCCCTGGGTGTCCGTGGAGAGGTTCTCCCCGGTCAGGTTGGTGTCGTCCCCGGAGAAGACCGGTCCGGACAGCTCCCCGGTGGCGGTGTCCTCGTCCGGGACGCCGTTGGTGGAGTCCAGGGTCAGGATGGTGACCGGACCGTGGTCCGTGCGGTAGTAGGAGCCGCGGTATTGCGGGTTCTCCGGGTCGGCGCCCTCGCCGGTGCGCTCGAAGTAGGCGTGGTACTTGTTCCGGGAGACCACGGCGGGGGACTGGTCCTCGGCCGTGCCGTAGCCGCCGTTCAGCGCGGCGAAGGTCTCCCAGTTGCCCAGGGCGGTGAGCAGCGGGACCCGGGATGCCAGGTCGCCGTGCTCGCCGGCGAAGTACCCGAAGAACTCGTCCCAGGCCGGCTGGTAGCCCGCACCCTGGGCCAGGTCGCCGGCCACCATCATCAGGTCGGGCTCGGCCGCCTCGATGTGCTTCAGGTTCTCCTTCAGCGCGGTGTCCTGGTCCAGGGGGTAGTTCAGGGTGAAGGAGCCGTAGCGGGTGGCGTGGCCGAACTTCTGGTCCCAGGCGGAGCCCTCGCCGGGGCGCTGCAGGGAGTCCTCGGTGTAGCCGTTGGCCGGGGAGAGCTCCCACTCCCGGTGCTCCATGCGGCCGTAGGGCTCGGTCTCGGTGTCCGAGAAGGCCACGATCCGCAGCTCCTCCCAGTCGTCCCCGGGTGCCGCCGTGAAGCTCGCCTCGTGGGTGTCCGGGCCCTGGTCCACGGTGTAGGAGATCTCGGCCCCGGGGGACAGGCCCGGGATTCTCACCCGGTGCTTGTAGTTCCCCGCGCCCTTGAGCCAAGAGCCCTGCTCCAGGCCGCTGATCTCCTGGTCGAGCTCGGCCCGGGTGTAGCCCAGCAGCGGCTGGTGCTCCGGCGTGGAGGTCAGGGTGAGGCTCTCCTGGCCCTGGTCCGGATAGTCCACCACCAGGGTGCCGGGGGTCCCGGTCTCCGAGAACCAGACCACGTCCACGGACTCGGCGGAGGGCTCCATCAGGTACGGCAGGACGCGGAACCCCGGGGATGTGGGCCGGGGGCTGGAGTCCGTGATGGCGGCGGCCTCGGCCGCCGCTGCCACGGCATCGGGCGCGGGCAGGGTCCCGACGGCGGCGGCCGGCCCGGCCGTGGCGGTTCCGGCGAGCACGGCGGCCGCCAACAGGCCGACGCCGGTGCGGCGTCGGGAACGGGCGGGGCGCGCGGGATCGTGCTGGGACATGGGGTCCTCCCTGGAGGGTGCGGAGACGAGTGTCTGGTCAGTGTCCCGGCCCCAGACGACCGGCGGGTGGCCGCCGGGTGTCCGGTAGCCGACCGCGGGGCAACGGACGACCGGAGGTGCCTAGGGTGTGGGGGTGACTACCGAGCAGCTCTCCCCCCGCGGCCCCACGGGACTGCGGGGCCTGATGTGGATCGCGGTGTGGGGCTTCTCCGGCTTCTTCCTCAACTACTCCACCATGGTCCCCATCGGACTCGAGCGGGGCCTGGACGCCGTCACCGCCGGCACCCTGCTGACGATCATGATGCTCAGCGTGATCGCCGTGCAGCCCGCGGCGCCGGCCCTGCGGCAGCGGTGGGGACCGCGCCGGACCATCGGGTCCGCCCTGGTACTGATGGCCGCCGGGCACGGCGCGAGCCTGGCGATCGGCCATCCCGTGGCGGCGCTGCTGGTGACCGGCCTGGCGGTCGGGTGCGGCTTCGGCGTCCTCGTGGTGGTGGCGACGGCGGCCGTCCCCCTGGTCTCGCGCCCGGACCGGGCGGGACGGGCCCTGGGGCAGTTCGGGGCGGCGACCTCCTCCGCCGCCGCCGTGGGCGCCCCGCTGGGACTGTGGCTCAGCGGGGCGGTGCCCCTGGAGGCCTTCCGGCTCGTGGCCGCCGCCTGTGTGCTGCTGGCATTCGTGACCCTGCGCGGTGTCCCGGACCGGGTCGCCGAGGTTCCCGGAGTCGACGTCGAGCCCGGGCAGGCGGGTGCGGCCCGCGCGTCGGGCCCGGGTGTCATCCCGGCCCCCACCCGGTGGTGGGCCGCGCTGGGGCCGGTGCTGCTGCCGTTCCTGGTCAGCATGGCCGCCTACGGGCTGGTGATCGCGTTCGGTCCGGGCGGGGACACCGCGCACCCGGCCGTGTTCATCGCGACGATGCAGGCGGCCTCCGTGGCCGGACGCTGGGGCTCGGGCTCCCTGACGGACCGGCTCGATCACACGGTGGTCTACACGGCGGGGATCGCGATGACGGCGGCCGGCCTGGTGGCCGTCGCCCTCGCGGAACCGCCGTGGCTGATGGCCGCCTGCCTGGTGCTGATGGGCGTGGGGATCGGCACGGTGCAGTCCGCGTCCCTGGTGATGGCCTTCGCCCGGGGCGGCAGCCATGGCCGGGCCAGCGTGGGCTGGAACATGAGCTTCGACACCGGCCTGGGACTGGCCGGCGTGTTCGGCGGCGTGGGGTTCACCTACCTCGGACCGGGGGTCACCTTCGCCGGGGTGGCCGGCCTGATCCTGCTCGCGGGGGTCCCGCTCTGGCTCAGCCGAGCCCGATGAGCAGCCCCAGGCCGACGCCCAGGACGAGGAGTCCCACGCCGCCCCAGGTCAGGAGGGGACCAGCCAGGGGGCCGCGGTCACGGACGGCGAAGTTCTTGCGCGGGTCCTCGGGATTGTAGTGGACCTCCAGGGAGGAGCCGAGCGGGAAGATCTCGGGGATCGGGCTCCGGGAGACGCGGCTGTTCTGCCGGAGCCTCAGGGTCTTGGCGAGCGGGTCTCCGGTGACCGCGGACCCCGGGATGAAGCTGCCGCTGACCCGCATCACGCCGCGGTACTTCAGCTCCGCCTGGAAGACCTGGCTGCCGACCACGAAGTCCACCTGCGGATGGGCCCGCCCGTCGCCCCGGAAGTCGTAGCCGCTGACCGTGCCCGTGGTGCGGGCGGTGATCCGCCGGAGGGCGACCGTGCGGCGTTGCCACAGGAGAAGGCCGAGCACGAAGAGCACCAGGCCGGATCCGCCCACCGTCACCATCAAGAACAAACCCACGCCCACGTCAGATGCTCCTTCTGCAGTTCTTCCGCCGGTCTGAGGAACCGGACCCCGTCACCGTAGCCGTCATCGGGGCCACCGATGGACGGCACGGTCCGCCGGGTTGTGCCAGACTGGTGCGCACGTCACGCACCCCGCGCGGGAGAGCGCCGTGACCCGAGACGGTCGGCCGGACGGCCCGCCGCTGCACGGGACCACGGCCGCCGAAGGAGCAATTTCTCCCCGAGAATCTCTCAGGCCCCGGTACCGCGCAGGGCATGGCGACTCTGGAAAGTTCCGTGGGCCTGCGCCCCCGGACACCGACGGTGCAAGCACGTATCCTCCAGATACGGGCGGAATCTCTCAGGTCCATGACAGAGCGGGGAGGGACCGTTCCGTGCCCACCGCGCCCTGGAGGAGACCAGATGCACGCCACCGACGCCACCACGCCGCAGCCCCCGCAAGCCGTCCTGCCGGCCGCCAGCCGGCGCCACGAGCCGAGGGACACCGCCTCGGCCCCGTTCACCAGCCGCCACATCGGCCCCCGCCCCTCGGATGCCGAGCACATGCTCTCCGTGCTGGGCTTCGACTCCCTCGCCGACCTGGTGGACGCGGCCGTGCCCGCGGACATCCGCCAGGACACCCCGCTGAACCTGCCGCCGGCGCTGACCGAGGCCGCCGTGCTCGAGGACCTGCGGGCCATCGCCAACCGCAACGTCGTCAAGACCCAGATGATCGGGCAGGGCTTCTTCGACACGGTGACCCCGCCCGTGGTGCTGCGCAAGGTGCTCGAGAATCCCGCCTGGTACACCGCCTACACCCCGTACCAGCCGGAGATCTCCCAGGGCCGGCTCGAGGCCCTGCTGAACTTCCAGACCATGGTCTCCGACCTCACGGGACTGGAGATCGCCAACGCCTCCATGCTGGACGAGGCCTCCGCCGCGGCCGAGGCCGTGCTGCTGATGCACCGCGCCAACAAGAAGGCCAAGGACGGCATCACCCTGCTGGACGCCGACCTCTACCCGCAGACCCGTGCCGTGATCGAGGGCCGGGCCCAGGCCCTGGGCCTGGACGTGCGCACCGCCGACCTGGCCGGCGGCCTGCCGGAGGACCTCGCCGGTGAGCTGGAGGCCCAGGGACTGTGCGGCATCGTCCTGCAGCAGCCGGGCGACTCGGGCCGGATCCACGACCACGCCGCCGTGATCTCCCAGGCCAAGGACCGCGGCGCCATGGTCACCGTGGCCGCCGACCTGCTCTCCCTGGCCCTCATCACTCCTCCGGGCGAGCAGGGCGCGGACATCGCCGTGGGCAACACGCAGCGCTTCGGCGTCCCGCTGTTCTTCGGGGGCCCCCACGCCGCCTACATGGCCGTGCCCAAGGGCCTCGAGCGTCAGCTGCCCGGCCGCCTGGTGGGCGTCTCCCAGGACGCCGCCGGCCGCCCGGCCTACCGGCTGGCCCTGCAGACCCGCGAGCAGCACATCCGCCGCGAGAAGGCCACCTCCAACATCTGCACCGCGCAGGCGCTGCTGGCCATCACGGCCTCCATGTTCGCCGTCTACCACGGTCCCGAGGGCGTGACCGCGATCGCCGAGCACGCCCACCGGCAGGCCACCCGACTGGCCGCCGCCCTGGAGTCCGCCGGGTTCACGCTCACCCAGGACGCGTTCTTCGACACCGTCCAGGTCTCCGTGCCGTCCCTGGCGCGCACCGTGGTCACCGCCGCGGAGGCCGCGGGGGTCAACCTGCGCCTCGTGGACGCCGGGACCGTCGGCATCTCCTGTGACGAGACCACCACGGACGAGGACCTGGTGGCCGTGCTCTCGGCCTTCGGCGCCCCGCGGGAGTCGCTGGACGCCGGCGGTGCGCAGGGCGGCGGAGAGGCCGTGGGGAACGACGCCGGCCGGCCGGCCCAGGAGCGGATCCCCGCCTCCCAGCGGCGCAGCAGCGCGTTCATGACCCACCCGGTGTTCAACACCTACAAGTCCGAGACCCAGATGCTGCGCTACCTCAAGCGCCTCTCCGGCTACGACCTGGCGTTGGACCGCACCATGATCCCGCTGGGCTCGTGCACCATGAAGCTCAACGCCACCGCGGAGATGGAGTCCATCTCCTGGCCGGAGTTCTGCTCCATCCACCCCTTCGCCCCGGACCACCAGACCGAGGGGTGGCGCTTCCTGCTGGGGGACCTCGAGGAGAAGCTCGCCGAGATCACCGGCTACGCCGCCGTCTCCATCCAGCCCAACGCCGGTTCCCAGGGCGAGTACGCGGGCCTGCTGGCCATCCGGCGCTACCACCTGGACCAGGGGGAAGGCGAGCGGGACATCTGCCTGATCCCCGCCTCGGCCCACGGCACCAACGCCGCCTCCGCGGTGCTCGCCGGACTGAAGGTCGTGGTGGTGGCCACGGCTCCGGACGGCACCATCGACTCGGACGACCTCACGGCCAAGATCGAGGCGAACGCCGGTAGGGTCGCGGCCATCATGATCACCTACCCCTCCACGCACGGCGTCTACGACGCGGACGTGCGGGAGGTCTGCCGCAAGGTGCACGAGGCCGGCGGCCAGGTCTACATCGACGGCGCGAACCTCAACGCCCTCGTGGGCCTGGCCCAGCCGGGCCAGTTCGGCGGGGACGTCTCCCACCTGAACCTGCACAAGACCTTCTGCATCCCGCACGGCGGCGGCGGCCCGGGCGTGGGCCCGGTGGCGGTGGCCGAGCACCTGGCGCCCTACCTGCCCAGCGCCGAGCGGCCGATCACCTCGGCACCCTACGGCTCGGCCGGCGTCATGCCGATCTCCTGGGCCTACCTGTACCTGATGGGTGCCGAGGGGCTCACGGACGCCACGCGGCACGCCCTGCTGAGCGCCAACTACGTGGCCAAGCGGCTCGGGTCCACCTTCCCCATCCTCTACACGGGCGAGACCGGGCTGGTGGCCCATGAGTGCATCCTGGACCTGCGCGAGCTCACCGCGAGGTCCGGGGTGACCGCCGAGGACGTCTGCAAGCGGCTGATCGACTACGGCTTCCACGCCCCGACCCTGGCGTTCCCGGTGGCCGGCACCCTCATGGTGGAGCCGACCGAGTCCGAGGACCTGGCCGAGATCGACCGCTTCATCGACGCCATGGTCTCCATCCACGCGGAGATGGAGGCCACCACCCCGGAGACCCTGGAGGCCTCCGTGCTGCGCAACGCGCCCCACCCGGCCGAGGTGCTCACCGCGGACGAGTGGGACCGCGACTACCCGCGCTCGCAGGCCGCCTACCCCGTGGACTCGCTGCGCCGGGACAAGTACTTCCCGCCGGTGGGCCGCATCGACGGGGCCTGGGGGGACCGCAACCTGTTCTGCTCCTGCCCGCCGGTCGAGTCCTTCGAGTCCGCCGACCCCCAGGAGGCCGCGGACTCTGCCACGGCCGTGGAGGAGAACGTCGAGTCCTCGTCCTCCGTCTCCCACTGACAGGAACCCGAACATGCCCGAGAACAGCACTCCGAACACCACTCCGCTGCACGGGGTCCACGGGGAGGCCGGGGCCTCCTTCACGGACTTCGGCGGCTGGCAGATGCCCCTGAAGTACGGCTCCGAGCTGGCCGAGCACCAGGCCGTGCGCACCTCCGCCGGACTCTTCGACCTCTCCCACATGGGAGAGGTCCGGGTGAGCGGGCCGCAGGCCGCCGAGGCCCTGGACTACGCCCTCACCGCCCGGGTCTCGGCGGTGGCGCCGGGCAAGGCCAAGTACTCCCTGATCTGCACCGAGGCCGGGACCGTCCTGGACGACCTGATCGTCTACCGGCTGGACGGCGGGGAGGATGACGCGGCCCGTGAGTTCCTGGTGGTGCCCAACGCCGGCAACGCCTCCGCGGTCGCCGCCGCGCTGACGGAACGCTCCGCCGGCTTCGAGGCCACGGTCCGCAACGAGTCCTCGCAGACCGCCCTGGTCGCCGTGCAGGGGCCGGAGGCGGCACGGATCGTGGCGGCCGTCCTGCCGCAGGACGAGGCCGCGGCAGTGGAGGACCTGAAGTACTACGCGGCCCGCCCGGCCACCCTCCGGACCGGGGCGGAGGCGGGGGACCTGCGCGCCCTCATGGCGCGCACCGGCTACACCGGCGAGGACGGCTTCGAGCTGATCATCGGGCCCGTGGCCGACCGCGGGGTGCTGTCCACCGCGGCCACCGGCGTCTGGAACGCCCTGCTGGCCGCCGCGAGGGATCTCGGCGTCGAGCTGCGGCCGTGCGGTCTGGCCAGCCGGGACTCGCTGCGCCTGGAGGCCGGCATGCCGCTCTACGGCAACGAGCTGGACCTGGGCCACCTGCCAAGCGAGTCCGGGGCCGGGATGGCCGTCCCCCTGAAATCCAAGGAGACGGACTTCGTGGGCCGGGACGCCCTGCTCGCGGCGCGCGAGGCCGGGACCGGCACCACCACCGGCCAGGCCATCGTGGCCCTGCGGGGCGGCGGCCGCCGGGCGGCCCGGGCCGGCTATCCCGTGCTCGACGGCGACGGTCAGCGGATCGGCGAGGTCACCTCCGGTATCCCCAGCCCGACCCTCGGCTACCCGATCGCCCTGGCCCGGGTGGACGTCGGCTTCCGAGAGGTCGGCACCGAGCTCGCGGTGGACCTGCGCGGCAAGGCCGAGCCCTTCACCGTGGTGGAGGCGCCGTTCTACCGCCGCGCGTGATTCCGCGGCGGGAGGGCCTCCTTGGTAGACTTCGCTGAGCCTGCGGGCCCGCCTCGTCCCCCGCCCACCCGGCGTTCCCCCAGTGCAGGAAGACCATGACAGAACAGCAGACTGCCCGACGGTTCCCCGTCCTGGCCATCATCGCGTTCGTCCTGGTGGCCGCCCTGCTGCTGACGCTGGCCATCCTGAGCACCATCAAGGGGGTGCGCACCGCTGCCGCGGACGCCAACGTGGTCCGGGTCCAGGACGGCCAGACCCTCGTGGTGAACCGGGACGGCACCGAGGAGACCGTGACGCTCGCCGGGGTGATGGCGCCGCTGCCGGCCGCGGAGGGGCAGGATCCCACGGTGGACCATTGCCTGGCGGAACAGTCCATGGCGAACCTCGCCGGCCTGCTCGAACCGGGGGACACCGTGCGCCTGGAGTACCCGGAGGAGTCTGACGGGCCTGACGGATCCCGGCTGGCCCTGGTCCACCATGGCGGCCGGGTCACCAACACCCAGCAGGTCGAGGCGGGGCTGGCCGTGCCGCTGCGCGAGCAGTCCCTGGAGCAGTTCGGCAGCGAGCTGCGCGAGGCTCAGGAGACCGCCCGCACCGAGGAGGCCGGCCTGTACTCACCGGCGCAGTCCTGCACCCTGGCCGGGCAGATCGCCCCCGCCGTGACCGTGCTGCAGGACCTGCCGGAGGAACGGCCTGAGTCCGCCGAGGCGGCCGACGCCCAGATCGAGGCGGTGGAGACCGCCGTGGAGCAGGGGATCACCGCTGAGAAGGTCTTCGCGACCATCGACCCGGAGGGCGGCTCCCTCGCCTCCCTCGCCTGGGGCCAGGACCTGCCGCGGCTGCAGGAGCGGCTGGACGGGGCGCTGTCCTCGGCGCAGTCCGAGCTCGACTCGCTGAAGTCCACCCGCAACGTCCTGCTCACCCGTGAGCGCGAGGAGAAGGCCCGCCAGGAGGAGGAGGCCCGGCAGGCCGAGCTCGAGCGCAAGCGCCAGGAGGCCGCCCGCCAGGCCGAGGCGCAGCGGCAGCGGGAGCAGGCGGCGCGCGCCGAAGCCGAGCGCCGGGCCGCGGAGGACCGGCGCCGGGCCGAGGAGAGCGCCAAGGCCGAGGAATCGGAGTCGGCGACACCGACTCCGTCCGCCACGCCGTCGTCGAGCCCACCGCCCAGCAGCGAGTCCGCCAGCCCGGAGGACTCCGACAGCAGCGGTGACGACGACTGACGTCCCGGTGGTGAACGCGTGACCGCCCAGCCACCGGGGCCGTCCGGAGCGAACCCCGCTACGGACGCCGGGCAGAGCGCCCGCGCCCACGGCTTCCCCTCGCCCGCGCGCGACTACCTGGACGGCGGGATCGACCTCAACCGGGAACTCGTGCGGGACCGCACCTCCACGTTCCTGATGCGGGTGACCGGTCAGGCGCTGGCCGCCTCGGGCATCCATGACGGAGACGAGATCGTGGTGGACCGCGCCGGCACCCCGCGCCACGGCTCCGTGGTGGTGGTCGTGTTCGAGGGCGAGCTCCTGGTCCGGCGGCTGGCGCTCCAGACCCGGGACGGCGTCCGTCACGCGGCCCTGGAGACCGATGACGGCGCGGCGCCCCGCGAGGTCGGGGACCTCCAGGTCTGGGGCGTGGCCACCTACTGCCTGCACCGCCTGTGACAGCCGGCGGTGGCACCGTGGGTGACCGGACGGGTGAGCACCTGGCCCTCGTGGACGTCAACAACTTCTACGTCTCCTGCGAGCGGCTCTTCGACCCACGGCTGGAGAACCGACCGGTGGTGGTGCTCTCCAACAACGACGGCTGCGTGGTGGCCCGCTCCCCGGAGGCCAAGGCCCTCGGGCTGAGGACCGGCATGCCGTGGTTCCAGATCGCCCCGCAGGCTGAAGCCTGGGGTCTGGTGGCGCGCTCTTCGAACTACGAGCTCTACGGGGACCTGTCCGCCCGAGTGATGGAGCTGCTGGGCCGCTGGGGGACCTGGCAGCAGGTCTACTCGATCGACGAGAGCTTCATCGGGCTGACGGGCACGCCCCGGCAGGCGCTCGAGACGGGCCGGCAGCTGCGGCGGGCCGTGGCCCGGCACCTGGGTCTTCCCGTGTGCGTGGGGATCGCGTCCACCAAGACGCTGGCGAAGTTCGCCAACCACGTGGCCAAGAACAACCCTCACGACGCCCGGATCGACGGCGTCTTCTCGGTGGAGCAGGCGCCCGCGGGCTTCGTGGACCGCCTGATGCAACGCCTCCCGTCCACCGAGGTCTGGGGCGTGGGCCGGAAGTCCGGAGACAAGCTCGAGCGCCTCGGCATCCGCACCATGGCCGAGCTGCGGGACGCCGAACCGGGGTGGATCCGGTCCCGGTTCTCCGTGGTCCTGGAGCGCACGGTGCTGGAACTCGGCGGGGTGGCCTGCATCCCGGACGCGGACGAACACGCCGGGCCGGCCCAGGTCATCTTCTCCCGCTCCTTCTCCCGTCCGGTGGTGAGCTCGGCGGATATGGCAGACGTCATGAACGCCTACGGGCAGCGCGCGGCGGCCCGGCTGGCGGCCCAAGGGCAGCGGGCCCGGACGGTGATGGTCACGGCGGGGACCTCGCGGTTTTCGGGACCGGACGGGTCCGTCTCGAAGTCCGTGGCCCTGCCGCGGGCCACCGCTGATCCGATCGCCATCACGCGGGCCGCCGTGGGCGCCATGCGCACGGTCATGCGCGAGGGTGTCCCGTACACCCGCGCCGGGGTGATGCTCGCCGGACTGGGGCCGGCGGAGACCGGCCAGGAAATGTTGGCGGGCTTCGAGGAGGTGGAGGGGACCGACGTCGTCCCCGACCGCCACCTGGAAGACGTCCTGGGGCGCGTCCGCGGGCGATTCGGCGGCACCGCGATCGGGTTGGGACGTGGCGGTCTGGCCGAGCAGGGCTCCTGGACGATGCGCCGGGAGTTCGCCTCGCCGCAGTACACCACGCGGTTCTCGGAGCTGCCCGTCGTGCGGGCCTGAGCCGGCTGGAACGGTCAGTCGAGCGCGAGGGTGACGAGCCCCAGCTGCGCGGCCCGGATGATCACCTGGACGCGGTCCCGGACCTCGAGCTTGTCCATGATCTTGGTGAGGTTGGCCTTGACCGTGGACTCGGAGAGGTGCAGCTCCTCAGCCATCTCCGGGTTGGACCGGCCGCGGGCGAGCAATCGGAGCACGTCCAGTTCCCGCGGGGTCAGGTCCGAGCCGTCCGGATCACCCGGGGAGACGGCGGATCGCCCGACGCCGGCCCCGTCGCCCTCGATGGAGGAGAGCAGCTTGCGCGTCACGGCGGGGGAGAGGACCGATTCGCCGCGGTGCACGCTCCAGATGGCCCCGATGATGGTCTCCGGGTCGGCATCCTTGAGCAGATAGCCGGCGGCGCCGGCGCGCAGGGCGGGCACCAGGTAGGGCTCGGAGGTGAACGTGGTGATGGCCAGGACCTTGGTGTTGGGTAGCTCGGCGGTGATCCGCTCGGTGGCTTCCACCCCGCCCATGACGGGCATCTGCATGTCCATCAGCACCACGTCCGGCCCGGTGGCACGGCTGGATTCCAGGCCCTCCTCGCCGTTGGCGGCGATGCCCACGCACTCCATGTTGGGGGAGGACTCCACGAGCATCTTGAGCGCGCCGCTCATCAGCGGCTGGTCGTCCACGATGAGCACCTTCAGGGGGGATGTGCTGGAATCCGGCATGGACTCAGACTAGCGGCTCGGCGGGCAATCCGGACTTGACCAGCGCGGAGGAGAGCTCGGTGTCCCCGGGCGACCGTGGAGAATCTGAACCTTTGAATACCCTGACAGATTGCTCTGAATGTGGAGAACGCGCCGCGTGCCGGTGATAATGAGGGTATGAAACGTCCCCTAAAGGCCGCTGCTGCCGCCGTGCTCGTCTCCTCCGCCCTCTTCGCTGCCCCGGCTGCCGCCGCGGCCGCCCCGACCTCCGGTTCTGTTCTCCCCGCCACGTTCCAGCCTGCTCCCAAGTCCTCCACGGGTGGCATGTCCACCATGGGAATGGGGAGTGGGTCCAAGGTCTTCTGGTGTGAATACTGGGGCCTCTTCTGCTGAGAATTTAATTCATGATTGATACCGCGCCAGCCGACTCCACCTTGGGGTCGGCTGGCTTTTGGTCTTCGCGCCGACTGAGCAAAGTGCTTCTAGTAATCGCTTCAGCATTGGCCACGGCGTCGCTGATGTCCGATCTGGCGGTCGCCGCGTCGGTGGATGCTCGGATTGACGCAGCGGACACGTTTGTTACCGTCCTATTGAGCCTGGCTTTCTATGTTCTTTGGACGCGGACGACATTCGCATTTATCGCCTTGGTGCCTGCCATGGTCGCGAGCCATACTCTGGATTCGTTTGCTTTCATCATCTTCATTCTGCCGCTGATGCTGGGCGTGGTAGCAGCCACTGCAAACAGGCTCTTTAGCGTTCTTGCTTTGTCGCTCTCGACGGTTTGGGCAGTTCTTATTCCTGTTACCACTCCCGGCAATGCTGTGGCTATTTGGCCAGCCTTGGTTCTGATCTTCTTGGCATGGGGTATCGGTAACTTCATCAGCTACATGGTGGTGCGGCGGCAAGAAGACCAAGCTCGGGTTGCTGAAGCCACGCGGCGAGCGGCTGCCGCAGCGCAGGAGGAGCGCCGCTCGCTGGCTCGGGACCTCCACGACATCGTGGCGCACAACCTGACCATCATCTCGATGCAGGCCCGCGCCGCCAGGTATGCCGGCACCGATGCCTCGGCCCGCGACGCCGTGAAGGTCATCGGCGACTCCGCCGGTGAGGCCCTGGTTGATCTGCGCCGCATGCTGTCCCTGCTTCAGGCCGAGGGCCTGGTGGCCGGGGACCAGGAGGGTGCGCAGCGGGACCTCGGTGAGGGCGCATCGGCACTGGACCTGGAATACGGGGCGGTGAAGTTCGGTCGCATGCTGGAGAGCCTCGGCATCGAGACCACCGTGGAGACCTCGGGCCTGGACCAGGACATCCCCCAGAGTGTGGAGACGGCCCTGTACCGCGTCCTTCAGGAAGCCATCACCAATGTGGCCAAGCACTCGGCCGAGGGCGGCCAGTGCCACCTGGAGGTGCGCGCGCGGGAGGACAACTTGGAGCTGGCCGTGGACAACACGCTCCCCCCGCCGGGGACGGCCAGTCGCGCCGGGTGGAACTCCTCGGCCAGTGGACTGATCGGCATGCAGGACCGGGTGGACGCCTTTGGTGGAACCATGTCCTCGGAGCGTGACGGGCGCTGGTGGCGGGTCCGAGCCTCTGTGCCACTCCATGGAGCAACGGTCTGAACGGACCTGAGTGTGATGTGAGTCACATTCAAGCTCCGAAGACTGTCCAATAGTCCAATAGCGGCGATGGCCTCCGGCTGGTTAACCTAAAAGGGCCCCATGAGACGGTGCACACGGATCGGACGGTGGAACTAGCCCGGGGGGATACGGGCCCACCAATCCAATATCCGCTGAGAGGCGGTGGCTTAGCCACCGCCTCTCAGGTGTTTAAGGGCGCTGATGGAAGCGCACCGGATTCCGGCCCGAACCGGTATTAGGGTGTCAAGAATGAACGCCCCGTCTGGCGCGATGGCTGGACAGCCAGCACGCGCGCGCACCGCCTGGATCCCCATCGTCATTGCCGGCGTCGCCGCGGCCATGCATATCTGGAAACTGCCTGAGGCCTTGTCCTTCGTGCAGGAGGACCTGGGCATGACCCTGATCGAATCGGGAGTCCTGCTGGGCATCGTCCAGGTCGGCTCGATGCTCCTGGGGCTGGGCGTCTCCCTCTTCTCCGAGGTCCTGGGGCTGCGCCGCACGCTGCTGATCGGGCTCTCGCTGCTGTCGGCCGGCTCACTCGCCGGGGCGTTCGCCGAGACCACGGGATTCCTGATGGCCACCCGGGCCGTGGAGGGCGTCGGATTCCTCATGGCCACCGTGGTGTGCCCGCCGCTCATCCGCCTGATCACGCCCCCGGCCCGGACGAACATCGCCATGGGGTGGTGGGGCTCCTTCCAGGGACTCGCCACCTTCCTGGCGGTCCTGGTCTCCACCCTGCTGCTGACCTCCGTCAGCTGGCAGGTGTGGTGGATCCTGATGGCCGCGGCCACCGCGGCCACCATCCCGATGATCCTGACCCTCGTCCCCCCGCCGCCCTCCGACCGCGACGCCAATGTCAGGCTCGCCGTCCGGCGGGTGGGAGCCACCGTGCAGACCCTGACGCCGTGGATCGCCGGCGTGGTCTTCGCCTGCTACACGCTGCAGTGGGGATCGGTGATCGGCTTCCTGCCCACCATCTTCGACGAGGCCGGCGTCCGGGGACTCTGGCCCGGCATCGTCACCGCCGTGGTGGGCGGGGTGAACGGCGTGGGCAACATCGTCACCGGCCGACTGCACCAGCGCGGCGTGCCGATGCGGCGACTCGTGCTGATCGGCCTGGCCACGATGGGCGTCACCTCGGTCATCACCTTCGCCCCGGACTGGACCGGTGTCCCCGGCGGACTGGCCGTGCAGATCCTGGCGGTCACGCTGTTCTCCGGCGTCGGCGCACTCGTTCCCGCCACCCTGAACCGGATCGCCGTGGACATCGCTCCGCCCAACGGTTCCGGGGCCGCGGCCATGGGGCTGATGGTCCAGATCTACAACGGCGCGAACTTCGTGGGGCCCATCATCCTGGCCGCCATCGCCACCGCAGCGGGCAGTTGGCACTACTCGTGGACCATGACCCTGGGAGCCACCCTGCTGGGCGTGTTGCTGGCCTGGCGATTCCTGTCAGCCCGCCGCCTGGGTATCGACTTCCAGCACCGCGGGTAGGTCAGTCGCAGCCGTTGGGGCCGCAGGCCTCGCCGTCGAGACCGCCGGTCTGCACCATCTGCAGCGGCTGGGACTCAGCCCAGGACTGCTCCAGGGCCTGCGCGAAGACCTCCACGGGCTGGGCGCCGGAGATGCCGTACTTGCGCTCCAGGACGAAGAACGGGACGCCGGAGACGCCCAGGGCCTGGGCGGTGGCCAGGTCCTGCTTGACGGCGGTTTCCCACCGGTCCTCGGCCAGGGCCTCACGGACCTGCTCGGCGCTCAGCCCGGCGGCGGTGCCGAGCTCCACGAGCACGTCCTCGCTGCCGATGTCCTTCCCGTCCTCGAAGTGGGCCCGGAACAGCTGCTCCTCGAGCCGCTCGGCCGTCACCAGGGACTGGGCCTTGGCGCGCTGGATGACGCGGTGGGCCTTCCAGGAGTTCGCCACCACCAGGGAATCGAAGTCGTAGTCCAGCCCCTCGGCGGCGGCCTGCTGGGCGACATGGCCCAGCATCTGGGTCACCTGCTCGCGCGGCATGCCCTTGGTCTCCGCGAGATAGTCGATCTCCTGGCGGTGGTCATGCTCGGGCACGGTCGGGTCGAGCTGGAAGCTCTTCCATTCGACCTCCACCTGGTCGCGGTGCTCGAAGGACTCCAGGGCTGCCTCGAAGCGGCGCTTGCCGATGAAGCACCACGGGCAGGCCACGTCAGAAAAAATCTCGATCTTCACCTCAGGCACAACCCCGGCCCCGGCCCGCCTATTCCGATCGCCTCAGGCGCGCCGCAGGCCACCCTGCCACAGGGCGTCGAAGGGGGTGTTGCCCGTGACGCGCTGCTTGATGCCCGCGGTGACGAACTCCTTGGCGCGGCGCGCGGCCTGCAGCGGGGTGGCACCCTTGGCCAGCTCCGCGGTGACGGCGGCCGCCAGGGAGCAACCCGCGCCGGAGACCGCGTGCTCTCCGACCTTCGGGGCGGAGAGCACCTCGAGGGTCTCCCCGTCATAGAACACGTCCTGGGCGTCCGGACCGTCGAGCCGGATGCCGCCCTTGGCCAGGACGGCAGCGCCGGAGACGTCGTGAATCCGCTGCGCGGCCTCCTTCAGATCCTCCAGCGTCCGGATCTGCAGGCCGGAGAGTTGCTCGGACTCGAAGTGGTTCGGGGTGGTGAAGGTGGCCAGGGGAAGCAGCTCGGCCTTCAGGGCGCGGTCCGTGTCGAGGGCGTGGCCGGGCTCCTGACCCTTGCAGATCAGTACCGGATCCAGGACGACGTGGTCCCAGTCCTGGCTCTTCAGGGCGGCGGCCACCGTGGAGATGGTCTCGGGCGAACCCATCATGCCCAGCTTGGTGGTCCTCAGGGTGCCGGCGTAATCGGCCTGGATGGCCTCGAGCTGGTTCGCGATGACGTCCTGCTGGACGGGCACGAAGCGGTGGTTCCAGTCGTCCTGCGGATCGAAGGAGACGATGCAGGTCAGTGCCACCATGCCGAAGGTGCCGAGCTCCTGGAAGGTTTTCAGGTCGGCCTGGGCGCCGGCACCGCCGGTCGCCTCCGAGCCGGCGATGGTCAACGCCAGGGCGGGGGAGTCGGGGGTGTGCACGTCATGCGGAGCAGTGGAAGACATGTCCTCCATGTTAAACCCGTGGCGCGGGTCGGCGCGTCAGGCCGTGGCGGCGGGCGCCTCGGGGCGCACCACGGAGACCAGCGGGCGCGCGAACGTGCGGCCCAGGGCCATCAGGATGGCGGCCGGGAAGCCGACCACGGGGATGAGCATGGGGACCAGCCCGCCGGCACCGGAGAACAGGACGGCCAGGCCGTAGAGCATCCCCACGAGGGCGTAGCCCAGGACGTGGATCCACTGGTTGGTCTTGTGCCGGAAGAGCCAGTTCACCAGCAGGCACAGGGGCAGTCCGATGACCATGCCGGCCACGCCGACCACCGTCAGCAGCGGCGCCAGCGAGCCGTAGGACTGCAGGGCCGGGATGAGGTTGAGCACCAGCACGAGCCCCGCCATGACCAGGTTCGGGATCAGCCAGGCCACCAGGAACCCGTACAGGGACATCTTCAGCCGGGCGCGGGGTCCGGAGGCCGGCCGCGTGCGGCGGCTGGGCTTGACCGGAATGGGCGTGGTCATGGGTGGGCTCCAGAAGTGACGGTGGCTGGCCGTGGAATCGGCTCGAGGGCCGTGCCAGTCTACCGCCGTGGACCCCGCCCGTCAGGCGAAGGCCAGGCCGTCCATCAGCTTGCGGGCGGTGCGCACGCTCCCCGTCAGGCGCACGGCGCCGTCCTCGACCTCGAGGACCAGGTCCGTGTGGCCCGTGGGGTGCTCCACGCGGACGTCCCGGGTGGAGTGGTCACCGGCCAGCCCGGCCACCACCGTGCCGGGAACCTGCCACGCCACCCCCGCCGAGGCCGCGGCGAAGACCCCGATCGCCTCGTGCACGCGCTTCGGGATGAAGCAGCGGGTGCTGAACGTGCCGCCGTCCCGGGCCGGGGACACCAGGCACACCTTGGGGACGGTCGCGTCCGTGACGTCACCGAGCCCCATGGCGGTGCCGGCCTCGAGCCGCAGGGCCTCCACCGCGGCGCACAGATCACCGTCCGCCTCCAGCGCGGTCGGCTCCTCGGTCCCGTCCACCCCCAGATCCGCCGCGCGGACCACGACGACGGGCATCCCGTTGTCCACGCAGGTCGCCTCGACGCCGGCGAGCGTATCGCTGAGATTCCCCGTGGGGAAGAGGGCGCCGCAGCTGGAACCCGCCGTACCGCGGTAGTCCAGCACCACCGGGGCGGCGGATCCCGGGACCCCGGCAATCTCCGCCGCGCCGGCGTACGAGACGCGGCCGGCCGGCGTCGTGACGATGGCCCGGGCCACCGAACCGGTGTTGACCATGTGGATGACCACCTCGGTGGTGCCGTCCCGGGCCGGGACGAGCCCGCGCTCGATGGCGAAGGGGCCCACCCCGACCAGGATGTTGCCGCAGTTCTGCTGGTCGGAGACCACGGCCCGGTCCACGGACACCTGCAGGAAGAGGTAGTCGACCCCGCCGTCCGGGCGGGCCGAGACCACGGCGACCTTGCTGGTCAGCGGGTGGGCGCCGCCGAGGCCGTCGATCTGCCGGGGATCGGGCGACCCCATCAGCCGCAGCAGCAGGGCGTCCCGTTCGCCGGGATCGGCCGGCAGGTCCTCGGCGAGGAAGTACAGTCCCTTGGAGGTGCCGCCGCGCATCTGCATGCACCGGATTTCCGTGGCGGGTGCGTCGGTGACGGACATGGGGCCTCTCTTCTCCGGTACTCCCGGCTGGGCTGCTTCTGTGACAATATTGTTCACAATCAGTTCCATCATGGCCGACGGGCGGGGGAGATTCCAGTGGCTACAGCAACACGCGCCGGTGCCGCGGTGACCGCCACCGTGGTGGCGGACCGGATCCGCCAGGCCATCTTCGCCGGCGAGCTCGTGCCGAACCAGCGGCTCGTGGAGGCCGACCTGGCCGAGATGTACGGGGCCAGCCGCGGGCACGTGCGCACGGCCCTGTCTGAGCTGACCGTGGAGGGCGTGGTCGAGCGGATCCAGAACCGTGGCGCCCGCGTCCGGTCCGTGCCCCTCGAGGAGGCGCTCGAGATCGTGGAGGTCCGCTCCGCCCTCGAGGCGTTGTGCGCCGCCCGCGCTGCCCAGCGCCTCGGCGAGGAGGAGGCCCAGCTGCTCCAGCGGATCGGCCGGGATATGGAGGCCGCCGTGGAGGCGGGGAACCAGTCTGCCTATGCGCAGGGGAACACCGAGCTGCACGCCACGCTCATCCGGCTCTCGGGGCAGGCCACGGCGGCCGCCACGATCGACCGCCTCCGGGCGCAGGCGGTGCGCTTCCAGTACCGGCTGTTCGCCCAGCCGGGGCGTTCGCAGCAGTCCCTGCCCGAGCACCTGGCGATCATCGAGGCCGTCTGCGCCCGCGAGCCGGAGGCCGCTGCCAGCGCCATGCGCGAGCACCTGATGTCCGTGGGCTCGGCGATCGAGGCCTCGGCGCGGACCTCCGGCTGACGACTCGCTGTCATTCGGCGCGCAGGGGGTCCCTGCTGGTCTCACGTGACAGGGCCACGGCCACGAGGGAGACCGCAGCGGCCGCCATGAGGAACCACCCCGGGGCGACCACATTGCCGCTCGTGGCGATGAGCCAGGTGGCCACGAGGGGGGCCGTGCCTCCGAACAGGGCGTTGGAGAGGTTGAAGCTCACGGCGAAGCCGGAATAGCGGACCTTTGTGGGGAACAACTCGGCGAGGAAGCTCGGCAGGGTTCCGTCGTTGAGGGTCAGCATGCCGCCGAGCAGGATCTGCACCAGGAGGATCACCAGGAAGTTGTCCGTGTCCAGCAGGTAGAACGCGGGCACCGTGAAGAGGATGAAGGCCACCGAGGCGCTCATCAGCACCCGCTTGCGTCCGAAGCGGTCGGACAGCGAGCCGGTGACGAAGATGAAGCCGATGTAGGTGGCCAGCGCGACCGTGGTGGCGAGGTAGGACGAGGTGCTGTCCAGCCCGAGTTCCTCGGAGAGGTACGTCGGCATGTAGGACAGGATGACGTAGAAGCCCACGGCATTCAGCAGCACGGCCCCAGAGGCCTGCAGTAGCCGGCCCCCGTGCTCGCGGAACAAGGCGCCCACGGGGGCCTTGACGGCCTCGTCCTTGACGGCCATCTCGCGGAACGCCGGGGTGTCCTCGAGCTTGGAACGGATGTACCGGCCGATCAGACCCATGGGTGCCGCCAGCAGGAAGGGCAGCCGCCAGCCCCAGTCGATCATCTGCTGGTCGTCGAGAGTGGCTGTCAGTACGGTGGCGATGAGTGAGCCGAGCAGCAGCCCCGTGGCGGTGCTGGCCGGGACCACGGCGGCGTAGATCCCGCGCTTCCGCGGTGGGGCGTACTCCACCAGGAAGGCGGAGGCCCCGGCGTACTCGCCAGAGGCGGAGAAGCCCTGGACCAGCCGGAGTGCGAGCAGAGCCAGGGGCGCCCAGAGCCCGATGGTCGCGTAGCCCGGGATCAAGGCGATGAGGAACGTGGCCAGGGACATGATCAGGATGGACCAGGACAGCGCCACCCGCCGGCCGAAGCGGTCCCCGATATGGCCCCAGAAGAAGCCGCCGAGCGGCCGGACGAGGAAGGAGACGGCGAAGAGCGAGAAGGTCATCATGAGGCCCGTGGCCGGGTCGGAGTCCGGGAAGAACACCGCTGAGATGGTCACCGCGAGGTAGCCGTACATGGCGTAGTCGAACCACTCGACGAAGTTGCCGATGAAGCTGGCCCCCACGACCCTCCGCCGGGTGGCGGAAGCCACGGGGGTGTGGGTCTGGCCGCTGAGCGTGGGCCGGGTGACAGGCGGCGCCGTGGCGCGGTCGTGGTCGGGAATCATGGGAACCTCATCTCCGGAGTTGCAATGGATGCAATTGAGTTGCATCCATTGATGTCCCGATCAGTGCGCCGGCGTGATCGGCATCACGTCAAGAGGCGGGCTGCTAGCGTGCCGGCCCTCATGGGCGGGAGGCCCCCAGCCGCCGGGAGATGCGCTGTGCGGCCTCGCGGCAGTGGGCGGCGAGTTCGGGCAGGCGCTCGGCGGGGACGCGGTAGCGCGGGGCCGCCAGCAGGATGGTGGCCACCACCTCCCCGCGGTGGTCCGTGACCGGGGCGGCGATGCCTGCCTCGTCCGCCTGCGTCTCACCGTGGTTGACGGCGTGCCCGTCACGGCGGACTGCAGCGAGCCGTTCGGGGTAGGCGGCCGGGTCGGTGCCGTCGGTGGGGGCGTCGAAGACGATCCGCCCTGCGTCCAGCAGCCCCTGCACGCGCTCGGCGGGCTCATGGGCCAGGAAGACCTGGACGCTCGCGCTCAGGCCGGTAGCGTAGCGGCTGCCGAGGACGGAGGTGTGCTTGACCTGCTGGCGGCTGGGGACCTGCTCCACGGTGACCGCGGCGGTGCCGTCCCAGATGTTCAGCGCCGCCGTCTCGCCGGTGGCCTCCGAGAGCGCGCGCAGGTCGTCCATGGCGATGCGCCGGACGTCGAGGCCGGCCAGCAGGGGGCCGGCCACGGCGATCAGCCCCAGGCCCAGCCGGTACTTCCGGGAGGCCTCGTCCCGCTCGACGACCTGTTCCTGCTCGAGGGTGGCCAGGATCCGGGACACGCTGGACTTGTGCAGCCCGACCTGCGCCGCGATCTCGGTGACCCCCAGGACCGGCGTCTCCACCGTGAAGCATCGGATGACCTGGAGGACGTTGACGATCACGGATGCGCCGCGCGCTGCGTTGCCGGACTCGGCCCCAGCGTCGCCGGACGCCGTGCCGGAACCGGTGCGGCCGGCGTCGTTCCCGGTGCTGGTGGTGCTCATGGTGGTCCTCCCGGGACTCGGTACTGGGGCGGTCTCCGTCACAGAATGCCATGGCCCGGGCCCCGTCACGGGAGCCCGGGCCATGGCGGGAGGCGGCGGGGCTCAGGCGTCGATGATGTTGTGCTCCGGGCCGAAGCCGAACTTCGTGATGTTCTCGACGCCGCCGTCCTCGCCGATCACGAGGATGTCGTGCTCGCGGTAGCCGCCGGCGCCGGGCTCGCCGTCCGCCACGGTGATCATGGGCTCCATGGAGACGACCATGCCCGGCTCGAGCACGGTCTCGATGTCCTCGCGCAGCTCCAGGCCGGCCTCACGGCCGTAGTAGTGGGAGAGCACGCCGAAGGAGTGGCCGTAGCCGAAGGTGCGGTTGGGCAGCAGGCCGTGGCCGATGTAGATCTCGTTCAGCTCGTGCGCGATGTCCTGGCAGACCGCGCCGGGCTTGATCAGCTCGAGGCCGCGGCGATGGACCTCGACGTTGATGTTCCACAGCTCGAGGCTGCGCTCGTCCGGCTGGCCGAGGAACAGGGTGCGCTCCAGGGCGGTGTAGTAGCCCGAGGTCATGGGGAAGCAGTTCAGGGACAGGATGTCCCCGCGCTGCAGCTGGCGCGTGGTGGCCCAGTTGTGGGCGCCGTCCGTGTTGATGCCGGACTGGAACCAGACCCAGGTGTCCCGGACCTCTCGATGCGGGAAGGTCCTGGCGATCTCGTGCACCATGGCCTCGGTGCCGATCAGGGCGACCTCGTACTCGCTAATGCCCTCGCGGATGGCCGCCTTGATGGCCTCGCCGCCGAGGTCGCCGATGCGGGCGCCGTGCTTGATGACCTCGATCTCCTCGGCGGACTTGATCATGCGCTGGCGCATGGCGTCCTGGGAGACGTCCAGCAGCTCGGCGCCGTCGAAGGCGTCCTGGATGCGCTGGCGGGTCAGTCCCGGCAGGAAGTCGTCCTCCATGCCGATCCGGGAGGCCTTGACGCCGTCCCGCCTCAGGGCCTCCTGCAGCCCGTAGAAGAAGTTGTCCCGCTTCCAGTCCGTGTACACGATGTTCTCGCCGTAGCTGGTGCGCCAGGGCATACCGGCGTCGATGTTGGCGGTGACGGTGGTCGAGTTGTTCGCGGTCACCACGAGGGCGTAGTTGCGCCCGAACGTGGTGTAGAGGAAGTCCGAGTAGTACTTGATGCCGTGGTAGCTGGTGAGGATGACGGCGTCCAGGGACTTCTCGGCCATGATCTGGCGCAGTCCCGTCAGACGGCGTTCGAACTCGGCGTCGGAGAAGGTCAGCTGCTGCTTGGAGCCGTTGTGCAGGGTCTTCAGGCGCTCCAGCTCGGAGACGGACTGGGCGGTGTGGGACGTGGTGGTCATGGTGTGCTCCTCAGGGGACTGGGTTGCATTCAGTGCAACGTCGTTGCGTTCATTGTGGAATGTGCTGGCGGTCACGTCAAGGGGATCGGAGAAGTCCTCACCCGGGCAGCCTGAGCTCCGTGGCCACGTCACCGGACAACTCGGCGGTGACCTGCTCGAACAGCAGGGCACCCTTCCGCTCATCCGAGCCGTCCGGGGCCGAGAGGCAGCCGGTGTCCGGGGTGCGCGAGGCCACCACGGGCAGGCGGTCGAAGCGGGGCAGTGCCGCGGGCGGGTGGCTCACGGCGCGGTCCAGGGCCACGAGCTCGGGGCGCAGGTGCAGCATGAGCGAGGTCTCCAGGACGCCGCCGTGCTCGATGTCCCAGCCCGGGAAGCCGTCTGGGTAGACCGTCGCGAGGGTGCCCTCCGTGACGTAGTCCCAGTAGGAGAGCAGCAGTACCGTGGGCTGCGGTCCGTGGCCGTGGCCGTGACCGGCCCCGGCGTCCGCCAGCGCCAGGTCCGCGGCCTCGTAGAGGAACTGGTAGTTCTCGTAGTGACCGTTCAGCACCACGAGGTTGCGGATGCCCTGGGCGAGGAAGCCGGCCATGATGCAGCGTGCCTGGCCGATCAGGGCCGCGGCGTCCAGGCTCACGGTTCCGGGCAGGTGATCGCCGCCGCCGGACTTCTGCTGCGACTTGTAGCCGTAGGACAGCGGCTCGGCGACCTTGGCGCCGATCCGGGACCCCACCGCCTCGGCGATGGCCGTGGAGAGGATGGCGTCCGTGCCCAGGGGCAGGTGGGGACCGTGCTGTTCGAAGGCCCCGGCGGGCAGGAGCACCGTGGAGTGCTCCCCGGCGGCCCAGTCGCGGTAGGTGTGGGCGTCCAGGTGGGCCAGGCGCGTGGACTGGGCGGCGGCCGGGATTCCGGGGATGCTGGTCACTTCTTCGGTGTCCTCTCGGTGGATGAGCCGTAGCCATAGGGGTCCTGCGGCTCCGTCAGGGTTCCGGCACCGACGCCGAGGCGGGGGTCGGGGCGGGGGATGCCGTCCTCGTCGCACAGTTCGTCCTCGGCGCGGTGCTCCGGATCGTTGATGTCCTTCTCCAGCTGCCGGGTCGCCCGGGTCCGGGTCCGGAGCCTGCGGATGAGGTTGATGATCATCAGCACGATGACGAAGGAGAACGGGAAGCCGCCGATGATGGTGCCGGTCTGGACCGTGTCCACGGCGTCCACGCCGCCGATGGACAGCAGCACCAGGGCCACGGTGGCGATGGAGGCCACCAGGACCACCCGGAACCAGGGGCCGGACTTCTTCGGGGCGGAGACGAACTCCGCGAGGGCGTAGGTGCCGGAGTCCAGGGACGTGACGTAGTAGGTGGCCACCAGGATGGTCGCCACGATGATCAGCAGCGTGCCGATCCACGGCACCATCTCCAGCATGGAGAACAGGGCGGAGGAGGTGTCCTCGGCCGCGTCGGCGGAGATCTGCCCGGACTCGTTGTCGTAGTGGATGCCGGCGGAGCCGATGATGCCCACCCAGACCATGACGATCAGGGACGGGATGATGGTCACGCCCAGGACGAACTGGCGGATGGTGCGGCCGCGGGAGATGCGGGCGATGAAGCCGGCCACGAAGGGGGAGAAGGCGATCACCCAGCACCAGATGAACACGGTCCACCAGCCGTTCCAGCTGTCCGTCCAGTCAGCCAGCGGCGCCCCGGCGCTCTCGGCCCCGGCGAAGAAGCTCATGGGGATGAAGTGCTGGAAGAAGGAGCCGAAGGTCTGGGAGATGTTGGAGAGCAGATAGACCGTGGGGCCGAAGACGAACACGGCGACGACCAGCACGATGCTCAGGACGGAGTTGCTCTCACTGATGCGTTTCATTCCCTTGTTGACGCCGAGGAACGCCGAGACGGCGGTCAGGAGGCCGAAGGCCAGGATGACGATGA
The DNA here is from genome assembly GCF_031432995.1 of Citricoccus sp. I39-566. GTDB lineage: Bacteria > Actinomycetota > Actinomycetes > Actinomycetales > Micrococcaceae > Citricoccus > Citricoccus nitrophenolicus_A. Next base: position 1,140,957 of record NZ_CP133842.1, read on the forward strand.
CCCATACCAGGGTGCTGCTCTCGATCGGCAGCACCTGGGTGGCGCCGGAGGTGAACTGCATGGCCGCGAAACCGAAGGAGGTGGCCAGGCCGAGCACGGTGGCCAGGATGGCCAGCAGTTCAATCACGACGCCGGCCGGCCGCTGGGCGCGCTTCGGCAGGATATCCACGGTCGCCTCGCGGAACGTGAGGGTCTTGCCGAGGTTATGGTGGGAGTACGCCAGGCAGATCGCGACGACGCAGTACATGGCCCAGGCGGTCAGGCCCCAGTGGAAGTAGGTCCACACGATGCCGCCCTCGCCCGGGTTCGTACCCGTGGGGATGACGGGGGTCTCCTCGCGGAGCATGACGGGCTCCGCCACGGACCAGAAGATCAGGCCGATGCCCTGGCCGCAGGCGAAGAGCATGGAGTACCAGGAGAAGTTGCTGTGCTCCGGCCGGGCCTTGGGCCCGCCGAGACGGACCGTGCCGATCCTGCTGAGGCACAGCCAGGCGCAGACTCCGACGGCGATGAGGGAGTAGGCCACGAACCACCAGGTGAATCCTCCGGTGACGAAGGTCCGCAGCCTTCCGATCAGGGCGGCGGCCCCCTCGGGGTTGACCGTCACCGCCACCACGGCCGCGACGATCAGCACCGGCGGCAGGATCATGATGATCGCCCGGTCCAGAGGCGGGATGATCCGGCCGCGGAAGCGCGGCAGGGTGACGGTCCGCTCGCTGGCCGCGGCCGGGCTGTCCTCGGTGGCCGTGGCGGTGGCGGTGTTCTCAGGGGTGGGCATGTCGACTTCCTCCAGGGGCGCAGTCGCTGGCTGTTGCACTAAAGGCAACGCGGTTGCGCTAAAGAATGACAGTGCCTCAGGTCACAGTCAAGCCCCGACGGGGAGGTCAGATGACGCTGCGGACCGCCGCGTCGAAGTGGCGGACGTGCTCGGCGGCGATCGACTCCGCCCGCTCCTGGTCGCCCTCCAGGATCGCGTCCAGCAGGCCCAGGTGCTCGCGGATGTGGCCGGCGACGTCCGGGAGGCGGTCCACCACCACGCACCAGATCCGCGTGGCGAGGTTGTCCAGGCGGATCAGCGACTCCTCGAGGTGGTGGTTCCCCGCGGTGCGGTAGACCAGCCGGTGGACGGCCAGGTCCAGGGCCATGACGTCCCGCCAGGGGGAGTCCGAAGTCAGCTGCCCGATGCCGTCCCGGGCCTCGAGCAGGGCTGCCCGGGTGTCCGCGTCGACGTTGCCGGCGGCCTTGCGCGCGGCGAGGGGTTCCAGGAGCTGGCGCACCTCGGAGACGGTGGCCAGCTCGGTGATGTCCACGCGGGTGGCGAAGGTCCCCCGGCGGGGATAGGAGACCACCAGGTGATCCGTCTCGAGGCGCTTCAGCGCCTCCCGCAGCGGGGTGCGGCCGAAGCCGAGATCGGCCACCAGGTGGCCTTCGTTCAACGGCTCGCCCGGGGCGATGTCCAGCATGATCAGCCGGTCCCGGAGGGCGCGGTAGGCCTGCTCGGCGAGGGAGAGCTCCGGGTCGGCGAGGTCCGTGGCGGTGGTCATGGTGTCCTTCGGGGGTCTTGACGGTCTGTGATCTCCATCATACGCTGATGCGCAGCTTGATATATCAGTTGTCTTCCAGAGCCACCACAGGAGTCACCGTGACCCAGACCCATGTGTCCGCCCAGACCGTCCCCGCCGAACTCATCGCGGACCTGGCCGAGCTGGACCCCGAGATCGCGGGGCATCTCGACGCCGAGCTGGACCGTCAGCGTGACGGCCTCGAGATGATCGCCTCGGAGAACCACACCGCCGCCGCCGTCATGCAGGCCCAGGGCTCGGTGCTGACCAACAAGTACGCGGAGGGGTACCCCGGGCGCCGTTACTACGGCGGCTGCGAGCACGTGGACGCCGTGGAGACCCTGGCCATCGAACGGGTCAAGGACCTGTTCGGCGCCGAATACGCCAACGTGCAGCCACACTCCGGCGCCCAGGCCAACGCCTCCGTGATGCACGCCCTGATCCGGCCGGGGGACACCGTCCTCGGCCTGAACCTGGCCCACGGCGGCCACCTCACCCACGGCATGAAGATCAACTTCTCCGGCCGCCTCTACAACATCGTGGCCTACGGCGTGGACGATTCCTCGTACGAGGTGGACATGGACGAGGTGGCCCGCCTGGCCCGTGAGAACTCCCCGAAGCTGATCGTGGCCGGCTGGTCCGCCTATCCCCGCCAGCTCGACTTCGCCCGCTTCCGCGAGATCGCGGACGAGGTGGGCGCCTACCTGATGGTGGACATGGCCCACTTCGCCGGGCTCGTGGCCACCGGGCTGCACCCCTCCCCGGTGCCGCACGCCCACGTGGTCACCTCTACGACCCACAAGACCCTGGCCGGCCCTCGCGGCGGCATCATCCTGACCAACGACGCGGACATCGCCAAGAAGGTCAATTCCGCCGTCTTCCCGGGCCAGCAGGGCGGTCCGCTCGAGCACGTGATCGCCGGCAAGGCCGTCGCCTTCAAGATCGCCGCCTCGGAGGGCTTCCGGGACCGGCAGGAGCGGACCCTCGCCGGCGCCCGCATCCTCGCCGAACGGCTCACCGCCGCTGACGTGGCCGAGCACGGGATCAGCGTGCTGACCGGCGGCACGGACGTGCACCTGGTCCTGGTGGACCTGCGGGACTCCCCGCTGGACGGCCAGCAGGGCGAGGACCTGCTGGCCGCCGTGGACATCACCATCAACCGCAACTCCGTCCCCTTCGACCCGCGGCCGCCGATGGTGACCTCAGGCCTGCGCATCGGCACCCCGGCGCTGGCCACCCGCGGCTTCGGCGAGGAGGCCTTCCGCGAGGTGGCGGACATCATCGCCGAGACCCTCAAGGCCGGTGCGGCCGGCCAACAGGGCCAGCAGCTGGACGGACTGCGGGAGCGCGTCCGAGCGCTCGCCGCCGCGCACCCGCTGTACCCGAACATGACCGCGAACCTCGCCCCGAAGGGAGCCTGACATGGCCGAGAAGCTTCCGGAGCACCCGGATTTCCTGTGGCACAACCCCGATCCGAAGCCGAGCTATGACGCGGTGATCGTCGGCGGCGGCGGCCACGGCCTGGCCACCGCCTACTACCTCGCCTCGCAGCACGGGATGACGAACATCGCCATCCTGGAGCGCGGCTGGCTGGCCGGCGGGAACATGGCCCGCAACACCACGATCATCCGCTCGAACTACCTGTGGGACGAGTCGGCGGCGATCTACGAACACTCCCTCAAGCTGTGGGAGGGCCTGCCGGAGGAGCTGGAGTACGACTTCCTGTTCTCCCAGCGCGGCGTGATGAACCTGGCCCACACCCTGCAGGACGTCCGCGAGTCCCAGCGCCGCGTGAACGCCAATGTCCTCAATGGCGTGGACGCCGAGTTCCTGGACCCGCAGCAGGTCAAGGAGCTCTGCCCCATCATCAACATCGGGGACGACATCCGCTACCCCGTGATGGGCGCCACCTACCAGCCGCGCGCCGGGATCGCCAAGCACGACCACGTGGCCTGGGCCTTCGCCCGCAAGTGCGACGAGCTGGGCGTGGACATCATCCAGAACTGCGAGGTCACCGGGTTCGTCAAGGACGGCAACCGGGTGGTCGGCGTGGAGACCTCCCGCGGCCGCATCAACGCCGGCAAGGTGGCCCTCGCCGCCGCCGGGCACTCCTCCGTGCTGGCGGACCTGGCCGGGTTCCGCCTGCCGATCTCCTCGCACCCGCTGCAGGCCCTCGTCTCCGAGCTCTTCGAGCCGGTACACCCCACCGTGGTGATGTCCAACCACGTCCACGTGTACGTCTCCCAGGCGCACAAGGGAGAGCTGGTCATGGGCGCCGGGATCGACGCCTACAACGGCTACGGCCAGCGCGGCGCCTTCCACGTGGTGGAGGAGCAGCTGGCCGCCGCCTGCGAGCTGTTCCCGATCTTCTCCCGGGCGCACCTGCTGCGCACGTGGGGCGGGATCGTGGACACCACCTTCGACGCTTCCCCGATCGTCTCCACCACCCCGATCGACGAGCTGTACGTGAACTGCGGCTGGGGCACGGGCGGCTTCAAGGGCACCCCGGCCTCCGGCTACACCTTCGCCCACACCATCGCCACCGGCGAGGCCCACCCGCTGAACGCCCCGTTCGCGCTGGACCGCTTCGAGACCGGACACCTCATCGACGAGCACGGCGCCGCCGCCGTGGCCCACTGACGGGAGAACCATGCTGCTGATCGACTGCCCGCACTGCGGGCCGCGCAACGAGACCGAATTCCACTATGGGGGCCAGGCCCACATCGCCTACCCCGAGGACCCGCACGCCCTGGACGACCGCGGCTGGGCCGAGTACCTGTTCTACCGGGACAACCCGAAGGGGATGTTCGCCGAGCGCTGGCAGCACGGCGGCGGCTGCCGCAAGTGGTTCAACGCCCTGCGGGACACCCACAGTTACGAGTTCGCCGCGACCTATCCGGCCGGTTCGCCGCGGCCCGATGCCGGCGAGCTCCCGGACCCCGGCCACCGCAACTCCACCCAGACCACCCCGTCCGCCCAGGACAATCCCCCCACCGACGATGGAGGCCACCAGTGAGCACCGCCAACACCCGGCGCCTCGAGCCCGGCCGCGCCCCCGGCCACAGCCTCGACCGCAGCCGCGAGATCACCTTCACGGTGGACGGCACCGACTACACCGGCCACCCCGGGGACACCCTGGCCAGCGCCCTCATCGCCAACGGCCGCCTCGACTGCGGTGCCTCGCTGTACGAGGGCCGCCCGCGCGGCATCCTGTCCGCCGGCGTCGAGGAGCCCAATGCCCTCGTCACCGTGGCCGCCCGCTTCGCCGGCCATGCCGACGAGTCCATGCTGCCGGCCACCACGGTGGGGCTGACCGAGGGGATGCGGGCCACGTACCTCTCCGGCCTGGGCGTCATGGACCCCACCAAGGACGAGGCCGTCTATGACCACAAGTACGTCCACGCCGACGTCCTCGTGATCGGCGCGGGGCCGGCCGGAATCGCCGCCGCCCGGGAGGCCGCCAAGTCCGGCGCCCGCACCATCCTCATGGACGACCAGCCGGTCCCCGGCGGGGCCCTGCTCTCGGGCCGCGCGGGGGACGGCGAGGACCTGATCGACGAGATGGACGCCCGCGACTGGGCCGCCGCCACCCTGCGCCGCCTCGCCGGCGCCGAGGACTTCACCTACCTGCCGCGCACCACGGCCTTCGGCTCCTATGACGCCAACTTCGTGGTCGCCGTGGAGCACCGCACGGACCACCTGCCGGCGCACGAGCGGCCCGGCGTGTCCCGCCAGCGGATCTGGCACGTCCGCGCCAGCCAGGTGGTGCTGGCCACGGGAGCCCACGAGCGCCCGCTGGTCTTCGCCAACAACGACCGCCCCGGCATCATGCTGGCCGGCGCCGTGCGCACCTACCTGAACCGGTACGCCGCGCTGGCCGGCGAGAGGATCGCGGTGGCCACCACCAACGACTCCGCCTACCGGCTCGTGGCGGACCTGCACGCCGCCGGCGTCACCGTGACGGCCGTCGTCGACTCCCGGCCGGAGGCCTCCGCCACCGCGCTGGAGGTTCTCGAGGCCACGGACGTGCGCGGGATCTTCGGCGCCGCCGTGGTGGACACCGCCGGCGACGGCCCCGCCGGCCGGATCAGCGGCGTGACCGTCTCCGCCCTGGACGGGGACGGCGCCCTGACCGGTGAGCCGGAGACGCTGGACGCGGACCTGCTGGCCGTCTCCGGCGGCCACTCGCCCGTGGTGCACCTGCACAGCCAGCGCCAGGGCCGGCTGAGCTGGGACCGGGAGATCGCCGCGTTCGTGCCGGCCGCCGTCGTGAAGGACCAGCAGACCGCCGGCGCGATGACCGGGGCCGCGACCCTGCGCGAGGCCCTCGTGCAGGGGGCCCGGGCCGGACACCGCGCCGCCCAGGCCACCGGGTCCTCCGCACCGCTGCTGATCCCGGACGCCCCCGCGGCCGCCGCACCGGGCGCCGTCCGGCCCATCTGGCTCGCCCCGGCCCTGGCGGGGGAGCCTGCCGACTGGACCACCCACTTCGTGGACCTGCAGCGCGACCAGTCCGTGGCGGACGTGCTGCGCGCCACCGGCGCCGGGATGCGCTCGGTGGAGCACGTCAAGCGCTACACCTCCATCTCCACCGCCAACGACCAGGGCAAGACCTCCGGGGTCAACGCGATCGGCGTGATCGCGGCGGCCCTGAACGAGGGCGACCTCGGCGAGATCGGCACCACCACCTTCCGGGCGCCCTTCACCCCGGTGGCCTTCGCCGCCGTGGCCGGCCGCCGCCGCGGCGAGCTGTTCGACCCGGCGCGCGTCACCTCGATCCACCCCTGGCACGAGGCGGCCGGGGCCGAGTTCGAGGACGTGGGCCAGTGGAAGCGGCCCTGGTACTACCCGCAGGACGGGGAGGACCTGGACGCCGCCGTGTACCGCGAGTGCGCCGCCGTCCGGGAGTCGGTGGGCTTCATGGACGGCTCCACCCTCGGCAAGATCGAGATCCGCGGGGCCGATTCCGCGGAGTTCCTCAACCGCATCTACACCAACGGCTTCCTCAAGCTCAAGGTCGGGATGGGCCGCTACGGGCTGATGTGCTCCGCGGACGGCATGCTCTTCGACGACGGCGTGACCCTGCGCCTGGCCGAGGACCGCTTCTTCATGACCACCACCACCGGCGGGGCCGCCAAGGTCCTCGACTGGCTGGAGGAGTGGCACCAGACGGAGTGGCCGGAGCTGGACGTGGTGTGCACCTCGGTGACCGAGCAGTGGAACACGATCGCCGTCGTCGGGCCGAAGTCCCGCGCGGTGGTGGAGAAGCTGGCCCCCGACCTGGACGTCTCCACCGAGGCGTTCCCGTTCATGGCCTTCCGCGAGACCACCCTGGCCAACGGGACCCGCGCCCGGATCTGCCGCATCTCCTTCTCCGGCGAACTCGCCTTCGAGATCAACGTGGAGGCCTTCTCCGGCCTGTCCACGTGGGAGGCCGTCGCGGAGGCCGGCGCCGAGTTCGGGATCACCCCGTACGGCACCGAGACCATGCACGTGCTGCGCGCCGAGAAGGGCTTCATCATCATCGGCCAGGACACGGACGGCACCGTCACCCCGCAGGACGCCGGGATGGGCTGGGCGGTGTCCACGAAGAAGGACTTCGTGGGCAACCGTTCCTTCTCCCGGCCGCACACGGCCCGCGAGGACCGCCGCCACCTGGTGGGGGTGCTCCCCGTGGACCGCACCACGCGGCTCGCGGAGGGCTCCCAGCTCGTGACCGCCGGGACACCCCTGACCCCCGACGCCGGCCCGGTCCCGATGATCGGGCACGTCACCTCCTCCTACGCCTCGCCAGCGCTGGGCCGGACCTTCGGCCTGGCCCTCGTGGACAACGGCCGCAACCGCATCGGCGAGATCGTCCACGCCCCGCTCGGCACCGGTGGGCCGGACGGCCAGCAGTACGTCGAGGTGGAGATCGCCTCGCCCATCCTCTACGACCCCGAAGGGAACCGCCGTGATGGCTGAGAACCTGATGACCCGAACACCCCGCACCTCCCCGGCGGCCCACCTGGCGACCCTGATGGCAGAGGCCGAGGTGACCGGCGCCCGCGCCGTGTCCCTGCGCGAGCTGCCCTTCGCCGTCCAGATCGGCCTGCGGGCCACCCCGGGCAGCGCGTCCGCCCGGGCCCTGGAGGCCGCGCTCGGTGTGGCGCTGCCGGCCCGGCACGGGGAGGTGGCCGGTGACGGCGCCGGCGAGCACGTGCTGTGGCTGGGCCCGGACGAGTTCCTGGCCGTGGACGTCTCCCGGGAACAGTCGACCGGGGACGCCGACGCCCTCGAGGCCGCCCTGGAGGGCCTGCCCGGCCAGGCCCTCGACCTCTCCGCCAACCGCACGATCCTCGTGCTGTCCGGGCCCTCGGCCCGAGAGGTCCTGGAGAAGGGCTGCCAGGCGGACCTGCACCCCCGGGCGTTCCCCGTGGGCCGGGGCATCGTCACGGCGGTAGGCCCGGTCCCAGTGCTGCTGCACCGTTCCGGAGAGCAGGAGTACCGCGTCTACCCCCGTGCGTCCTTCGCCGAGTTCCTCGTACGCTGGCTGGTGGACTCCATGCAGGAGTTCCGTCAGGAGGACGTGCTGTGACCTTGAGCGTGCTGGACCTGTTCTCGATCGGACTGGGGCCGTCGTCGTCCCACACGGTGGGGCCGATGCGCGCGGCCCGCCTCTTCGCCCGATCCCTGGCCGACGCCGGCCGGCTGGGTGAGGTGACGCGGGTCAAGGCGGTGCTGTTCGGCTCGCTCGGCGCCACGGGCCAGGGCCACGGTTCGGACCACGCCGTGATCCTCGGCCTGGCCGGACTGGACCCCGAGAGCGTCGGCGCGGACGAGGCCCCCCGGGTGGTCGCCGAGGCCGTGGGGACCGGGCGGCTGAGGCTCGACGGCACGCACGAGGTGGCCTTCTCCCCGGACGACGTGGTGCTCAACGGCTGGGAGTCCCTGCCCGGCCATCCCAATGGGATGCGCCTGACCGCCTACTCCTCCGAGGAAGCCGCCGCGGCGGCTGGTACCGCAGCCGACGTCGGTCCGGAAGGGGCCGGCGTCGTGTCCTTCCAGGAGTACTACTCGGTGGGCGGCGGATTCGTGGTCACGGCGGAGGACCTCACCAACCCGGCCGACGCCGAGCCGGAGGTCCCCGAGCCCTACCCGTTCGCCACCGGCGACGAGCTGCTGCGGCGCTGCCGCGAGTCCGGTCTGTCGATCGCCCAGGTCATGCACGCCAACGAGCTCACCCGGCACTCGGCCGAGCAGATCCGCGAGTCCCTGCTCCAGGTGTGGGCCGTCATGCAGGAGTGCGTGGAGAACGGCTGCAGCCGGACCGAGGAGGTCCTGCCCGGCGGGCTGGAGGCCAAGCGCCGGGCCCCCGGACTGCGGCGCCGGCTGCGCGAGCAGCAGGCGAAGGGGGACACCCAGGACACCCTGTGGGCCATGGAGTGGGTCAACCTCTTCGCGCTGGCCGTCAACGAGGAGAACGCCTCCGGCGGTCGCGTGGTCACCGCCCCCACCAACGGGGCGGCCGGCATCATCCCCGCCGTGCTGCACTACTTCGACATGTTCCGCGAGTGCGATGACGAGAGGGTGGAGGAGTTCCTGCTCACCGCCGGCGCCATCGGGACCCTGTTCAAGCGCAACGCCTCGATCTCCGGGGCGGAGGTCGGCTGCCAGGGCGAGGTCGGCTCGGCGTGCTCGATGGCCGCCGCCGGGCTGTGCGCCGTGCTGGGCGGCAGCCCGGAGCAGGTGGAGAACGCCGCGGAGATCGGCCTGGAGCACAACCTGGGGCTGACCTGTGATCCGATCGCCGGGCTGGTGCAGATCCCGTGCATCGAACGCAATGCGATCGCCTCCGTCAAGGCCATCAACGCCGCCCGGCTGTCCCTGGCGGGCGACGGTACCCACCGGGTCTCCCTGGACGAGGCCATCATGACCATGCGGGACACCGGCCGGGACATGATGTCCAAGTACAAGGAGACCTCCCGCGGCGGGCTCGCCGTGAACGTGGCGGTGAACCTGCCGGAGTGCTGAGGCGGTTTTCCGCCCCGTGAAAGGGGATCGGACCGGTGGAGCCGCACCGGCGACGATGGGGCTGTCCACAACCCCGCTTCCGGATGGAGATCCCCGTGCCAGACACCGCATTCCCCGCGCCCCTCACCGACGCCCTGGCCAGCCCGCCGGACCGCTGGCTGGAGGGCAGGACGGCCGTGGTGGCCGGAGGCGGGCTGTCCGGTCCTCTCGGCAATGTGGGCTTCGCCCTGGCCTGGCTCTACCACCTCGCCGGCGCGCGCGTGGCCGTCCTGGACCGGGACCAGCAGGCCGGGGCCCGGACCGTCCAGGCGATCCGGGACGCCGGGGGAGAGGCCGAGACCTTCGAGGTGGACCTGCTGGACCAGGAGTCCACGCGCCATGCCGTAGACGCCGCGCACGAGCATTTCGGCCGCCTCGACGTGGTGGCCACCACGATCGGCGGTGGCGGAGCCGTCAGCGTCTTCGAGGTGAGCGAGGAGGAGTGGGACCGCACCTTCGACCTCAATCTCAAGGCCGCCTGGCGGCTGATGGTCGCCGCGAGGCCCCACCTGAGGCCCGGCAGTGCGATCGTCACCGTCTCCTCGGGAGCCGCCGAAGGGCGGGGACCGGCCATGCCCTACTCCATCGCCAAGACGGGGATTGAGAAGCTCTCCGTGGGCGCCGCCGCCTCGCTGGCCCCGGAGGGGATCCGGGTCAACTGCATCCGCGTCGGGATGATCTGGGGGGCCTTCGCCGCCCGGGGCATGAGTGAGGAGCAGCGGGAGGTGCGCCGGAAGAACGTGGCGCTGCAGACCGAGGGATCCCCGTGGGACATCGCCTCGGCGGCGGTGTTCCTGTCCACCGACCAGGCCCGGTGGATCTCCGGCCAGGTGCTGGCCGTGGACGGCGGCGGATTCGCCATGCGCAACGTCGGCGCGGCTGGCTCGAAGTAGTCCGCGGCGATTCCCGCGCCGCAGGTGTTGCCCACATCACACATTCATACCTATGCTCATAGGTATTAGCTTTCGCCGCACGCGCAGCCGTGCACCCAACCCGCAGGAGAGTCAGTCATGTCGGAGCAGAAGTCGTTGCAGCAGTCCCTGGACGCCGCCGGGAGTCCCGTCCAGATGATGCGGAACTCGAAGGTGGGCGCCTACGTCTACCCGGTGGTGGCCCCCGAGTTCACCAACTGGCGGGACGAGGTCATCGCCTGGCGCGAGTCCGCCGTGATGTTCGACCAGACCCATCACATGGACAACCTGGTCATCAAGGGCCCGGACGCCAAGAAGCTCGTCTCCTACACCGCGATCAACTCGCTGGAGAACTTCCCCGTCAACCGCGCCAAGCAGTACGTCCCGGTCACCCCGGCCGGCCACGTCATCGGCGACGGCATCCTGTTCCACGAGGACCAGGACCAGTACACCTACGTGGGCCGTGCTCCCGCCACCAACTGGCTGAAGTTCCACGCCGAGACCGGCGGCTACGACGTCGAGCTCATCGAGGACCGCCGCTCCCCCTCCCGCCCCATGGGCAAGGCCGTGAGCCGCGAGTACTGGCGGCTGCAGATCCAGGGCCCGAAGGCCTGGGACGTCATCGAGAAGGTCAACGGCGGCCCCGTGGAGCAGCTCAAGTTCTTCCACATGGACACCATGAACGTGGCCGGCACCCAGGTGCGGACCCTGCGCCACGGCATGGCCGGCGCCCCCGGGCTCGAGCTGTGGGGCCCCTATGCGGACTACGACCGCGTGCGCGAGGCCATCATGGAGGCCGGCGCCGAGTTCGGCCTGGCCGCCGTCGGGGCCAGGGCCTACTCCTCGAACACCCTCGAGTCCGGGTGGATCCCCTCGCCGCTGCCGGCCATCTACTCGGGGGACGGCATGCTCGCCGACTACCGGGCCTGGCTCGGGGCGGACTCCTACGAGGCGAACAACGCGATCGCCGGCTCCTTCGTCTCCGACAACATCGAGGACTACTACACGACCCCGTGGGAGCTGGGGTACGGCAACTTCATCAAGTTCGACCATGACTTCATCGGCCGCGAGGCCCTGGAGCAGGTCGACGCCTCCACCCAGCGCCACAAGGTGACGCTGGCCTGGGACGACGCGGACATGGCCACCATCCACGCCTCCATGTATGGCAAGGGCGAGATCGGCTACAAGTTCTTCGACCTGCCGAACGCCAACTACGGCTCCTCCAACTTCGACTCCGTGGTGGACTCCTCCGGCAAGGTCGTGGGCCTGTCCATGTTCACCGGCTACTCGGCCAACGAGCGCACGGCCCTCTCGCTGGCCGTCGTGGACCCGGACGTACAGGTCGGGGACCGCCTGAAGGTCGTCTGGGGCGAGCCCGACGGCGGCTCCGGCAAGACCACGGTGGAGCGTCACCGCCAGATCGAGGTCAACGTGACGGTCTCCCCGGTGCCGTACTCCTCCGAGGTGCGGGACAACTACGAGGGCTCCTGGCGCCGGGTCGGCCAGGTCTGAGCCGGGCATCCAGCACCACCGCGGGCCGCGCCACCGTCGAGATCACGACGGCGGCGCGGCCCGCGGCGTTTCCGGGTGCGCTCCTCGCGCACTCATTCGACGCTGTGGGTCAGGGCCGTCAGGAACTTCCCGACGGCCGCCAGCTCCGCTGGACTCAGCGACTCGACAGCACTGAGCATCCTCCGGTGCATCTGCCCGAGAGTTGCTCGCACCTCTTCGTCGGTCTTCGAGGTCGGTTCGATCACCACCGAACGGCGGTCCTCCGGGTGGGCGACCCGCTGGACGTAGCCGTCGCGGATCAGGCGGTCCACGAGTGCGCTGGTCGAGGCGGCTGAGATCTCGAGAACCGAGGACAGGTCACGTTGACGCATTCGTCGTCCGGCACCGTTGGCCTGGAGCAGATGCCGCAAGGCCACCAGATCCGTCTCGCCCATGCGCATGGAGTCACGGGTGCGAACCCGCATGCGGCGTTCAGCCTCGCGGTACTGGCGCAGGAGATTGAGCACGTCGACCGGCGAGGTGCTGGAGGCGGACTCCGGATACCAGTAGCCGCCACCTGAGTTGTCGGCATCGGCGGCCATCCCCATCTCCCTCCTTCTGCGACGAGCCTCGCAGCGGCCCCCGTCGGCGACGGAGGGGCCGGTTGCGCAGTGCGCCGAAATCTATGTAGCCTGTCTAACAGATAGTTCAACTGACATTATAGGCGATGCGGCCACAGCGCGGATTCCCGCTCTGCGTGGCATCCCCTGTCCAGCGAGAGGGCACGGCGCATGACGGTAGTAGCGGAGCCACAGGCCTTCAGTCCGGGCCAGGCCACAGCAGCGGGGCACACCCCGGCGGCTCCTGCGGCACGGCAGGGTCCCTCGGGGGCGTCGACCTGGCAGTCACGCGCCCGTCAGTTGTCGCGAAGCGCCTCTACGGCAGTCATGGTCCTGCCCGAGGTGATCTCGGCCCGGTTCAGCATCACCGGAACAGCGCAGGAGCCCGTCCTGACCATGGACTGCACGGTGCGCCCGACCCGGGGCCCCGCCGTGATCGAGCGCCTCAGCCATACCGTGGTCCAGGATCTCGAGGACCTTCTGCAGGTCGAGTTCGTGGAGCGCCACATCGACATCCGGGCGGGTGCCGACGATGCCCTGGACGCATCCCGCCCGGCGGCATCCTAGGCAGACCGGAGTTCCCTCTCGGCCAGGTCCGGGTCAGGCCCGTTGAGCGCGGCCGAGATCCGGCGCGCGGTGGTCAACAGGGGCGGGATGAGCTGGCGGGCGGTGAAGCGGTCCTTCGGTGCGGTGATGCCGACGGCCGCTACGGCCCGTCCATGCGGACCGGTGATGGGAGCAGCCAGCGCGATGACGCCCGTGGCGATCTGGTCGTAGGCCACGGCCACGCCGCGCTGGCGGATCTCGGCCAGCAGGTGGCGCAGCTCGTCCGGATCAGTGACGGTGTGTGGCGAGTAGGCCATCAGCGGCTGACGCAGTGACGCCTCCAGCTCCGCCGGGGTGGCCGCGGCGAGCAGCACGCGCCCCGTGGCGGTGGCGTGCATGGGCCACCGGCCGCCGAAGCGGCTCGTCACGGGGGCGCCGCCGGGGGTCAGCATGGACTCCAGGTAGAGGACGTCCTGCTGGATGGACACCGAGAGATGGATGTTGGTGTTCGTGGCGTGGTGGAGTCCGTGGAGGTAGGGGTGCGCCAGCTGCTTGAGTCTCAGGCGGTGCCCCGCCAGTGATCCCAGTTCGAGGACCTTGAGGCCGATGGTGTACTCGCCGTCCGACTGGCGGTGCAGGGCTCCCCAGTCGGTGAGCTCGCCGACGAGGCGGTGGGCGGTGGGCAGGGTGAGCCCGGCGCGCCGGGCGATCGAGCTGAGGGTCAGGCTGTCATGGCGGTCCGTGAACGTGTCCAGGATGGCCAGGACACGGCCGGCGGCGGTGGGCTTCGACGGCGAGGTCACTGAGGGCTCCTTAAGGGTGACGTGGCTCACACCACCTTAGCGCGGGCAAGCGCTATGTGCATAGGTACTGGGGCCCGCTGACTTCGGCGTTCTCGGGTTGGCTCATCCCGTGCTCCCCGCACTACCCTCCGGCTCCCAGCATGAGGCCGGCCAGGTGCTCGCCGAGCAGGACGGCGGTGGCGGCCGGGCCCCGGCTGGGCACATCCGGCAGGATCGAGGTGTCCACCACCCGCAGGCCTTGCACGCCGTGGACGCGCCCGTACTGATCCGTCACCGTTCCCGGGGCGTCCTCCGGGCCCATGGGCGCGGTCCCGGAGAGGTGCACCGCGGTGCCCAGGTGCTCGATCATCCAGTCGTCCAGGCGCTGGTCCTCCTCGAAGACCGAGCGGTCCCAGGCGGCGGTGTCCACCCACGTCCCGAGCTCCTCCGAGGCCAGCAGGTCCACGGCGGTGCGCACTCCCTCGCGCATCCGATGCCGGTCCACCGCGCTCTCCAGGTGCCGATAGTGGACCCGGGGGTTCGACTCCGGGTTCGCCGGGTCCAGGGACAGCTGGCCGCGGCTGGTGGGCCCCTGCAACGCGACGATGACCGGCAGCTCCGAGCCCTCCTCGGCCCCGGCCAGCACGGGGAACGGGCGCAGCATCGGCAGGACCTCCAGGGCACCGGCGCCCTCCTCTGAGCCGCCGACGCCGTCCGCTGACCCTCCCGCGCCGCCCGCCGACCCGCCGGCCCCCTCAGCCGTCCAGTTCAGGGCCCAGGAGAACAGTGGGTCCTTCCCTCCGGGACGCAGGGGACTGGACAGCGGGGCCAGCACGGTGAGGTCCGCGTGATCGGAACAGGACGCGCCCACGCCGGGGGAGTCCACCACAGGCCGCAGGCCGGCAGCGGTGAGGTCCTCGGCCGGACCGATGCCGGAGAGCATCAGCAGGTGCGGGGACCGCACGGCCCCGGCGGCCAGCACCACCTCCCCGGCGCTGATCCGGTGGACGCGGCCCTCGATCTCGGCCTCGACCCCGGTGGCCCGACCGCCGCTGATCAGGACCCGCCGCACGCTGGCGTGGCCCCGGACCGTCAGGTTGGGCCGGTCCATCGCCGGGAGCAGGTAGGTCAGGCCGGTGTTCATGCGCACCCCCTCCTGCACGTTGAGGGGAAGCTCCCCGTGCCCGGCCAGGGCATGCAGGTCATTCAGGTCCGGCAGGGCCCGGTGGCCCCGTGCCGTGGCGGCCGTGGAGAAGGCTGCGGCCAGGGCAGAGGGGGCGAAGGCCCGGCGGTCCACCGGTACGGGGCCGCTGCCACCGTGGCCGGGGGCGCCCGCGAACTGCACGTCCCGCTCCAGTCGGGCCAGCACCGGCAGGACCCGGTCCGGTGCCCACTCGGGGTTGCCAGCCGCCGCCCAGCGCCGCAGGTCCGTGATCCGGGGCCGCACGAAGTAGGCGCCGTTGACCGCCGTGGAGCCGCCGGCACCCTGGCCCCGGCCGACGTCGTAGTCCCGGCCGGGGGCCACCTCGGAGCGGTACCACCAGGAGTGCGGACCGGGACCGTTGACCGTGGGCAGGGCGGTGGCGTCCAGGACGTCGGCGGGGAAGTCGGCCGGGGTGGACGGGACGGGCCCGGCCTCCAGCACCAGGACGGAACACGCCGGGTCCTCGCTGATCCTGGCGGCGAACGGGGCACCGGCGCCGCCGGCCCCCACCACGATCACGTCCGGATGGCGGCTCATGCGAGGCGGGGCCGGCCGGCGGCCCCGGTGGGTCCCTGCATGGACGGCGACCCCACGGCGCGGGAGAGGGCGCGGGCCGTGGCGTGCAGCGCCGGGAGCACGTGGTGGGCGGTGGTGGGACCCCCTTGCCTGAGGGTCAGGCTGAGGGCGGCGATCGGCCGGTCCAGCGGGCCGCGCACCGGGACGCCGACGGCGAAGGCTCCCAGGGTGATGGACTCGTGCAGCTCGGACCTGCCGGTCCGGCGTACCTCCGCGAGCAGGCGGCGCAGGACATCGGGATCGGTGACGGTGTGCTCCGTGAAGCGCCTCAGGGGCGAGGACAGGACCTCGGCCACCACCCCCGGTGGGGCGAACGCCAGCAGCACCAGGCCGGTGGCCGTGGCGTGCAGGGGCCAGCGCCCCCCGAGCCGGCTCAGCACCGGTGCGCCCGTGGCACGCTGCAGCGACTCCAGGTAGACCACGTCATGACCGGCCCGGACGGACAGGTGCACGTTGGCGTCCACCGCGGACTGCAGGTCGGCCAGGTAGGCCGGGGCCACGTCCCGCAGCTGGAGCATCTGCGGCTCCAGGGTCCCCAGCTCCAGGACGCGCATGCCGACCGTGTACCGCCCGTCCGGCAGCCGCTCCAGCGCGCCCCAGTCGTGCAGCTCGCCCACCAGCCGGTGAGCGGTGCTCAGGGTCAGGCCGGACCGCCGGCCGATCTCGCTGAGCGTCAGTTCGAGGTGTTCCGCGTCGAAGACGTCCAGGACGGACAGGACCCGTCCGGCGGCGGTGCGCTGCTCCGTGGGTGGGATGCCCTCGGCCATCGGGACTCCTCGGTCGGCTCGGTCGGTGTGACCTCCATCGTGGAAGCGTACTCCGGGCGGAGCGGCGGATTTCCATCTCATGGAAGGCCGGCTGATCCCACCCGATCCCTCTGCCTAGATTCGGCAGGGACCCCACAGGAAGAGGACTCACCATGACCGAGAGCGCCCCCATCAGCGCACCGTTGGATGGACAGGTGGCCGTGGTCACCGGGTGCGGCAAGCCGGACGGCATGGGCCAGGGGATCGCCCGGGCGCTCGCCGCACGGGGAGCATCCCTGGTGGTCACCGACCGGGAGGCCCACGGGGTGGCCAATGACCGCCAGCGGGCCCTCGGACAGGTGCCGCCCAGCGGTCTGGAGGAGTTCGCCGAGGAGCTCCGCGCGGCGGGGACCGAGGCGGTCGCCGTCCTGTGCGACATCTCCCATCGACCGGACGTCGCCCGCGTCATGGACACCGTGCGGGAGCGTTTCGGTCGGCTGGACATCCTGGTCAACAACGCCGCCGCCCCGCAGGGCGCGGACCGGCGGGACATCGAGGAGGTCCCGGACGAGGCCTTCGACCTGCTGATCGACGTCAACGTGCGCGGCACCTACGCGATGTGCAGCGCGGCCGTGCCCCTCATGCGGGCCTCCCGCTACGGGCGCATCGTCAACATCTCCTCCATGGCCGGGCTGTCCGCCGCCCCGTTCTCCGTGGCCTACTCGGCCTCCAAGGCCGCGGTGATCGGACTGACCCGCGCGCTGTCCATGGACGTGGGCCCCTGGGGCATCACGGTCAACGCCGTGTGCCCGGGGCTCGTGGCCACCAGCCGGGCCATCCTGGACCCCTCCGCCGACCTGGACGTGGAACAGACCCTCGCCCAGCGCGGCCGGAACATCCCGGTCGGACGCGTGGGCCGGCCCGCGGACATCGCCGCCCTGGTGGCCTACCTGGCCTCCGAGGAGGCCGGGTACGTCACCGGGCAGGCGATCCCCATCGACGGCGGAGGCCTGAGCGCCTTCCCGCTGCGTCAGCCCCCGGTCCGGAAGGCCGGGGAGAACACCGGCGACGGCGGCCGGTTGGCCGGGGCGTAGACGGGCGAGGAGAGCAGGAAGGGGATCGCGTCCCGGCGCTCCTCATGGATCGGCTCCGCGGGGAACGAGTCCTCGATCGCCCGGTGCCGCTGGACCACCCCGTCCTTGAACTCCGGATGGGTCAGGATGAACAGGTCCCCGCGGCGCACCCCCTCCAGGACGCGCTCGCCGGCCTCCTCCGCGCTCATATAGGGCTGGGTGCGCTGGAAGGCGGTGGCCTCCGGACCCGGCGCGGCGTAGCCGGAGGGCCCGTACTCCCGGGGGCGGTGGGCCACCGAGGAGGCGATGTTCGAGTGGGTGGGGCCGGGGCAGTACGCCGAGACCCCGATGTTCTCCTGAAGCAGTTCGATGTGCAGGGCCTCGGACAGGGCGATCACGGCGGCCTTGGACATCGAGTACAGCCCGGCGACCACGGGCATCAGCCCGGCCATAGAGGACGTGTTGACGATGTGGCCCCCCGCGCCGTGCCGGCGCAGGGCCGGCAGGAAGGCCTGGATCCCGTGAGCCACGCCCTTGATGTTGACGTCGATCACCCAGTCCCAGTCCGCGGCGCTCGCGGCGGCCACGGGTCCGGTCAGGCCGATCCCGGCGTTGTTGACCAGCAGGTCGACCCGTCCCTGCTCCGCCTCGATCCGGGCGGCCGCCTCCCGCATGGCGGCCAGGTCCGTGACGTCCACCGCCAGGGTGGCGACCTCCAGCCCCAGGGCCGCGAACTCCTCCTGGGTCTCCGCCAGGTGATCCTGGCTGCGGCCGGTGGCATAGACGGTCATACCCGCGCGGGCACACGCCAGCGCGATGCCCCGGCCGATCCCGCTGCTGCCGCCGGTGACGACGGCGACGCGTCCGGTCAGATCCCTCATGGTCGGTTCCCTTCGGTGTCGGTGTCGATGTCAGCATCGGAGTCGGTGGGCAGCCCCAGCAGCCGGGCCGCGTTCTCCCGCAGGATCAGCGGGCGGACGGAGTCCCGGATCGGGAGCTTGGCGAACTCCTCCATCCACTTCTCGGGGGAGATGACGGGGAAGTCGGAGCCGAAGAGCATCTTGTGCTTGAGCAGGGTGTCCGCGTACTGCACGAGCTGCGCCGGGAAGTACTTCGGGGACCACCCGGACAGGTCGATGTAGACCCGCGGCTTGTGCAGGGCGATGGACAGCGCCTCGTCCTGCCACGGGAAGGACGGGTGGGCCATGATGATGTCCAGGTCAGGGAAGTCGGCGGCCACATCGTCGATCGGCAGGGGACTGGAGTATTTCAGGCGTATCCCGCCGCCGCCACGGGACCCGGCCCCCACCCCGGTCTGGCCGGTGTGGAACAACGCGATCAGGCCGAACTCCTGGATCACCTCGTAGAGCGGGTAGGCGCGGCGGTCGTCCGGGAAGAAGCCCTGGACCCCGGGATGGAACTTGAACCCGCGGACTCCGTAGTCTCGCGCCAGGATGCGCGCCTCGCGGACCCCCGCGGCGCCGCGGGCGGGATCGATGCTGGCGAAGGGGACCAGCACGTCCTGGTGCTCGGCGGCCTGCTCCGCGACCTCGCGGTTGGACGGCACGGGCTCCTCGCCGGTGGCCGAGACCGAGTCCACCGTGAAGACCACGGCGGCCATGTTGCGCTCCCGGTAGTGGACGGCCAGTTCGGGGACCGTGTACCCGTGCATGGTGCCGATGCCGAAGTATTCGCCCATCTGATCGCCCGAGGCGACCGGGCCGGCGTCGTCCTCCACCGAGCGGTGCACGTGCACGTGCACGTCGATGCCGGCCAGCTCACGCCAGTGCTGCAGCGAGGGCGAGCTCATGCGGGCACCGCCTCGACGTAGTCCGCGGCGGTGCGCGCCCGCACGTCCTCCGGAGTGACGCCGGGGGCGCACTCCACCAGGGTGAGCCGGCCGTCGAGGACGTGGAAGACCGCCAGGTCGGTGTAGACCCGGGTCACCACGCCGCGGCCCGTCAGCGGGAAGGTGCATTCGGGTACCAGCTTGGGCCGCCCCTGGCGGTCCACGTGCTCCATGCAGATCCACACCTGCGGGGTGCCGGCCACGAGGTCCATGGCCCCGCCGACGGCCGGGTTGCGGCCGGGAACGTACCAGTTGGCCAGGTCCCCGGATGCGGAGACCTGCAGCGCGCCGAGGATCGTCACGTCCAGGTGCCCACCGCGGATGATGGCGAAGGACAGGGCCGAGTCCACGATCGCCCCGCCGGGCAGGATGCTGGCGGGGACCTTGCCGGCGTTCGTCAGGTCCGGGTCCTCGGTGCCGGGCTCGGGGGCGGGGCCCAGCCCGAGGATGCCGTTCTCCGAGTGGAGGAAGACCTCCAGGCCCTCCGGGATGTGCTGGGGAACGGCCAGGGGGATGCCGACCCCGAGGTTGACGGTGTAGCCGTCCACGAGGTCGGCGGCGAGCCGCCGGGCGATCTCGTCCCGGCTGCGCCCGGCGAGCCGGGGGAGTGCGGTGTCGGTCATGGACATGGTCAGCCCTTCGTCAGTGCGGCGGCCCGCCGGGGCAGGTCGGCCGGGATGGGGGAGGCGGTCATCACCACGTGGTCAACGAAGACCCCGGGCAGGTGGATGTCGTCCGGATCCAGGTCGCCCGCCCGGAGCAGCCGCTCGACCTCCACGAACGTGGTGCGGCCGGACATCGCGGCCAGGGGGTTGAAGTTCCGCGCGGAGAGGTGGAAGCGCGCATTGCCCTTCGGATCGGCCTGCTGGGCCTTGACGAGGCCGAAGTCCGCGGTGATCCCGTATTCGAGGACGTGCGGGCGTCCACCGAAGACCCGCTCCTCCTTGGCCGGCAGCCGCTGGTCCGGTTCGCCCCCGGAGTACGACGCCGGGAAGGTCCCGTCCGCGAGCATCGTGCCGGCCCCGGAGGGGGTGAAGAAGGCGGCGATGCCGGCTCCGCCGGCCCGCATGCGCTCCGCCAGGGTGCCCTGCGGAATCAGCTCGAGCTCCACGCGGCCGGCGAAGTACTCCTCGTAGAACTCGGGCAGCACGGGGAACGACGCCGTCAGGCGCCGGACGCGCCCCTCCATGACGAGGCGTCCGATGCCGGTGAAGTCGTCCCCCACGTTGTTCACGTAGAGGTGCAGGTCCGTTTTGCCGAGGTCGGAGAGCGCGTTGAGCAGCGCGTCCGGGCGGCCCGAGCTGCCGAAGCCGCCCACGGCGATCGAGGCGCCGTCCCAGACGGCGTCCAGCTCCTCGTGGAGGTCGGTGCGGAACTTGTTCATCACGGGGCGTCCTCGATCCCTCGTCGCGGTGTGGTCTCCCCGTAGTCAATCCCGGGGCGGAGAGTGGGTCATGCCGCCTTCCGCACCGTAGAAGGCACGTCGACTTCTTCCGTGCCATGGAAAGGCGATGGCAGCCGCCGGGCGGACCGAGCACCGTGGAGGCCACCGGTGCCTGTTCCACGGCGCCACCTGCCAGAAAGGGGTCCCCATGGGGATGAAGACGCAAGCGGTCGTCTGCCGTGAGCCCGGTCAGCCTTGGGAAGTCACCGAACTCGACCTGGATGAGCCGAGGGCCAACGAGGTCCGCATCAAGATGATGGCCGCGGGCATGTGCCATTCCGATGACCACATCCAGAAGGGCGACGCGCCCATGCGGATGCCCGTGGTCGGCGGACACGAGGGAGCGGGGATCATCGACGCCGTGGGCGAGGGCGTGACCCGTGTGAAGGTCGGCGACCACGTGGTGTGCTCGTTCATCCCCGCCTGCGGTTCGTGCCGCTACTGCTCCACCGGCCACCAGAACCTGTGCGACTCCGGCAAGAACGCCGCCACCGGCGAGTTCCCGGACGGAACCTTCCGGTTCCACCAGGACGGCGTGGACTTCGGTGGCCTCTGTGTGCTGGGGACGTTCTCCCAGTACACGGTGGTCTCCGAGTACTCCGTGATCCCGATCCCGGAGGACCTGCCCTTCGACGTGGCCTGCCTCGTCGGCTGCGGCGTGCCCACCGGCTGGGGCTCGGCCGTACACGCCGCCGGCGTCCAGGTGGGGCAGACCGCGGTCATCTTCGGAGCCGGCGGCGTGGGCATGAACGCCGTGCAGGGCGCCGCCCTGGCCGGCGCCACGCGCGTGGTGGTGGTGGACCCGGTGCAGTTCAAGCGGGACAAAGCCCTCGAGTTCGGCGCCACCCACGTCTTCGCCACCGCACAGGAGGCCACGGACTTCGTCATCGAGGCCACCTGGGGCGAGCTGGCCGACCACGCCATCATCACGGTCGGCAGCCTGCACGACGAGGTCATCCACGACGCCATCAACATCGTGGGCAAATCCGGTCAGGTCACCATCACCGCAGTGGGCAACGGGTCCATCAAGGAACACCCCGGCATGCTGATCGGCTACCAGCGGCGCATCCAGGGCGCCATCTTCGGCGCCTGCAACCCCCTGCATGACGTCCCCCGGCTGGTCGGCATGTACCAGGCCGGCAAGCTCAAGCTCGACGAGCTGATCACCAACCGCTACACCATGGCGGACGTCAACCAGGGCTACCAGGACATGCTCGACGGCAAGAACATCCGCGGCATCATCACCATCGAGCACTGAGCCGGCCCGAGCCACCACCCGACGGAAGAGAACACCATGACTGCAGTGATCGACCCCCAGGCCACCCTCGACACCCCGTTGCTGGCGGACAGCGTCCAGCTGATCGGCGGTGAATGGGTCCCCGCCGCCTCCGGCGAGACCCTCGAGGTCATCAACCCCGCCAACCGCGAGTTGTTGAGCCGCATCCCCCGCGGCACCGCGGCGGACGTGGACGCCGCCGTCCAGGCCGCCGAGCGGGCCCTGCCGGGGTGGCGGGACACCAACGCCACGGCCCGCGCCGGACTGCTGTTCCGCTGGGCGGCCCTCGTGGAGGAGCACGCCGGGATCCTGGACCAGCTGGAGTCCCGGGACGTCGGACGCCCCCACTGGGGGCCCTCGCCGCTGGCCGGCATGATCCGGTTCATCGCCGGTCAGGCGGACAAGGTGCACGGACTCTCCCTGCCGACGTACTCCCCGGACGTCCTCGGGTTCACCCTGCGGGAGCCCTACGGCGTGGTCGGCGCCATCATCCCGTGGAACGCCCCCGGGCCGATGTTCACGAACGAGGTGGCCGCGTCCATCGCGGCCGGGAACACCATCGTCATCAAGCCGGCCGAGGACGCCCCGCTGGCACCCCTGGCGATCGCCCGGCTGGCCATGGACGCCGGGATCCCGGCCGGCGTGATCAACGTGGTCACCGGTCTCGGTGCCGAGGCCGGCGCCGCCATCCCGAACCACCCCGGCATCCGCCGCGTCGGCTTCACCGGCTCCCCGGCCACCGGCTCCACCGTCATGGAGGCCTGTGCCCGGAATCTCATCCCGCTCCACCTGGAGCTCGGCGGCAAGTCCCCGCAGGTGATCTTCCCGGACGCCGAGCTCGCCACGGCAGCCCAGGCCATCGCCAGTGGCATCACGCTGAACACCGGGCAGATCTGCGCGGCAGGCTCCCGCGTGGTGGTACACCGCAGCGTCCACCAGGAGATGGTGGAGCGACTGGCCGCCGCGATGCAGCAGGTCACCGTGGGTCCCTGGTACCAGCAGGTGAACATGGGCCCGCTGATCAACGGCAAGCAGCACGAGAGGGTCATGGGCTACATCGAGGCCGGCCGCTCCGGCGGGGCGGACCTCGTGCTCGGCGGGGACACCCCCTCCGGCGGCGACTTCGGCCAGGGCTTCTTCGTGAACCCGACCCTGTTCGACAACGTCTCCCCGGACATGACGATCGCCCAGGAGGAGATCTTCGGCCCCGTCCTCTCGGTCATCCCCGTGGACGACGAACAGGAGGCCATCGACGTCGCCAACGGCGTGGACTACGGGCTGGTCGCCTCGGTGTGGACCGAGGACGTGGGCACCGCGGTGCGGATGTCCCGGGCCCTGCAGGCCGGCCAGGTCGGCGTCAACAACGCCCTGGGCGCCGGCGTCATCGGCGGTCCCTTCGGCGGCTACAAGTCCAGCGGCTTCGGACGGACCATGGGCGCTGACGCGGTCCTGAACTGGACGCAGACCAAGACCGTCTCGATGCGGGGCGCCACGCGCCCGGGCAACTGAACCGAAAGGCAGGGCAACACCATGGCCATCACCACTGAATCAGCAACCACCGAACAGGGCGCCGTCCAGGCCCTCACCACGCGGGCCGCGATCGCCCGCGGCCCCCATGAGGGTTGGCAGCTCACCGAGCTGCGGGTGGACCCGCCCAAGGAGCACGAGGTCCGCGTCAAGCTCTACGCCGCCGGACTGTGCCACTCGGACCACCACATCACCGCCGGGGACGCCCCGGTCCGATTCCCGATCGTCGGCGGCCACGAGGGCGCCGGCGTGGTGGAGTCGGTGGGCCCGAGCGTCACCCGGGTCAAGCCCGGCGACCGGGTGGTCTGCGCCTACATCCCGGCCTGCGGCTACTGCCGCCCGTGCTCCACCGGCCACCAGAACATGTGCGTCAAGGGGCTGAACGCCGGCACCGGCATGTTCCTGGACAACTCCTTCCGGTTCCACGACGAGACGGGGGAGGACGTGGGCGGCTTCTGCACCCTGGGCACCTTCTCGCAGTACACCGTGGTCTCCGAGTACGCGGCCGTCCCGCTGCCGGACGACATCCCGTTCGAACTCGGCTCGCTCGTGGGCTGCGGCGTCCCCACCGGGTGGGGGTCCGCCGTCTACGCCGCCGAGGTGCGGGCCGGGGACACCGTGGTGATCTTCGGTGCCGGGGGCGTGGGGTCCAACGCCGTGCAGGGCGCCCGCTACGCCGGGGCCAAGAACGTGGTGGTCGTGGATCCCGTGGCCTTCAAGCGGGACTCGGCGCTCGAGCTGTTCGGCGCCACCCACGCCTTCGCCACGGCTCAGGAGGCCCATGACTTCGTGGTGGAGACCACGTGGGGGCAGCTGGCGGACAAGGTCATCATCACCGCGGACGTGGTGACCCAGGAGATGGCCAATGCCGGCATCGCGATGACCGGCAAGGGCGGCAAGCTCACCATCACCTCCGTGGGGCACCTCAACGAGCAGGCCGTGACCATCCACGCCGGGATGCTCATCAGCTACCAGCGCCAGATCCGCGGGGCGCTCTTCGGCGACTGCAACCCGCTGTACGACATCCCGAAGCTGCTCGGGCTGTACCGCTCCGGCGACCTCAAGCTGGAGGAGCTGATCACCCGCAAGTACACCCTGGACGAGGTGAACACGGCCTACGAGGACCTGCTCGCCGGCCGCAACATCCGCGGCATCATCGTCCACGAGCACTGAGGACAGGGAGGGAAGTCATGACGCAGATGATCCTGGACCCCACCGGGCGGGGCCCTCGGCCGGGGACCGCGGGAGGGGAGGCGACAGCGCTCGCCGTCCGGCCGTCGTCGTTGTCCGGGGCCCGCATCGGCCTGCTGGACAACACCAAGCACAACGCCCTGCTGTTCCTGCAGGCCGTGGGCGAGCTGCTCGTGGCCGAGCACGGCGCGGCCTCCGTGGGGATCGTGGAGACCAAGGAGAACTTCTCCGTCCCGGTGGGCGAGGAGATCATCTCCCGGTACCGGGCGGCCAGCGACGTGGTGGTCACCGGGGTCGGCGACTGCGGCTCGTGCAGCGCCGCCGCCGTGGCGGACGGCATCACCTTCGAACGGGCCGGGCTGCCGGCCGCCGTGGTGCTCACGGACGCCTTCGACGTCACGGGCCGGACCATGGCCGGGGTGCAGGGCGCGCCGGACTACGCGTGGATCACCACGCAGCACCCCATGGCCGTGCTGACCGAGGACGAGGTCCGCGTCCGGGCCCGGACGCTGCTGCCGCAGATCGTGGCCACGCTGACGGGATCCGGCGCATGAGCGTTCCGGATACGGAGGCGGACACGGCGGCGGGCACGGAGGCGCTCGATCCGGTGGCCGCCCAGCGGGCCATCGAGTACGCCTACGAGCAGGGATGGTCCGACGGGCTGCCCCTGGTGCCGGCCACCCAGGACCTGGTGGACCGGTTCCTGGCGGCCGGGGGCCGTCCGGCGGAGCAGGTCCTCAGCCACCTGCAGCAGGTGGACCGCGCGGTCACCGTTCAGCTGCTGGCCATCAACGCCGCCATGGCCGGCTGCCGGCCCGAGTACTTCCCGGTGGTCCTCGCCGCCTGGGAGGCCCTCGCCGCCGAGCGGACCACCGCCGGTGGCGGCTGGCAGTCCACCTCCGGTCCCGCGCCCCTGATCATCGTCAACGGGCCGATCCGGGCGGAGCTGGGCTTCAACAGCACGGGCGGGGTGTTCGGTCCCGGGTTCCGGGCCAACGCCACGGTGGCCCGGGCCATCGGCCTGACGGTCCGGAACGCCTACGGGATCCGGCCGCACGAGCTGGAACAGGCCACCCAGGGCCTGCCCGGTCGCTGGTCCATCTGCCTGGCCGAGAACGAGGAGGAGAGCCCCTGGGCGCCGCTGGCCGAGGACCTCGGGGTGGCCGGCAACGCGGTGACCTCCACCCTGCTGCGCACCTGTGAGTTCGTGGACAACCGGCACACCGCCGACCCGGAGCAGTTGCTCGCCGACTTCGCGGACACCATCGGCCGCTCCGGCCCCTGGATCTTCCGGAATGCGATGGCCGGGGTGATCCTCTGCCCGGAGCACGCCAACCTGCTGGCCCGCTCGGGGTACTCCCGGGCGGACGTGGCGGCCTGGCTGGCCGAGCACTCGGGGCGCACCACCGGCCAGCTGGCCGCGGTGGGCAAGGACCGCGCCGAGGACGGCGTGCGGTTCCCCGGGGACAACGCCGAGCCCGAGCACTTCCAGCGCACCATCGCCGACCCGGCGTCCATGATCGTGGCCGTGGCCGGGTCCCGCAACGCCGGGATCTCCATGGTGGTGCGCTACTTCGCCGACTGGTCCGGACGCCCCGTCCCGGTGTCCGGCGCCTCCCAGAACCCGACGAAAGGCCTCCACCATGACCCTGCGACTGCATGAGAACCTGCCGGACACCGTCCGGGCGGCCGTCCAGACCGGCCCCCGCACCCTGGAGGTCCGCGAGTTCCCGCGGCCCGTCATCGGCCCGGACGACGGCCTGCTGCGGGTGGAGGCCAACGGCATCTGCGGCTCGGACGTGGAGATCTTCCGCGGCCACCTGCACGGCAAGGCGGCCGCCCCCTTCATCCCCGGCCACGAGCCGCTGGGCATCATCGAGGAGATCGGCGAGCGGGCCGCCGAGCGCTGGGGCGTCACGGTGGGCGACCGCGTGGCCCTCGAGGTGATCGTGCCCTGCCGCTCCTGCGCCGATTGCCTCGTGGGCCGCTACCAGGCCTGCCGCAACAAGCAGAACGGCCACGGCGTGACGCCCCTGGACGTGGAGCCGGCCCTCTACGGCGGCTTCGCGGAGTACCTGTACCTGGCGCCCAACGCGGTGATGCACCGGATCGACCCGTCGCTGCCGATCGACATCGCCGCCATGTACAACCCCCTGGGGGCCGGGGTCCGGTGGGCCGTGGACCTCGGGGAGGTCGGCCTGGGGGACACCCTGGTGATCCTCGGGGCCGGCCAGCGCGGGCTGGCCGCCGTGATGGCGGCGAAGGCCGCCGGCGCCCGCACCATCATCATCACCGGCCTGGAGGCGGACCGGCACAAGCTCGCCGTCGCCGAGCAGCTCGGCGCCGACCACACGGTGGTGGTGGACGGGCCCGAGGGCCGGGACATCGTCGAGGCGGTCACCGAGATCACCGGCGGCCGGATGGCCGACGTCTCCCTGGACCTGACGCCCATGGCCGCCGGCCCCGTCACGGAGGCCCTCACCGTGGTCCGCCACGGCGGCCGGGTGGTGCTGGCCGGACTCAAGGGCGGCCGCGAGATCCCCCTGAAGACCGATCTGCTCATCAACCGCGGCCTCACCGTCCGCGGGGCCTTCGGGGTGGACGCCGCCGCCAACGAGAAGGCCATCGCCCTGCTGGAGTCCGGGCGCTTCCCGCTGGAGAGGCTCCACACCCACACCTTCGGGCTGGACCAGGTGGCCGAGGCGATCGAGACACTGGCCGGCGAGCGGGACGACCGCAGCGCCATCCACGTCACCGTCCAGCCCCACCTCGGCCGCACTGCCGCCACCAACTAAAGGATCCCCATGCTCATCGACGCCCACGCCCACCTGCTCCCGGGCCACTATCCGGACCACGCCCCCGAGTGCTTCCCGTCCATGGAGGCGGTGGCCGGCTCCACGGACCGCACGCTCGTGTTCGGGGAGATGCGGTTCCGGGCCAAGGACGTCTTCTTCACCGCGGAGCGGCGGATCGAGGCGCAGGATGCCTCCGGCGTGGACCTCGAGGTCCTCAGCCCCATGCCGCCGCTGCTGAAGTACGACCTGGACCCGGCCGACGGCCTCGCCCTGGCACAGCATGTCAACGACGTCACGGCCGAGCTCTGCGGGCATGCCCCGGAGCGGTTCGCCGGCCTCGGCATGGTGCCGATGCAGGACCCGGAGGCGGCCACCGGCGAACTGGCGGCGATCCAGGACCGCGGCCTGGCCGGCGTCGAGATCGCCTCCAACATCCGGGGCGACTCGATCGGCCACGAGCGGTTCCTGGGGTTCTTCCAGGAGGCCGAGCGCCTGGGCCTGTCCGTGTTCGTCCACGCCATGCCCTCACCCATGTCGAGGCTGCCCGCCTCCGCCATGGGCACCTACGTGGTGGGCGTGGAGGGCATGTTCGCGGCCGCCTCCATGGTGCTCGGCGGCACGGCCGCCGCCTGCCCGGACCTGCGCCTGTCCTTCTCGCACGCGGCCGGCGGATTCGCCATGATGCTGCCCCGCGCCAACTACTTCTGGGGCGGGGCCTGGAACGAGGGCCCGGTGGACCCGGAGCGAGCCGTGATGCCCGACGACGGCCCCTCGCCCCTCGAGATCGCGCGGCGGTTCTACTACGACTCGATGGTCTTCGACCACCGGACCATCCGTTACCTCATCGACCTGCTGGGCGCGGACCGGCTGCTGGTGGGCTCGGACTTCCCCGCCATGCTGCGCGAGGACCCGGCCGCCAAGACCCTGAGGGACATGGACCTGCCCGCGGAACAGTGGGCTCTCATCAGCTCGCGCAACGCCCTGCGGTGGCTGGGCCGGGACTGACTTTCGCCCGGTGGAACTCCCGTGGGCGGGACCCGTGGGCTCGGCCAGACTGAGTGGAGAGCGGATGTGCAGTGCGTCACATCCACCGTCCTGACAGCCACCACCGTGGGGAGCCACCATGAACCCGATTCCACGCCAGCACGGCCCACGCCAGCCCCGACCGCGCCGGGCCCTGCTGGGCACCGTGGCCCTCGCCGCGAGCCTGGGCCTCATCCTGGCCGGCTGCGGGTCCGAGGGCGGCGCCAATGTCAACACGTCCGGGGAGGGCGCCGAGGCCGGCGAGCCGCAGGCCGGCGGCGACCTCACGGTGCTGCTGGACGCCGGGTACTCCGGGGGTTGGGACACCGGGCTGGACCCGGCCACCTCCAACTCGGTGGGCGCGAACCAGTCGCTGAACTCGGCGATCTTCGGCGGCCTGTTCACCCTGGAGGCGGACGAGAACGGCGAGAACGCCGAGATCGTCCCCCAGCAGGCGGAGGGCTACGAGTTCTCCGAGGACGGGCTCACCCTGACGGTGACGCTGCGCGAGGGCATCACGTTCTCCGACGGCACCGCGCTGGACGCCGAGGCCGTGGTCTGGAACTGGATCCGCAACCTCAGCTCCGGCAGCACCGGCGCCCCGCAACTGGACCTGGACCTCGAGCGCCCGATGCCCGAGCTGGACCAGGAGTTCCTGGACGACCTCTACGCGGCCCTGCCCGAGGATGTGGACCAGGGTCTGATCGAGCAGCGGCTCGGCGCCATCCAGGCCGTGGACGAGCACACGGTCCAGCTCCACCTCGCCACCGCGAACGGTGCCCTGGTCAACGCGATGCCCTACAACAACCTGAACCTGATCGGCTCGCCCACCGCCTACCAGGAGCAGGGCGCCCAGGAGTTCAGCCGGGCCCCCGTGGCCGCCGGCCCCTTCACCGTGGAGGCGAACCGCATCAGCGAGCGCCTCGACCTGGAGAGGAACGAGGACTACTTCAAGGAGGGCCTGCCCTACCTGGACGAGCTGTCCTTCCAGTCCATCGCGGGAGACCAGGTCATGTACCAGACCCTGCAGGCCGGGCAGGGGGACGCGATCGAGGGGCTCAGCTCGCTGACGCTCATCCAGCAGGCCCAGTCCAATCCGCAGGTCACGACCACTCTGGGCGCGCCCACGTCCCCGTACGTCATCCAGCTGAACACGCGGCAGGCGCCCTTCGACGAGAAGAAAGCGCGGGAGGCCATCTACTACGCCACCGACTTCGAGGCCATCAACGAGGGGCTCTTCGGCGGCCAGGCTGACCTGTCCCAGTCCTTCACGGCCTCGGGCGGTCTGTTCCACGAGCCCGAGGTCGAGGGGTACCGCACCTACGACCCGGAGAAGGCTGCCGAGCTCGTCGAGGAGATCGGCGGGCTGACGGTGGAGCTCGGCACCACGGACAT
This sequence comes from Citricoccus sp. I39-566, assembly GCF_031432995.1. GTDB lineage: Bacteria > Actinomycetota > Actinomycetes > Actinomycetales > Micrococcaceae > Citricoccus > Citricoccus nitrophenolicus_A. Next base: position 1,171,020 of record NZ_CP133842.1, read on the forward strand.
CGTCACCGCCCGCCAGGTGACCACGGCGCTGCAGACGCAGTGGCAGGAGGCCGGGATCGACGTGACGATCGACTCCAAGCCCCTCGGGGACGTGATCACCAAGTTCGGCACGGGTCAGTGGGAGTCGATGCTCCAGACCGCCGGCGCCTGGGATCCGGCCGCGGGGATCGGCGTGGGGGTCCGCTTCGGTTCCACCTCCACCTACAGTGGCACGCCGCTGCCGGAGGGCGCGGCCACCGCGGCCGAGGCCCTGGAGGGCGGACTGCAGACCGATCTGGACCGCGTGATCCAGGACGCGGCGGCCACGGTGGACGAGCAGGAGCGCGGCGAGCTCTACCGGCAGGCCGCCGAGATGATCTCCGATGAGGCCTACGGTCCGTTCGGCATCGCGTTCTCCCCGGCCCAGGTGGTCCGCGAGGGCGTCCACGGCCCAGGGCTGACCACCCCGATCCCCGCCCTGGCCGTCAACCCGGGGGTCATCTACGAACGCGTGTGGGTGGAACAGTGACTGACACGGCGACGGACACCGCAACCCGCCCCGAGCGCGCACCCCGCAGTGCGCGGGGCAGCGGATCTCCGCTGCTGAGGCTGTTCGGCCGGCGGTTGCTGATGACCATCCCGCTGCTGCTGGCCATCAGCGTCCTGGTCTTCATCCTGCTCGAGCTGATGCCCGGTGACCCGGCCCGCAACCAGGCCGGCATGGACGCCTCCGAGGAACAGGTGGAGGCCGTGCGCCAGCGCATGGGCCTGGACCGCCCGGCCACGGAACGCTACTTCGGCTGGCTGTTCGCGCTGTTCCGCGGGGACCTGGGGCAGTCCTCGGTCAGCGGGCAGTCGGTGGCGGGCATGATCGCCGACCGGGCGCCCGTGACCCTGGAGCTGGTCATCCTCGCCTTCGTGGTCTCCCTGGGCATCGCCATCCCGGTGGCCCTGATGGCCGCCCGCCGGCCCGGCGGGCTGTTCGACCGGGCCACCATGGTGGTGGCCATGACCATGCTGGCCGTGCCGAACTTCGTGCTGGCCATGCTGCTGGTCCTGGTCTTCGGCATCACCCTGCGGATGCTGCCGGCCATCGGATTCGTCCCGCTGGAGGACGGACTGATCCCCAACCTCCGGTCGGTGATCCTGCCCGTGCTGGCCCTCGCCGTCCCCCTGGCCGCGTTCTACACGCGCTTCCTGCGCGGTGACCTCGTGGAGCAGATGAACTCCGCCGACTACGTGGACACCGCGCGGTCCAAGGGCGTCCGCCCGGGGCTCGTGCTCTGGCTCCACGCGTTCCGCAACTCCTCCTTCGGCCTGCTGACCATCGTGGGCCTGAACATCGGCACGCTGGTGGGCGGCACGGTCATCATCGAGCAGATCTTCGCGATGCCGGGGATGGGCATGATGATGCTCGAGGGCGCCATGTCCGCGGACACCGCCGTGGTGCAGATGTGCGTGTTCATCTTCGCCGCCGTGGCCGTGCTCGCCAACCTCGCCGTCGATCTGATGTACGCCGTCCTCGACCCAAGGATCCGTTATGGCAGTCACTGAAGCCCCCGCGGTGCTCGCCGCCCTGCCCGATGCCCACGACGACTCCGACCTGCGCTGGGGCCGGCTGCGCCAGCGGCTGGTGGTCGGGCTGCCGCTGGCCTTCGTGGGCCTGCTGCTGCTCGCCTGCTTCGTGGTCCCGTACGTGTTGCCGGTGCCGGCCCCGGTGGGTGGCAGCATCCTCTCCAGTGCCCTGCCGCCGGGCAGCCCCGGGCACCTGCTGGGCACGGACATCAACGGCAACGACGTGTTGGCCCGGCTCCTGCACGGCGGGCAGTCGTCCCTGATCGTGGCGCTCTCGGTCAACGTCATCGGCCTCGTGGTCGGCGGCGGCATCGGGGCGCTGTCCGGCTACGTCGGCGGACGGGTGGACAACCTGATCATGCGCGTGCTGGACGTGTTCATCGCGTTTCCCTCCCTGGTGTTGACCATCTTCATCGCCCAGGCGTTGGGTCCCAGCGTGCCGAACACCATCCTGGCGCTGTCCGCGTTCAGCATCCCCGCGGTGGCGCGCGTGGCCCGCTCGGCCACCCTGCGGGTCATGACCATGCCGTACCTGCAGGCCGCCGAACTCAGCGGCAGCCCCGCGTGGCGCATCCTGCTGCGGCACGTGGCGCCGAACATCACCCCGCAGATGCTGAACTTCGCCATGCTCGGCATGGGCATCGTGATCGTCACCGAGGGCGCCCTGAGCTTCCTCGGACTGGGCATCCCGCCGCCGGCACCGAGCTGGGGAAACATGATCTTCGAGGGGCAGCAGTCCATGTCCGCCACGCCGCTGCTGGTGCTGTGGCCCAGCCTGGCCCTGCTGGCCACGGTGCTGTCCTTCAACCTGCTGGGTGAGAACCTCCGCGACGAGATGAGTGGGCGATGAGCACGACCATGACCATCACACCTGAGCCGGCCCACGCCGCCGGTGCCGGGGAGCAACCGCTCCTCGCGGTCCGGGACCTGCACGTGACCTTCACGCGGTCCGGCCGGCGCATCCGGGCGGCGAAGGGCGTCTCCTTCGACGTCCGGCCCGGGAAGATGCTGGCCATCATCGGCGAATCGGGGTCGGGCAAGTCGGTTACCGTCCGGGCCCTGATGGGACTGCTGCCGCCCAGCGCCTCCGTCACCGGATCGGCGGTCCTCGAGGGCAGGGAACTCGTGGGCCTGAGCGACCGGAGGATGCGGATGGTCCGGGGCCAGGAGATCTCCATGGTCTTCCAGGACCCGGCGCGCTCGCTGAACCCCACCATGTCCGTGGGGGCGCAGATCGTGGAGTCGGTCCGCACCCACCGCTCCATCGGACGCCGGCAGGCGGCCGAGCGGGCCGTCGAGCTGTTGCAGCTGGTGCGGCTGCCCGCCCCGGAGAAGCGGTTCCACCAGTACCCGCACCAGCTCTCCGGCGGCATGCGCCAGCGCGTCATGATCGCGATCGCCCTGGCCTCGGACCCCAAGGTCCTGATCGCCGACGAGGCCACCACGGCCCTGGACGTGACCACCCAGGCCCAGATCATGGAGCTGCTCGTGGATCTCCGGGAGCGGCTGGGGACCGCCGTGATCATGATCAGCCACGATCTCGGGCTGGCCGCCAGCTACGCGGACGAGGTGCTGGTGATGTACGCCGGCCAGGTGGTGGAGCAGGCCAGGACCACGGAGCTGTTCGCCAACGTCCGGATGCCCTACACGCGGGCGCTGTTGGAGGCGATCCCCCAGGTGTCCCGGCCCTCGCACTCCGCCCTGACGGTGATCGGCGGGCACCCGCCGGACCCCTCGCAGCGGATCGAGGGCTGTCCCTTCCGGCCGCGGTGCCCGCGCGCCACGGATATCTGCTCCACGGCACCGGCCCTGGAGGAACACGAGCCCGGCCACCGCTACGCGTGCTGGAACCCGGTCCCCGGGTCCGCGGCCCCGAGCGCCGTGGAACCCCGAGAGGAGACGCAACCATGAGCGAACCGCTATTGTCCGTGCGGAACATCGTCCAGGAGTTCGAGAGCCGCGGCCCCGGTGGGGTCAAGGAGGGCGTGGTCCACGCGGTGTCCGACATCTCCTTCGACCTGATGCCGGGGGAGACCCTCGGGATCGTGGGGGAGACCGGATCGGGCAAGAGCACGCTGGCCCGGGCCGTCATCCAGGTGGACCGCCCGAAGTCCGGCTCCGTGATGTTCCAGGACCGGGACCTGACGGAGCTGAACCGCCGGGAGCTGAAGAAGGTCTGGGCCAACTTCCAGATGGTCTACCAGGATCCCTTCACCTCGCTGAACCCGCGCTGGCGGATCGAGGACGTGGTGGCCGAGCCGCTGGACAGCCACCGCTCGCTGAGCCGGCAGCAGCGGCGCGCGAAGGTCCGCGAGCTGCTGGAGCTGGTGGGGCTGGACCCGGACACCTACCTGCGGCGCCGGCCGATGGAGCTCTCCGGCGGGCAGGCGCAGCGGGTGGCGATCGCCCGGGCCATCTCCCTGGACCCGGCGGTGATCATCTGCGACGAGGCCATCTCCTCGCTCGACGTGCTCATCCAGGCCCAGGTGATCAACCTGTTCGAGAAGCTGCGGGTGGAACTGGGGCTGTCCTACCTGTTCATCGCCCACGACCTGGCCACCGTCAAGCAGGTCAGTGACCGCGTGGCGGTGCTCTACCTCGGTCAGCTGGCGGAGATCGCGCCCTCGGACCGGATGTACGAGACGCCCCGGCACCCCTACACCCGCGCCCTCCTGGACTCGGTTCCCGGGCTGGACCCCGAGACCGGCATCGCCAAGCGGCCGGTCACCCTGCCGGGCGACGTGCCCAGCCCGCTGGACCCGCCCTCCGGCTGCCGCTTCCGGACCCGGTGTCCCCTCGCGCAGGAGATCTGCGCGGAGGTGGAGCCCCTCCTCGCGCCGTGCGACGGCGGCGGTCAGGTGGCCTGCCACTTCCCCCTCGACGACCACGGCCGGCCCACCAACGGGCACCCGGCGGGCGCCGCCGCCGTCGCCTCGGCCTAGCGCCTTCTATCCGGCGGAAGGCGCATGGAGCCTCCCGGCGGGCTGCGGGAGACTTCCGAGCAACCGGCTGTGATGTGCATCACGCTGGCCGAACCTCCATCACCGTCCCCTTGGGAGTCGTCATGAACACCACCACCCGCCAGCCGGGCCCGCGCCGCGGTCTCCTCGGCCCCCTGGCCCTCGCGGCCAGCCTCAGCCTCGTCCTCGCCGGTTGCGGCGGCTCGGAACCGACCGAGGACGGCGGCGCCACCGAGGCAGCCGCCGAGGTCGGCGAGCCGCAGGCCGGCGGCGACCTCACGGTGCTGCTGGACGCCGGGTTCGCCGGTGGCTGGTCCACCGGGCTGGACCCGTCCATCTCCAACACGGTCGGGGCCAACGTGCCGCAGAACTACGCGATCTTCGGTGGCCTGTTCAGCCTCGAGGCGGACGAGAACGGGGAGAACGCCGAGATCGTCCCGGACCAGGCCGAGAGCTACGAGTTCTCCGAGGACGGGCTCACCCTGACGGTGAAGCTCCGGGAGGGCATCACCTTCTCGGACGGCACCCCGCTGAACGCCGAGGCCGTGGTCTGGAACTGGATCCGGCACCTGAGCTCCGGCAGCACCGGCGCCCCGCAGCTGGAACTGGACCTCGAGCGCCCCATGCCGGAACTGGACCAGCAGTTCCTCGACGATCTCTACGCGGCCCTGCCCGAGGACGTGGACCAGGGTCTGATCGAGCAGCGGCTCGGCGCCATCCAGGCCGTGGACGAGCACACCTTCGAGGTCCACTTCTCCGTGGCCAACGGGGCGTTCGTCAACGCCATGCCCTCCACGAGCCTGAACCTGATCGGCTCGCCCACCGCCTACAAGGAGCTCGGTGCCGAGGCCTACAGCCAGGCCCCCGTGGCCGCCGGACCGTTCACGGTCGAGGCCAACCGGCTCTCCGAGCGGCTGGAGCTGACCAAGAACGAGGACTACTTCAAGGAGGGCCTGCCCTACCTGGACGAGCTGTCCTTCCAGTCGGTCGGCGGCGACCAGGTGCTCTACCAGACGCTGCAGGCCGGGCAGGGGGACGCGATCGAGGGGCTCAGCTCCGTGACGCTGATCAACCAGGCCCAGCAGAACCCGGACCTGACCACCACGCTCGGGGCACCCACGTCCCCGTACGTCATCCAGCTGAACACGCGCACGGCCCCGTTCGACGACAAGAGGGCCCGGGAGGCCATCTACTACGCCACCGACTTCGAGGCCATCAACGAGGGGCTCTTCGGGGGCCAGGGCGACATGTCCCAGTCCTTCACGGCCTCGGGCGGGTTGTTCCACGAGCCCGAGGTCGAGGGGTACCGCACCTATGACCTGGACAAGGCCAAGGAGCTCGTCGAGGAGATCGGCGGGCTGACGGTGGAGCTCGGCACCACGGACATCGTCACCGCCCGCCAGGTGACCACGGCGCTGCAGACGCAGTGGCAGGAGGCCGGGATCGACGTGACGATCGACTCCAAGCCGCTCGGGGACGTGATCACCAAGTTCACCTCCGGCGAGTGGGAGTCCATGCTGCAGACCGCGGGTGCCTGGGAGCCGGCCGCGGGGATCGGCGTGGGGGTCCGCTTCGGGTCCACCTCGCCGTTCAGCGGGACGCCCCTGCCGGACGGGGCCGAGACCGCCACGCAGGCGCTGCAGGAGAACCTGAACACCGAGCTGGACCAGGTGCTGCTGGACGCCGCCTCCACCGTGGACCAGGACGAGCGCGGCGAGCTCTACCGGCAGGCCGCCGAGATGATCTCCGATGAGGCCTACGGTCCCTTCGGGATGGCTTTCTCCCCGGCCCAGGTGGTCCGCGAGGGCGTCCACGGCCCAGGGCTGACCACCCCCATCCCGGCCCTCGTGGTCAACTCGGGCGTCCTGTACGACCGGGTCTGGGTGGAGCAGTGAGACCGGTGCTGTGAAGATCTCCTCCGCCCCGGGGGTGCTCCCGGGGCGGAGGGTGCGAGACGGGCAGGGCCCCGGAACCAGCTGGTTCCGGGGCCCTGCCTGTTGGTCTGTTGGTGCCGTGCCCGCCTAGCGGATCTGGCCGTCGTCGCCGATCTCCGTGGGGTAGGTGAGATCGATGGAGTCCGCGGCGGCTCCGGTGGCATTGGAGATCATCAGGGCCATGAGGTTCTTCGGCACGAGGCAGTCGCCGCAGACCCCGTCCTCGGCGCTGATCCGGGCGTCCACCCGCTCGCCGGAGGAGTCGATGGACAGGATGTAGCCGTCCGCGGCGAGGGTCTGGCGCAGGTCCTCGAGGGGCTGGGTGGTCATGGTTCCTCCAGTCGGTGGGGGGATCGATGGTACGGGTGCGATCCATTGTGGCCGCCCGGTCCGGCGCTGCCGAGCCGTCCTTCCGCTGCGCGGAACACCCGTCCGGCCCCCGCGGGGAACGGGTCCGGCGGGCTTCCGGACACCGGAAGCACGCGTTGAGCGGGGCCGCCGGAGCTGGTGGGGTGAAGGCCATCACGAGAATGGAACGGAGAACCGGACATGACCACCCTGGAAGTGCTGATCGACCCCACCGGCGCCGCCGAGCGCGGCAGTGACACGACCCTCTCGCCCCGGCCGGGCACCCTGGCGGGACTGAGGGTCGGGCTGCTGGACAACACCAAGCCCAATGCCACCACCCTGCTCGAGGCCCTCGGCGAGGCGTTGCGCCGCCGGCACGGCGTCGGCGCGGTGACGATGTACACCAAGGACTACTTCGGCACGCCGGTCAAGGACGAGCTGCGGGACGAGATCGTGCGGGAGTGCGACGTGGTCGTCACCGCCGTGGGGGACTGCGGCTCCTGCAGCGCGGCCACCGTGCAGGATGGCATCATCTTCGAACGGCACGGGCTGCCGGCCGTGAGCATCGTCAGTGACTCCTTCCTGCTGTCCGGGCAGGCTATGGCCTCGCTCCAGGGATTCCCCGGCTACGACTTCCTGGCCGCCCGGCACCCCATCGCCAGCCTGTCCGCGGACGAGCTGGCCGGCCGGGCGGACGAGCTGATGGCCGGTGTGGAGCGCATCCTCGGGGCCGAGGTGACGGCGTGAACGGCGCGGCGGTTCAGCCCCAGGTCGACGCCCGGGGCATCCGGGACGTGCTGGAGCGGTACCAGGAGAACGGCTGGACGGACGGACTGCCGGTGGTCCCGGTCAGCGAGTCGATCGTGGACGAGTTCCTGGCCGCCACCCCGCTGGACCCCGAGGAGGTGCTGTTCGCCATCCCGCACCTGAACCGGGAGCTGACGGTGCGCTACGCGGCCATCAACGCCGCCCTGGCCGGCTGCCGCCCGGAGTACCTGCCCGTGGTGCTGGCGGCCTGGAAGGGGATCGCCCAGGAGCCGAACCCGCGCAAGGGCATCTGGCAGTCGACCACGGGCACGGCGCCGTTCACCGTGGTGAACGGCCCGGTGCGGGAGCGGCTGGACCTCAACTCCCGGGGCAACGTCTTCGGCTCCGGCCACCGGGCTAACGCCACGATCGGACGGGCCCTCCGGCTCGCCCTGATCAACGTCTTCGGCCTGCGGCCCCACCAGCTGGACCAGGCCACCCAGGCGACCCCGGCCAAGTACACGGCCGTCATCGGCGAGAACCAGGAGCAGAGCCCCTGGCCGTCGCTGCACACCGAGTACGGCTTCGCCGAGGACGACGACGTGGTCACCTCGTTCGTCATCCGCTCGGTCATGCATATCGAGGCCCGGCACACCCAGGAGGCCGAGCAGCTGGCCCTGGACTTCACGGATTCGATCACCCGCACCGGAGCCTTCATCCACGAGTACACCAACGCCCTGCTGGTGCTGAGCCCGGAGCACGCCCACGTGCTCGCCGGCGCCGGCTGGGACAAGGACCGGCTGCGGCGATTCATCTTCGAGCACGCCGTGCGCACCCGCGAGGAGCTGGCCCGCGTGGGCAAGGACGCGATCTCGCACCACGCCCGGTGGCGGCTGTCCTCGGCGCACCCGGACGCGATCGCGGACACGGCGCGGGGCTCGGGCACCCCGGACCGGGTCCCCGCCCTGTCCGCCCCCGAGTCCGTGCAGGTGGTGGTCGCCGGGGCCAACAACGCCGGCGTCTCCGCCGTGGTGGAGGTCTTCGGCCTGAACCCCCGCCTGCGGCCCTCCTCCTACAGCCCGGTGGAGTACCCCGCCGGTTGATCCGAGGCCCTGAGGAACGGCGCCGGCCCCCTTCAGCGGGCCGGCGCCGTCACCTCCGGCGGTGGTCAGGTGCCCAGCAGCTCGTTGCTCATCCAGGACTCCGGCGCGTCGACCGGCTCGATCCGGCCGGTCTCGACCAGCTCCTCGATCGAGGCGAGCCAGATCTCCTCATCGGTGACCAGTGGATCCGGTTCCTCATCATTGACGAAGTTCTGGACCTGCACGTCCAGGGCGGAGCGGGCCACGGAGTCGTTGTCCAGGCTGGCGAAGGAGTTCTCCTGCCGCAGCGCCTCAAGGGTCTTCGTCCGGTCTGCGTCGTCCACCATGAAGGTCACCGCGTCCTGCAGTGAGGCCAGGAAGGCGCGCAGGTGGTCCGGCTTCTCCTCGATGTGCTGCTGGGTGGTGACGAAGTACTGCCGGTCCGAGATCACCGGGGAGAGGTCTCCGAGCACGATCGCATCCGCGCCGTCCTGCATGTCCAGCAGCAGGAAGCTCTGGTCCGGACTGGAGATGTACCCGTCGATCTGACCGCGCTGGATCATCTCCCAGGAGGCCGGGTTGTCCGTGACCACCTGCAGGTTGACCTGTTCGGAGTCCACGCCGGCGTTCTCCAGGGTCAGGCGCAGGTTGTTCTCCGTGCTGCCGCCCTCCGAGGGGATGCCGATCGTCATGCCCACCATGTCCCGGGCGCTCGTGATGGGACGGTCCCGCGAGAAGTTGATGCGCTGGGCCGGGCCCCGGGCGATCGTGCCGATGTTCACCACGTCCTGGCCCTGGCCGCGGGCGGCGGCCAGGTCCACGGTGTTGCAGCGGGCCACGAGCCCGGCGCCGGCGATCATGGCCTGCAGCGAGGGTGAGGTGCCCCGGGCGACCTCGACGCCGAGATCGATGCCGTGGGCGGCGTCGTGGCCCGCGGACATCGCCAGCATCTCGGCGGCGAAGGACAGGGTCTCGAAGGGCAGGAAGCTGATGTAGGTCACCTCTCCCAGCGATCCCCCCTCGCCCCCCGCGCCGCCCCCGCCGCCGGCCTGCGAGCCCGTGCCGCAGGAGCTCAGCGCCCCGGCACCGGCCGCGGCCAGCAGTCCCACCCCGAGGCCTCGGAAGAGGGTGCGCCGGCTGAGGTCGCGGTGCAGCAGGGCCGGCTCCGGGCCGGCGGTACTGTTCATCCTGTTCATGGTCAGTCTCCTTCACTGGGGTGGGCCCGTCCCGATCCGGGACCGGGGTGGACGTCGATGCGCTGTTCCAGGGCGGTGCGCTGGATGGAGCGGGCCGTGCTGCGGACGAGGAGTCCGTAGGGGGTGTTCGTGGTCCCCTCGGGCACCACGATCGAGATGGCCGCGACCGGCAGGCCGGTGTGGTCCAGGATCGGGGCGCCGATGCCCACGCGGGGGAAGGTCCGGTTGTTGTTGACCGAGAAGCCAGCGGCCCGCGTCTGCGCGAGCGCCGCCCGCACCGTGGCGGGGTCGTCCGGCCCGGCGCCCCCGCGACCCTCGAGCCAGGACAGGTACCGCTGCTGGGCGGCGGCGGGCTGGAAGGCCAGCAGGGCCACCCCCACGGCCACCACGTGGTACGGGTCCCGCTGCCCGATGCGCGGGCGCTCGTGGCCGGGTCCGTGGGGGCGCAGACTCTCCACGGTGGTGATCTGCTGGGCGTCCGGGATGCCCAGGTGGATGGGGAAGCCGGTGGTCGAGTACAGGTCCTGCATGAAGGGCAGGGCCACCCGTTGCAGCCCGTGGGTCTTGGGTGCCAGCAGCCCGAAGTTCCACAGGTCCACGCCGATGCACAGCTGGTCCTCGTCCGTGCGGTCCAGCATGCCCAGGGACAGCAGCTCGCCCACCATGCGGTGCGTGGTGGTCAGCGGCAGCCCCGTGCGGCGGCTGAGGTCGGAGAGGGAGTGGTGCGTGTGCTCGTGGTCGAAGGCGGAGAGCAGCCGGTGGAGGCGTCCGAGCACGGAGCGGTGGGCCTCCACGCGGGTCATGCCACGGTCCCCTGTTGCGAGTACACGGACTCGTGCCAGGGGATGAGGAACCGCTTCAGGATGAACACGGCGCCGTAGAGCACCAGGCCGAGGACGGCCAGCAGGACGACCACCCCGAACAGCCCGGGGGCGTCCAGCTGGTTCAGCGTCCGGACCACCATGTAGCCGAGTCCCTCGTTGCCGCCGAGGTACTCGCCCACGATGGCGCCGATCACGGCGAACACGATCCCGGTCTCCATGCCCGCCAGCAGGTAGGGCATGACGCTGCGGAAGTCGAGGTTGGTGAACCGCTGCATCCGCCCGGCGTTCAGGGCGGTCATGACGTCCCGGTGGCCCGGGTCGATCGACTTCACGCCCAGCAGGACGTTCAGCATGATCGGGAAGAACGCCAGCATGGCGGCGATGATCACTTTGGAGCTCATGCCGAAGCCGAACCAGATGACGAACAGGGGCACGAAGGCGACCTTCGGCACCACCTGCAGCAGGACGATGATGGGCCGGACCGTCATCTCCAGCCAGGCCACCTTGCCGAGCAGGACGCCCACCAGCACCCCGAGGACCACGGCCAGCAGGAAGCCGACGATGATCTCCGAGGCCGTGATCCCGGCGTGCCGCCAGATCTCGGGGTCCTGCACCAGCTCGCCGAGCCGTTCGGCGATCAGCGAGGGCGGCGGCAGGATGAGGATGGACACGTCGAGCGCCCGGACCGTGATCTCCCAGACGGTGCACAGCACCACGATCAGCAGCGGGGCCCCGATCCAGGGCAGGCGCCGTCCCAGGCGGGTGGAGCTCATGATTCCTCCTCGTCTTCCAGGGCGTGGCGCAGGGCGCGGACGGTGGTGCCGAAGGCCTCGGTGGCCTGGACGTCGAGGGGCCGCGGGCGCTCGAGGCCCACCTCGACGGTGGACTGGATGCGCCCCGGGCGCGGCGTCAGCTGCACCACCCGGTCCCCGATGAAGACCGCCTCCGCGATGTCATGGGTGACGAAGACGACTGTGGCCCGGGTGGCCAGGGTGATGCGCTGGAGCTCGAGGTTCATCTTCTCCCGGGTCAGGGCGTCCAGCGCCCCGAAGGGCTCGTCCATCAGCAGCAGCTCGGGGTCGCGGCTCAGCGCCCTCGCGATGGCCACCCGCTGGCGCATGCCCCCGGAGAGCTCACGGGGGTAGGACGTGAGGAAGTCGCCCAGGCCCACCAGCTCGGCCAGCTCGGTGGCGCGGCGCCGGCGCTCGGCCTTGCCGACCCCGCGGAGCTTCAGCGGCAGGGCGATGTTGTCCCGGATGTCGAACCAGGGGAAGAGGTGGGGCTCCTGGAAGACGACGCCGAGCTGGGCCAGTACCCCGCTCTCCACGGTGGTGCCGTTCCAGAGCGGCTGGCCGGAGACGAGGACGTTGCCCTCGGTGGGTGGCAGCAGCCCGGCCATGATGCGCAGCAGCGTGGACTTGCCGCAGCCGGAGCGGCCGATCAGGGACACCGTCTCGCCCGCGGAGACCTCGAGGTTGATGTCCCGCAGCGCCTCGGTGCGCTGGGTCTTGGTGGCGAAGACCTTGGAGACGGACCGGATGGAGATCCTGGCCGGGGGCTGTTGGGGCGGATCGTGCTCGGGGGTGGAGGCGCCTGCTCGGACGCCTGATGGGCTGGTCTGCACCACGGGTGGTCCTCCTGGACTGTGATCTGGATCACGGCCACGCTAACCGGGGCGCCAGGGGCCCGGAACGGCGTCTTCCGCTTAATGGAAGGAGGGTGGTGGGGCCGCGGAGAACGGCCCTACGTTGCAGAGACGCCCCTCCACCACCGCCCCGACCGCGAAGGAACGCCGCCGTATGAGCACCCCGTTGACCGTGACCCTGGACGAGCTTCCCGAGCTGCAGGGCAGAACCCTGGGCCCCTCGGACTGGCGGACCATCAGCCAGGAGGACATCGATGTCTTCGCGGACCTGACCGGGGACCACAACCCGATCCACGTGGACGAGGCCTTCGCCGCCGCCAGCGCCTTCGGCACCCGGATCGCCCACGGCCTGCTGTCCTTGAGCATCGTGGTCCCGCACCTGGCCCAGCTGTGGAAGGTGACCGGGGCCGGCGTCGGGATCAACTACGGGCTGAACAGGGTCCGCTTCCCGGCGCCCACGCCGGCCGGCGCCCGCGTCCGGGCGGGCGCCGAGGTGCTCGAGGTGACGGAGCTCGACGGCGGCGTCCAGGTGGTCCTGAAGGTCACCTATGAGCTCGAGGGCGGGGACAAGCCGGTGTGCGTGGCCGAGTTCGTCCTGCGGTACTACCGGTGAGCGGCGCGGGTCCGGCCCGGCTGGAGGGCCGTGTCGCCATCGTGACGGGGGCGGGGCGCAGCCTCGGCAAGGCCTACGCGCTGGCGCTGGCCGAAGCGGGCGCCGCCGTCGTGGTCAATGACCTGGACCCGGAGACCGCGGAGTCCACCGCGGCCGAGATCCGGGCCGCCGGGGGCCGGGCCGAGGCCGTGGTGGCCGCCGTCGGCACGGCTGAGACCGCCCAGCGGCTCGTGGACACCGCGCTGTCCGCGTTCGGCCGGCTGGACGTGCTGGTGGCCAACGCCGGGGCCCTGCGGGACCGGGTGCTGTGGAAGATGACGGACGAGGACTTCGACCTGGTCGTCTCCTCCCACCTGCGCGGGGCGTTCACGTGTGGCCGGGCGGCCGCCGTGGCGATGCGCGAGCAGGGCGAGGGCGGCAGGATCATCCTCATCGGCTCGCCGGCGGGGCAGTTCGGCAGCTTCGGGCAGACCAACTATGCCGCCGCGAAGGCCGGGCTCGTGGCCATGGCGCGGACCTGGTCCCTGGAGCTGGCCCGGGCATCGATCACGGTGAACACCGTGGTGCCCACGGCCCTGTCCCCGATGACCGCCACCATCCCTGCCTACGCGCAGGTCTACGAGGAGTACCTGGCGGGCCGCCCCATCCCCGCCGGGTACCGGCGGGACCACGCCCTGGGCAGTCCCGAGGACGTGGCCCCGCTGATCGTCTGGCTCGCCTCGGAGGCCTCGGCCGGCGTGACCGGGCAGGCGCTCGGGCTGGGCGGGGACCGGCTCACCCTGTACTCACACCCGGACGTGCTGCAGACCCTGGATCACGAGGGCGGCTGGTCGCCGGACGGGATCGACGCCGCCTGGAGCCGGGACCTCGCCGCCCAGGCGCAGGCCTCGGGCCCGCGCTCGGCGCGGGACACGGCGCGGGACTCTGCGCGGGGGGAGGCGTGATGGGACAGCACAGCCTCGTCTGGCAGGGGATCGCGGCCGCGGACCCGGACCGGACCGCCGTGCGCGGAGCCGACGGCCGCCACTGGAGCTTCGCCGAGTTCACCCGGGACGCCGCCGGACTGGCCGCCTCCCTGCAGGACCAGGGGCTGCGGCCCGGCGACCGGGTGGCCCTCCTGATGTACAACCGGCCCGAGTTCCTGGTGGCCTTCTACGCGTGCCTGGCCACCGGGATCATCCCGGCGCCCCTCAACTACCGGATCCGCGCCCGGGAGCTGGCCGACCTGCTGGACGACTCGCAGGCCGCCGCCCTGGTGGCCCCGGACTCGCTGGGGGACGTGGTGTCCGGCGCCCTCGACCTCGCGGCCACCCGGCCGGTGCTGATCCGCGTCCCCGACGGTCCCGGTGAGGTCGGTGGCTCCGGACCGGCCTCGCTGGCGTGGGAGGACGCCGTGGCCCCGCAGGCGAGCCTGCCGGCCGCCCCGCCGGAGGACGCGGAACTGTGGATCTACACGGGCGGCACCACGGGCCGGCCCAAGGCCGCCCGCTGGGTGGCCGCCGACCTGTTCGCCTCCCAGCGCTTCAGCACCTACACGGTCCTGGGGCTGCCGGCCCCCGAGGACGTGGCCGGTGCGGTGGCGCTGGCCGTGGACCCGGACACGCCGCGCGTGGTGACCCTGCCCCTGTCCCCATTCATCCACGGCACCGCCCTGACGGTCTCCCTGAACACCCTGACCCTGGGCGGGACCGTGCTGACCACGGATTCCCCGCGGCTGGACGCCGGGGCCGCCGTCCGGATGGCCGTGGACGAACAGGCCACCCGACTGGTGGTGGCCGGGGACGCCGTCTCCCTGCCGGTCCTGGACGCGGCCGACGCCGCGGGGGTGCGGTTGGACCGCATCACGTCCATCTACAGCTCGGGCATGCGCTTCGGTCCCGAGACCAAGCGGCGGTTCCACGCCCACGGTGAGATGTCCATCATCGACCTGCTCGCCACCACGGAGGGCGGCGGCTTCGCCGTCACCCAGACATGCGGCGCCGAGGACCTGCCGGGCCGCCCGCGCCTGCTCGAGTCCGCCGTGGTGCTGGACGAGGAGTACCGCGAGGTCCAGGACCGGGTGGGGGCGGTGGGCATCCTGGCCTCCCGCGGACCGCTGCCGCTGGGCTACCACGGGGACGAGCGCAAGACCGCCGAGACCTTCCCCGTGATCGGCGGACGGCGGCACGTGGTGCCCGGCGACTGGGTGCGCGTGCTGGAGGACCGCCACCTCGAGTTCCTGGGCCGCGGCAGCTCGGTGGTCAACACCGGCGGCGAGAAGGTCTACCCGCAGGAGGTCGAGGAGGCGCTGCTGAGCCACCCCGCGGTCCTGGACGCCGTGGTGGTGGGCCTGCCGGATCCGCGCTTCGGCGAGATCGTGGCGGCCGCGGTGGCCGTGGCGGGCCCGACGACGGCCGGCGCCATCCTGGACCACGTCACGCCCCTGCTGGCCGGGTACAAGAAACCCCGGCACCTCGTGGTCCGGTCCGTGCTGGAGCGCAGCCCCCAGGGCAAGCTCAACCTCGCCCGGCTGCGGCAGGAGCTCGAGCGGGACCGCGGGGCGCAGCGCGAGAGGGAGGGCACGCCATGACCGGAGTGCTGGACTACCCCGGAGACCTGCTGGGCTTCTCCGCGGACCTCACGTCCCCCGAGCGGGACAAGCTGCTGGCCCTGCGTGCCTACCTCGAGGAGCACGTGCGGCCGATCCTCCCCGACTACTGGGAGCGCGCGGAGCACCTCGCCCACCTCCGGCAGCCGCTGGCCCGGCTGCGGCTCGTGGATGATCCCGCCCTGCTGGACGCGGACGGCCGGACGCGGGCCCTCTACCGGGGCTTCCGCACCATCGAGCTGTGCCGGGCCGACCTGTCCGTCTCCATGACCTTCGGCGGCCAGGTGGGGATGTTCCGCACGCTCGTGCTGGAGGGGGCCAGCCCGGCCCAGGTCCGGGACTGGGACCGGGACATCATCGACTTCCGGATGACCGGCTGCTTCGCCCTGACCGAGCCGGACCACGGCTCGGACATCGCCGGAGGGCTCTCCACCACGGCCCGCCGCCACGGGGACGGGTGGATCCTCAACGGCGCCAAGCGCTGGATCGGCAATGCCACCATCTCGGACCACCTCGTGGTGGTGGCCCGCGAGCAGGGCGGTGACCGGGTGCTGGCCTTCGTGGTGCCCTCCCGGGCCGACGGCGTGGAACGGTCCGTGATCGAGCACAAGGCGGCCCTGAGGACCGTGCACAACGCGGACATCTCGCTGCGCGAGGTCTATGTCCCGGACGGGCTGCGGCTGCCGCGCATCGGTTCCTTCGCCGACATCAACCGGGCCTTCCGCACCCTGCGTCCCGAGATCGCCTGGAGTTCCGCCGGCATGCAGCTGGCCACCTACGAGTCAGCCCTGGGCTACGCGCAGGCCCGTGAGCAGTTCGGCCGGCCCATCGCCTCCTATCAGCTGATCCAGGACAAGCTCGTGCGGATCGTGGAGAACATCGCCCAGACCCTCGCCCTGGCCGTGCGCACCACCACCCACCCCGTGGCGGACGACGTCACGCCTAGCCTGATCAAGCTCGTGGCCGGCAACCGGCTGCGCGAGTCGGCCGCCCTGGCCCGGGAGACCGTGGGCGGCAACGGGCTGCTGCTGGAGCAGGACGTCATCCGCTACTTCATGGACGCCGAGGCCATGTACACCTTCGAGGGAACCCGGGAGATGAACACGCTGATCCTCGGCCGCGCCCTCACCGGGCACAGCGCCTTCACCCGATGAAAGGGAACACCATGCAGGAGCACCTCCAGGAGGAACGGCGTGAGACCCCCGTCATCGGGGAGTATGACGTGGTGGTGGTCGGCGGCGGCCCCGCAGGCCTGATGGCGGCCGCCGCGGCAGCCCGCGAGGGCCGCTCCACGGTGCTGGTGGAGCGGTATGGCTTCCTCGGCGGGGCCGGCACCATGGGCGGGCTGAGCACCTTCTGCGGGCTCCACGCCCGGGTCCGCGGCGAGCACCGCCGGGTGGTGCGCGGCTACACGGACGAGCTGCTGGACCGGCTGGAGCGGATGGACGGGCTCAGCGCGCCCCACCTGAGCGTCCAGGACCGGATCCAGGCCCAGGCCTTCGACATCTCGGCCTACAAGGTGGCCGCGGACGAGTTCCTGGCCGGCAGCGGCGCCGACCTGCTCTTCCACGCCACCGCGGTCGGGGCGGTGCGGGACGCCGAGGACCGGATCGAGGCGGTGCTGGTGGAGTCAAAGTCCGGGCGGGCCGCCCTCCGGGGGCGCGTGTTCATCGACGGCTCCGGGGACGCCGACCTGGTCCGCTGGGCCGGTGCCCCCGTGGAGAGGTCCGCCGAGCTGCTCTACCCCTCGCTGATGTTCCGCATCAACGGGGTGGACCCCGAGGCGGCGGGGGAGGCCTGGCGGACCGTCGCCCGGCTGATGGACGAGGCCGAGGAGAGCGGGCGGCGGACCTTCCCCCGCAAGAAGCCCATCGTCCGGCCGCAGCGGAACCCGCTGGAGTGGCGGGCCAACCTGACCCAGCTCTCCAACCCGGACGGCTCCGCCGTGGACGGCACGGACGTCTGGCAGCTCTCCCACGGTGAGCTCCAGGGACGCCGCCAGGTCTGGGACGTCTTCGGGTTCATCCGGGACAGCACCCCGGGGTTCGAGGACGCCTACGTGGTGGACATCGCCCCGCAGATCGGGATCCGGGAGACCTACCGCAGCGTCGGCGCCTACCAGCTCAGCGAGCGGGACATCCTGGACTGCGTGGACTTCGAGGACACCGTCGGGGTCCAGGGGTGGCCGGTGGAGGCCCACGTGGAGGGCACGGTGGAGTTCCGGTTCCCGCCGGCCGGGCTCGACTCGCGGGGCTTCAACCAGCTGCCCTACCGCATGCTCGTCCCGCAGGGGGTGCGGAACCTGCTGACGGTGGGACGCTCCGCGTCCATGACCCAGTGGGGGCAGTCCTCCGCGCGGGTGACCGGACCCTGCTTCGTCATGGGGCAGGCCGCCGGCGTGGCGGCCCACCTCAGCCTGGCAGCCGGTGTCGGCGTCGCCGACGTGCACGTCCCCGACCTGCAGCACCGCCTGGAGGAGACCGGGGCCTATCTGGGCACGGACCTTCCCCCGGACCCGCTGTCGGGCCGGCCCGCAGGCCCCTCCACCGGGGGGCGGTGACCCATGGCCGCCACCGACCGCCGAGAGGCGTGGCCCGAGCTGCGGAGCAACTTCCCCCTCGATTCCATGCGCTCGCTGGCCCGCCGCGCCGAGTGGCGGCCGCTGGGCATCACCGCCGACCAGCTGGACCGTCCCAAGGTCGCCATCGTCAACACCTCGAACGACCTGGCGGCGTGCTTCGCCCACCTGGACGGGATCGTGACGGCGCTCAAGGAGGAACTGCGCGCCCTCGGGATCCTCCCGCTGGAGATCCGCACCTCCGCCCCCTCGGACTTCATCACCAGCGTCGGCCGGGCCGGCCGGTACGTGCTGCCGGCGCGGGACCTCATCACCAACGACATCGAGGTGATGGTGGAGGGCGCCCAGCTGGACGGGATGATCTGCCTGAGCTCCTGTGACAAGACCACCCCGGCCCACCTGATGGCCGCCGGCCGGCTCAACGTGCCCACGGTGGTCATCCCGTGCGGCTACCAGCACTCCGGGCTGGCCGCGGACGGCGGCGCGGACATCGAGGAGGTGTTCCTGCGGGCCTCCTACCACTCGATCCGCGGCGGCGACCAGGCCGAGATGGAGGCGATGGCGGACACCGCCATCCGCGGCCCGGGCGTCTGCGCGGGGCTCGCCACCGCCAACTCCATGCACATGATCGCCGAGGTCCTGGGCCTGGCGGTCTCCGGAGCGGCCCCCGTCCGGGCCAACAGCGAGCGGATGTGGGACTCCGTCCGCCGCTCGGCCGCGGCCCTGGCCCACGCCCTGCGGCACGACGTCCGTCCCCGGGACATCATCACCGCGGACGCCGTCCGGGACGCCGTCACGGTGATGCTCTCCGTGGGCGCCTCCGTGAACACCATCAAGCACCTGCAGGCCATCGCCGTGGAGGCCGGACTGGACGTGGACGTCTGGGAGGCCTTCCGGTCCCGGGGCCGGACGGTCCCGCTGCTGGCCTCCATCCGCCCCAACGGCCCGCACCTCGTGGAGGACCTCGAGGACGCCGGGGGAGCGGCCACCGTCCTGCGGGAGCTGGCCCCGCTGCTCCACCCGGACCGGCCCACCGTCACGGGCCAGAGCCTCGCCGAGCGCCTCGAGGCAGCGGCCCCCGCGGACGGCACCGTCATCCGCGGCCTGGGGAATCCGTACTCCACGCGCCCGTCCATCGTGGTGCTGCGCGGGTCCCTGGCGGAGACCGGCTCGGTGTCCAAGCGGCCCATCCCGGACCCCGGGCCCTACACCTTCACCGGTCCCGCGAGGATCGTCCACTCCCGGGAGGAGGGCATCCAGGCCGTAGCCGAGGGCAGGATCCGGGCCGGCGACGTGGTGGTGCTGCGCGGCGTCGGGCTGGAGGGCGGCCCCGGCATGGGCTTCGTCTCCGGCCTGATCTTCGCCCTCGAGGGGGCGGGGCTGGCCGGCAGGGTCGGCTTCGTCACCGACGGCCAGTACTCGGGACTGGCCAACTCCGGGGTCATGGTCGGGGAGGTCTCACCCGAGGCCGCCACCGGCGGGGCCATCGGGCTGCTGGCGGACGGGGATCCGATCGCCATCGACCTCGAGGCCGGCAGCATCGATGTCCTCGTGGACCCCTCCGTCCTGGCCGCCCGCCCGCCGTTCCGGCAGCCGGAGCGCCCGGCGGACCACCACGAGGCGCACGACGCCGGCCCGGTCGGCTACCTGGACCTGTACCGGAGCGCTGTGCAGCCCCTGGCCTGCGGGGCCGTCCTGTGCCCCCGGCCCGGGGCAGGGCCCGGGGCCTGCCCCGCGGAACCCGGCCGGCCGGCGTCGTGATCCGCTACCGGGAGCTCTCCCAGGAGGCGTCGAAGCGGCCGGTCTTCAGCGGCAGGATGGTCACCAGGGCCAGCGCGCCGAGCGCCAGGATGTACAGGGAGATGGGCCAGGAGGCGCCGAAGCTCGCGTACAGGCTGGTGGCGATGAGCGGGGCGAAGCCGCCGCCGACGATCGAGCCGATCTGGTAGGCCGTGGAGGCGCCCGAGTACCGGATGTTGGCCGGGAAGAGCTCCGCCACGAGGGCCGCCTGCGGGCCGGCCATGAGGGACTGGGCCAGCAGCACCAGGCCGAAGCCCAGCAGGATGAGCACGGGATGGGCCGTGTCCACGAGCCAGAAGAACGGGAAGGCGCCCAGCACCACCAGCGCGGCGCCGGCCACGAACACGGGCTTCTGCCGGAACCGGTCCGCCAGCATCGCCCCCAGCAGCACGGTGGCGAGGTGGATGACGGCCCCGCCGACGATCAGCCACAGCATGGTGGGCTGCGGCAGCCCGAGCGCCTCCGTGCCGTAGGAGAGCATGTACACGGAGTAGATGTAGCCGATGGCCGGCGAGGCCGCGGAGGCCAGCCCCGCCAGCAGGGTGGTCCCGCCGTGGTGGCGCAGCAGCTCGCCGAGCGGGAAGCGGTGCACCTCGTCCTGCTCCTGGGTCTGTTGGAAGACCGGGGAGTCCTCGACCTTGAACCGCAGGTAGAGGGCCACGATGATCAGCAGCGCCGAGAGCAGGAACGGCACGCGCCAGCCCCACGCCTGGAAGGCCTCGGGGGCCAGGGTGGCCGTGACGGTGATGAACACCAGGTTGGAGACGATGATGCCGACCGGCAGGCCCATCTGCGGGAACGCGCCGAACAGGGCGCGGCGCTTGCGGGGCGCGTACTCCACGGCCATCAGCACGGCTCCGCCCCACTCGCCGCCCACGCCGAGGCCCTGGATGAAGCGCAGGACCACCAGCAGGATGGGCGCCCAGACGCCGATCGTCTCGAAGTTCGGCAGCAGGCCGATGCCCACGGTGGCCCCGCCCATCACGAGCATGGTGATCAGCAGCATCTTCTTGCGGCCGATCTGGTCGCCGAAGTGGCCGGCGGCCAGCCCGCCGATGGGGCGGGCGATGAACCCGACCGCGAAGGTGGCGAAGGCCGCGAGCGTGCCGGCGATCGGGTCCTCGCTGGGGAAGAACTGGGGGCCGAAGATCAGGGCGGCGGCGGAGCCGTAGATGAAGAAGTCGTACCACTCGATGGCGGTGCCCACGAAGCTGGCGCCGAGGACCTTGCGCTGCTCCGCGGGGGTGGGGGCCACTGCGGGCCCGTGATGCGGGGCGGCATCGGGGGCGGTGGTGGAGGAGGTGGAAGAGGGGGTCGAGGACAAGGAGCCCAGCCTTTCTCGGGATCTGGTCACGTTGTGCGCTGTTGACGTGAACTGCATCACGACCCTATTCACTATGTCCATAGGGAGTTAGATTGTCAACAATTTTGGTGGCAATCTCGCGGACGATTGTCTACGCTGAGGGGATGACCGAGCACGCCACCCCCTCCGCCCGCGCCCGGGCCCTCGTGCGGGGCGCCTACGACCTCCACGTGCACGTGGCCCCGGACGTGATGACGCGGCGGATCAGCGACCTCGACCTGGCGGTGCGCTTCCGGGACCTGGGCCTGGCCGGCTTCGTCATCAAGTCCCACTACGTCCCGACGGCGGAGCGCGCCGAGCACGTCCGGGCGGTGGTCCCCGAGGTCCAGGCCCTGGGTGCCATCACCCTGAACGCCTCGGTGGGCGGCATGAACCCCGTGGCCGTGGAGATTGCCGGCCGAGGCGGGGCGAAGGTCGTCTGGTTCCCCACGGTGGACTCGGACAACCAGCGCTCCTGCCTCGCCGAGGAGCCGGAGGGTGCCATCCCGCCGATGTGGGCGCGGCTGCAGCAGGACCTGGACGATGCCGGCATGAAGGCCGAGGCGGTGCGGGTGCTCGAGGATGACGGCACGCCCACCCGGCAGACCGCGCAGGTGCTGCAGGTGATGGCGAAGCACTCGATGGTCCTGGCCACGGGCCACCTGCACACGGACGAATCCTCGGCCCTCGTGCCCGCCGCGCGGGCGGCCGGGGTGGAGCGGATCATCGTCACCCACCCCGAGTTCACCTCCCAGCGCATGGGCCTGGACTCCCAGCGCGCGCTCGCCGAGCAGGGGGTCTTCCTGGAGCGGTGCCTGACCACGCCGCTGACCGGCAAGGTCTCCTGGGAGACCTGGCACGCGAACATCCGCGGGGCCGGAGTGGAGCACTCCGTGATCTCCACGGACCTCGGCCAGCCCTTCAACCCACCCGTGGAGGACGGGCTGGCGATCGTCGCCGACCTGATGCTCTCCGCCGGATACCCGGAGTCCGAGATCCGGCTGATGACCGTCCACAACTCCCGGCACCTGGCCGGGGCCGATCCGCTGCCGGACGCCCCGGCGCACCTGCGCTGAGAACCTCTCCCCATCACCCCCGTCCCGAAAGGACCCCCTGATGACCGCACAGCCCGCCGCCGACCGATCCACCGACCGTTCCGCCGGCCGCCTGTTGGTGGTCGGCGCCCACTCCGCCGACTTCGTCTGGCGCGCGGCCGGCGCCGTGGCCGCGTTCGTGCAGGCCGGCGGTGAGGCCAAGGTCGTCGCCCTGACCTACGGTGAGCGCGGCGAGTCCGGCGTGCTGTGGCAGGAGGACGGCCAGACCGAGGAGAACGTCAAGCGCATCCGCCACGGCGAGGCCGAGCGCGCCTCGCAGCACCTCGGCGCCTCCTTCGAGGCCTTCGACCTGGGCGACTACCCGCTGGTCAACGACCACTCGGACATCGAGCGGCTGGCCGAACTGATGCGGGACTTCGCCCCGACGGTGGTGCTGACCCACCCGGACAAGGACCCCTTCAACCCGGACCACCCGGTGGCCTACGAGATGGTGCAGAAGGCCCGGCTGATGACCTCCGGTGCCGGCGTGGAGTCCGGGTTCAAGACCGCCCCGCCGAGCGAGTTCCTCGTCTTCGAGCCGCACCAGCCCGAGCTGTGCGGGTTCTTGCCCTCCGTCTTCGTGGACATCACCGCGGTCTTCGAACAGAAGAAGGCCGCCATGGCCGAGATGAAGGCGCAGGCCTACCTGCAGACCTACTATGCCGAGCGCGCCGAGCACCGCGGCAACCACGCCCGCAAGGTCACCGGCAACAAGGAGATCCGCCAGGCCGAGGCGTTCATGCGCCTGGTGCCCAACGTGGTGGGCACCCTGTGAGCGAGCCGGCTGAACTGACCGAGGCCGAGCTTCTCGAGCGCTTCGCCGCCCTGCCGGTGGCCAACGTGGGAGACGCCATGGAGCGGCTCAACGTGGTCGACTCCGGGATCCAGTCCGTCTGGCCCGCCGCCGGGATCCGGATGGCCGGCCGCGCCGTGCCGGTGACCGTGGCCGGCGGGGACAACCTCGGCATCCACGAGACCATCGACTCCCTGCAGCCCGGCGACGTGCTGGCGGTCAACGGCCAGGGCGCCACCCACCGCGCGCTGATCGGGGAGCTGATCGCCGGCCGGGCCATGGCCCGCGGCTGCGTCGGCTTCGTGCTGGACGCCTGCGTCCGGGACGCCGTGGACCTTCAGCAGATGCGCTTCCCGGTCTTCGCCCGCGGGACCACGCCGGCCGGCCCCTATCGCAACGGGCCGTTCCAGTCCGGGGAGGCGGCCGCCGTCGGGACCGTGGTGGTGCACCCGGGGGACCTGGTGCTCGGCGATGACGACGGCGTCGCGGTGGTCCCGTGGGCTCGCGCGGCCGAGGTGCTGGCCAAGGCCGAGGCCAAGCACGCCGCGGAGACGAAGCAGCGCGCCGAGATCGGTTTCTGAGTACACCCCGACAACCCTGAAACTGAGTCGCACGAATTGGCCCCGTTTGCGGGTGAGCCGAGCCAATTCGTGCGACTCAGGTGTTTAGGAGGGCTCAGGGGAGAGGGTCTGCCGACTCCGTGATGAGCTCGAGCTCATCGGGCGCCGGCCAGGCAGTGAGGGCGTCGATCGCCGCGTCGGTGTCGACCTCGCTGTCCGTGCCGTATATCTCGTCGGCGATCATGATGGACAGCGACTCCAGGCGCCCCTCGTGGATCTGCAGCTCGATCTCGAACACCGCGCCGTCCCGCGTGAACCGGGCCCTGACCGGCCACGTCTGCGTCCGCGGGGCGATCCGCGGGGTGTCCGGGTGGACCACCAGGAAGGCATCCGTGCTGAATCCGGCACCCGAGTCCTGCTGCTCCACCGTCTTCAGCTGGAGCCGCAGGGCCTCGGCACCGGGGACGCCGGGCGCCAGCAGTGCGTCCAGGAGGGCTGCGACGGCGGGCTCGACGGGGCCGTGGTCGCCGTCTTCGGTGTCACCGTCCGCGTCCTGCTCCAGCGCGCGCTGCAGGGCGCGGGCCTCGGCGCGGTCCCAGGCCCAGCCGGCCGCCACCATCGCCACCCCGACGCCGGCCATCCACCAGCGCGGGCGGCTCACCCCGCGCTCGGTGAGCCAGTCCATGATGCGGGCGTCCAGTACCTCGAGCGGCTCGGCCAGGCCGAGGCTGAGGCCGCCCGCGGCCAGGGCGGCCGAGCCGCGCAGTCCGGCGTCCACCGGGACGGCGAGCATCGGCGCGCCGGGTGCGTCGGTGTAGCGCGCGGGCATCCCCACCGTGGTCCCGGCGGGCAGGGTGGCGGCGGTGT
The DNA here is from genome assembly GCF_031432995.1 of Citricoccus sp. I39-566. Taxonomy (GTDB): domain Bacteria; phylum Actinomycetota; class Actinomycetes; order Actinomycetales; family Micrococcaceae; genus Citricoccus; species Citricoccus nitrophenolicus_A. The sequence continues at coordinate 1,195,544 of NZ_CP133842.1, forward strand.
ACGCACCGGTGAGCGCCGCCGTCGTGATCCGGTAGGCGGCCTGGGCGCCGGGGCCCAAGTGCCGGGGCTCGACGAGCGTCAGCCCGCCGAAGGCGGCGGCCGACGCTGCGGCGAACAGGGGGCTGGTGGCCAGCCGATTCATCGGGGCGCCGGCGACGAAGCCGAAATCTCGGGACATGGTCCGAGCCTATGCGGTCCTGGGTGGATCAGGACTCCAGTCCCTCGTCCTGGTTCGGGGCGCCGTGCGGGTTCGCGGTGGCGTCCGCGTCCTCCACCACGGGGGTGCCGTGGGTGTGGAAGGTCGGGATGGTCTTCATGCCCCAGGCCTGGCCCTTGGCGCGCTCGCCCTGGGACCACGGGATCGGCTTCCAGTCCGGGGCGAGGATGAGGCGGGAGCCCTGGTTGGCCAGCTCGATCCGGTTGCCGCCCGGCTCCCACACGTAGAGGAAGAAGCCCTGCTGGATGGCGTGCTTGTACGGGCCGTACTCGATGAAGATGCCGTTCTCGAGGAAGATGTCGGCGGCCTTGAGGATGTCCTCGCGGGTGTCGGAGGCGAAGGCGAGGTGGTGCAGGCGGCCCGGGGTGCCCGTCCAGTCATCGGAGTAGACCATGTCATAGGACTTCTGGCCGAAGGTGAACCAGTGGCCGCCCACGTCGCCGTCGTCGAGCTGGATGAACTCGGTGGTGTAGCCGCCCATCACGTTCTCCGTGAAGTCGCAGACGCCGGCCATGTCCGCCGTGAGGTAGTTGATGTGGTCCAGGCGGCGGGCGTTGGCGCCGAAGCCGGGGAATCTGGCGGCCTGGTTCTTCAGCGCCGGCCGGTCGGTGTCGTCGGCCTCGTACCACTCGGTGTCGAAGTAGACCTCCATCAGGTGCTGGTCCGGGTTGCGGTAGCGGAAGGTGCGGCCGCGTCCCATCTCCCCGTCCACCCAGCCCTCGCCGAGGCCGGTCGCCTCGATGCGGGCCACCACGCGCTCCAGCGCCTCGGGGCTCTGGGCCCGCCAGGCCACGCGGCCCACGCCCGCGTGGGACTTGGCGGTGAGCTTGATGGAGTAGGGCTCGTAGTCGTCCCAGCAGTGCAGGTAGGCGGACTCCTCGCCGTTCTCGGTGGTGCGGCCGACCTCGCGCATGGCCAGCAGATCCCGGAAGAACGCGAGGGACTCCTCGAACTTCGGGGTGTACAGCTCCACCGTGGAGAGGTGGGCGATGTCGCGGATGCGCTCGGTCATGGGCGTGCTCCTGTCAGACGCAGTGCTGCTCGGATGTTGAACAAGATTGTCAACAAAATCATAGACAGTTCGGGGCGCTATGGCTACGGTCATAGGTATTCATTCGGCGCGTGATCCACCTCACAGGCCCAGGAGTCGCCATGAAGTCCCGTCCCCTCGCCGCCCTGTCCGTTCTGGCCGTGGCCGGACTGGCGCTGACCGCCTGCTCCTCCGGGTCTCCCTCCGTCACGGGGGAGGGGTCGGAAGCGGGCAGCCCAGTCGCGGAGGGAGAGCTGACGCAGGTGACCGTCGGCCTGGTCCCCCTGGCCGCCTCGATCGCCGTGGAGTACGGGATCCAGGAGGGCATCTTCGCCGAGCACGGACTCGACGTGGAGATCGCCCTGGCCAACGCCGGCGCCGCCATGTTGCCGGCCGTGTCCAACGGGCAGATGGACTTCGGGGTCGGCAACCCCCTGTCCGTCCTCACCGCCGTGGACCAGGGCCTGGACATGAAGATCGTGGCCGGTTACTGCAACTCCGCGGACGAGGGGGAGGACACCTCGGGAGTCGTCACGCGGGTGGACGCCGGGATCGAGGACTACGGGGACCTGGCCGGCAGGACCACCTCCATCAACGCCCTGCGGACCTTGGGGGACCTGACCCTCATGGACCTGGCCGAACAGGGCGGCTCCGACCCGGCGGACGTGAGGTTCGCGGAGATGCCGTTCCAGGACATGCCGGCGCAGCTCGAGCAGGGCAACACGGACGCGATCTGGATCCCCGAGCCCTTCCTCACCACGGCGCTGGAGGACCCGGACAACGAACTGCTCGGCTACTCCTTCCGCGACTCCATCGAGGGCATGCCCACCATGGTCACGTTCACCTCCGGCACGTTCGCCGAGGAGAACCCGGAGACGGTGGAACAGTTCCAGGCGGCCATCACCGAGGCGCTCGCCGCCACGGACGAGAACAACGACGAGGCCAAGAAGCTGTTGCCCGAGTTCATGAACCTGCCCGAGGAGGCGGCCATGGCCCTGAAGCTCGACGAGCTCGGGGGCGAGATTCGCGAGGAGCAGCTCCAGGCCATCGGCGAGCTGGCCGTGACGTACGACTTCATCGATGCGAAGCCGGACCTGGACGCCATGATCGTCCGGTAGACGGGACAGCAGGACCGGCGGGTCCCGACGGCCGGGGTGTGGAAGAATGAGGCGTCGTTCGGACGCATCCTGGGGCAGCAGGAGTGCTCCCTTCCCGCGAACCACCGAGGACCTGAAGTGAACACCACCGCCCCTGCCCCTGCCCGCTTCGCCCCCACCGGCACCGGCCTGTATGCGATCTTCACCGCGGTCATGGCCGTGGTGCTGATCCTGTCCAACCTCGGCGCCTCGAAGGGCGTCACCTTCGGGCCGATCGTCACGGACGGCGGGTTCTTCCTCTTCCCGCTGGCCTACATCGTGGGGGACGTGGTCTCCGAGGTCTACGGCTTCAAGGCCTCCCGCCGGGCCATCGTGACCACCTTCGCGCTCTCGGTCTTCGCCGCGGCCTGCTACTGGGTCATCATCGCCCTGCCCGGCGCCGAGTGGTACGACGGCCAGGACGCCCTCGTCCGCACCCTGGCCCCCGTGCCCCTGATCGTGCTGGCCTCCCTGCTCGGCTTCCTCATCGGCCAGCTCGCCAACTCCTGGCTCATGGTCCGGATGAAGCGGCGCTCCGGCGAACGGCTGCTCTTCGGCCGCCTGGCGGTGTCGACGCTGGTGGGCGAGTTCCTGGACACCCTGGTCTTCTGCTCCATCGCCGCCGGCGTCATCGGCATCACGGACCTGCCGACCTTCCTGAACTACGTCGTCGTGGGCTTCCTCTTCAAGTCCGTGGTGGAGATCGTGCTCTCCCCGGTCACCATCTGGGTCATCGGGCGGGTCAAGCGGGCCGAGCCGGCCTACGCTGCCTGACCTGCCGCGCGTCGGCCCGCAAGGGTTCAACCGGGGGCCGCCGCCGGTGACACTGGTGCGCATGGCCCACCCGAGGATGTACGACGACGGCGACCTCCACGTCCAGCGCGTCCGCACCCCACGGCCGGCCGGCGTTCTTCACCCAGAAGGTCTTCGCCTATCGGCTCACCGCACCGAAGACCCTGGTCAGGGAGCTTCCCCGGCGGGACTGAGTGGACGCGCGCCTCACTGTGTCCCGCCGGGACAGTGAGGGAGATTTCGTGGGCCGGTGCGGGGACGGAAACACCGCAGAAACTCGCGCTTTCTAGGTTGGGGGTATGCCCGTTGCCCGGCAACGGTGACCGCCCCCTCGACCCAGGAGTGATGTCCCATGTCCTACGTCAGCCCACCGGACTTCGTGAAGCACATGGTCGACGCCGGTGAGTCCAAGGTCTTCATGTCCACCCGGGACACCCTGATCCGCTCGTTCATGGCCGGTGCCATCCTGGCCCTCGCCGCCGCCTTCGCCATCACCGTCACCGTACAGACCGGCAACGCCCTCGTGGGGGCGTTGCTGTTCCCGGTCGGCTTCATCCTCATCTACCTGCTCGGCTTCGACCTGCTGACCGGCGTCTTCACCCTCGTCCCGCTGGCCTGGATCGACAAGAGGCCCGGAGTGACCATCGGCGGCCTGTTGCGCAACTGGGGCCTGGTCTTCGCCGGCAACTTCGCCGGTGCCTTCCTGGTGGCCGTCATGATGGTGGTGACCATGACCTATGGTTTTCAGACCCCGCCGAACGAGGTGGCCCAGCAGATCGGCTCCATCGGCGAGGGCAGGACGGTCGGCTACGCCGAATACGGCGCGGGTGGCATGCTGACCCTCTTCATCCGTGGCGTGCTCTGCAACTGGATGGTCTCGACCGGTGTGGTCGCGGCCTTCCTGGCCAAGGACGTCGTGGGCAAGGCGCTGATCATGTGGATGCCGGTGATGCTCTTCTTCTACATGGGCTTCGAGCACTCCATCGTCAACATGTTCCTCTTCCCGGCGGGCCTCATGCTGGGCGGTGAGTTCTCCGTCATGGACTACCTCGTCTGGAACGAGATCCCGACCGTGCTCGGCAACCTCGTGGGCGGCCTCTCCTTCGTGGGCCTGACCCTGTACGCCACCCACTACCGCACGGCGGCCAAGCGCCAGCCGAAGCTGCCGCCCCTCGCCGACCACGTCGCGAGCCGCTGACCATGGATCCGATCATGTCCAAGATGCACGCAGCCGCCCTCGTCGACGCCGCCCGCATCCGTGCCGGCCTCACCTGGGCGGACCTCGCCGGCGCCCTCGGCGCCGCCCCGGTGTGGACCACGGCCGCGTTGCTGGGACAGCACCCGATGACCGCGGCCCAGGCCGCCGTCGTGGTCGAGATGCTCGGCCTGGGCGACGACGTGGCCGAAAGCCTGCAGCAGCAGCCGAACCGGGGCAGCGATCCGACCGTGATGAACGATCCCACGATCTACCGGCTGGTGGAGGCCATATCGGTCTACGGACCGGCGCTGAAGGCCCTGATCCACGAGGAGTTCGGGGACGGCATCATGAGCGCCATCAACTTCACGGCAGACGTTGCCCGCCGTGCCGATCCGGACGGCGACCGCGTGGTCATCACCCTGGACGGCAAGTTCCTGGACTACCGCTGGTGACCGGACCGCCCCTCTCGTCACGGGCCGTCACAGGCCGTCATCTGGGGCGGCCTTCGACGGTCGGGGCGGCACGTCGGCGCGGAAACGGGCCCAGATGACGTCAGGCCGCTGAACATGACCCGAGGCTTGGAGGCCACGTGCTGACTGCCTAGGGTCAACAACAGAATCACGAGATCCGGCGCGAAGCCCTGGCTGGCCGGGCGGCAACCCTCTCACCGTAGTGGGGTGCTCCAGGTGATGATTCGGCCTCCGGTGACCACCGCGAGGCAAGTACGGCACCACCGTGAATGCGTGTCCCGGCCGCAGGGCCCCGATGACGCCGTATTCCGGGCCCACGCCATTCCGGTGTGCCATGGATGACGGGGACACCCATGACGGACACCACCCACCTCGACCACCGCGCTGCGCCGACCGGCCTGCCGACCTTTGAGGAGCTGCGGGCGGCCATCGGCACCTCGGGGCCGACGGACGCCCAGCTCACCGCGCACTTCACCCCCGTCTTCGCGGCCGTCGCGGCGGGAGCCGCCCAGCGCGAGCTGGACCACGAGCTGGCCTTCGCGGCCATCGAGTACCTGCGCGGCTCAGGGTTCACCCGGGTGCGCCTGGGCCGGGACTACGGCGGCATCGGGGCGAGCCTGCCCCAGCTGGCGGACCTCCTGGTGGACCTCGCCGCCGCGGACCCCAACCTGCCCCAGGCGCTGCACGGGCACTTCATGTTCACGGAGCAACACGAGAACGAGTCCCAGGGCGCGGTCTCCGAGTGGTGGCTGGCCGAGGTGGCCGCCGGCAGGATCTTCGGCAACGCCCTCGTGGAGTTGCCGCCGTCCGCCGGCCGGCGCCCCGTGCACTGGATCGACGCCGACCCGGACACCGTGCAGTCGGCCGCCGCCACGGGCACCACGGAGGTGGCCCGGCTCAGCGGGGACAAGTTCTACTCCACCGGGGCGATCTTCGCGGACTACCTGCTGGTCTCCGCCGTGCGGCCCGGGCTCGAGGAGGACGGCCCGGTCTTCGCGATCATCGACGCCCGCGATCCCGGCGTGCAGCGCATCGACGACTGGAACGGCTTCGGACAGCGGCTCACCGCCTCCGGCACCACCACGCTGGACCACGTGCCCGTGCAGGCCCAGCGCACCCAGGAGTTCAACGTGCCCACCGGCGTGCTGGCGTACACGGTGCTCTGGATCGTGCTGACGGCCACCCAGGCCGGGATCGGGACCACCGCCCTGGCCGAGATCACCGCGTTCGTGAAGGGCCGGCGTCGGACCTATGACCACGCCACTGCGGAGACGCCGGCCCAGGACCCGCTGGTGCACCAGGTCATCGGCACCGTCTCCGCCAAGGTGTCCGCCGCCCGGCAGATCGTGCGGGGCGCGGCGGCCGTGGTGGAACAGTCCTACGTCCAGGTCCGCGGGCACACCGACTTGGAGGACCCGGTGGTGGTCCAGGCCCACACCCGGGCCAACATCGCCCTGTCCGAGGCCTCGCTCGTGGTCTCCGAGCTGATCCTGGACGCCACCAACCAGATCTTCGAATCCGGCGGGGCCTCGGCCACGGACGCCTCGAGGCAGCTGCACCAGCACTGGCTCAACGCCCGCACCGTGGCCAGCCACACCCCACTGATCTACCGCACCCAGGCCGTGGGCAATTACCGGATCAACGGGGCCGTCCCGCCGTTCCACTCCACCGCCCGCAACTCGGTGTCCGACTCGACCACCACCACAGGAGCATGATGACTGCCACCACCCTGTCCGCCGCGCCCGCGCACACCTCCGAGGCCTTCCGGGCCGCCCGCGAACGCCTCGTGCCGGTCTTCGCCGAGATCGCGGCCAGCGCCGCCCAGCGCGAGGCCGACCGCCACATCGACCGCGGCACCGTCCGAGCCCTGGCCGCCGCCGGGTTCACCTCCCTGCGGGTCCCGGTGGAGTACGGGGGATCCGGGCTCACCTTCGCCGAACAGGCCCCGCTGATCCTCGAGCTGGCCGCGGCGGACTCGAACCTCGTCCAGGCTTTGCGGGCCCACCTGATCAACCAGGAGAACGTCCTGGGTCACCCGGACGAGGCCCTACGGGACCGGTGGCTGCGCCGCCTCGGCGAGGGGGCCGTCGTCGGGAACGCCGTCACGGAGATCAACAACGCCGTGGGCCAGGGGACCACCACCCTGATCCGCGATGCTGCCGGAACGTGGCGGCTGAACGGGACCAAGTACTACTCCACGGGCACCCTCTACGCGGACTGGATCATCGTGGCGGCGGTGGACGCCGAGGGCGAGGAGATCGCCGCCACGGTGTCCGTGGACGCGGAGGGCGTGAGCGTGCTGGACGACTGGGACGGCTTCGGCCAGCAGCTGACCGCCTCCGGCACCACGGTGTTCGAGAACACGCCGGTGGAGGCCGCGGAGGTCTACGCCGGCGGGCTGGACGACGGCACCCGCGTGGCCACCGGCCAGGCCAGCTGGCAGTTCCTGCACCTGGCGGCGCTGACCGGCATCGCCGAGGCGATCGTCCGGGACGGCGCGGACTATGTGCGCGGCCGGCGCCGGTCCTTCAGCCACGGCGCCGCCGAACTGCCGCGCGAGGACGCCCAGGTGCTGCAGGTGGTGGGCGAGCTCTCCGCCGCCGCCTTCGGCGCGCGGGCGGCCTTCGACTCCGTGGTCACCGCGCTCGGCGGGATCCTCGAGCGGGAGGCCGCCGCAGGGGCCGGCGGACAGCTGCCGGAGGAGGACGTGAACGAGCTCTACGTGCGCGTCTACCAGGCCCAGCAGGTCATCGCGAAGACCGTGCTGGCCGCTGCCACCCAGCTGTTCGAGGTGGGCGGGGCCACCGCCCTCAGCCAGACCAAGCGGCTGGACCGGCACTGGCGCAACGCCCGGGTGCTGGCCAACCACAACCCCTTGATCTACCGGGCCCGGCTCCTCGGCGACTGGGAGGTCAACGGCACCGGCCCCGAACGCTCCTACCGCGTCGGCTCCGCCCCCGCCGCCCCGCACCCGGGCACAAGGTGACCCCACCCCCACCGGAGTGACGTGGCCTCGTCACTTCGTGCCCCATCCCGTCCAACCACCCAGGAGAATCCCATGAGCAAGCCCCTGCGCTTCAATGCGTTCGTCATGAACACCACGAGCCACATCCACCACGGCCAGTGGCGCCGCCCGGACGCCGGGCAGACCGAATTCACGGACGTCAACACGTGGATCGACCTGGCGCGCACCCTGGAGGCCGCGAAGTTCGACGCCATGTTCTTCGCGGACGTGGTGGGCCACTACGGAGACGCGGACGCGGACTACTCCGTCTACGTCAACGAAGGCCTGCAGATCCCGTCCAACGACCCGACCGTGCTGCTCGGCGCGCTCGCGGTGGTCACCGAGCACCTCGGCCTGGCCACCACCTCGAACGTGTTCCAGTCCCACCCGTTCCAGTTCGCCCGGCAGCTGTCCACGCTGGATCACCTCTCGGGCGGACGCATCGCCTGGAACATCGTCACCGGCACCCAGGACAACGGCTCGCGCAACTTCGGCCTGCCCCGGCTGACGGACCACGCGGAGCGCTACGCCTGGGCGGAGGAGTACGTGGACGTGGCCTACAAGCTCTGGGAGGGCTCCTGGGACGAGGGCGCCGTGGTCAAGGACCGGGAGGGCTCCCGATACTCGGACCCGGCGAAGGTCCACAAGATCCACCACGTCGGCCAGCGCTACTCCGTGGAGGGCCCGCACCTGCCGTCCCCCTCCCCGCAGCGCACGCCGCTGCTGTACCAAGCCGGGTCCTCGGCCTCAGGCCGGGACTTCGCGGCCCGCAACGCGGAGGCGGTGTTCATCATCGCGGCGAACCCGGAGATCGCCCGTCAGCAGATCGAGGACACCCGGCGCCGCGCGGCGGAGGCCGGCCGCGCGCCGGAGGACATCACGTTCTACCAGGGCCTGAGCTTCGTCATCGGGGACACGGAGGAGGAGGCGCGGCGCAAGCTGGCCGAGTACGAGCAGTACGCCTCCGTGGACGGCTACCTGGCCCACGCCGCGCTGGTGGACCCGGACGGCCGCGTCTACCCGCCGGACACCCCGCTGTCTGAACTGAACACGAACACCCAGAAGGGCTTCGCCGAATGGACCTCCAAGGCCATCACGGACCGTGAGCCGGTGGTGGCGGACGTTGCCTGGCGCAGTCACCGCAACAACCGCCTGGTAGGCACCCCCGAGCAGATCGCAGACCAGCTGGAGCAGTGGCAGGCGGCGGGAGTGGACGGCATCAACGTCATCAACTGGGTCATCCCCGGCTCCTTCGAGGAGTTCGCGGACAAGGTCCTGCCCGTGCTGCGCGAGCGCGGCCTGGCGCAGTCCGAGTACACCCCGGGCACCCTGCGCCAGAAGCTCTTCGGCCGGGACCGGCTGCCCGAGACCCATCCGGCCGCGCAGTACCGCGGCGCCTTCGCCCGCGACTCCCAGCGCGAGGACGCCGTCCCCGCCGGGGTCTGAGCCCGCCGCCCCCGGGCACAGAGTGACACAGCCCCGTCACCACGGTGGGGGTGAGGTCACTTTGTGCCCGGATGAAAGGAAGCACCATGAACACCCCACCCTCCCCGAACGCGCCCGGAAACCGGCGCCTTTCCTCCACTCCGGCGCCCCACCCCGGGGCACGACGCCGGCCCGGCACCTTCGCCGCCGGCCTCGCCCTGGCCGCGGCGTCGGCCCTCGCACTGGCCTCCTGCTCTGCCGGCGCGGCCCCGGAGGAGCGGGCGGCCCTGACCGGCTCCGCCACGGAACCGGTCCAGGGCGGCGTCCTCGAGTACGGGCACCTCCAGGAGCCCAACTGCATCTTCGGCGGCTGGATCCAGGAGAACTTCACAGCCCGCCAGGTGCTGGACAACCTGGTCTCCGCCACGGAGGACGGCTCGGTGGTGCCGTGGATCGCCACCGACTGGTCGGTCTCCGAGGACCGGACGGTATGGACCCTGGATCTGCGCGATGACGTGCGTTTCACGGACGGCACGCCCCTGGACGCCGACGCCGTGGCGTACAACTTCGACTACTGGATGGACGGCGGCAACGGCACGGCGGCGGCCCACCTGGGCGGGTTCTACGACCACTCCGAGGTGGTGGACGAGCACACCGTCCAGATCCACCTCTCCGCCCCGTTCTCCCCGTTCCTCTCGACCATCTCGCAGTCGTACTTCGGACTGCAGTCGCCCACTGCGCTGGAGACGAGGTCAGACGAGGAGAATTGCACCGAGCCGATCGGCTCCGGCCCCTTCACGGTCAAGGACTGGAAGCGGGGCGAGTACATCGAGTTCGAGCGCAATGAGGACTACCAGTGGGCTCCGGGGAATGCGGGTCACCAGGGCCCGGCGCACGTGGAGGGCGTCCGGTGGAACATCATCCCGGACAACACCTCCCGGTATGGGGCACTGCTCTCGGGCGAGATGGATGCCATCGGCGAGGTGCCCGCCGTGAACATCGCCCAGGCGCGCGAGCAGTATGACTTCACCCAATACATCACGCCGGGCCGTCCCGTGGTGATGAACCTGAACACCCAGCGGGGCATCTTCACCGACCAGGCCGTCCGCCAGGCACTGTCCTTTGCCACGGACCGCGAGGCCAACGTGGAATCGGCCTTCCTCGGCACGGTCCCCTTCGAGCCCAGTGGCTACCTCTCCCAGTCCACCCCGGACTATGACGAGGCCGCCGCCACCGAGTACCCGTTCGACCTGCAGAGGGCCAACGAGTTGCTCGACGAGGCCGGGTGGACGGGCCGGGACGAGGACGGCACCCGGACCAAGGACGGGCAGAGGCTGCAGGCGAAGGTGGTCTATGGGCTGAACAGCATCATCACCCCGGACGGCAACACCGTGATCCAGAACGTCCAGGAGCAGGCGCGCGCGGCCGGTTTCGACCTGGTGCTGCGCCCGGGGACCCCTTCCGAGTTCTTCGGTGGCGCCTTCTCCACCCCGGACAGCTATGACGCGCAGGTGGGCTACTGGACCAGCCCGCACGCCGGGATCCTCAACATCAACTACCGTCCCTCCACCCAGGACGCCCCCAACGGCGCCAACACCACCTTCCTGGACAACACGGAGGTCTTCGAGACCATCCAGTCCGCCCTGCAGGCGCCGAGCCCCGAGCTGGTCACCGAACGGTTCTCCGAGGCGCAGCACCAACTCAGCGAGCTGGCGCCGGCGATCGGGCTCTACACCCAGACCAACACCCTGGCCGCAGCGGACGAGGTCACGGGCATCTGGCTCGAGCACGCCCAGGGCGGACCGATCTTCCACGACGCCTCCTTCACCTCCGAGTCCGCCCGGGACGACTCGGACGGCTTTCCCCCTCACGCCCCGGCAGAGAACGAGGACTGAGCCATGACGCTGACCACTTCCGTTGACCAGAGGCCCACCCCGGGTTCCGGTCCGGCGACCTCCGCCACCCCGTCACCATCGGTCTCGGCACGCCACCGTCCCTCGGCGGCCAGCGTGGCGGCCCGGGCCGGCCGGAAGCTGCTGGGGGCCGTGATCGTGGTGTGGGCCGCGGCCACCATCACGTTCCTCATCCAGACCCTGCTGCCCGGGGACCGCGCCACGCTGCTGCTGAACCAGCAGACCGGCCAGGTGCAGGAACGCACCGCGGAGGAGCTGGCACCGATCAACGAGCTCTTCGGCTTCGACGACCCCCTGTTGGTCCAGTACCTGGACTTCCTCGGCGGGCTGCTGCGCGGGGACCTGGGCATCTCCTACACCCTCTACCAGCCGGTCACCACGGTGATCGGGGATCAGATCGCCCCCACGGTCATCCTGACCTTCACCGCGCTCGCCGTCGCCTGGGCCCTGGCCCTCGTCCTCCTGGTCCTCACGGCCCGGCGCACCCCCTGGGTGTCCCGGCTCTTCTCCGGACTGGAGGCGGCGGCCGCCGCCCTGCCGCAGTACTGGCTCGGCATCATCCTGCTGGTGGTCTTCGCCCTGTCGCTCGGGCTCTTCCCCGTGGTCTCCGGCAGCGGCACGGTCGGGCTGGTCCTGCCCGCCCTGACCCTGGGCATCCCGCTGGCCGGCTTCCTGGCCCAGGTGATGCGCACCGAGTTCGAACGGACCCTGGACGAGCCCTTCGTGCTCACCGCCCGGGCCCGTGGCCTGTCCGATTCCGGGGTACGGATCCGCCACGTGCTGCGCCACTCCCTGTTGCCCGGGCTCAGCCTGACCGGCTGGGCCGTGGGAGCACAGTTCTCCGCCGCCGTGATCGCCGAGAACATCTTCGCCCGCCCCGGCCTCGGCCGCGTCCTGGTCACCGCCGTCAACGGCCGCGACCTGCCGGTGGTCTGCGGGGTGGTGATGCTCGTGGCCCTGATCTACGTGATCACCAACCTGGTGGTGGACACCGCCTACATCCTCGTCGACCCGCGCCTGAAGGAGTCAGCATGAGCACCCCCACCCTGGACACCGCCACCCGCTCCGGCGCCACCCAAGGCGCCACCCAAGGCGCCACCCAAGGCGCCACCCAAGGAGCCAGCCACGACGCCGGCACCGGTGCCGTCCTGGGAACCGTCACCTTCCGGCGGGTGCCGGTCACGGTCTGGATCGCGGGGGCGTTCGCGGCGCTGCTGGTCATCGCGTCCTTCGCCCCGGGGATCCTGGCCACCGCCGATCCGCGGGCCATCAACCTGGGTTCGCCCCTCGCCCCGCCCAGCTGGGAGCACTGGTTCGGCACCGATCAGTCCGGCCGGGACCTGTACTCCCGGATCGTGCACGGCACGGGGCAGTCGCTGCTGATCGGGCTCGGGGCCACCGGGGTCGGCGTCGGGCTGGCCGTGGTGTTCGGCTCCTGGGCCGCGCTCGGCGGACGGTGGGCGGATGCCATCATCGGCCGGGCCATCGAGGTCCTCTTCGCCTTCCCGATCCTGCTGCTGGCCATGGTGTTCATCGCCGTCTACGGTCCGTCCGTGCCGACGCTGGTGCTGGCGGTCGGCCTGGGGATCGCCCCCGGCTACGCGCGAATGGTCCGGGCCCAGGTGATGTCCGTGCACCGCTCCGGTTACGTCCAGGCCGCCCGCGCCCTGGGCCACCCGCCGGCGAAGATCCTGGTGCAGCATGTACTGCCCAATGCGCTGCGACCCCTGTTGGCGGTCCTGACCCTGGGGATCGGCCAGTCCATCGTCTGGGCCTCTGGGCTGGCGTTCCTCGGCTTCGGAGTGGCCCCGCCGTCGCCGGAATGGGGTGCTCTGCTGGAGGCGGGACGCCCCTATATCACCGCCGCCTGGTGGCTGGAGATCATCCCGGGGCTGGCCGTGCTGGCCACCGCCCTGACCGCCACCTCCCTCGGCAAGTACGTGGAGTCCACCCTCGAAGGAGGCCGCTGATGAACGCCCTGATCGACACTGCCATCCCTGCCCGCACCACTGACGCCGACGGTGTCGCGGCAGCCGTACCCGGTCCAGCCGGACGGCAGCCACTGGCGCAGCTGGAACACCTCAACGTCTGGTTCACCGATGCACACGGCCACCGCCGCCACGTGGTCCACGACGTCTCGCTGGACATCCGCCCCGGCGAGTGCGTGGCCGTCATCGGTGAATCGGGATCCGGCAAGTCGGTCACCGCTCGCACCCTGATCGGACTCACCGGACCGAACGCCCACGTGGAGGCGGGGACGGCCACGGTGCTCGGCCGCGACCTGCGCACCTTGCGGGACCGAGACTGGACCTCCATCCGCGGCACCGAGATCGGCTTCATCCTCCAGGACGCGCTGGTCTCGCTGGATCCCCTGCGGCCGGTGGGCGCCGAGATCGCCGAGTCCCTCCGGGTACACGGGGTGCGGAACCGGGCCGAGCGGACGGAACGGGTCGAGCGGCTGCTGGCGGAGGTCGGCGTGCCGGACCCACGGCTGGTGGCCGGGCAGCGGCCGGATCAGCTCTCCGGCGGCCTGCGCCAGCGGGCCCTGATCGCCTCGGCGATCGCGAACCACCCGTCCCTGGTGGTGGCCGACGAGCCGACCACCGCGCTCGACGTCACGGTGCAGGCCCAGGTGCTGGACCTGCTCGCCCAGCGGAAGGCGGACGGCACGGCGATCCTGCTCATCAGTCACGACTTCTCGGTGGTGGGACGGCTGGCCGACCGCGTGCTGGTGATGCAGGGCGGGACGATCGTGGAGTCCGGGACCGCAGCCGAGATCCTGGAGAACCCGCAGCACCCCTACACCCGGCAGCTGCTGGACGCCGTGCCGTCCGGGCACACCCGCGGCGAGTACCTCACCGAGGAGGGCCGGGCCCGGGCCGCAGCGCGCACGACGCCGGCCGGGACCTCCCAGCGCGCGGCCCCGGCCGCCGTCGGGCACCGGATGGACCAGACGGCTGATGCTCCGGCCGTGCTGTCCGCCCGCGGGCTGACCAAGACCTACCGGGGGTCGGACGGCCGGGACCGCGCCGTGGTGCGGGACGTCTCCTTCGACGTGCACGCCGGGCGGACCCTCGGGATCGTGGGGGAGTCCGGCTCCGGCAAATCCACCACGGCCTCGATGGCCCTGGGCTTCGTCGCCCCGGACGCGGGCACCGTCCTGCTGGACGGTGCGCCCTGGAGCGAGCTGTCCCCGGCCGGGCGCAGGCCCCGCCGCCGGGAGGTGACCGTGGTCTACCAGGACCCGCTGAGCTCCTTCGACCCGCGGTGGAGCGGCGAGCGGATCCTCACCGACGCGCTCGATGCCGGCGCGGCCCCCGGGGCGTTCGCCTCGGGACGGGCGCGGCGGGCCCACCGCGCCGAGCAGTCTGAGCGGGTGGCGCAGCTGGCCCGCGTGGTCGGACTCGCCCCGGAGCACCTCGCCAAGCACCCGCTGCGGCTCTCCGGCGGCCAACGGCAGCGGCTCTCGATCGCGCGGGCGCTCGCCCCCGAGCCGAAGGTCGTGGTGCTGGACGAGGCCGTCTCCGCCCTGGACGTCTCGGTCCAGGCCCAGGTGCTGGACCTACTCTCCGAACTGCAGGAGACGCTGGGCATGACCTACCTGTTCATCTCCCACGACCTGGGCGTCATCCACCACATGAGTGACGAGATCCTGGTCATGAAGGACGGGGTGGCCGTGGAGCACGGAGACGCCGACCGCGTGTTCGAGGCCCCGGAGCACGACTACACGAAGACCCTCCTGGCATCCCTCGGCGCCCTCTCCACCCCCTCCACCGGGCACAAAGTGACCTGACCCCCACCGAAGTGACGTGGTCTCGTCACTCTGCGCCCCGGGGACGGAGACTCAGTCGATCCGGGCGGAGACGTTCCAGATGTCGATGGTGGACTCCCGTCCGGTGATCGCATCGATCCGGGCCAGCTCCTCGTCGCTGAACGGCACACCGTCCAGCGCGCCGAGGTTCTCGTCCAGCTGCTTCGTGGAGGAGGCCCCCAGCAGCACGGAGGTCACCCCGCCGGGCCGCAGCAGCCACGAGATCGCCAGCTGGGCCAGGGACTGTCCGCGCTCGCCGGCCAGCTCATTCAGCGCACGCGCGGTGGCCAGGTTCTCCTGCGTCAGGTGACCACTGAGGGAGGTGCGGCCGCCGGAGGGGGCGGCGGCGTCGTCGTGCAGGTACTTGTCCGTCAGCAGGCCCTGGGCCAGCGGCGTGAAGGCGATGGACCCCATACCCTGCTCGGCCAGGGTCTCCAGCAGCCCGTCCTCGACCCAACGGTTCAGCAGGGAGTAGGCGGGCTGGTGGATGACCAGCGGGGTGCCCAGCTCCCGGGCGATCCGCTGCGCCTCGACGGTGCGCTCGGGGGAGTAGGAGGACAGGCCCACGTACAGCGCCTTGCCCTGGACCACGAGGGTGTGCAGGGCGCCGATGGTCTCCTCGAGCGGGGTGTCCGCGTCCGCCCGGTGGGAGTAGAACAGGTCCACGTAGTCCAGGTCCATCCGCCGCAGGGACGCCTCGGCGGAGGCCAGGATGTACTTCCGGGACCCGAGGTTGCCGTAGGGGCCGGGCCACATGTCCCAGCCGGCCTTCGAGGAGATGACGAGCTCGTCCCGGTACCGGCCCAGGTCCTTGGCCAGCACGCGGCCGAAGTTCTCCTCGGCGGAGCCCGCGGGAGGGCCGTAGTTGTTGGCCAGGTCGAAGTGGGTGATGCCGTGGTCGAAGGCGTGCCGCAGGATCTGACGCTGGGTGTCGAAGGGGCGGTTGTCCCCGAAGTTCCACCACAGGCCCAGGCTGATGGGCGGCAGGGCGAGCCCGGTGGACCCGACCCGGCGGAAGGCGGTGGAGGCGTAGCGGTCCGCGGCGGCCGCATACGGGGCGTGGTGTTCCTCGACGGGGCCGGGGTGGATCTCGGCGGCTCGGGTGTCGGGGGAGTCCGTGGTGGTCATGCTGCTCCTACGTGGTCGGATGGACAACGGTCGGTCTACCGTTCAGAACCCTACGCCCGGTGTGTCAGGCTGGCCCCATGAGCGCTGCATCGCCCAGCTTCTCCGGTCCGCACTCCACCGACCACGAGCCCACGGCCCGCCTCGTCCGGCCGGGCGAGGGCTGCTTCACCGTGGTGGAGGTGGACGTGGCCGGCACGGTGGAGGAGGTCTGGGAGTCGGTGGCCACCGGCCCCGGGTACCGGCGCTGGTTCGTGGAGGCCGAGCTCGAGCCCCGTGTGGGCGGACGGCTCGTCACGCACCACGGCGACTTCGGCGACTCCACCGGCACCATCACCGTCTGGGATCCGCCGCACCGCTACGCCTACGTCGAGCCGGACTGGATGGGGGACGGCACCACGGTGCCGGACTGGGCCACCGAGATCACCGTGCACCGGCTCTTCCCCACCGAACCGGAGTCCGGTCCCGGTCCCGGGTTCGGCCACGCGCGCTCCGCCACCCCCGGGCCCGACGCCGGCCCGGCCCGCACCCGCGTCCGGCTCACCAGCGGCGTGGAGACGGAGGGGCAGCGCTGGGGCGAGGACATCGAGGGCACCCTGCTCGGGTGGATCTCGGCGCTGCGGCTGTTGGGTGAGTACCACGGCCACTTCGCCGGGCGAGAGACGGTTCAGGCGCTCGTGATGCGCGAGGTCCCGGCCGGGCACCGGCTGGTCCCGGCGCTGGGTCTGGACAGGGCCGTCGTCGGGCATCAGGCCACCGCGCGCGGGGACGCCGCGGGCCAGCCGGCGGAGCTGACCGGCACCGTGATCGAGGTGACCGGCGGGCCGGAGGGCGCGGGACCGGCCGGCCAGGAGTCCGTGGCGCTGCGGGTGAGCGATGCCGACGCGGCCGCCTCCGGCGCCGAGCCCGGAGTCTACGAGTTCGGCACCCTGCAGTTCGGGCAGACCCGGATGTCCGTGGTCCGCGGCTACCTGCACCTGCCGGCCGGAGCTGGACCCGCTGCGGACGCGGCGGCCGGGCGGTCCGGGAACGGTGGTCATCGGTCCTCGACGGGCTGCTGGGCGAGAGCACCGGCGACGCCTGACCGGTCACCGTCAGGCACCGCTCAACCACGTCGCACGAACTGGCCCCCTCCTGGCGAGCGCGGGGCCAATTCGTGGGACGTCGATGACGGGGTCAGGATCTCGGGGCGTAGTAGCGGCCCAGCACCTCGTCCTTGAGGTCGTAGAACGTGCCGTCCTGGATGGACGCGCGGATCCGGTCCACCAGGCGCACGGTGAAGCGCTCGTTGTGGATGGACATCAGCGTGTGCGCCACCATCTCCTTGGCCTTGATGAGGTGGTGGATGTAGGCGCGCGTGTAGTGGGCGCAGGTGTAGCAGTCGCAGCCCTCCTCCAGCGGGCCGAAGTCCCGCTTGTACCGAGCCCCCGGCAGGTTGAAGCGACCGTCCGCGGTGTAGAACGCGCCGGTGCGGGCCACCCGGGTAGGGGAGACGCAGTCGAAGGTGTCCGCGCCGTTCTCCACCGAGGTGAACAGGTCGTCCGGCTCGGAGATGCCCAGCAGGTGCCGCGGCTTGTCCTCCGGTAGCACCGAGGCGCACCAGCCCACGATCGTGCCGAGGTTCTCCTTCTCCAGCGCCCCGCCGATCCCGTAGCCGTCGAAGCCGTGCTCCAGCCCCCCGGCCTCGGCACCGGACCCGCCGCCGTCGGGGAACTCCGCCCGCATCCCGGCCAG
Source organism: Citricoccus sp. I39-566 (assembly GCF_031432995.1). Lineage (GTDB taxonomy): Bacteria > Actinomycetota > Actinomycetes > Actinomycetales > Micrococcaceae > Citricoccus > Citricoccus nitrophenolicus_A. The sequence goes on from NZ_CP133842.1 coordinate 1,213,399, forward strand.
GTCCCCGCAGGCCGTGCGCCGCAGATCCTCGTACTGGGCGCCCTGGATGACGCCGAACAGGGCCTGGTAGGGCTTGCCGGCACGCTCCGCGGTCAGGCGGGCGTGCTCGTCCAGGCAGCGCTGGGCCCAACGGCGGGTGCGCTCCAGGGCCTCCTCCTGATAGCCGCGGGAGTTGTGCAGGGTGGTCAGCTCGTCGAAGGCGAACATGATGTCCGCCCCGAGCTGGTGCTGGATGCCCACGGAGACCTCGGGGGTGAAGCGGTGCCGGTCCCCGTTGAGGTGGGACTTGAACCAGACGCCGTCCTCGTCCACGTTGGCCAGCCGCTCCTTGCCGGGGGCCACCGCGTCGTCGGCGCCCTGGCCGGAGGGCGCCTTCGGGCCGTTCATGTCGATGACCTTCTTGAATCCGGAGCCCAGGCTCATCACCTGGAAGCCGCCCGAGTCCGTGAAGGTGGGCCCCGGCCAGTTCATGAACCGCCCCAGCCCGCCCGCCTCGTCCAGCAGGTCCGGGCCTGGCTGCAGGTACAGGTGGTAGGCGTTGGCCAGCAGGGCCTGGCCCCCCAGTGCGGCCATCGCCTCCGGCAGCACCGCCTTGACGGAGGCCTGCGTGGCCACCGGGATGAACGCCGGGGTGGCGATGGTCCCGTGCGGGGTGGTGATGGTGCCGGTCCGTCCGTGGCGCGGCGTCCCGTCCGGTCCGGTCAGCCGGGACCCGACGGCGAAGGAGAAGTCCCGCGGGGAGGCGGCGGTGGGTGCGGGGCCGGCCCCGGGGTTGTGTGCTTCATGACGGTCGGTGGTCTGATGGGTCACGGTGGCCGGGGTTCCTTCTGTTGTGGGTCTGGGTTCAATGGTATGTATCAGGAAGCAGGTCCAAGACCAGGGGAGAACGAGGGGCAGGTGGCGGTGAGCTCAGCGACGTCCGGTCAGCGGCCGAACGGCCGGCTCGCCGACCTCAACCCGATCCCCGCGCTGTTCACCATGGCTCCGGCCCACCGGGACCACGAGGTGGCCATCCGCTGCGGCATCACCGTGCTGGTCCCCCTGCTCACGCTCCTGCTGATCGACCGGATCGACCTGGCGATCTTCGCCTCGTTCGGAGCCTTCACCGCGATCTACGGCCGCAACCTGGACCACGGCGCACGGCTGCAGATGCAGACCCGGGCCGGCGCCCTGATGTTCGTGGTGCTGTTGCTGGCCACCCTGGCCGGCCGCAACGGGCTGTCCGGGACGGAGAACCCGTGGGCGCTGGTGGCGCTCACCTCCGTGGTGGCCGGGGTCTGTGCCGTGGTGGCCGCGTACTGGAACCTGCGCCCCTCCGGCTCCCTGTTCCACATCTTCGCCTTCGCGGCGGTCTCCTCCGTGCCCTATCAACCACCGCTGGGCGAGGCGTTGCTGACCGCGGCGGCCGCCATCCTGTTCGCCCTGCTGATCGGGATCTCCTCCCGGGTGGTGCCCCGCAACCGGCACCGGATCCGGCGGCCGGCGAGTGATCCCCTGACCGGGTCCCGCCACCGCCTGGTCTGGTCTGAGGCGGCCTGGTACGTGGTGGCCGCCGGGGTGTCCGGCTCGCTGGCCACCGCCCTGGGACCCGTACTGGGGATCGAGCACAACTACTGGGCCATGGTGGCCGCCGTGGTCCCGCTGGTGGGCCACTCCACCCGCTACCGCGTCAACCGGGGCATCCAGCGCATCATCGGCACCTTCATCGGGCTGCTGGTGCTGGCCGCGGTGCTGTGGATCCATCCACCGCTGTGGCTAATCGTGCTGATCATCGCCGCGCTGCAGTGCACGGCTGAGCTGTTCATCGCCCGGCAGTACGTGCTGGCGCAGATCGCCGTCACCCCGCTGGCGCTGCTGTCCACCGTGTTGGCGATGAGTGCCTCCACCACGGAGGTCGACACCTCGGAGCTGGTCTACGACCGGTTCATCGAGACGGTGATCGGTGCCGCCGTCGGCATGGCCTGCGTCGCCACCCCCTGGGCCTGGCGCAAATGGGTGCTGCGCCTGGAGCACCCCTCGAGGGCCACCGCCGCCGGCGGCGGCGCGGGTTGAGCGAGCGGGACAACGGCAGTAGCTTGACCAGTACCAACCGGTGACGAGAGCGAGACCTGACATGGAACGCAGAAATGACAACCCTCAGGACGGGCTGCCTCCCGTGACCGGACCCGGCGCCGTGGAGCCGGCGCACCGGGGGGAGACCGAGCTGGAGTACGAGGTCGAGGTCGATCCCACCGGGTCACCGGAGTCGAACCGTGAGGTGGACACCGTCCCCGAGGGTGCCTCCCGGCCCCGTGTGGAGACGGACCCCTCACTGGACCAGCCGGCCCGCACGGGCCTCAGCGGCGGGACCTGGATCGCACTGATCCTCGGTGCCGTGGTGCTCGTGATGCTGTTGATCTTCATCCTGCAGAACAACGTGGAGGCGCAGTTCGCCTACTTCGGCTGGAGCTTCAGCCTGCCGCTGGGCATCGCCATGCTGTTCGCGGCCATCGCCGGCGTCCTCGTGATGGGACTCTTCGGCTCCGTGCGGCTCATCAAGCTCGGCCACCGGGTGCGCAGGCTGGAGAAGGAGCGCAAGGCCATCAAGGCCCAGCTCCGGTAGGGGTCCGGGCCCTCAGTCCTCGCCGGCCTCGGCGATCCGGTCCGCCAGGGCCCGCAGCTCAGTCACCTCGCGGCGCACCCGGCGGTCCAACTCCTCCTCGCTGAAGGTCTCGGACCCGCCCCGGGCGCGCAGGTACATCAGGGTGGCCAGCCGGGACTCGCGCCACTGCCGCTCCCCGGCCAGGTCGCCGGCGGCCTCGGCCCGCAGCACCTCCCGGTCGTAGAGGTTCGGCTCGTTCATCTGCCGCTGGCGGATCTCGGCGGTCCGCTGGGCGCGGATCGGATCCGTCTCCGCCTCATCGGGCTCGGCCAGCCGGGCACCGGCCGCCCGGCCCTCGACCTCCTCGCCGCGGTAGAAGTGGATGCTCGCGGCCAGGGCCAGGGAGGACTCGATCGACTTCCACCGGCCCATCGCCCCGTCATAGGGCAACTGGGTCAGCAGGGTGGTCAGCGTCAGGGCGCCGTCCGAATCGTCCAGGTCGATGAACAGGTGGTGTGCCAGGGTGTCGATGTCCTCGAGCTGCGAGCCCGAGCGCAGGTTGATGCCGCGGGAGAGCTTCGAGGCCACGGACAGCACGTGCTGGTTGTCCGGGTGCAGCTGGGCCACCTGGACCACCGTGGCCTCGGGCGAGCCCTCCTCGGCGGGGGTCAGGTCCGTGCTGGCGTCCAGCGCCGGCGCGGGCCGGCGGGTGCGCACGCGGATGGTGGAGCCGAAGGCGATCCGCACCTCGCGGCCGTCCTCCAGCGTGGCCACCACGAGGGCCGGCGTGCCGAAGTCGTCCCGGGTGGTGCGCACCTGCGCCACCGGGACCGAGGGATCCCCCTGACGCTTCAGGAAGCGGTCGCCCGGCCCGACCTGCTGGGCCTTGACCGAGCGCAGGTAGTCTCCTCCGGCGTCGTGCTGTCCGGGGTTCTGCTGGTTCTGGGGAGCCGGCGTGATCATGGTTCAGCGCCCCCAGCCCACGTGGGCCAGGGCCTGGCGGACCAGGTTCCCCCGCCCACCGATGAACTCGGCTTGGACCTCCTCGCTGAGCGCCTCCTCGGGCGTCAGCCAGGACAGCTCCAGCGCATCCCCACGGGGCTCGCACTCACCGGTGACCGGCACCAGGTAGGCCAGGGCCACGGCGTGCTGGCGGTCGTCCGTCAGGCCCGTCTCGGAAGGGCTCGGGAAGTACTCGGCCACGGTGAACGGGATGACCGAGGGCGGCAGCTGCGGCAGGGCGAGCGGTCCCAGGTCCTTCTCCAGGTGGCGCATCAGGGCGGCGCGGACGGTCTCGCGGTACATCACCCGGCCTGAGACGAGGGTGCGGCGCAGGTAGCCCTCGGTGTCCGCCATGTACAGCAGCCCGATCTCCGAGACGTACCCGAGGGCGTCCAGGCGCACCGGCAGGGCCTCCACGTAGACCATGGGCAGGCGGCGGCGGGCCTCGTAGAGGTCCTCTTCCGACAGCCACCCGGGATTCGGGTCAGGGGTGCGTACGCTCATGGCTTCAGTTCTACCCGAGTCCGCCCCGCCGGTCACGCCGACGGTCCGGGCATGGGCCAGACTGGGGCCACGTCACCGCCCGTAGCGCCGCCGGAAGTTCGCCAGCACCTTCCGCGGTTCGGTGACGGTCGCGGCGCGCACCCGGGCGAAAAGGTCCTGCGCCTCGGCCGGGTCGTAGTAGCCGTGGTCCGCGTAGATCTCCAACCGGTACAGCAGCCCGTCCAGGTCCAGCTCGGGGTGGAACTGGGTCGCGTACTGGTGGGTGCCGATCCGGAACATCTGCACCGGGCACGCGTCGCCCGCCACCAGCACCTCGGCGTGGTCCGGGAGGGTGCGGATGGCCTCCTTGTGCCCCACGAAGGCGGTGAACCGGGGCCCGACGCCGGCCAGCAGCGGGTCCTGCCGGCCCGCCTCGGTCACGCGCAGGGTCACGGCCCCGGCCGGCTCCCCATAGGTCGAGTCCACTCGTGCTCCCTGGTGGAGGCCCAGGGTCCCGACCCCGTAGCAGGCACCGAGGAAGGGCACGTCCCGGTCCAAGACCGTATCCAGCAGCCGTCCCAGCTCGGCCTCCACGGCCACCTGCAGGTCGGACTTGAGCTCGTCCGGGTCGGAGGAGTTGAACGGGCTGCCGCTCACGATCACCCCGGAATGGCCGGCGAGGATTGCCGCCCAGTCCGGCGCCCGCTCGCCCGCCGCGAGGACCCGGTCCAGCCGCAGGGCGGTCAGCTCTCCGGCGTCGAAGCCGCCGAGCTCGGTGGTGGAGCGCACCTCGTCGGCGGCGACGGCGTCATCCGCGCGGGTCTGGATCAGCAGGAAGGGCAGCACCCGGCCAGATTAGCCCGCGGCGCCGGCGCCCACGGGCTCGGCGGCAGCCTGCTGGCGCACGGGCGTGGACGTCCGCCCCCAGGAGCCGCGGTGGTAGGCGGGGGCCATGAGCTCCCGGTACCGCGCGTCCCCGAGGGACTCGGCGGCCTCCACGGGCCAGTTCGGGTGCACCAGGGCCGCCCGGCCGATGTCCACCGCGTCGGCGCGGCCCTCCGCGAGCACGGACTCGGCGAGCTCGGGGTCGGTGATCGCGCCGACGGCCGAGACGAACAGCCGGCGCGCGCCGGCGTCGTGCCCCGGATTCTCCTGCATCCCCTGGCCGGAGCCCAGGGCGATGTCTGCGGTCCCGGCGCGCACCGCCGCGGCCAGCGGGACCTGGTAGGCGGGCCCCTGGGGGCCCTGGTAGGTGTCCCCGATGCCGCCGGAGGACACGTCCACCCAGTCCAGGCCGAGCCCGGCCAGCTCGCGCACGAGGGTCACGGTGTCCTGCTCGCCCCAGCTGTCCTCGAGCCAGTCCGAGCCGGAGAGGCGGATCCCGAGGACCTTCTCCGCGGGCCACACGGCGCGCACGGCCTCCGTGACGCGGCGGACGAACCGCGTGCGGTTCTCGAAGGAGCCGCCCCACTCGTCCGTCCGCCGGTTCGTGACGGGGGAGAGGAACTGGTGGATGAGGTAGCCGTGGGCGCCGTGGATCTGCACGGCGTCGAATCCGGCCTCGTCCGCCCGGCGCGCCGCAGCGGCGAAGGCCGTGATGGTGTCCTCGATCTCGGCGGAGGTCAGCTCGCGGGTGGGCCCCACGGAGCTGACGGCGGGGATGCCCGAGGGGGAGACGGTCTCCCAGCCGCCCTCGTCCAGCGGGATGCCCCCGTCCGGGTAGCCGGGGTGGGCCGGCCACGTGGCGGCCTTGGACCCGGCGTGGGCCAGCTGGACGGCCGGGACGGCGCCCTGGGAGCGGACGAAGTCGGCGATCGGCGCCCAGGCATCGCGCTGGACGTCGTTCCACAGGCCCGTGTCCTGGTCCGAGATGCGGCCTTCCGGGACCACGGAGGTGGCCTCGGCCACGACCATCCCGAAGCCGCCGGCGGCGCGCGCTCCCAGGTGCGCCAGATGCCAGGGGCCCGGCACCCCGTCTCTGGCGGTCACCATGTACTGGCACATCGGGGGGAGGATGACGCGGTTGCGCAGGGTCGCACCGGATACGGTCACGGGATCGAAGAGAAGACTCATGTCCGGCACAACGGGCTCGGGACCGACGGTTATTCCTGTGGGCGGTGGGTCCGGGTCGGTTCGTAGACTGGCACCATGCCCTCCTTCCGTGTCCGCCTGCCCATCGGCGACCTGCTGCCCGGCCATGGCCCCGAGGAGGTCATGGACACCGCGGAGGCCGTGCTCGGCTCCATCTACCGCGTGGAGGCCAAGGACCTCGAGGTGGTGGCGCGGGTTCCGCGGATCGTGCTGCGCTTCACCGTGCCCGAGTCCTCCTGGGATGCGGAGCGCTCGGCAGCCGCCACGGCCGCCGGACAGATGCGCGACGCCGTCCGGCAGGTCGCGCAGACCGGTCGCCTCGAGGTGCTGCGCCGGGTCCGCGGACGCTGGGTTCCGGAGGTCTGACATCCGGCACCCGTCCCTAGGTGGCCAGGGACGTGACGAATGCGGTGACGTCCGCCGCGAACCGCGAGGGGTCCTCCATCCTGGGTATGTGGCCCACGCCCGCGTAGACGCGCAGTTCGGCGTGCGGGATGGCCGTGGTGAGGGCCTCCTGCTCGAGGAGCCCCACCCGGCGGTCGGCCTCTCCCCACAGCAGCAGGACGGACGTCTGGATCCGGCCCAGCAGGCCGGCGTCGTCATACTCCACGAGGCCGCCGAACGTCCCCTGCCACACCCGGGCCGGGACCTTCAGGAGCTGCTCCACATGGGTCTCGAACGCCGCGGGATCCTGGTCCCGGGGCGCCGTGCCGGACAGGAAGGTGCGGACGAAGCCGGGGCTGACGGGGTCGGACAGGTTGGAGACGGCGGTCGCCACGAAGTCCTCCATCTCGGGGTGCTGGTACAGGGTCAGCGGGGAGGCCTCGAGGACGAGGCCGGCCACCCGCTCGGGGCTCTCGGCCGCCACCCGGCGGACCACCAGGCAGGAGGCCGAGTGCCCCGCCAGGACCACCCGCCGCAGTCCGATCGCCGTGAGGAACGGGACGACGTCCGCGGCGTAGTCCTGGACCGAGTATCCGGCCTCCGGCTTGTCGGAGTCGCCGTGACCGCGCGCCGAGACGGCCACGGCGTGGACCGAGGGCGGGAAGTGGTGCAGGACGGCGTCGTAGGAACGCCAGGAGTCCGTGGGCCCGGGGAAGAACACCACCGCCGGGCCGGAGGTGTCACCCTGACTCGCGTAGGCGAGGTGGAGGCCGGGCCGGACCTCTACCCTGGCCTGCTGCCGCTGCATGGGACCACGGTAGGCCGCGGCCGGGCGCAGCTCTAGAACTCGTCGACCTCATGGCCGAGCGCCGCCCGGTGCTCGGCGTGGTTGATCCGGTAGCGCCGGTTCTCGGTGGCCAGCAGCACCACGAACAGCCCCATGGCGGCCACGATGGCCACCCACACCGAGGTCATGGACCCCACCAGCCGCGGCACGAGGATCGCCGCCAGCCCCCAGGACAGGCCGAGGGCGATGGTGATGCGGCCCCGCTCGGTCATCGCCATGAAGGCGGCACCCCAGACCACCACCACGAGGGTGAGCACGGCCCAGACGGGACCGGGGATCCAGAGCAGGTTGATGCCGAGGGACTGCAGCCAGATGGAGGCGTTGGTGGCGGCGAAGATCAGTGCCCAGCCGGTGAACAGCCCGATCATCCCGTCCGTGACGGCCCGTTCGGAGCGGGTCCGCGCGGTGTAGAGGTTCAGCTGGTGGATGCTGTCCACGAGCAGGTAGCCCAGGGCCAGCCACACGAACAGCTCCACGCCGAGCAGCACCCCCGTCCGGGCGATGACGAACCAGAGCACGGCCAGGACCATGGCGCCGGAGACCCGCCAGCCGGTGGCCCGCTGCCGGTCCGCGGCGGCCTGGGAGGGCAGCCACTGGTGGACGGTGTAGACGCCCAGGGCCACCCAGAGCACGGGCCAGGCGAACTGGTGCCAGGGCGCCATGGAGAGCATGGAGAACCCGCCCCGGAAGCGGCCCTCGTGGAGTTCGTGCAGCCAGGGGCCGGTGGCGTCCTCGCCCAGGAAGCCCAGGCCGTAGACCCCGCCGAGCACGAACACCGTGTACGCCACGGTCACGGCCACCCGACGGACCAGGTCCGGGAAGGCCGGGGCCGGATCCGGCTCCAGGGAGGGCAGGTTGTAGGGCGGGATGTAGCCGGCCGGGGCCGGCGCCGGCGTGGGGTCCAGGGTGGCCACGGGCGGGCGGGAGCGCCGGACGGTGGCGGCCTCGATGGCCTGGGCCTTCTCCACGATCCGGTCCCGGTGGCGCCATTCCGGCAGGGAGGCCCGCGCGCGGTCCAGCAGCTCGGCGTCGGTGAGGTTCTCCCCGCGCTCCTCGAGCATGGCACGGCGGTCCGCGGGCGGGACCCAGTCGGTGCCGTCCGACTCCCGGGCGGCCGTCTGCAGGGCCCAGGTCTCGCGTTCGCGCTGGCGGGCCAGCCACTCCTCGTGCTCCTGGCGCTCCATCTCCAGGCGCAGGGCCTCCTCCTCGGCGCGCTGGAGCTCCAGGACGCGCTCCCGCTCCCGGCGGGCCTGAACCTCGGCCTGGCGCTGGGCCTCGCGCTCGGCCTCCTCGGCGGCGAGCCGTTCGGCCTCGATCCGCTCCCGCTCGGCCCGCGCCGCGGCCCGCTGGCGCTCGATCTCGGCCAGCCGCTCGGCCTCGAGCCGGTCCCGTTCGGCCTGTTCCTCCGCGAGGCGCCGCTCCTCGGCCTTGCGCGCCCGCTCGGCCTCCCGGTGCTCCTTCTGCCGCTCGTAGGCGGCCTTCACCGTGGCGGGGGAATCGTAGATGGACTGGGAGACCTTGTCCCAGTCCGGTTCGCCCAGGCCGTCGAGCCAGTCGTTGAAGGACTCCAGGGGGCCCTGGGTCTCGTGGGTGTTGGCGTGGCGCAGTCGCGGCGCGGCGGGCCGCTCGTCGGGGCGGGGCTTCTCGGGCCGCTCAGCGGGCTCGGGCTGCTCGGCCTGCTCACCGCGCTCGGGCTGCTGGGAGGGACCGCTCTTCGCCGCGGCCGCCTTCAGGCGCTCCAGCGCGGCAGAGGAGGATGACGAGGACCCGTCCTGGTGCACTGTTCACCCCTCCTTGGAACGTCGTCGCACGGCGATGACCCCCGCAATGACCAACCCTGCAAGGGTACCCAATGCCATGCCCACCAAGGCGCTGGCCCAGAACGGCAGGCCTGTCGCGCCGCCGGTGAACCATCCCAGCCCCACCATGTACACGGACCATACGGCCGAGCCGCTCCCTGACAGGGCCAGGAAGGGTCGCCACGGGATGCCGGCGATCCCGGCGGCCGCCATGGACGCCGTCCGGCCGCCCGACACGAAGCGCAACACGAACAGCGAGGCATAGCCCGGGGCGGGGCCCGCCTTGTCCAGCAGCTTCAGGATCCCGCGGTGGATCCGCTGGCCCCAGCTCGCCCGGTCGAGCAGGCCCGTCAGTCGGTACCGGAACAGGGCATACAGGCCCGCGTCCCCGGCCCAGCAGCCCAGCCAGGTGGCCAGCAGGGAGGGGAACAGGCCCACGGTGCCCACCTGGGCCAGGGCCCCGGAGCCGATGACCAGCAGCTCGCTCGGCACCGGCGGGACGGGGGCGTCCAGGGCCACCAGCAGCGCGGTCAGCGGGTGGAACCACCAGCCCAGGGACTCGACCCAGGCCGCGTCGAGTCCCGCGCCGGCGCCCGCCGCGCTCATCCCGTGCACGGGCCGGGCGCCGGCCGCTCGCCCAGCTGGAGCCGGGAGGAGAACCGGCGCTCGGCCCCGGTCAGCGGATCGGTGAAGCCGATCGTGTGGGCCAGCAGCTGCAGGGGGCGCTCGTAGTCGTCCGGAGCCACGTCCTGCAGCACCGGGTAGAACGGGTCGTTGAGGATGCCCAGTCCCAGCGCGGCCAGGTGCACGCGCAGCTGGTGGGTGCGCCCCGTGTGCGGGAACAGGCGGAGATGCCCGACGCCGGCCCCCGCCCAGGTGCCCGCGGAGACCCCCGCGGCGATCAGCTCGATGCGGGTCTGGGCGTTGGCCCCGGTGGTGGGCCCGTTCGTCTTCCGGCCGGGACGGGCCGGAGCGCCGGGGGAGCGGCCCGACTCCCGCGGCGTGTAGTCCAGGGTCCGGGCCGTCAGCACGCCCTTCACCTTGTCCATCCGGTTGCGGTAGGTCAGCGGGAACCGTGCCGGGAGGTCCGAGCCCCGGCCGGCCGGGAGGGCCGAGACGGCCTCGTAGACCTTCCACACCTGCCGGCGCTCGAAGAGCACCTGGTAGGGGCCGCGGGTGTCCGGGTTGGTGGAGAACAGCAGGACACCGGCGGTGGCGCGGTCCAGGCGGTGCATGGGCACCAGGTGGTCCAGCCCGAGCTGGTTGCGCAGCCGGACCAGGGCAGTCTCCTGGACGAAGCGTCCCCCGGGCGTGGTCGGCAGGAAATGCGGCTTGTCCACCGCGAGGAGGTGCTCGTCCTGGTGCAGGACCGTCACGGGGAAGGGGATCGGATCCTCGTGCGGGACCGTGCGGTAGTACCAGACGAAATCGTGGACGCCCAGGGGCGTGGTCTCGGTGACCACCGCGCCGTCGGCGGCGCGCACCTCGCCGGTGCGGAAGCGCTCGACGATGCCGTCCGGGTCCACGTGCCCCCAGCGGTGCAGGACGTAGTCCAGGATGGAGTCCCAGCCGGAGGCCGGCACCGTGAGCCGGGTCGCGTTGACGCCGTCACGGACGGGCAGGGGTGGGAGCTGGGGCACGGCACCAGTGTTCCAGACCGGTCAGACCCGCGTCATATCGGAGCAGGAGGCCCTGTGCTGTCTGGCGGTCGGCCGGTCTCAGGTGCCGGTGGTCTCGTCCGGGCCCTGCGGCCCGCGGTCCGCCGGCACCAGGACGGTGATGTTGCCGGGGCCGGGCTTGGTCCGGCCGGACCGTCCCTCCGGGACGTGTGCGCCGACGTCGGCGATCACGGACTCCAGCACTGCCCCGGACGGGACCACGCAGTCGCCGAGCAGGACGGAGCGGGACACCCTGGCCCCGGCCTCAATGACAACGCCGGAGCCCACGACGCTGTGCTCGACCTCGCCGAGGACGCGGCAACCGGGGGCCACGTAGGAGGCGGAGACGGAGGCGCGGGTGTCGATCCAGGCCGGCGGGGCGGGCTCGGCGTTGGTGACCAGGGGCCAGCCGGGCCGCGACAGGTCCAGTCCGGTGCCGTCCAGCAGCTCCATGTGGGCCTTGAAATAGGCGTCCACGGTGCCGACGTCCCGCCAGTAGCCCTCCATCCGGTGAGTCTGCGTCCGGCGGTGATCCACGAAGTGCGGGATGATCGTCTCGCCGTAGTCACCCAGCGACTCACCCTCCGGATCATCCTGCTCCGCCGTGAGCTGCCGCGTCACCTCGGCCAGGGCAGCCACGTCGAAGATGAAGATCTCCGTGGCCACGAGGTCGCCCTCGGGGCGTTCCGGCTTGTGGTCGTAGCGGATGGGAACGCCCTGCGCGTCCACCTGGACCACCCCGAACCGGGAGGGGTCCTCATCGGTGTGGGTGGTCACCAGGGTCAGCTCCGCGTCCCCGGACCGGTGCTGCTCGAGGGCCGGGCGCAGGTCGAATTGGTAGAGGTGGTCGGCGCTGAGCACCACCACCGCCTCCGCGCCGAAACCCTCCAGCAGGGGGATCTGCTGGAGCAGGGCGTGGCCGTTGCCGGCGGCGAAGCCCTCCTCGGTCCGGCCCTCGGCCGGAGGCAGCAGGCGCAGCCCGTGGCGCGTGCCGTCGAGGTCCCACGGCCGGCCCCCGGCCAGGTGCTGGTTGAGGGTGAAGGGCCGGTACTGTTCCACGATCCACACGTCGCGCAGCCCCGAGTTGGCCAGGTTGGACAGGACCACGTCGATGAGCCGGAACTGGCCGGCCACCGGGATGGCGGGTTTGGAACGGGCGTCGGTGAGCGGGGCCAGCCGGCTGCCCCGGCCCCCGGCCAGCACGAGGGCCACCGTGGAATGGGCGCGGTCCTGCGGAAACGGGTCGGCCATCTCAACGTCCTCTCAGAGGGTGGGTCAGGGAACGATCATCGCTGGCAGTGCCTACACCAGTACAGGGTACGGACCTGGCCGGTTCGATCGCCGAGGTCCTCCACGGTGACGGGGCCGCCGCAGCGCAGGCAGCCCTGCCGGTTCCGGCCGTACACCCAGTAGTGCGAGTCCCGGCCGCGCGCGCCGGGTCGTGACCGGTGGCCCGACGGCGGCCGGTCGCCTGCCGCTCCCAGCACCCGGACCCCATACGGCGAGGCCGGGTCCGGGACCACGGCCGTGGTGGTGCGCCGCGGCGCCGGGCGGCCCGGCTCGGCCGGCACCGTGTTGACGCGCATCAGGTCCCGGGCCAGGGTGACCAGCCCCGGCAGGTCCGGCACCGAGGCCACCGGCCGGTGCGGGTCCAGTCCGGCCAGCAGCAAGGCCTCGCAGCGGTAGATGTTCCCGATCCCGGAGACCAGCCGCTGGTCCAGCAGGGCCAGGCCGATGGGTTGGTCCGCCCCCGCCGAGAGCCTCCGGACGGCCTCCGCGAGGAGGGCCCCCGCCGTCTCGGGCCGTGCCCAGTCCGGGTCGAGCAGGTCCGGGCCCAGAAAGGCCAGGCGCTCGGGGACCGCCACCGTCGGCAGCACCTCGAGCAGCCCGAGCTGGAACCCGACCACCTGGTCCCGGGCCGTCTCCAGCACGCACCGCGCCTGCCACCCCGGATGCCGCCAGCGCGGGGTGACGGGGCCGCCGCCGGCGCCCAGGAGCGGATAGGCCTCCCACCGCCCCTCCATCTTCAGGTGGGAGAGCACCGTCAGCTCGCCGGCGTCCATCAGCAGGTACTTCGCGCGTGGGCGCACCGAGCGGATGCTCGCCCCGGAGAGGTCGAGGGTGGCCAGCCGGGGCACCCTGAAGTCGGTGCGCACCAGATGACGGCCCGCGAGCACCGGGCGCAGCCGATCGGCCAGTCGGACCAGCGAATCTCCCTCGGGCATGGCTCAGGACCTGAACCTCAGGCCGGAGGGCGAGGAGTAGAACCCGGCCTCCAGCAGGGCGGCCGCCAGGGGCGTGCCCGTCAGGGGCACCCCGTTGACCTTCTCCAGGGACATCTTCTCCACCCGGGCGGTCCGCAGTGCCCAGCCCAGCGACGAGGCCAGCGGGGCCAGCGCGGACTCGTCCTCGGTGAACAGCAGCAGGGTCCGTCCACCGCGCTCCACGTAGAGCACCAGCTCGCCGGCCACGAGCACCACCACGGCGCCGGCCTTCCGCCCGGGCCGCTGTCCCGTGGGCCGCACGCCGTCCGCCCCGGCGGGGATCTCCGGCCACGGCAGGGCGGCGCCGTAGGGATTGGCCGGGTCCGTGGCGGCCAGGGCCACGGCCGGGGTGGCCGGGGCTAAGGGGGCCGGCTGCCAGGGGGAGGGCGGTGCGGTTCCGGCCCCGGAGCCCTCCACGTCCTGCCGGGCGAAGCCGCGCAGCCGGTCCACGGTGGCCCCGGTGGAGAACTGGGCGGCACCGAGGTGCTCGATGTAGTAGCCACGGCGCACCTGGCCGGCCTCCTCCATCCGGGACAGCAGCCGGTACTGGGTGGCGAAGCCGCCGGGGACCTCCTCGGCCACCACGGAGCCGCGCGTGATGACCCCGTAGCGGTCCAGCAGGTACTCGGCGGTGGCGTGGGCGCGGACGGTCGGGTCCGGGGCCGGGTCGGGCAGCAGGGACCAGCGCCCGGCGGCCCGGGCGGCGTCCGCCGGGCCCAGGTCGACCGGCAGGCCGCCGCCCCCACGGCCCCCGCCGCCGCCGAGATGGTCGTGTTCGGCCCCCGCGCCGATCCCTCCGGTGGCCTCTTCGAGCCGGCGCAGCCGGGACAGCCGCGACCCCCGGCCGGGCCGGGCCGGACGGGCCCGGGGCGAGCGGGACCGGGACTTGTGGGCGGTGCGGCCCTGGCCCAGCAGCCCGCGGACCGGGGTGAAGGTGTCGTTGCCCACGCGCCCGGCCCACACCAGGTCCCACAGGGCGGTCAGCAGCTCGGCGGAGGAGGGCCGCGCCGCGCCGGAGGGGAGCGGGCCGCCGGGGGCCGGGGCGCCGCCGTCGGACTCCGTCATCAGGGCCCGGGCGCGCTCGGCGAGCCCGCCGAAGAACCAGGCCCCGCCGCCGCCGAGCACCTCCAGCACCGCCCGGTGCGCCGGGCCGGGCTCGAAGCCCTCGGGCCGGGTGAGGGAGAGGTCGGCGGTCTCGGCGGCATGGAAGGCGATCCAGCCGTCGTTGCCGCTGGCCGCGGCCGTGCCGGAGAACAGGAACTCGCCGCTGGCCAGCAGCTCGTCCAGCAGGGCCGGCGCGTAGTCGCGGACGCGGGAGGGCAGCACATGGGACTCCCAGGCGCTCGCCGGCACGGGCACCCCGGAGAGCTGGTCCAGGACCGCGGCCACGCCGTCCACCCCGTTCAGGGTGGCCGGGGAGCCGCCGCCGGAGGCCGGGGCCAGGTGCTGCCAGTCGGCGAGGAACCGGGCGTAGCCGGACTGCTCCACCGGCTCGACCTCGGCCCGGAGGGCTGCCAGCGAACGGCGACGGATGCGCCGCAGGACCTCGACCTCGCACCACTCTGCCTCCAGTGGCCCAGCGGGGCCGTGTTCCCCGGCGCCGGGCCGGAACTGCCCCTCGCTCACCCGGTGCTCCGCGGCGAGCCGCTGCAGGACCTGGTGCACGACGGCGGCGCCCAGTCCCAGCGCGGCCCCGGCCTCGGTGGCGGTGAAGGGGCCGTGGGTGCGTGCGTAGCGGGAGACGAGGTCCCCGAGGGGATCCGCGACCGGCTCGACGAAGGCGACCGGGATGCCCATCGGCAGGGCCACCCCGAGGGCGTCCCGCAGGCGCGCGGCGTCCTCGACTGCGGCGTAGCGGGTCTGCCCGGCCAGGCGCACCCTCAGCGCGCGGTTCGCGGCGACCAGGTGGTCGAGGAGGGCGGAGGCCTCGGTAACCGTAGCGGCGAGGGGACTCGATCCCCCCGCCTCCTCGGAGTCGCTGGCTCCGGACCGCAGCCGGGCGGCCGCCTCCTCCGCGGACAGCGGACCGAGCAGGCGGAGCAGGTCCGCCAGCCCCTCGAGGCCCTTGACCCGGCGGTCCGGGGAGAGCCGCTGCAGGTCCGCCTCGACCGTCGCGATCACGGCGGGGTCCAACAGGTCCCGCAGCTCGGCGCGGCCGAGCAGCTCGTTGAGCAGTCCGGGGTCCAGCGAGAGGGCGGCGGCGCGGCGCTCGGCCAGCGGGGAATCGCCCTCGTAGATGAACTGGGCCACGTAGCCGAACAGCAGGGACTGCGCGAAGGGCGAGGGGGACTGCGTGGTGGTCTCCACCAGGCGCAGCGACTTCGCCTCGATCCGGGTGGCGAGCTCCTTCAGGGCGGGCAGGTCGTAGACGTCCTGCAGGCACTCACGGACGGTCTCCAGGATGATCGGGAAGCGCGGGTACTTCCGGGCGACCTCGAGCAGCTGGGCCGAGCGCTGGCGCTGCTGCCACAGCGGGGTGCGCTTGCCCGGGTCCCGGCGGGGCAGCAGCAGGGCGCGGGCGGCGTTCTCCCGGAACCGGGCGGCGAACAGTGCCGAGCCGCCCACCTCGGCGGTGACGATCTCCTCGAGCTCCTCCGCGCTGAACAGGAACAGCTCCGCCCCGGGCGGCTCGTCCTCCATCAGGGGCACGCGCAGCACGATCCCGTCGTCCGCGGCCATGGCCGAGCCGTCCATGCCGTACCGCGCGTGCAGCCGCGCCCCCACCGCCAGCGCCCACGGGGCGTGCACCGGCATCCCGTAGGGGGAGTGCAGCACCACCCTCCAGTCCCCGAGCTCGTCGTGGAACCGCTCCACCACAAGGGTCTTCTCCGTGGGCAGCTGGCCGGTGGCCTCCTGCTGCTCCGTCAGGTACGCGGTCAGGTTGTCCCGCGCCCACCCGTCCAGGCCGGCGGCCTCGAGCCGCACGGCGGCCCGGTCCTCCGGGTGCCCCGCGCCGGCCGCGACCTCCCGGCGGAAGGCCCCCACGGCCTCGCCCAGCTCGACGGGGCGCCCCTCGGCATCCCCGCGCCAGAAGGGCAGCCGACCGGGCTGGCCGAAGGCGGGGACCACGAGCACGCGATCGTGCGTGATGTCCTGGATCTGCCAGCTGGTGGCACCCAGGACGATGACGTCTCCCTCGCGGGACTCGTAGACCATCTCCTCATCCAGCTCGCCGACCCGCCGCCCTCCCGTGCGGGCGGTGCCGGACTTCTCGTCCTCCGTGCCGGCCAGGAAGACGCCGAAGAGCCCCCGGTCCGGGATGGTGCCGCCGGAGGTGACGGCGAGCCACTGCGAGCCGGTCCGGCCAGCCAGGGTGCCCGCCTCTCGGTCCCAGACCACGCGCGGGCGCAGCTCGGCGAACTCGTCCGAGGGGTAGCGACCGGAGAGCAGGTCCAGCACGGACTCGTAGGCCGAATGCGGCAGGGTGGCGAACGGGGCCGAGCGGCGGAGCGTATCGAACCAGGCCTCCACGTCCACGTCCTCCAGGGCGCAGGCAGCCACCGTCTGCTGGGCCAGGATGTCCAAAGGGTTGGCCGGGATGGACATCGACTCGATCCGCCCGGAGAGCATGCGCTCCACCACCACGGCGGTGTCCACGAGGTCCCCGCGATGCTTGGGGAAGAACCAGCCCGTGGAGGTCTCCCCGACCTGGTGCCCCGCGCGGCCCACGCGCTGCAGGCCCGAGGCCACCGAGGGCGGGGACTCCACCTGGATCACCAGGTCCACCGCCCCCATGTCGATGCCCAGCTCCAGCGAGCTGGTGGCCACCACGCAGCGCAGGGTGCCGGACTTCAGGGCATCCTCGATCAGCGCCCGCTGCTCCTTGGACACCGAGCCGTGGTGGGCGCGGGCGAACTCGTCCTCCGTGCCCTGGGCGGCGTGGCCGCTGGACTGCCCCGCCCCGCCCATCAGCTCGGCGGGCGAGTGGCGGGGGGCGTGCGCGCGGGGAGTGACTGGCTGGTCCGCGGTGCCGGGCGGCTGGGAGCCGCCCTCGGGCTGGGAGGGGGCGCCGCCGTCGGGCCCCTGGCCTCCTGGCTCCTGCCGTTCCTCCCAGATCTCGTTGAGGCGCCCGGTCAGCCGCTCGGCCAGGCGGCGCGAGTTGGCGAAGACGATGGTGGACCGGTTCGCGGCGACGAGGTCCACGATCCGCTCCTCCACGTGCGGCCAGATCGAGGCGTTGGCCTGCAGCCCGGACCCGGGCCCGAGGTCGTGGGCCGCGGGGGTGGAGGGCAGCTCCGTCATGTCCGGCACCGGGACCGTGACGTGGACGTCCCAGGACTTGGTGGAGGTCGGCGCCACCACGCGCACGGGCTGGATGCCGCCGAGGAACCGCGCCACCTCCTCCTTCGGCTCGACCGTGGCGGAGAGCCCGATGCGCTGGGCGGGCGTCTGCAGCAGCGCGTCGAGCCGTTCGAGGGAGACCGCCAGGTGCGCGCCCCGCTTGGTGCCGGCCACGGCGTGCACCTCGTCCACGATCACCGTCTCCACACCCGCGAGCGTGGCCCGCGCCTGCGAGGTCAGCATGAGGTAGAGCGACTCGGGGGTGGTGATCAGGATGTCCGGGGGGTGGCTGGCGAGCTGTCGGCGCTCGCGGGCTGGGGTGTCCCCGGACCGGACGCCGACGCGGACCTCGGGAGGCTCCGCCCCGAGCCGCTTGGCCGTCTGTGTGATACCGATCAGCGGCGTGCGCAGGTTGCGCTCCACGTCCACGCCGAGGGCCTTGAGCGGGGAGATGTACAGGACACGGGTCCGCTGGACCGTCGCGGACTTCTCCGCCGGGGTGCGCAGGAACCCATCCAGGGCCCAGAGGAAGGCGGACAGCGTCTTGCCCGAACCGGTGGGGGCCACCACGAGCGCGTGCTGGCCGGAGGAGATGGCGTCCCACGCGCCGAGCTGCGCCGTGGTCGGCGCGGCGAAGGCCCCCGCGAACCACTCACGCGTGGCGGGGGTGAACCGGGCGAGGACCTCGTCCGCCGCGGGCTGTCTCTCGGGACCCGGCGCGGCGCCGGGCTGGGGGTGTCGGGCCATTGCGGCCATGCTACGCCGGGGGCCGGACGAGGTAGCGGCCCTCGTGGGACGATGACCGCATGAGCGATTGGCGATTCGAGTTCACGGACGGAGCGCACTCTGCGGCCCGGGACCAGGCGGAGGTGGACCTCGAACTGCGCCTGGACACCTGCTCCGCCCGTGTGGGCAGGGCCCAGTCCGAACTGCAGCGTGCGGTCGGAGAGCTGATCCCTCTGGTCCAGGAGGCCGCCGCCGGAGGAATGCCGGTGGACCGGGTCGCGTCCTTCGCCCGGATCGCCGCCGAGGACGTGCAGAGGATCCTGGACACCGGGCGTCTGTACTGATCACCCGGACCCAATGTGGGACCGTCCCTCGAGAGTGGGGTTCCGTAGGGTGTTAGACGCAAACACCCTGCGGATTCCAGCAGTCGATGGACGGGTTACGCCAGCGGAGAGTGCCGCGGGTGCTCAGACGTGATCGGCATAGTCGCGGTGGGTCCGGAAGCGGGACAGCACCAGGGTGCAGGCGAGCATCACGAGGGCCGCAAAGACGACGTACAGGGCGACGGACCAACTCGAGCCGGTCTGTGCGAGCAGTGATGTTGCGATGAGCGGGGCGAAGCCACCGCCGGCGATAGCGCCGAACTGGTAGGCCATGCTGATGCCGGAGTACCGGATGTTGGCGGGGAACGCCTGGGTCAGGATGGGAGGGACCACCGACCAGGCGAAGGACGTGGAGGCGTGGGCCAGGATGGTGGCCAGGGCGGCCAACCAGATGTTTCCGGTGTTGAACAGCGGGAAGAACAGCAGTGCCGTCGCCGCCATGAGGACGGCGCCCAGCACGGCCATCCGGGTCAGGCCGGTGCGATCGGCACGCTGGGCCAGCAGCGGCAGCATGATGATCTGCAGGACGCAACAGGCGATCCCGATCCACAGCAGTGAGGTCTGCGAGTAGCCGATCTGTGCCGTTCCGTAGGACAGGGCCCAGGTCAGCACGATGTAGGACAGGATCGAGGGGACCCCGGCGACGAAGATCGTCAGCAGCAGTTGCGGGGTGAAGCGCTTGAAGACCTCGAGGAAGGGAACCTTGGCCGGCTCGTTCTTGACCGACTCCTCGAACAGCGGGCTCTCCCCGAGCCGGCGGCGGGCCCAGATGCCGACGACCACCAGCAGGAAGCTGACCACGAAGGCGATCCGCCACCCCCATTCCAGGAAGGCGGGCCCGGTGGCGGCCATGAGGATGATGAGCATGAGGTTGGCCAGCATCAGGCCGGCGGGCAACCCCATGGTGGGTGCGGCCCCGTACAGGGACCGCTTGCCAGCCGGGGCGTGCTCGATGGCCATGGTCACCGCGCCACCCCATTCGGCGCCGACACCCAGTCCCTGGATCAGCCGGAGGACGGTGAGCAGCGCGGGTGCCCACATGCCGATGGACTCATAGGTGGGGATCAGGCCGATGAGGACGGTG
Organism: Citricoccus sp. I39-566; assembly: GCF_031432995.1. Taxonomy (GTDB): domain Bacteria; phylum Actinomycetota; class Actinomycetes; order Actinomycetales; family Micrococcaceae; genus Citricoccus; species Citricoccus nitrophenolicus_A. Next base: position 1,232,982 of record NZ_CP133842.1, read on the forward strand.
GCCCCGCCCATCAGGTAGAGGGAGAGGACCAGCATGCGCTTACGACCGATGCGATCCCCGAAGTGTCCGGCGAGGATCCCGCCGACCGGCCGGGCGATGAATCCGAAGGCGAAGGTGGCGAAGGCCCCCAGCTGACTGGCCGTCGGGTCATCCGAGGGGAAGAACTGAGGCCCGAAGATCAGCGCGGCGGAGGCAGCGTAGAGGAAGAAGTCATACCACTCGATGGTGGTTCCCAGGAAGGTGGCGCCGATGACGCGGCGGGCCTCCCTGCTCCGCTCGGCCTCGGAGGTGGGCGTTCTGACTGTGGCGGTTGGTGTACTGGTGGCGACGTCGTCATGGTGCTGGGACATGGTCTGCTCCGTTTCAGAGGAAGGCACTGTGGCCGGTGATGGCCCGGCCCACGATGAGGGTGTTGATCTGGTCGGTGCCCTCGAAGGTGTAGAGGGATTCGGCGTCGGCGTGGAACCGGGCCGCCTTGTGCTCCAGCAGGATGCCGTTGCCGCCCAACAGCTCGCGTCCCAGGGCCGCGGTCTGGCGCATGTGGCGGCAGACCCAGGTCTTGGCCAAGGCCGCCTGTTCGCCGCTGACCCCTCCTGCGGCCGCCAGGTGGGACAGCCGGACGGCGATGGCCAGGGAGGCGTTGGTGTTGCCGAGCATGGTCACGAGGTGGTCCTGGACCAGCTGGAACGACGCGATGGGTCGGCCGAACTGCTCGCGTTTCCTGGTGTAGTCCAGCACGGTCTCGTAGAGACCCAGCTGCAGTCCGGTGGCGTTCCAAACCACGTCCGGACGCAGGGTCTCGAAGGCCCGGTTCAGATCCGCGAAGGAGTTGATCCGCTGCAGGCGGAAGGTCTCCGGAACGCGCACGTCCCGCAGGCGGATGTCCGAGTTGTCGACCATGCGCAGCGAGGTCTTGCCCTCGATCTTGGACAGTTCCAGGCCGGGATCGTCGGTGCGGGCCAGGAATACCTTGACTTGACCGTCGTCTACATCCTTCGCGGCCACCGCCACGTATTGGGAGAAGGCCGCGTTGCCGATCCATCGTTTGGCGCCGTTGAGGACCCAGCCCTCGCCGTCCCGGCGGGCCTCGGTCTGGACCCCGCGCGCAATGTCCGAGCCGTGGTCCGGCTCGGTCAGGGCGAAGCAGCCCGTCATCCGGAAGGCGGCGATCTCCGCGTCCCAGGCATCCACCTGCTCCTCGCTGCCGCCGGTGGCCACCACCGTGCGGAACATCCCGGCCTGACCGCCGAAGAGGATCGCCACGGAGCCGTCCACGCGGGAGAACTCGAGGTTTCGGAAGCCGGAGAACAACGGCCTGACGGTTTCCCCGGCTGCCCGGATCTCGGCCGGGTCGGCGAGGTCCAGTGCGGCCAACCCGTCCCTCAGGAACACGGGGGACTCTCCGCGTTCCCAGTGGTCGGCCAACACCGGCTCGGCCTCAGTCCGGAGGAAGGAGCGGAGCCGGTCCAGCACGGTCTGCTCCGCCTCGGAGAGCAGGTCGGCGTAGCCGAAGTAATCGGCGGTGCCCAGGAATCCGGTGGTCATGCCTGCTCCTCAGGGTCTGATCCGCCCGGCGCGGTGGGTGGGGCTGTGGGTGGGGCCTGGTGTGGTGCGTCCCGAGCGGCGAGGGCCTTGAGCGAGCGCATGTCGAGCTTTCCGGAGGGGCCCCGGTTCAAGGTGTCCCGCAGGAAGAGGGCGCGCGGCTTCTTGTACCCGGCGAGCCGGGACCCGAGGTCCTCTAACAGGTCCTTCTCGGTGACCGAGGCACCGGGATCGACGGCGACCGCGGCCGTCACCCGTTCTCCCCACACGGGGTCAGGGGTTCCGAAGACCACTGCATCCAGCACGCCGGGGTGCCCCATCAGGACCTCCTCGACCTCACCCGGGAAGACCTTCTCGCCTCCCGTGTTCACCACGGAACTGCCACGGCCCAGCAACTCGATGTATCCGTGCTCCTGGACACGGACGTAGTCGCCGGGCGAGCAGTGTCGGACTCCGTTGATCACCGGGTAGGTCTCCTCGGACTTCTCCGAGTCGTTCAGGTAGCCCCTGGGCAGGGCGCCGCGATAGGCCAGCACCCCAATGGCACCGGGCTCGTCCTGGACCTCGCGCTGGCCCGGGTCCAGGACGACGGCATCATCGGTTAACCGGAACCGGGCCGGCAACTCGTCGGCGGCAGTCGTGGTGGCCGTGGCATAGGGGCCGCCCTCCGTGGAGGCCAGGATGTCCACGATCGAGACCTGGCCCAACGCGTGGATGCGACGCTTGGTGTCGTCGCTGAACCGCATGCCGGAACTGATGACCGAGGTCAGGGATGGTGCGGACCCGGCCTGCTCGGTCTCGAGTGCCTCCAGCAGGGGGACCACGACGGCGTCACCAGCCACGATAAGCCTGGTCACCGCCGCGGCCACGATGAGCCGGGACGCGGCTGCCGGGGACAGGCTGGCGCTGGGGTTGATGACCACCGTGCCGCCGACCGCCAGGGTATTCATGGCGCTGAACAGGGCGGTGGCGTGGATGAAGGGGGCCAGCGGCAGGGTGCGAACCCTCGGGAGGCTCTCATCCACGGCCACCGCGACGGCCGCCTCCAGATCCGCCGGCGGCTCCAGGCCCAGGGGGCCGTAGATGGAGGACTGCTGGATATGCAGCAGATCGCCGATGCCCCAGACCACCGCCTTGGGAGTGCCCGTGGTGCCACCGGTGAAGATGTACAACTCGGCGTCACGGCTCGGATCAGGGCGACGCTCTCGGTGTCCGTCCCCGTCGACGGGGGCGGACAGATCCTTGAACTGAACGCGATCCACACCGGGCTCCTTCGGGAACCCGGCATCGGCACCGATCTCGACCAGCAGCTTCAGGGACTCTGCGGCGCGGCCCTCCAGGAGGCTGAGGGCTTCCTCGACCGCCGGAGCATAGGCAGCCCCATGAGCCAGCACCGTTGGCTCGCTGACCCGGAGCAGCGCAGCCAACTCGGTGCCCTGGTACCGGAAGTTCACGGACACCGGGATCGCTTCGAGTTTGAGGCAGGCGTAGAACAGCACGAGGTACTCGGCGGTGTTGTGCAGGAAGAACGCCACGCGATCCCCGGAGCCCACACCCCGGCTGGCCATGGCGTCCGCAACGGCGGACGCGAGCTGCTCGAGCTCACCGTAGGTCAGGTCACGGTGATCGGCCCGGATGGCCGTCAGGTGTGGTGCGCGCGCGGCTATGCGGTTCCAGAGGACGGCATAGTTCTCATACATTCCAGGACTCCCGTGAGACGACGTCGTGGGCTACGGCTGTGAGCTGCGCCACTCCGAGTTTCAGGCATCCTGAAATTATAGTCAAGGGGCGCGGTGGCGCCCTCGACCTGGCCGGCGTCCGGACCTACCGCGGGCCTACCGGTAGTAGCGCAGCAGCATCTTGGCCACGCAGGCCGGCTTGGCGGAGCCCTCGACCTCGATGGTCACGGCGACCGAGATCTGCTGTCCGGCCTCGAGCGGCGTGGTGTCGACGATCTCGCCACGCAGTCGAATGTGGCCGCCCACGGGAACCGGGGCGGGAAAACGCAGCCGGTCCAGGCCGTAGTTCATTCCAGTGGCCATGTCGGTCACCTCGAGCACCTCAGCCATGAGGGGCACGATCAGGCTCAGGGTCAGGTAGCCGTGGGCCACGGTTCGCCCGAAGGGGCTGCGGGCTGCGACGGTGGGGTCGAGGTGGATGGGATTGCGGTCCCTGGAGACGTCCGCATAGGCGTTGACGTCCGCTTGGGTCACGCGGAACCAGGGCGAAGGGCCGAGGCTCTGCCCCTGCAGGGCGGGGAGGCCGGCGACGGTGGTGCTGACCTTGGTGATCGCAGGTGCTGCCATGGTGTTTTCCTTGCGTTGACGCTCAGATGGGACTACTTTCAGGCTACCTGATATAAGACGTGTTGCGTGCTAGGTTGATGCCCAGCCGGGCGGGCTCCGCCCTGACCACCACGGGAGCATGATGGACGATCCGCAGCAGCATGAGGGCCAGCCGGCGGCGGTGACTCGACCTGAACCCGTCGAGGGCTGGTTCATCTACACGATCAAGCAATTGGAGATGGGACTGCGCGCGCCGTTGGAGCAAGCTGCCCAGCGGGGGGCCGGCCTGACCACCGCCCAGTACACCGCACTGTCCGTGCTGGACCGCTGGCCCGGCACCACCTCGTCGGACGTGGCCCGGCGGTCCTTTGTCAGGGCGCAGTCCATGGCCGAGACGATGACCCCGCTGATCGAGTCGGGCTATGTGCGCCGTGAGAGGGATCCTGAGAACGGGCGGAGGTTCCCGCTCCACCTCACGGCGAAAGGTCACGAGGTGCTTGAATCCGTCCGCGAGCCGGTGTCTGCGCTCGAGAGGGACCTGTTGGCCGCACTCCCTCCGTCCGAACGCGGTCAATTCGCCACGTTCCTCCGCGCCTGTCGGGCGGCGCTGCCCGAGCTGCCGCGCTGATCACACGTGGTGGTACGGCCGTCCGCCGGCGATCTCCTGGGCGCGGTAGAGCTGCTCGGCGAGGAGGAGCCGGACGAGCTGATGGGGGAAGACGAGCTTGGAGAGTGACCACACGAAGCCGGCCCGCGCGTGCACGCTCTCGTCCACCCCGTAGGCCCCGCCGATCACCACGGTGACGGTCTCGCCGAGATCGAACCGGGACTGCAGGTGCCGCGCCAGCCCGGGGGAGTCCACGTTCTTCCCCCGCTCGTCCAGGAGGACCACGTGGTCGCGCTCGCCGACCTTGGCCAGGATCCGGGCGGACTCCTCCTGGCGGGCTGCGTCGCCCTCGCGGGAGGAATGCGGCAGCAGCTGCCAGGTCAGGTCGAAGGGCTTCTTGAGGCGCTTGGCGTAGCGGTCGATCCCCTCGGACACCCAGGACTCATGCTTCTTGCCGACGGCCAGGACCTTCACGCTCATGGGTCCATCCTGTCAGCTGCGGGGCACCGTGCCGGGCGGGGGCGGGGCGCCGATGGCGGAGAACTCCCCGGGCTCCCCGCGCAGGGCCCGCAGCACCGTGCGGTGGAACCAGTCCAGGGCCGCCGCGTGCTGGGCGGTGGTGCGCCTGAGCAGAGAGACCTCTGCCCCGACCAGTTCGAAGGGCAGCTCGCGCAGGGTCAGCGGCCAGGAGGCCGCCCAGCCGGTGGCGATCGAGACCGGCACCGTGGCGATCAGGTCGTCCCGGGTGGCCAGCAGCGGCGGCAGGGAGGCGAAGTGGTTGACCGTGACCGCCGGGGTGATCGCGGCGCCCAGGCGGCGCAGGGCCGCTTCCAGCGTCGGCCGGCCCGAATCCCCGGACACCACGGCGTGGTGGGCCTGCAGGTATCCGGACAGGCCGACGTCGTGCCTGGCCAGCGGGTGCCCGTGGCCCATCAAGGCCACGTACCCCTCGGACTTGAGCACCTCGTGCTCGAAGCTGCCGGTCAGCGGCAGCGAGGTGACGGCCAGGTCCACGGTCCCGCGGCCGAGCCAGCCGGGCAGCCGGTCCAGGTCCAGGGGCACGACGTCGACGCTCACCCCGGGTGCCTCGGTGCGGACGGCGGAGAACAGGGCGGGAAAATACCCGATCTCGCCCAGTTCGGACATGGCCACCCGGAACCGGTGGTCCGAGGTCCGTGGGTCGAAGGTGTGCACGGCGTCCAGGGCCCGGTCGATCGCCACGAGGGAGTCCCGGAAGCCCGGGTAGACCGACCGGGCCAGGGGCGTGGGCTCCATGGTGCGGCCGGTCCGTTCGAACAGCGGGTCGCCCAAAGCCCTGCGCAGCTTGGCCAGCGCCTGGCTGACCGCCGGCTGGGACACGTAGAGCCGTGCGGCCGCGAGGGTCAGGTTGCGGGTCTCGTGGACGGCCACGAAGGTCCGCACCAGGTTGAGGTCCATGGAGTGTCCCGTCGGCATGATGAAGATAAGCAATTCTTATCCTCTTTGCCACCAACTATACGTAGGCTGGATGTGAAGCAGACCACAGACCGTCTATCAGGAGTGTCTCCATGACCGAATCGCTGGCCGCCGCCATCGCCCGCGCAGGATCGCCCGTCGAGTACCTGCGCAACGCCCCGTCCCGTCCCACCGTCTTCCCGGTCCAGCCTGAGTTCACGAACTGGCGTTCCGAGCAGCGGTCCTGGCGGAACTCCGTGGCGCTGCTGGACCAGTCCCATCACATGACCGACCTGTTCATCACCGGCCCGGATGCGCTGAGGCTGCTCTCGGACGTGGGCGTCAACAGCTTCGCAAAGTTCGCCCCCAACAAGGCCAAGCAGTTCATCGCGGTCAACCACGAGGGCTACCTCATCGGCGACGCCATCCTGTTCTACCTCGAGGAGGGGTCCTTCGACCTGGTCGGCTGGCACATGGTGCTGGACTGGGTGCAGTACCACGGGGAGAACGGCGACTACGACGTCTCCTTCGAGCGGGACGCCAGCTCCGCCGTCCGCCCGGGGGACCCGAAGCAGTACCGCTTCGAGGTTCAGGGTCCCCGCGCCCTGGAGCTGATGGAGAGGGCGACCGGCGCCGCCGTCCCCGAGACGCGTTTCTTCGGCATGGCCACCTTCGAGATCGACGGGCTGCAGGTCCGGTCGCTGCGCCACGGCATGGCTGGACAGCCGGGCTTCGAGCTCTTCGGGCCCTGGGGCGAGGGCGAGCGGGTCCGGAACGCCCTGCTGGCCGCCGGCGAGGGCCTGGATCTGGTGCAGGTCGGCTCGAAGGCGTACTCCTCCTCGAACCTCGAATCGGCCTGGGTCCCCTCGCCCTTCCCGGCGATCTTCAGCGGTGAGGGCACCGAGGCCTACCGCGACTGGCTCCCGGCCGCCCGGGCCGGTTCCCTGGCCGGTTCGCTGGCCTCGGACACCGTCGAGGACTACTACCTGACCCCCTACGACCTCGGGTACGGCCGCAGCGTCTCCTTCGACCACGAGTTCATCGGCAGGGCGGCCCTCGAGCGGCTTGCCGCGGCGCCGCAGCGCCAGAAGGTCACCCTCGTCTGGAAGCCGGAGGACGTGGCCGCCGCCATCCGGACCCAGTTCGAACCCGGCGTGCCCGCCAAGTACATCGACTTCCCCAAGGCCCGCTATGGCCAGTACCAGGTGGACCGCGTGCTGGTGGACGGCCGTGACGCGGGCATCTCACACGACGCCGGCTACCTCACCAACGAGCAGGCCTTCGTCTCACTGGCCAGCGTGGACGCCGACTTCGCCGAGCCCGGCACGGAGGTCACCGTGGTGTGGGGAGAGGAGACCCCCTCGGCCAAACCCTCCGTGGAGGAGCACCGGCAGGTGCATATCCGGGCCACCGTGGAGCCGGCGCCCTACTCCTCCTTCGCCCGGGAGAACTACCGCAAGAACTGACACCACCACACGGGGCGGGCGAAGCAGAGGGCGCGGAGAGGGTCAGCCGCGGGTCTCGGCCATGGTGAGTGCGTGCTCGGCGGCGACCCAGCCGAGCATCGCGCACTTCACGCGGGCCACGTACCTCGAGACCCCGCCCAGGGCGACCGCGTCGCCGAGGAGCTCCTCGTCCGGGGCGATCTTTCCGCGAGACTGCATCGCGGTGCGGAAGGCGTCGATCCTCACCTTCAGGTCAGACACCGTGAGCCCCTCGGCGAGCTCGGTCAGGAGGGAGGCGGAGGCCTGGGAGATGGCGCAGCCGTGCCCCTCCCAGCGGAGGCGCGTGACGGTGTCCCCGTCCAGGTGCACCTCCAGGGTGATCTCGTCCCCGCAGGTCGGGTTGAGCTGGTGCGAGGACCCGGCGGCATCGCCCAGCAGGCCCACCCCGTACGGGTTCTTCGAGTAGTCGAGGATGACCTGCTGGTACAGGTTCTGCAGATCGGAGGAGCTCATGCGTTCACCCCGAAGAACTCGGCGGTCTGGGCCACCCCGGCCAGGAAGCGGTCCACATCCTCAGTGGTGTTGTACAGGTAGGTGCTGGCCCGGGTGGAGGCCGTGACCCCGAGGCGGCGGTGCAGCGGCTGGGCGCAATGGTGACCCACGCGCACGGCGATGCCCTGATCGTCCAGGAACTGGCCGACGTCGTGCGCGTGCACCCCGGGCAGGTCGAAGCTGGCCGCGCCCACCCGCGGGCCGGCGGCCTGGCCGCCGAGGATCCGCACCCCGGGGATCCGGCCGAGTCCGTCCAGCAGGCGCTTCCCGAGCTCGTCCTCATGGGCCGCGATGCGGTCCATGCCGATGCCCTGCAGGTATCTCACGGCCTCGGCCAGGGCGATGGCCTGGGAGACGCGCTGGGTGCCGGCCTCGAAGCGCTGCGGCGGCGGCAGGAACTCGGCGGACTCCATGGTGACGGTGGTGATCATGGATCCGCCGGTGAGGAACGGGGGCATCGCGGCCAGCAGCTCGCGGCGGCCGTAGAGCGCCCCGATGCCGGTGGGTGCGAGCATCTTGTGACCGGAGAACGCGGCGAAGTCCACGTCCAGAGCCTTCATGTCCACGGGCAGGTGCGGCACGGACTGGCAGGCGTCCAGGACCACGAGGGCGCCGACGGCGCGGGCCCGGGACACCAGCTCCTCCACCGGGTTGACCAGGCCCAGGACGTTCGAGACATGCGTGAAGGCGAGCAGCCGGGTGCGCTCGGTGATCACCGAGTCGGCCGCGTCCAGGTCCAGGGCGCCGTCGTCACCGACCGGGATGTACCGCAGGGTGGCGCCGGTGCGGAAGGCCAGCTCCTGCCAGGGGATGAGGTTGGCGTGGTGCTCCATCTCGGTCACCACGATCTCGTCGCCGGCGCCCAGCCGGAACCGCTCGGCCCCCGCTCCGCCGCGGCCGACGGTCGCGTTCGAGAAGGCATAGGCCACGAGGTTCAGCGCCTCGGTGGCGTTGGAGGTCCAGACGATCTCGTCCTCCTCGGCGCCCACGAAGTCCGCCACGGTGGCGCGGGCGTCCTCGAACAGGAGGGTGGCCTCCGCGGCCAGCGTGTGGGCGCCGCGGTGCACGGCGGCGTTGAGGCCCTCGTAGTAGTTCCGCTCGGCATCCAGCACGGCGCGCGGCTTCTGCGAGGTGGCACCCGAGTCCAGGTAGGCCAGCGGGTGGCCGTTGACCTCGGCGGACAGCAGCGGGAAGTCCTCGCGCCACCGCTTGACCTCGGCCGCCGTGGGGGCAGCGGACGGCAGGGACGATGCCGGCCCGGTCGCCTCGGTCGGGATGGTCTCGGACGCTTCGGTCATCTGCACTGCCTTTCGGGGGTCGACTGCCGCATGCACCACTGGCATAGCACCGCGGGCCGCCGGTTTGTTCCGCCCCGGCCGAGGGGCGGTGGCACCGTGGCGCCGGCCAGGATGCGCGAAGGCCCCCGGAGCCCGGGAATCCCGGGCCGCGGGGGCCTTCTCTGTTGGCGGTGACGGTGGGATTTGAACCCACGGTAGGTTGCCCTACACAACATTTCGAGTGTTGCACCTTCGGCCGCTCGGACACGTCACCAGACTGGACTACTGTACCGGAGCGGCCGAAGGCAGCCCAAACCGGCCGCCGTCAGCGCCGGTGCCCCCGGAAGAACTCGGTCAGCAGCCCGGCGCACTCGGCCTGCCGCACCCCGCCGAACACCTCCACCCAGTGGTTCAGCCGGGGTTCGCGCACCACGTCGAACACGGAGCCGCAGGCCCCCGCCTTGGGATCCCAGGCCCCGAAGACCAGCCGCGGGATCCGGGCCAGCACCAGCGCCCCCGCGCACATGGCGCACGGCTCCAGGGTCGCCACGAGCGTGCAGTCGGCCAGCCGCCACCCATCGGCATCCCCGGCGTCCCGCCGCGCGGAGGCCGCCTGCCGCAGGGCCAGTACCTCGGCGTGGGCGGTCGGATCGCCGGTGGCCTCCCGCTCGTTGCGCCCGGTCCCGAGGACGGTCCCGTCCGGGCCCACGACGACGGCCCCGATCGGCACGTCGGCCGTCTCCAGCGCCGCTCGGGCCTGGTCCAGAGCCAGGCCCATCCACTCCAGCCTTGGATCGCGCTCAGAGGTCATGGTCGCCGAGCCTAGCCGTTGCCGGAGGCGGAGTCGGGGGTGGCGGTGTCATCGCGCGGGACCGCGAGGAAGCACGCTGCCGACAGGACGGCGGAGCCCAGCACGAACGCCGCCATCGGCAGTGGATCGTGCTCCCCGCCCAGGCCCACGAGCGGTGCCACGGCGGCTCCCAGCAGGAATTGGAAGGCGCCCATGAACGCGGAGGCGGTCCCGGCCGACGTCGGGACCGCCCGCATGGCCAGCGCGGAGCCGTTGCCCAGGACCAGGCCCATGGAGGAGGTCAGCAGGAACATGGAGACCAGGGTGGGCACGGCGGGGGTGCCCAGCAGGACGGAGGCGAACAACCCGATGGCGGCGGCCAGCATCACGGCCACCCCCACGGCGAGGATGCGGCGGACGGGGAACCGGCCGACGAGCCGGATGTTCAGGGCGCCGGTGGCCATGATGCCCACGGAGTTCACGCCGAACACGAGCGAGTACTCCAGGGTGCTCAGGCCCACCACGTTCTGCAGCACGAAGGGGGAGGCGGAGACGTATGAGAACAGGGCGCCGAAGCCGAGGGCGAAGACCAGGGCGGCGGAGACGTATCCGCGGTCGCGCACCACGGCCCCGGTGTGGCCGAGCAGGGTCCGCAGCCCGCCGGCGTGCCGGCGCTCCGGTGGCAACGTCTCGCGGACGGAGGTGGCCACGCCGATCACCATGACGGCCACGAGCGCCGTGATCACCCAGAAGACCCCGCGCCAGTCCGCCACCTCCAGGATCAGGCCGCCGCCGAGCGGGGCGAGCACCGGCATGATGCCGCCGATCACCATCATCAGGCTCAAGAGCTGCGCGGTGGCCGGCCCCCGGGTGGTGTCCGTGATGATGGCGCGGGAGAGCACGACGCCGGCCGCCCCGGTGAAGCCCTGGAGGAACCTGGCGATCACCAGGACGGTGACGGTGGGCGCCAGCGCGCAGGCGATGCCCGCCAGCAGACAGGCGACCGTGCCGATCAGCAGGGGGCCGCGCCGGCCGGTGGAATCGGACAGGGGGCCGATCACGAGCTGGCCGGCCGCAAGCCCGAGCATGAAGGAGGTCAGCGTCAGTTGCACGCCCGAGGCGGTGGTGCCCAGATCGCCGGCGATGTCCGGGAAGGCGGGCAGGTACATGTCCGTGGCCAGCGGGGAGACGGCGGAGAGCAGCGCCAGCAGGCCGATCAGCAGCACGGTGGGGGCCTGACTGCCGGGGACGGCTGTGGGCGGGGCGTTTCTGGCGTGTTGGCGCACAGGCACGCGGCTCCTTCGGGTCGGGCCGGACGGGGGAGTGGGACGTCCCATTCTCTCAGCCTCCCCCCGTCGCCGCCGGCGCCGGCCGGTAGGGTTGGGGGCATGCGCGTACAGCTCGTTGAACACCCGCTCGTCGGCCACAAACTGACCGTCCTCCGCAAGAGGCAGACGCCGTCGATGATCTTCCGGCAGCTGACGGAGGAGCTCGTCATGCTGCTGGCCTACGAGGCCACCCGGGACGTGAAGGTCGAGCCGGTGCAGATCGAGACCCCGGTGGCGCCGATGACCGGGGTGGGGCTGGCCAAGCCGACACCACTCGTGGTCCCCATCCTGCGGGCGGGGCTCGGCATGCTCGAGGGGATGGTCCGGATGGCCCCGAGCGCCGAGGTCGGATTCCTGGGCATGGCCCGCAACGAGGAGACCCTGGACATCGTCACCTATGCCGAGCGCCTGCCGGCCGACCTGACGGACCGGCACGTGTTCCTCCTGGACCCCATGCTGGCCACGGGTGGCACCCTGGCCGAGGCCGTCCGGTTCATGTACGCCCGCAACGCGCGCCGCGTCACCTGCATCTGCCTGCTCGGGGCCCCGGAGGGCATCGCCCGCCTGGAGAAGGAGCTGGCGGACGTGGAGGTGGACATCTACCTGGCGGCCATCGACGAGCGCCTGGACGAGCAGTCCTACATCGTGCCGGGACTCGGCGATGCCGGAGACCGGCTGTACGGCCTGGCGGAGTAACACCGGCCGGCCGCCATCCCCGTCCGTCACAAACGTGCACGGCGTCCGGGTTGGCAGTAGCTTGCCCCCAAGTCCCGGAATAGTCGCTTCAGAACTCCGGGAAGACCGTGACCTTCATCACGAAAAGCAAGATTTGTCTCGCATGGTGAGACGCAGGTCCCATTGTTACTTGCAAGAAACGAATGTGACGTCTGATCGTTGTCATATGAACGACCGCGACTCGGAGGTTCCCTCGGGAACGGCGACCGGCCGGCGATGGTGCCGACGGTACGGCCGAGCCGGCTCCCGTCCGGGGTGTCTGTAGCGGGAAAGGCCGCGATCCGGCCAGACCCGCCACCCTCGCTCCGGACAGGACACTGACGCAAGGATTCATCACTATGACCACCAGTCCCCAGGGATACGTCCACATCTCGGTCCGCAACGCCCAGCGCCGCGCGGCACGGGTCCGCAGCTACCGCGAGCAGGGCGGTACCTATGGGCAGCCTGCCGAGCGGCAGCTCCACCCGGTCCAGGGCGATGCCGTGGAGGAGGAGTCGATGCAGCTCGGCCCCCAGACCGCGCCGATGCCGGTGCTGGCCCCCAACGGCATTCCCGGCCCACAGGCCGTGTCCACCGAGACCGAGGCCCGCGGCTTCGTGATCTACGTGGGCATGGACGAGTCCGCGGCCTCTGCCGCCGGGACGTCCCTGACGCGGCTGGCCAACGAGCTGCGCCACTACGTGGAATCCCTGGTCCCCGGCTCCCAGTCCGCCGCCGCCGTGGCCATCGCCCCGGCCGGCGCCCCCGGCTCGGACCTCGAGGTGGTCCGCCAGGTCCTCGGCGATCCGACCATCCAGCAGGGCACCCGCCCGGACCTGCTGCGGGCCCCCGCGCCGGTCTCGACCCGTCAGCCCGGCGTCCTGATCGACCTGGCTCGCCGTGAGGTCCAGCTGGACGGCGAGGGGCTGAACCTCACGTACAAGGAGTTCGAGCTGCTGAACTACCTCGTGGAGAACGGGGGCCGCACCGTGGGCCGCGACGAGCTGCTCGAGTCCCTGTGGAAGAACTCCGACGAGGTGCCGAACGAGCGCACCATCGATGTCCACATCCGCCGGCTGCGCTCCAAGCTGGGCCGGCTCTCCGGGACCGTCCGGACGGTGCGCGGCCAGGGCTACCGGTTCTACGAGCACCCCGAGGTGGTCGTCTGGGCGGCACCCGAATACAGCATCTGACGCCATGTTACAGGCCGAGCGCGCAGGTCAGGACGGTTCGTTCCTGGGTCCGGTGGACCTGACGGGCCTCGACTCGCTGTTCAGCTCCGGTGAGAAGGAGCTGGCCCTCCAGGTGCGCCGGTTCGTGGACGAGGTGATCCGGCCGGACATCGCCGACTGGTACGACGAGGCGGTGTTCCCCACCGAGATCATCCCCGAGCTGGGCCGGCTCGGGGTGCTGGGCATGCACCTGGAGGGGTACGGCTGCCCGGGCCGGACGGCCGTGGAGTACGGACTGGCCGCCCAGGAGCTGGAGGCCGGGGACTCCGGGCTGCGGACCTTCGTCTCCGTGCAGGGCTCCCTGGCGATGTCCGCGATCCACCGGCACGGCTCCGAGGAGCAGAAGAACGAGTGGCTGCCGCGGATGGCGAAGGGCGAAGCCGTCGGCTGCTTCGGGCTGACCGAACCCACCGCCGGCTCCGACCCGGCCTCGATGCTGACCTACGCCCGGCAGGGCGCCCACGGGGACTGGATCCTCAACGGCTCCAAGCGGTGGATCGGGCTGGCGAACCTGGCCGACGTCGCGATCATCTGGGCCCAGACCGCAGAACACGGCGGCGGCCGCGGGATCCGTGGCTTCGTGGTCCCCACCGATACCCCCGGCTTCACCGCGACCCCGATCCGGCAGAAGCTGTCGATGCGGGCCTCGGTGCAGTGCGAGATCACGCTGGACGAGGTGCGACTGCCGGCCTCGGCGATCCTGCCGTCGGATTCGGCGATCGGGCTCAAAGGCCCGTTCGCCTGCCTGAACGAGGCCCGCTACGGGATCATCTGGGGCGTGATGGGCGCAGCCCGCGACTCCTTCAACGCGGTGCTGGACTACTCGGCGACCCGCACCCAGTTCGGTACCCCCCTGGGCGGTTTCCAGCTGACCCAGGCCAAGCTGGCGGACATGGCGGTGGCCATCAACAAGGGCTACCTGCTGGCCCACCAGATCGGCCGCACCAAGGATGCCGACCCCACGAAGCTGACCCCGGCGATGATCTCCACCGGCAAGCTCGACAACTGCCGGGTGGCGATCGGCATCGCCCGCGATTCCCGCCAGATGCTCGGCGGCAACGGCATCACCCTGGAGCACTCCCCGCTGCGCCACGCCAACAACCTCGAGTCCGTGCGCACCTACGAGGGCACCGACGAGGTCCACCAGCTCACCATCGGCCGTACCCTCACCGGTCTCAGCGCCTTCACCACCGGCTGAGGGGCCACGGCCGGACTCGGAGACGCCGCCCCCGCCGCGCCGCCCCCGACGGGGCTGGAATGGCGACGTACGCTGGGACCATGCCTGCCGACGTCGTCCCCTCCGCACGCCCCGACACCTCCGGTGACAAGACGCTGATCGTCTTGCGTCACGCCAAGTCGGACTGGCCCCCAGGGGTGCCGGACCATGACCGGCCGCTGGGCTCACGCGGCAACCGGGAGGCCCCGGAGGCCGGGCGATGGCTGGTGGAGCACGGGATCGTCCCGGACATGATCCTGTGCTCGGATGCCGTGCGCACGCGCCAGACCTGCACCTGGGTGTGCAGCGAGCTCGGGGAGCAGGCCCCCACGCCCTATCTCGACTCGCGGCTCTACGACGCCGACGCGGCCCGCGCCCTCGCCGTCATCAACGAGACCGAGGAGCGCGTGCGCACCCTGATGGTGGTCGGGCACATGCCGTGGGTCCAGGACCTCGGGATGCGGATCGCCTCCGTGGACTCGGACGAGGAGGCGGTGGTGAGCATGGCCGAGCGCTACCCCACCCTGGGCCTGCAGGTCTTCCGGATCCCGGGTGAATGGGCCGCGCTGGACGGCAGGGACGCGCGGATGACGCACTTCACGGTGCCCCGCCCCTAGCCGCTCCGGCTCAGGTCTTGGCGTCCTGCCGGGGCACGACCACCCGGCGGATGATCAGCAGGACCGCGGCGGTCACCGGGATGGCGATGAGGGCGCCGATCAGCCCGAGCAGCGTGCCGCCCACCAGCGCGCCGATCACCACGAGGGCGCCGGGGATGGAGATGGCCCGGCTCATCACCCGAGGCGTCAGCAGGTAGGCCTCCACCTGCATGTAGACCAGGTACGCGATCGCGAAGACGAGTGCGGACACCGGGTCCACGAAGACGGCGAAGAAGCTGCCGATCACCCAGAACAGGACCGTTCCCACGAGCGGGATGATGGTGATGCAGAAGGCGGTGACGGCCATGAGGGCCGGGAAGGCCAGCCCGAGGACCAGGTGGAGGATGAAGACCACCACGGCGTTGAACAGGGCGAGGACCGCCATGCCCGCAAGGTAGGCGCCCACGGACTGGGTGATCTCCTCGGTCAGGTCCTCGACCCCGGGCCGATGCCGTGCCGGCGCCAGGCGGTAGAGGGCGCGCTTCATCGACCTCAACGAGGCCAGGAAGTACAGGGCGAGCACGAGGATGATCAGGGCCCCGGAGAGACCGTTGGCGATCCCCACGCCGGCCTGGACGGCCCCGCCGCCGATCGTGGCCAGGCTGTTCGGGTCGGTGAGGAAGCCCTCGATCTGGGTGGTGAGGGTGCTCAGACCCTCCCCGAAGGAGGACTCCAGCCGGGCGAAGAACGTGGAGTCCATGAAGTCGTCCACCATGCCGGGGATGCCCTGGACGAAGTGGGCGACCTGCCGCACCACCGTGGGCACGATCAGCCAGAGCACGCCGGCGATGGCGAGCAGGAAGGTCAGCAGGGTGATGGTGATGCCCCAGGGTCGGGCGAGGCCCCTGCGCTCCAGGGCCCGGACCGCCGGGTCGAGGGCGAGGGCGAGGAACAGGGCCAGCACGATGTACACCAGCACCGTGCTCAGGGAGGTCAGGGCCGCCCCGAGCAGGATCGCGGCCAGTCCGCCGAGGGTCAGGACGAACCCGAAGCCGAAGGGGTGGCCCACGGCATCCAGCGCCGCCCTCAGCTTCGAGCGGGTGCTGCCGCGGTCGTGTGCCGGGGGCGGGGATTCCGCGGGCGGGACGGGGGACTCGACGTCCTGACAATCGTCAAGGTCGCCGGGGCTGCCGGGGCTGCCGGGGTCTTCGGTGGACATGGGCACCATTCTGTGTGAATCGCCCGTTCCTGTCTCGCGCGGCACCACAGTGTTCCTGCCGAGCCACAGTGATGATCACTGTGGCTCGGCAGGATCCGTGTGCAACTGGTCAGTCCGTGACGAGCTGATCGAACCCGAAGAGCACCTTGGCCACCTCGGCGCGGTTGATCGGCCTCTCCGGACGGAACTCGCCGTTGCCGTAGCCGACCACCAGCTCCTCGGCCGCGAGCCAGGTGATGGCCTCGTGGTGGGTGCTGCCCTCCGGCACGTCCGGGAAGGTGGGCTCGGTGCCCTCCGCCGGTTCCGGTGCCGCCGCGCGGTAGAGGAAGGAGGCGAACTCGCCGCGCGTCACCTGATGGCCCGGCCGGAAGGTGCCGTCCGCATAGCCCTGGGTGATCTCCATGGCCTCCGCCCAGGAGATCGCCTCGTAGAAGGAGTGACCCGCGGGCACGTCCGAGAAGGTGGCGCCGTCCTCGACGGGCTCCTCCCCCGAGTACCGGTACAGGAACGCCAGCGACTCGCCGCGCGTGATGTTCCGGTGGGTGCCGTAGCTGCCGTCCACGTAGCCGGTGGACACCCCGGTCACCTGCATCCAGCGCACCGGCTGGTAGTACCAGGTCTCCGGGTCCGTGTTGTCCGTGAAGTCGGCCGGCTCCTCGGCCTGCAGGCACTCGAAGCTGGCGGCGTCCTCCGGGTCGCCCTCGGCGTAGACGGCCACCTCCGGGTAGGCGCACAGCGGGCGGCTGCGGTCCGTGGACCAGTCCGCGGGCAGGGCGGCGTTGTCTGGGTTGACCCAGGCCTCCAGGCGGTCCGGCTGCTCGCCGGCCTCCACCCAGTCCACCAGGGCGGCCAGGGAATCGTGCTGGTCCGTGGCCGGGCCACCGGACACGTGGTCCATGCCGGGGACCTCGTAGAACTGCACGAAATCCGAGGCGTCGCCGCCGTGGGCCGCCTCGAGGTCCTCGTACCAGGCCGCGGTGTCCTCCATGGAGAACACCCCGTCCGAGGCCCCGTGGATCACCATCATCTTGCCGCCGGTGGCCTTGAGGTCCCGGTACTCCAGATCCGGCGGGGTCATGAAGTCCATGGCGCTCTCGGTGTAGTCGCCCGAGGTGGCGTAGATGGACTCGTTCGCCTCGTCGATGTCCAGGTCCAGCACGAAGTCCCGCAGCGCGTTCAGGGCCGGGGCATACGGCGGGGAGGAGAAGACGTACCCGACGGCCGTGGAGTCCAACGCGATGGGGGCGCCGAACTTCCAGAAGCCCCAGCCGCCGCTGACCAGCCCGGGATCGTAGGGGAAGGAGCTGTAGAGTCCCTCGCCGTCGGAGGTGGTGGCTCCGGCGAAGACCTTCGTCACCACGCCCTTCTGGTCCTCGCTCAGGCAGGTGCCGTCCCTCTCGGCCTCGCAGGTGGGCACGTGTTCCGCCACCGAGAAGGCCTCCTGGCATCCCGCGCTGTCCTGGACCATGCCGTCCTCCAGGCCGTCCAGTCCGTCACACTGCTCCAGGATGGCCGTGGCCAGCACGGACCGCTCCTCGGTGGTCAGGGCCGTGTTCAGGTCCTCGCTGGTGGCCACGGAGTCCCACTGCTGCGCACCCCAGAGCTGGGCGGTGGCGGCCTGGGGCAGGTTGAAGCCCGGCGCCAGGGCCAGGAACCCGTCGTAGTCCTCCGCGTAGCGGGAGGCGGCCACCATGGTGTGCCGGCCGCCGTTGGATCCACCGGTCATGTAGGAGAACTCCGGGCCCTTCCCGTAGCGTTCCGTGACCAGCGCCTTCGCCATGGGGGTCAGGGTGCCCACGGCCTGGTATCCGTAGTCGAGCCGGGCCTGCTGGTCCAGTCCGAAGGTCGGGTTCTGGCTGCCGGTGTGCCCGGCGTCGGAGCTGATGACGGCCATGCCCATCTGCAGCCCGCTCTCGCCGCCGCCGACCCCACCGGTTGCGGTGACCACCGTGCCGTCCATGCCGCCGTTGGCCTGGTAGAGGTACTGCCCGCTCCACTCGGAGGGTAGGCGCATCTCGAAGCCGATGGCATACGTCTCGCCGTCGACCTCGGAGGTCCGCTCGTTCATGTGGCCCGTGACGAGGCAGTGCTCGCCGATGGGCACGCCTCGGTTGATCAGCTCCCCGGCCGGGACGGTCTCGGCCGCGGTGATCACCGTGGACTCGAACGCGAAACCGGTCAGGTCGGCACAGTCGGTGGGGGCGGCGGGGCCGCCGGTGGCCCCGGGCGTCCCGGACGCCAGGGCCGGGGCAGCGCCGGTGAGCGTCAGGGCCAGGGCGGCGACGCCGGCCAGCACCCTGGGGCGGGAACGCCTTCGGTGCACGGTGGAGACATGACGACGGTGCTTCACGGTGATGTCCTTTCGCAGGTGATCGCTCGCGCGCCCGGGGATCCCGTGGCGTGATGCATCTCACATCTGAGCGATGTCGTCATGCTAGGACAGTCTGTTGTGGACCACAACGGTGGGACTATTCAATGAACCGTTCGCGTCCGGACGAGGGACTGGCTCCCGGTCTCACTCCCCGGTAGGGGTGGGAACCGCGCGTGAGGGTGATGTGCCGGATGTAACGGGGTCCTTAGCCTCCTCGGGAACCCACCCAGGAGGACTCCATGGTCATCGTGCACCCACCCGCCCACACCGGACGGCCCCGCGCCCTGCGGCGCCCTGACGAACCGGGCGGGGGAACGGTCCGTGACCCCGGCATCGATCTGGTCCGCGCGCTGTGCGTGGCCGTGGTGGTGCTGTTGCACGCGCTGATGGTCGGTGTCACGGTCGGGGAGCCGGGGCCTGTGTTCGAGAACGCCGCCGAGGGGGCAGCATGGTTCGCGCCGCTGACCTGGGCGGCGCAGGTCATGCCGGTGTTCTTCGTGATCGGCGGATTCGCCGGCTCGATCGCGTACCGGCGGCTCCGCCAGCGCGGCGGCACCGCCGTCGGCTTCGTTGCCGGCCGCGTGCACCGGCTCCTGCTTCCGGCCGTGCTCTCGATCGCCGCCGTCGGCGTCGGGCTGGCGGCCCTTGCGGTCTCCGGCGTTCCTGCGGAGCTGGTGCAGATCGCCGGCTTCCGGTACAGCCAGCCGCTCTGGTTCCTGGGGGTGTTCCTGCTCTGCCAGGCCCTGCTGCCCATCCTGCTCGCCGCGCATGAGCGTGCGCCGCTGCGCAGCCTCTTGGGCCTCGCGGCCGCCGCGGTGGTGGTCGAGGTGATGAGCGCCGTCTCCGGCATCGAGGCGATCGGCCTCCTCAACCTCGGCTTCGTCTGGTTGGCCCTGCAGCAACTGGGATTCCTCCTCGCCGACGGTCGCCTCGATGCGCTGCACCGCCGGACGCGCGTGCTGACCGCACTGACTGCTGTGGCCCTGCTGGCCGGACTCGTCGCCGCGGGGGTCTACTCGCCCGACCTCGTCGAGAACCTCAATCCGCCCACGGTCGCCCTGCTGCTCGTGGGCGTGGCGCAGACCTCGCTGCTCTCACTCGGCCGGCACCGTCTCGCCGGCCTCAGCCAGCGCCGGGCGGCCGCGGCGTTCACGGGCTTCGTCACGGCACGCGCCATGACGATCTACCTCTGGCACATGCCGGTGTTGCTGGCCGCTGCAGGGGTCACCGCTCTCCTGGCGATGGGCACCGGGATCGCGCTGCCCGAGCCGTCCAGCGCGGGGTGGTGGCTCACCCGGCCGCTCTGGCTCGGACTGGCCGCCGGGTTCACCGCGGGCGTCGCCTGGCTCCTGACAGTCGGTGAACGCGGCCGGATGCCGGTAGCCACCGCTTCCGTGAGGCGTGCCTCCCAGGCCGTGATGGCAGGCCTTGCCGGCGTGGTCCTGCAGCTCGCGGCCGGCACCACCGTCCTCACCGCAGCGGCCGCGACCGGGCTCCTGCTGTTCGCCCTCGCACGGATCCGAGCCGGGGCGGGCAACAAAAAACCCGGACCGAAGTCCGGGTGAGTGTGGCCTGGCGGCCTGTGGTGCGCCCTAAGGGATTCGAACCCCTGACCTTCTGTTCCGTAGACAGACGCTCTATCCAGCTGAGCTAAGGGCGCATCGGCCGCGATCGGCCTTGAAAGACTATACCGGTCCACCCGCTGTTCACCAAATCTTGCTCCGCCCCGGCGTTCCCAGCCCCGGCGGCAGGTGAGCCGCGGGTGGAGGGCGCGTGGCCGGCGTCGTGCGCGGGGGTCCCTGCGGGTGTCCGTCAGGTGACGTCACCGAGAAATTCACGAAATGTCCATGGGTAGAATGGCCAGCGGAGACGGTGTACGCACAATGGGGTGCCGGCCGGCCACGGCCGCATTCCCCTGTGCCTGACCGGAATGCACCCGCAACCCAATGGAGGGAACCCTCATGGCCAACAACTCCTCACTCGCGTTCGCAGATCGCGCCGTGGCGGAAGCGCCGACCCGCTACGGCAAGCTGCTCGATTGGGTGAAGGAGGTCGCCGAGCTGACGGAGCCGGACTCCGTGTATTGGGTGGACGGCTCCCAGGAGGAGTACGACCGGCTCGCCGGCGAACTCGTGCAGGCCGGAACGTTCGTCAAGCTCGCCGAGGACAAGGTCCCGAACTCCTACGCCGCCTTCTCCGACCCGGCCGACGTGGCCCGCGTGGAGGACCGGACGTTCATCTGCTCCGAGAAGGAGGAGGACGCCGGCTTCACCAACAACTGGAAGGACCCGGCCGAGATGAAGGGGATCCTGAAGGATGCCTTCGCCGGATCCATGCACGGACGGACCATGTACGTCATCCCCTTCGTCATGGGCCACCTGGACGCCGACGATCCCAAGTTCGGCGTCGAGATCACGGACTCCGCCTACGTGGTGAACTCCATGCGCATCATGGCCCGCATCGGCACGGACGTGCTGCAGAAGATGGAGGAGACCGAGGCGTTCTTCGTCCCGGCCCTGCACTCCGTGGGCGCCCCGCTCGAGGAGGGGGACACCGATGTGGCCTGGCCGTGCAACGAGACCAAGTGGATCGTGCACTTCCCCGAGGAGCGCTCCATCTGGTCCTACGGCTCCGGCTACGGCGGCAACGCGCTGCTGGGCAAGAAGTGCTACGCCCTGCGCATCGCCTCCGTGATGGCCCGGGACGAGGGCTGGCTGGCCGAGCACATGCTGATCCTCAAGCTCACCAACCCCGAGGGCAAGTCCTACACCATCTCCGGCGCCTTCCCCTCGGCCTGCGGCAAGACCAACCTCGCGCTGATCGACCCGACCATCGAGGGCTGGAAGGCCGAGACCCTCGGCGATGACATCACCTGGATCCGCCCCGGCAAGGACGGCGAATTCCGGGTGGTCAACCCGGAGTCCGGCTACTTCGGCGTGGCCCCCGGCACCGGGTGGTCCACCAACCCGAACGCCATGAAGGCGATCGCGAAGGGCAACTCGATCTTCACCAACGTGGCCCTCACCGATGACGGCGGCGTGTGGTGGGAGGGCATGACGGACGAGGTCCCGGCCCACCTGACGGACTGGAGGGGCAACGACTGGACCCCCGAGTCCGAGACACCGGCGGCCCACCCCAACTCCCGCTTCTGCACCCCGATCGACCAGACCGAGATGCTCGCGGACGAGTACCACGAGCCCAATGGGGTCAAGCTGGACGCGATCCTCTTCGGTGGCCGCCGCAAGACCACCATCCCGCTGGTGACCGAGTCCTTCGACTGGGAGGACGGCATCTTCAAGGGCGCCACCCTCTCCTCCGAGACCACCGCCGCCGCCGTGGGCGCCGTGGGCGTGGTTCGCCGCGACCCGATGGCCATGCTGCCCTTCATCGGCTACGACGCCGGCGACTACCTGGAGCACTGGGTCAAGGTCTCCGGTGAGGTGGACCAGTCCAAGCTGCCGCGGATCTACCTCGTCAACTGGTTCCGCCGCAACCGGGACGGCGGCTTCGCCTGGCCCGGCTTCGGGGAGAACTCCCGCGTGCTCAAGTGGGTCGTGGAGCGCCTCGAGGGCACGGCCGAGGCCACCGAGACCCCGATCGGCCGCGTCCCCACCCCGGAGGCGCTGGACCTGACGGGCCTGGACCTCTCTGACGCCGACCTCGAGGACGCCCTGGCGGTGGACGCCGAGGAGTGGAAGGCCGAGGTGGCCTCCATCGAGGAGTGGTTCGCCCGCTTCGGCTCCTCCCTGCCCGCCTCGATCGCCGGCCAGCTGGACGGCCTGAAGCAGCGCGTCAACGCCTGACCCTGAGCGCTCAGCGCGCCGCCCGGTACCGAGCTGGTACCGGGCGGTGCGTGTTTAACGGTTCGGGGCCGGCGTCGGGAAGGGGGATTCCCGACGCCGGCCCCAAGACTCGGCGAGACGGTGCGGCTTCGGTGCCCGGCGGCGTGAGGGCCTGGGCGCCGCATCGGCTCAGGCGGCCAGCCAGAGGTCCGGACCGAACACCTCGTAGTGGATGTCCGTGGCCGGGATGCCGGCCGCGATGGCCTGGGAGCGGACGGCCCGCATGAAGGGCAGCGGACCGCAGAGGTAGACCTTGGCGTTGGCCGGCAGCTCCACGTGGGCGAGGTCCATGAAGCCCTCGCGCGGGGCCAGCTCCTCGGCGGCGCCGGCGGTGTCCTCGAGCCACAGGGTGAGGTCGGCGTTCGGCAACGAGGTCAGGGACTCGCGCATCTGCTCCTTCAGTGCCCAGTCCTGCTCGCTCCGCTCGGCGTGCAGCACCAGGACCTGCCGCTCCGAGGCGGAGGCGGCCAGGTTGTGCAGCACCGAGGCGCTCGGGGTGCAGCCGATGCCGGCGGTCGCCAGCACGATCGGGGCATCCGAGGTGTCGAGCTCGATGTCCCCGTAGGGATGGGACAGCTCGATCACGTCCCCCACGTTGAGGTGGGCGTGCAGGTGCGGGGAGACCTCCCCGCCCTCGTCCAGCTTGGTGGTGAACACGCGCGTGCTGGTGGAGGTGGCCTCGCCGGACAGGGAGTACTGACGGCACTGGCGCAGGCCGTCCTGCAGCCTCACGCGCACGGAGACGTACTGGCCGGGGCGGCCCGCGCTGGCGGGGGTCTCGTCGGCGGGCTCGAGGCGGAAGGTGATGCTGCCGCGTCCCGCTGCCTCTTTGGCCACCAGCCGCCACGGGGTCCAGACCCGGTCATTGGCCTGCTGGGCGTAGAGGCCCTTCTCGATCTTGACCAGGGCGTCCGCCATGAGCCAGTAGACCTCGGACCATGCGGCGGCGACCTCCTCGGTCACGGCATCGCCGAGCACCTCCGCGATGGCGGCGAAGAGGTGCTCGTAGACGATGGGGTACTGCTCCTCGACGATGCCCAGCGAGGTGTGCTTGTGGGCGATCCGGGACAGGACCTTCTCCGGCAGCGTGTCCGGGTGCTGCAGGAGGTGGGACGCGAAGGCGGCGATGGAGCCGGCCAGCGCCTTCTGCTGCGTGCCGTTGCGCTGGTTGGCGCGGCTGAAGATGCCGTCCAGCAGCTCGGGGCGGGCCGCGAACATGCGGGCGTAGAACCTCGGGGTGATCTCGTCCAGGTGGGCTGCCACCACGGGAAGCGTGGCCTCGATGACGGGGCGTGCGGTGTCCGAGAGCATGGTCGTCTCCTTCGACGGCGATACTTGCATCATGTATGCAAGATTAATGATCTCAGTTCTACACGGTGTAGAAGTCGGCGGCAAATCGGCCCGTCAGGGGGCGGGGAGCGGCGGCATCGGCAGCATGGTCATGGGGACCGGGCCGGGGCCTGGGCCGGTGAGATCGGCCACGGTGGTGCCGTCCAGCTCGGCGTAGAAGGCCTCGCGGGCCCGGGCCAGGGAGCGGCGCAGCCGGCAGCCCTCCAGCAGTGGGCAGGCGCGCCCGGTCGGGGAGTCCTGCCCCGTGCAGTCCACGATGTCGGCCTGCGGGTCGAGATCGCGCAGCAGCTGCCCGATGGACAGGGCCAGCCCGGCCTCCGTGATCCGTGCGCCGCCGTTGCGTCCCCGGGTCACGTCCAGGGCCCCGCGCCGCTTCAGCTCGAGGATGGCCTTGCTCACGTGGTTGTAGGGGGTGCCGACGGCGTCCGCGATGTCCCGGCCCGTCATCTGACGGTCGGGGCGGGCACCCAGGAGCATGAGGGTGCGCAGGCAGACATCGCCGAACGCGTTGAGCTTCACCCCGCCATTCTCCCAGACCCCCGGTCCGGCGCGGCGGGCCGCCGGCCCGGTCCTGCACAGGGCCCGACGACGGCCGCCTCCTCCACCATTCGGCCCACCGGGCGCGTGGGGTGTCCGTGCCGGCTGGAATACTGGCGCCATGATGCACAACGAGACGCAGGCGGACCCCGAGACCGGCCGGGC
The DNA here is from genome assembly GCF_031432995.1 of Citricoccus sp. I39-566. Taxonomy (GTDB): domain Bacteria; phylum Actinomycetota; class Actinomycetes; order Actinomycetales; family Micrococcaceae; genus Citricoccus; species Citricoccus nitrophenolicus_A. The sequence goes on from NZ_CP133842.1 coordinate 1,257,484, forward strand.
CGGGTTGCGGGCGGAGGCCCGGGAGATCCTGAGCCGGCTGGTGGGCCAGGAGGACGCGGACTTCCACCCCGGCCAGTTCGAGGCGATCGAGGCCCTGGTGGCTGATCGTCGCCGCGCGCTGGTGGTCCAGCGCACCGGCTGGGGCAAGTCCGCCGTGTACTTCGTGGCGTCCCTGCTGCTCCGGGCCCGGGGGGCGGGGCCCACGCTCATCGTCTCCCCGCTGCTGGCCCTGATGCGGGACCAGGTGGCCGCCGCGGCCCGGGCCGGGGTGCGCGCCGAAGCCATCAACTCCGCCAACCCCACCGACTGGGACCGGATCCGGGAGCGGCTGGCGGAGGACTCCGTGGACGTCCTGCTGGTCTCCCCGGAGCGGCTGAACAATCCGCAGTTCCGGGACGTGCAGCTGCCAGACCTGATCCGCCGGACGGGCCTGCTGGTGGTGGACGAGGCGCACTGCATCTCGGACTGGGGCCATGACTTCCGCCCTGACTACCGGCGTATCCGGGACCTGATCGCCCAATTGCCTGCGACCGGGAACAACTCCGTCCCGGTGCTGGCCACCACCGCCACGGCCAACGAGCGCGTGGTCCAGGACGTGGCCGAACAGCTCGGGGTGGACGGCGGCGGGGACGTCTTCGTCCTGCGGGGACCACTGGCCCGGTCCTCCCTGCGGCTCGGCGTGCTACGCATGCCGAGCCCGGCCAGCCGGCTCGCGTGGCTGCTGACCCACCTGGGGGACCTGCCGGGATCCGGGATCGTCTACACCCTGACGGTCTCGGCGGCCGAGGACACGGCGCGGGCGCTACGGGACGCCGGCCACCAGGTGGCGTCCTACACCGGGCGCACGGACCCGGAGCAGCGGGCGGAACTGGAGCAGGCGTTGAAGGAGAACCGGGTGAAGGCCCTGATCGCCACCTCCGCGCTCGGCATGGGCTTCGACAAGCCGGACCTGGGCTTCGTGGTCCACTTCGGCGCCCCCAGCTCCCCGGTGGCCTACTACCAGCAGGTCGGCCGCGCGGGGCGTGCCACGGACCATGCGGATGTCCTCCTGCTGCCCGGTCCCGAGGATCGGGACATCTGGCGGTACTTCGCCACCACCTCCATGCCGGACGAGCACCGGGCCCGCGCCGTGCTGGGCGAGCTGGAGGCAGCGGGCAAGCCGCTGTCCGTCCCCGCCCTCGAGACCCGGGTGGACCTGAAGCGGACGCCGCTGGAGCTGCTCCTCAAGGTCCTGGCCGTGGACGGCGCCGTGGAGCGCACCCAGGGCGGATGGCAGCGCACCGGCGAGCCCTGGACCTATGACGGGGAGCGCTACGGGCGCGTGGCACAGGCCCGCGTGGACGAGGAGAAGCTGATGCTGGACTACGAGAACACGTCCGGCTGCCGGATGGAGTTCCTGTCCCGGGTGCTCGACGACCCCGAGGCCGCTCCCTGCGGACGGTGTGACCACTGCGCCGGGCCGTGGTTCCCCACCTCGATCGACGAGTCGGCCAAGGGCAATGCCTCGAAGGCCCTGGGCCGGGTGGGCGTGGAGATCGAACCGCGGCGCAGTTGGCCCAGCGGCATGGACCGGCTGGGGGTCCCGCTCAAGGGGCGGATCCCGGAGGAGTCCCAGGTGCTGGAGGGCCGTGCCGTGGCGCGGCTGACCGACCTCGGGTGGGGCGGTCGGCTGCGGACCCTCTTCGCCGCCACCGAGTCCGGGCCGCAGGATGCCCCCATCGACCAGGACCTGCTGCAGGGGGCCGTCCAGGTCCTGGCCTCCTGGGAATGGGCGGAGCGGCCCATCGCCGTGGTGTCCGTGCCGTCGCGGACCCGGCCGCAACTGGTGGGCTCCTTCGCCGAGGGCATCGCCCGGATCGGGCAGTTGCCGTACCTGGGGGCACTGGACCTCGTGGACGGCGGTCCGCGCGGGGACTCCGGCGGCAACAGCGCATTCCGGCTGGGCGCGGTCTGGCAGCGGTTCGCCGTCCCGGAGGAGCTGACCGCCCAGCTGGTCGCCGCACGGGAGGCCGGCCGGCGCGGGCCGGTGCTGCTGCTGGATGACCGGGCGGAGAGCCGGTGGACCCTGACGGAGGCTGGCCGGGTGCTGCGGGAGGCGGGGGCCAGCGGCGTGCTGCCCTTCGTGCTGGCCCTGAACGGCTGAACGGCTGACGGTGGACGGTCACGGCTCGCGGCGTCCAGCCCGGTAGCGTGGAGCCATGGATCTCGATACCCTGCTGAACGTCGCGCTGGTGCTGGTCTTCGTGCTCATCGGAGGCGTCTTCGCGGGCACGGAGATGGCGATCGTCAACCTGCGGCAGTCGCAGGTCCAGGCGATCGCGGACGGCGGTCCGCGCGGCGCCAAGACCGCGGCGCTGGTCCGGAACCCGAACCTCTTCCTCTCCGCCGTGCAGATCGGCGTCACCGTGGCCGGCTTCTTCTCCTCGGCCTACGGCGCCTCCACCATCGCCCCGGACCTCACCCCCGTCCTGGTGGGGTGGGGGATCGGCGAGCAGGCGGCCGGAACCCTGGCGCTGGTAGGCATGACCCTGGTGATCGCCTATCTCTCCCTGGTCTTCGGCGAGCTGGTGCCCAAGCGGCTCGCCATGCAGAACGCCGTGGGATTCACCAAGGTCCTCGCCCCGCCGCTGGGGGCCTTCGCCGTCCTGATGAGACCGGCCATCTGGTTGCTCTCGGCCTCCACGAACGGGGTGGTCCGCCTCCTCGGAGGGGATCCGAAGGCCCACCAGGAGGCGGTCTCGGCCGAGGAGATCCGCTCCATGGTCACCACCTCGGAGGCCCTGGAGGACACGGACCGGCACGTGCTGCAGTCCGTGTTCGATGCCGCCGACCGCACCGTGGTGGAGGTCATGCGTCCCCGCCCGGAGGTGAACTTCCTCGACGGTGAGACCACCGTGGCCGAGGCCCTGCACGAGCTGGCGTCCCTGCCGAACTCCCGCTATCCCGTGACGGGGGAGGACACGGATGACGTCCTGGGCTTCATCCACATCCGCGACCTGCTGCGCATCCCGGACCACTCCGTCACCCTGGCCGGCATCGCGCGGGAGATCACCGTGCTGCCCGGAACGGTGGACGTGCTGCAGGCCTTGGGCCGCATGCGGTCCAGCGGCAACCAGATCGCCCTGGTGATCGACGAGTACGGCGGGACCGACGGCATCGTGACCCTCGAGGACCTGCTGGAGGAACTCGTCGGGGACATCTACGACGAGTTCGACGACGGCCTCGCACCGGAGGACTCGGCCTTGCGGCAGGGACAGGACGCGGAGGTGGACGGCGGGCTGATCCTGCAGGAACTCGTCCAGCAGACGGGCGTCGAGCTCCCGGACGACGGCTCCTACGAGACCGTCGGCGGATTCGTCATGGCCCGCTTGGGCCGCGTCCCCGCGGCGGGGGACCGGATCGACACCGAGGGGGCCACCCTGGAGGTCCTGGGCATGGAGGGGCACCGGGTGGGCCGGGTCCGGGTCACCCGCACCCCGGACCCGGCCGCCGACCCGTCCTGATCACTTTCAGGGCAGAAATCACCAGTGATTTCTGCCCTGAAAGTGCAACGACCGGGCTCAGGCGGTCTGGCGGACCAGGCCCAGGACGGTGTCGCGGATGGTGGCCATGGTCTCGGGGTGGTGGGCCTCGCCGTTGTAGCGGAGGAAGGGTTCGGTATTGGAGGGGCGCAGGTTGAACCACCAGGTGCCGTCGGCGGCGCTCACGGTGGTGCCGTCCATGGTGTCCACGGTCACCTCCAGGCCGGCCAGCTGTTCGTTGTGCAGGCAGGGTTCGCAGGTCGTCGCGGTCCCGCCGTCGAGGCGGCCGGCCTCGATCCACCCGGAGGCGAAGACCTCCAGGACCCGGTCCACGGCGGCGGCCTTGTCCGCCACCTCGGAGTTGATCTCTCCGGAGGCCGTGTAGGGGTCGTACTCGGCGGTCAGCTCGGACAGCGGCCCATCCTGGGTGCCCAGGGCGGCCAGCACGTGCATAGCGGCGAGCATGCCGGTGTCGGCGTTGAAGAAGTCCCGGAAGTAGTAGTGCGCGGAGTGCTCCCCACCGAAGACCGCGCCTTCGGAGGCCATCACGGCCTTGATGAAGGAGTGGCCCACCCGGGTCTTCACGGCCCGGCCCCCGGCCGCGGCCACCAGCTCCGGCACGGCCCGGGAGGTGATGAGGTTGTGGATGATGACCGGTTCCGGTTCGGGGGCCTGCACGGCGCCGTTGACGGTGTCCCCGGCCTGGGCGCGGGCGATCTCGCGGCGGGCCACCAGCCCGGTCACGGCCGAGGGTGAGACCGGGGTGCCGGTCTCATCGATCACGAAGCAGCGGTCGGCGTCGCCGTCGAAGGCCAGCCCGATGTCCGCGGCGTGGGCCACCACGGCGGCCTGCAGGTCGGCCAGGTTCTCCGGCTCCAGGGGGTTGGCCGGGTGGTTGGGGAAGGTGCCGTCCAGCTCGAAGTACAGCGGGACGATGTGAAGGGGCAGTCCGGCCAGGACGGTGTCGCCCAGTACGGCCGGGGTGGTCATCCCGGCCATCCCGTTGCCGGCATCCACCACGACCTTCAGCGGCCGGATCCCGGACAGGTCCACCAGGGAACGCAGGTAGGCGGCATAGCCGGCCAGCAGGTCCAGCTCGGTCACCGAGCCCACGGCCTCCACGGAGGGCACCGTCCCGGCGTCCAGGTAGTGCTGGGCCACGTCCCGGATCTGGAACAGCCCGGTGTCTGAGGAGACCGGCACCGCCCCGGCCTGGGCCATCTTCATGCCGTTGTAGCCGGCCGGGTTGTGGGAGGCGGTGAACACCACCCCGGCGGCCTGTTCCACCCCGCAGGCGTAGTAGAGCAGGTCCGTGGAGACCAGGCCCAGCATCACCACGTCCGCCCCCCGGGCGGTCGCGCCTTCCGCGAAGGCCCGGGCGAAGGCCGGAGAGGACGGGCGCATGTCCCCGCCCACCAGCACCCGGGATCCGGCCAGGCCCAGCACGTCCACGAACCCGGCACCCACCGCCCGCACGGACTCCTCGGTGATGGACTCCCCGACAATGCCACGCACGTCATAGGCCTTGAAGGACTGACTGAGATCAACTGGAGTGGTCACGGTCCACCATCCTAGGACAGCCCTCCGTCGGCCCGGCGCGTGGCCCGCACCCGTCCGACACGCGGGACCGAAGCCACGGCGAGACGGATAGAGTCTGGGCCGTGAGCACGGGATCCGGAAGGGAATGGGCGGGGCACGTGCCCGGCACCCCCGGGTACCGCCGCCTGCTGCTGGGACTGTTCCTGGCCGGCGTCGCGACCTTCGCCCAGCTGTACTCACCCCAGGGACTGCTCCCGCTGATCAGCGGCGATCTCGGGATCCCCGCCTCGGACGCCGCGCTGATGATCTCCCTGGCCACCCTGGGGCTGGCCCTCGGCGTGATCCCGTGGTCCTATGCCGGTGACCGCCTGGGGCGCAAGCGCGCCATGGGATGGGCCATCCTGGCCGCCTGCCTGTTCTCCCTGGCGGCGGCGGTGGTGCCCGGCCTCGGCACCGTGCTGGTCTTCCGCCTCCTCGAGGGATTCGCGCTGGGCGGGGTGCCGGCCCTCGCGCTCGCCTACCTCAACGAGGAGGTCAACGCCGTCTCCGCGGCGCTGGCGGCCGGCACCTACATCTCCGGCACCACGATCGGCGGGCTCACCGGCCGCCTGTTGGCCGCACCCGTGGGGGAGTTCCTCGGCTGGCGGGCCGGCATCCTGACCGTCACCGTGGTCTCCGCGGCCTGCGCCGTGGCCTTCCTGCTGCTGGCCCCGGCGGCCCGCGGGTTCACCCCGCACCGGACCACCCTGCGCGGGGCCGTCCGGGCACTGGCGGGCAACCTCCGCTCGGTGCCGCTGCTGCTCACCTACGCCCAGGGGTTCCTGCTCATGGGCGGCTTCGTGGCGATGTACAACTTCCTCGGCTTCCATCTGTCTGAGGAGCCCTTCCACCTGCCGCTCTCCGTGGTGTCCCTGGTGTTCGTGGCCTACCTGGCCGGCACCTGGACCTCGCCTCTGGCCGGCCGGCTGGCCGGGCGCTTCGGGCGCAAGCCGGTGCTGCTGGCCTCCACCGCCACCATGACCGCGGGGGTGCTGCTGACCCTGGTCCCGTCCCTCTGGGTGCTGCTGCCCGCCGTGGTCGTCTTCACGGGGGGCTTCTTCGCGGCGCACGCCGTGGCCTCCGGCTGGGCGGGCGCCGCCGCCGTGGCCGGCCGCGCCCAGTCCGCCTCGCTCTACAACTTCGGTTACTACGCGGGGTCCAGCCTGTTCGGCTGGCTTGGCGGCGTGTTCCTGGCCGGGGCCGGCTGGCCGGGGACCGTGCTCATGACAGCCGTCCTGTGCCTGCTGGCCCTGGGCCTGGCCTGGCTCATCCGCAGCCCACAGGAGGCCTGACGAGGCGCGCATCGTGAGGCACGCCACAGTCAGGCTCACGGAACTCTCATAGGTCCTAACCGACCAAGTCAGGGCTTGTTTTCAGGGGCAAAACCGGCCAGATGAGAGCGCTCTCATTCCGGGCTCATGGACCACTCATGGGCCATTGGTTCCATGGTTCCTGAGGCCGGCGGAACACCCCGAACGGTCACCGAAGCACAGGGAGAGGCCCGCCATGACCATCGAGATCACGAACCGGACCAGCGCCATGACGATCATCGACACCGCCGACGCCACCTACCAGCGCGCCGAGCTGCCCATCCGCATCCAGGCCGCCTACACCACTCGATTCGTGGGCGCGGCCCTGGAGGCCGACCGCTCCGCCTTCCACCTGGCCACCGGCCCCACCGTCACCCCGCGGGCCGGGGACGTGGTGGTGGCCCGCGTGACCGAGATCCTCAACCACAAGCGCGTCGAGACCCCGGAGTCCCGCAAGGCCATCCTCTTCCCGGGCCACCTGGTGATGCTGGCCTACGGCCACCGCTACGCCGCCGACCAATTCCTGGCCCACGTCCCGGACTCCCTGGAACCCTGCCACCTGGTGGCCGCGGGCGGTGTGGCCGGCATGGTCACCGAGCAGCACGCCGACATGGACGAGCCCACCCGGATCGAACCGCTCGGCCTGCTGGCGGACTCCTCCGGGATCGTGAACCTCTCCCGCTTCGCGCCCTACTCCCTGAACCCGGTCCCGGCGATCGGCGCCGCCGAGCAGGAGCTGGCCGCCGCCCTGCCGGGACGGCCGACCGTGATCGCCGTGCTGGGCACGTCCATGAACTCGGGCAAGTCCACCGCCATGGCCACCCTGGTCAACGGCCTCACCAACGCCGGCCTGACGGTCTCCGCCGGCAAGTCCACCGGCACCGGGGCCGGCAACGACCCGATGATCTACGTGGACGGCGGCGCCGCCAAGGTCCTGGACTTCACGGACTTCGGCTACCCCACCACCTTCAGGCTGGACTTCGAGCAGGTCCGCTCCCTGACCGTGAACCTCGTGGACGCGATGGCGGACACGGACACGGACGTGGTGGTCCTGGAGATCGCGGACGGCGTCTACCAGGGCGAGACCGCCCGGCTGCTGCGCGATCCGCTCTTCCAGTCCGTGGTGGACCGCGTGGTCTTCGCCGCCGGCGACGCCTTGGGCGCGGTGGCCGGGGTCCGCGAGCTGCAGGAGGCCGGGCTGGACGTGGCCGCGGTCTCCGGCGTGCTGACGTCCTCCCCGCTGGCCACCGCCGAGGCGAACCAGGTCCTGGCCTGCGCCGGGGTCCCGGTCATCGACACCTACGAGCTGACGGACGCCGGCGTCTCCACCGCCCTGCTGCCCGAGCTCTGAAAGACTGAATCTGAGGCACCCTCATGGCCATCCATCCCACCCTGGAGGACATCCTGAACCCGGATCGCCCCACAGCACAGCGGCACGACGACGGCCGGGCCGGCTCCCAGCACCGGTTCCGGCTGTCGGCGGACGCCTCGGAACAGGCCGACGCCCTGGAGCCCGACGCTATGGAGCCCGAGGCCCTGGGCGTCACCACGGACGTGGATGACGAGGGCACCGCCGAGGCCACCGGCGCGGGGGAGCGGATGCCGACCGTCTGGGCCGGCCGGCGCCGCTACCTGCTGGTGATCCTGTTCTTGCTCGGGATCTTCCAGGCCGTCATGGCCCTGGTCATGGCCTTCGCGGTGGACTCCCTGCTGGGGATGCCGGCTCAGGTCAACGCGGCGCTGAACGCCGGGACCGCCCCGGACGGCTCCGCCCTGGACCCGGCGGCCGTGGCAGAGGCGGGCACCTACATCCCCTGGTTGCAGCTGTCCATCCTGGCGCTCGCCGTGTTCTCCATCTTCGGGGCCCGCTGGGGGGAGCGTGTGGTGGGCGAGGACCTCGGCCAGGACTACGTCTACGAGTTGCGCCGGAAGCTGATCGGCACCACGCTGGCCGGCCCCGGCAACGCCTCCCTCGGCGTGACCATCACCCGCGCGTCCAATGACCTGACGGCCGTGCGCAACTGGGTCTCCCAGGGGATCGTCCCGCTGATGACCTCGCTGCCGCTGATCGTCGTGGTGCTCGGGGTGCTGGCGATCTCCAACTGGCAGGTGGGCCTCGCGGTGGGGATCCCGATCGTGCTGCTGGGACTGGCCGTGCCGCCCCTTGCCAAGGCGACCTTCGTGCGCGCGAGGTACCTGCGCCGCCGTCGTGGTCGGATGTCCGCCCGCATCGCGGACACCGTCCGCGCCGGGGAGTCCATCCAGGCGGCCGGCGGAATCAACCGTGAGCTCAACGCCCTGGACCGGGACTCGGGGAAGGTGGTCAGCGCCGCCGTGTCCCGCGCCCGCATCACCGGGCTCGTCCGCGCCTCCGCCATCACGGCGGCCTCGCTGGCCACCGCGGCCGTGGTGGTACTCGGCACCCTCGGGCTGATCGACACCGCGGGCGTGGCCTCGGCCATGACCCTGGTGGGCGTCATGTCCACCCCGCTGGGGGACCTGGGCCGCGTGGTGGAGTACCGGCAGAACTACAAGGCGGCCCGCCGCATCCAGGCGCCCCTGCTGGCCCAGGCCGAGGTGCTCCGGCAGGCCGAGAGGGACCGTGAGGCGAACTGGAAGGACGTGGAGCGGGACCGCTCCAGCACCGGCCGCAACGGCCTGAGGGTCCGCCGGATGGTGGTGCAGGGCCAGCGCGTGCCCATGCTCCAGGCCGGCGAGGGGGACGTGATCCACCTCCAGTCCCATGACCCGGGCCGCATCCAGCCGGTCCTGCTGAACCTGCTGGCCGGGCAGAACACCGGCGCCGGGACCGGGGCCCCGGCGCCCGAGCTGGACATGGTGGTGGACGGCTACGACTACACCCGCGCCCCGGGCCGTCAGCGGCGCAAGCTGCTCGGCCACGCCTCCGTCCGCGTGCCGCTGGAACGGGGCACCGTGGCCCGTGCCATCACGTACCGCAACCCGAAGGCCACGGACGAGCAGACCCTCGAGGCCTTCGGCCGGGTGGGGCTCGAGGGCGTGTTGCAGGACCTCCCGAAGGGCGGGCAGACCCGGATCAAGAACGGTGGCCAGCCGCTGACCGGGTCCCAGGTGGCCCGGCTCAAGCTGGGCCGTGCCCTGCTGGAGAACCCGCCGCTGCTGGTCCTGGACGGGATCGACACCGACCTGGACGAGGAGGGGATCCGCCTGCTGCGGGCCGAGCTGCAGGACTACCCGGGCGTGGTGCTGTTCACCTCCCAGAACCCGTCACGGGTGGCGCCGGGTCACCGGGTCTGGACCGTCGACGCGCCCTGAGGTTCTCGCCCTAGACTGGCATCATGGAATACCTCATTCCGCTGTTGCTGGTGGTGCTGGTGGCCGTGCTGGTCGGTGGTGTCGCGTGGCTGCTCGCGCGCCGATCGTCCGCCGGCCGGGGCCACGGTGCCGCCGGTGCCGCAGACGCCTCCGGGCGTGCGGGGAGACCGCGCCGCGGCTCCCTGGCGGACCGCGTCAGCGCGGACAGCGCCCGGGCCGCCTCGACGCGGCTGGACCAGGAGGCCCACCGCGAGGTCTACCGCCTGATCGCGGCGGGTCGCACCGCCGAGGCGATCACCGCCTACCGCCGCTCCACCGGCGCCGGCACCTTCGAGGCCATGATGGACATCCAGGCGCTCGCCACCTATCCGCAGGTCTGGGCCAAGCCCGCCTCCGGGACGCTCTCGGCGGACGGCGCCGGCCATCCCGCAGACTCCCAGGGCACGACGCCGGCCGACTCGCCCGCCGCGAACGGCTCCGGTGCGCCAGGGGCCGGGGATCCGGCTCTCGCCGAGGATGCGAGGCCCCCTGCCTCCCCTGGGGACCGGGGCGACCGGGGCGACCGGGTGCCGCCGGCGGACATCGCCGATGCCACGGATCTCGTGGTGCCCGAGGACTGGCTGGGCGACCGGCTGCCGGCCGACCGTCCCTTCGAGCTCGAGGTGGTGCGGGACGAGACCACGGTCCGCGTCTCCTCGGACGACCTGCCGCCGTTCCTGCGGGACCAGCTGACCGCGCTGGTCCGGGACGGCCGGGTGGAGGATGCCGCCCTGGAGCTCTCGGCCCATACGGTGCTCACCGCCGAGGAGGCCCTGCAGTTCCTGCACATCCTGCAGCGCGAGCAGGGCCAGGACGACTGAGGTCCGGCTAATCACCCTGAACGCCAGCGGCGCCCGACCCCTGAGGGTCGGGCGCCGCTGGCGTTCAGGGCGTGTCAGGCGGGGTCAGCCGCGTCGGCCGCCCCGGCCGGCGGCGTCGCCACCGTCGACCTCGATGTCCTCGTGCTGCACGGTCCCGCTGACCCGCTCGGTGTCCCGGACGGTGTTCTTATCCACGGTCACCTTCTCCGCGGTCGCGGTCTTGTCCACCACGGGGACCTCCTCGTGGGTGGTCACCACCACGTCCTCGTCACCGCCGCCGCGCTGGGCCTCGGGTGAGGACGGGTCGATCTTCTCGCGCTCGACGACGACTTCCTCGCGGGTCACCGGCACCTCGACGGTCTCGGTGTCCGCGTAGGTGTGCTTGCGCAACCGGACCTGGCCCGCTTCGCGGCGCTCGGTGCCCACGTTGAGGTGCTCGTCCCGCGCCACGACGGTCTCCCGGTCATGCCCGGCCACGCCGCCGGCATTGGTGTCCCGATCCAGGTCGGCGGCCGTGCGGCCGGCGTCGCCGCGCTGGGTGCCGAGGCCTCCCACTCCGGTGGCCGCGGTGCCGCTGGCGGCCGCGAGACCGGCGTCGCGCTCGGCGTTGCGGTCGGCACCGGGTGCCGCATCCCGCGTCAGGTCGCCGCCGGCGCCCTGGTAGTCCATGGAGTAGTACTCGTAGAGGCGCCGCTCCTCCTCGGGGGTGAGCGAGCCGTCGGCGTCGATGTTCGGCGCGTCCTTGACGAAGGCCTTGTCGAAGGGGACCTGGAGTCCGTCCTGCGTCCGCGTGGCCTCGGAGACGGGGATGAACGTCTCCTTCATGCCGAACAGCCCGGTCTTCACCGTCACGAAGGTGGGCTGGTTGCTCTGATCGTCGAGGTAGACCTGGCCGATCGTGCCGATCTTGTCCCCGTCGTTGCCGACGACGGTCGCGTTCTGAAGCTGATCGATGGAATTGAAGTCCTGCATGTTGTGCGCTCCTTCATCGTTGGTGCCCGGCGGACGGTTGGTCCAACCGGATGTCACCTCTCTGACCCTAGGGATCTTGTGCCGCGATAGACAGCCGGCCCAGGCGGTAACCGTGCTCTCTGAGGGCATTGGCAGGGAGCACACAGCTGACGCCAAGCTGCGGCGGATCCGGTGACGGGCTGTCTGACGGGCCCCGCACGGCAGAAGACCCCGGACCGTTCCCGGTCCGGGGTCTTCTGGGTACTGCGGAGACGGGGGGATTTGAACCCCCGGTCCAGCTTTCACCGGACCCTTCATTAGCAGTGAAGTCCATTCGGCCGCTCTGGCACGTCTCCACTGTCGCCATCGGTGAGATGGTAACCCTGACATGCTAGCCGCCGCAGGCCCTCGAGTTCAAAGCGAGGCCTCAGTGGTACCTACCGGTCGTCTCCCACGGCCTTCCACAGGAACTCCAGCGAGCGGGCGTGCATGGCGGCGGCCTGCCGGTTGTCCGAGGCGCCGGCGTGGCCGCCGTCGAGATCCTCGTGGAACCACACGTTCGGCACGCCCAGCTGCTGCATGCGGGCGGCCATCTTGCGGGCCTGCACCGGCCCCACGCGGTCATCGGAGGTGGCCGTCCACATGAGGAGGTCCGGGTATCCGGTCCCCGGCCCGCCGCCGTCGCGTCCGTCCGCAGCGCCCTCCACGGGGCGGTCCAGCAGCAGGTGATAGGGCGAGAACGTGCGGATGTACTCCCACTCGGCCGGCACGTCCGGGTCGCCGTACTCGGCGATCCAGCTGTGCCCGGCAGACAGCACGGTGTACCGGCGCATGTCCAGCAGGGGCACCCCGCAGCTCAGGGCCCCGAACAGCCCGGGGTACAGGGTGGCCATGGCGCCCATCAGCAACCCGCCGTTGGACCGGCCGGCGGCCGCGAGGTGCGCGCGGTCGGTCACGCCCCGGCGGATCAGGTCCCGGGCGATCGCGGCGAAGTCCTCGTAGGCGCGGTGCCGGTTCTGCTTCAGGGCGGCGCGGTGCCAGTCCGGGCCGTACTCGCCGCCGCCGCGGATGTTGGCGATCACGTGGATGCCCTGCCGGCCCGCGGCGTTGCGCCGGGTCAGCCAGCCGCGCCCGTAGACCCCCGAGTAGCCCGGCAGCTTCGAGGCGAGGAAGCCGCCGTAGCCGTCCATCAGCACCGGGTTCGCGCCGTCCGCCTCGAGGTCCGCGGGGCCGATCTGGAAGTACGGGACCCGGGTGCCGTCGTCGGACACCGCGAAGTGCTGGCGCACCACCAGCCCGGTGGCGTCGAAGCGCTCCGGTCCGGTCCGCACGGTGACCAGGCCGGGCTCGACGCCGGCCGGCCGGCTCCCGGTCCCGGCGTCACCGAGGTGCGCGGGCAGGGTGGCGCGCCACAGCGTGGGCGGGGTCAGCGCGCCCGTGGCGGTGATCCACAGGTCGTCGCCGCAGTCCGGGTCCTCGTCATCCACGGCGCCGACGCCGACTGTCAGGAACGGGTCGGCGGGGTTCGGGTTCCGCAGCAGGATGCGCCGGGTGGCGTCCAGGGCGGGCGGCCTCACCGGCGTGGATGGGGCCCCGGGCTCCGGCGCCGCGAGGGCGGCCTGTGGCAGCACGTAGAGGGCCGAGGCCACGTCCTGCAGGACGGTCAGCACCAGGTGTGAGGCGGTCCAGGTCCACGCAGACAGGGTGGCCGCTGCCGTGGGCAGGAAGGCGGGACGGGGCTCCTCAGAGCCGTCCAGGAAGCCGTCCACCGTGCAGACCAGCAGCGACCCGGCCGGGTGCACCGCTCCCGGCAGCTCCCACTCGGACTTCAGGAAGACGGTCAGCCACTGCCGGTGCACGTCCACCTCGGCGTCCAGCGGCACCTCCAGCTGCCGCCAGCCGGGGCGCTCACCCGGCGCGTCCGAGCCGCTCGTTGCGGCGGGGTCGCGGAGCCACGTGGTGGAGTCGAAGAAGTCGATCGCGTCGACCGCCACGGTGCGCTCCCACCCCGGGGTGGAGTCGTGGACGCCGAAGGCCGCCACGTGCCCCGGGTCCACCGCGAACACGGTCTCGGCGGCCTCCAGGGAAACGCCCCGGTCCAGCACCCGCAGCGTGCGCGCGTAGGAGGACCGGGTGGCGTCGCCGGTCTCTGGCTCCGGGTCTGTCACCGTGCCGACCAGCAGGCGGTCGCGGCTGATCCAGGAGACCTGGGTCTTGGCCACCGGCAGCTCGAAGCCGTCGGGGGCGGGTACGAAGGACCGCGTGGTCAGGTCGAACTCGCGCACAGCCACGGCGTCGCCGCCGTCGGGGGAGAGGCGCAGCAGGGCGCGGTCCCAGTCCGGCCGCAGCAGCCGTGCGCCGGAGAACACCCACTCCGTGCCCTCCGCCGCGGCGAGGGCGTCCACGTCCAGCAGGACCTCCCACTCCGGCTCCCCGGCCAGGTAGGGCTCCCACCGGGTGCGCCGCCACAGCCCGCGCGGGTGCTCGCCGTCCCGCCAGAAGTTGTAGTACCACTCGCCGCGCTTGCTCACGTGGGGGATGCGGTCCGGGGCGTCCAGGATGGCGGTCAGGTCCCGGTGCAGCGCTGAGAACCGGTCCGAGCCGAGCAGCGACTCCGTGCGGTCGTTCTGCTCCCGCACCCAGTCCAGGGGGCCCTGGCCGTGGATGTCCTCGAGCCAGAGGAGGTCGTCGGTGGGCTGGAGGTCGGTGCTCGGCTGCATCCTCCTATGCAACCACAGGGCGTCACGGTGACCGTAGGCTGGGACCGAGACCAGCCCACCAGACCAGCCCCAAGCCAAGCCCCGTCGAGAGGACCCGCGGATGACCGCTCCAGTGCCCGAAAGGCGGTTCACCGTGGCCGTGGTGGGCGCCGGCCCGCGGGGCACCTCCTTCCTGGAGCGGCTCCTGGCGGTGCTCGAGGAGGGCGGGGAATCGGGCCGCACGGGCCCCGAACTGGACCTCGTGGTGATCGACCCCTATGAGCCGGGCCCGGGCCACGTCTGGCGGACCGGGCAATCCGAGCTGTTCCTCATGAACACCCCCTCCTTCTTCCCGACCGTCGCGGCGGCGGGCACTCCCGGCCTGCGCCCCTCCTCGGTGGGGATGACCTTCGACCAGTGGCGCATGGCCCACCCGGACCGCGCCCGGGTCCTGGACCGCACGGACTACCCGCCGCGAGCCGTGTACGGCCGGTACCTGGCCGAGATGTTCCGGGAGGTGACGTCCGCGCTGAAGGGGCGGGCCGGCGTCGGGCAGCTGTCCTGGCGCCAGGCCGAGGTGGTGCACCTGGCACCGGCGCCCGGGCTGACCGGGAGGGCGACCCTGACGCTGGACGACGGAGGCACGGTCCAGGCCGACGCCGTGGTGCTGTGCCTGGGGCACGTGCCGGCCCGGCTGACGTCCGAGCAGCGGCGACTGGCAGAGGCGGCGGATCAGCTGGGCCTGGACTACCGCGGGCCGTCCATCCCCTCTGACCTGGACTGGGACGCCATCCCCGCGGGCGAGGACGTGCTGGTGCGCGGCTGGGGGCTCAACTTCTTCGACGGGCTGGCGCAGCTCACGCTGGGCCGGGGCGGGAGGTACACGGCCACGGGAGCGGGTCCCGGGCGTGCCCTGGTCTACGAGCCCTCGGGCGCTGAGCCGGTGCTCCACCCGGCCTCGCGCCGGGGTGTGTGCTACCTGCCCAAGGCGGAGCTGGACGCTTTCGTCCCGCATGCGGTGTCCCTGAAGTACCTCGTGCCCCAGGCCGTCGAGGCGCTGCAGGCCGAGCACGGGCCGCTGGACTTCGCGGTCCACCTGTGGCCGCTGATCCATCGGGATGTGGTGCGGGCGTACTACAACGCGCTGGTGCACCTGCACCCGGAGGTGCTGGGCGGAGCCGGCTCGGCCACGGAGTTCCTGGCCGGACTGGTGGGACTGCTGGAGCAGGCCGGCCGCGGGGAGCCCGTCACGAGCCACCAGGCCCAGACCCTGCTCCACGGCTATGCGCCCGGCATGCCGTTCCTGGACATCCGGACCCTGGCCCGGCCCTTCGAGGGGCAGGTCTTCGAGACGGGGGAGGACTACCAGCGGGAGGTGGCCGGTTTCCTCGAGGGGATCTGCGCGGAGGCCGCGGCCGGCGAGGACTCCCCGCTGATGGTGGCGATCGGGACCCTGCACGCCGCCCGGCTGCAGGTGAAGCGGCTGGTGGCGGAGGACCGGATCACGGACGCCTCGCGGCGCCGGGACGTGTCCGGCTGGTTCGAGTCGCTCGTGGAGGGCCTCGCCTCCGGTCCGCCGCTGGAGCGCGTGGAGCAGTTGCTGGCCGCGGCCCGGGCGGGCCTGGTCCGGTTCGTGGGGCCGGACCCGCAGTTCGAGCCCGACGCCGGCCGGTCCCGGTTCACGGTGTCCTCACCCCAGGTGGGTGGTGCCGTTCAGGCCCAGGACGTGCACCGGGGCACGTGGATGGTGGAGGCGATGATGCCGCCGAATCGGGTGCTGCAGGCCTCCGCGCCGCTCGTGACCTCGATGCTGGCGGACGGGGTGGCAGTGCCGCATACCGTGGAGGACGAGGAGGGTGAGCCCGTGCCCGGGCGTGGCTTCGACGTGACGGAGCGGCCCCACCGGCTGGTGGACGCCGCCGGGACCGTGCAGGAGCGGATCTTCGTACTGGGGCTGCAGCTGGCCTCGGTCCAGTGGGGCACGGCCATCGCGGCGGAGGCCGGCCGGAGCCCGCACGGGCGCGCCCGCACCCTCGGCGACGCCGACGCCGCGGCCCGCGCCGTCTGGTCCCTGGCCCACTCCTCGTCCTCATCGCCGCCACGCCCCTGACCCCTCCCCCCTCCAGGCACAAAGTGACCCCACCCCCGTCGTTGTGACGGGGTGGGGTCACTGTGCGCCTGGCCGGGTCGGACAGGCGGTGCTGCTCAGGTGGTGCTGATCAGTCGGTCGTGGTGAGGTCGTACTGGTACATGACCTTGGCGACCTCGCCGCGGTTGATCGGGTCGTACGGGCGGTAGTCGCCGTCCGTGTACCCGTTGACCAGGCCCTCGGAGGCGGCCCAGGAGATCGCCTCGTAGTGGGTGCCAGTGGCCGGCACGTCCTCGAACGCGGACTCGGCCGGAGCCGTGTAGTCCTCCGGGCCGGCGGCCCGGTACAGGAACGTCACGAACTCCGAGCGGGTCACGTCATGGCCCGGACGGAAGGTGTCATCCGCGTACCCGGTGGTCACCTGGTTGGCCTCGTCGGCGGCCCAGGCGATCGGGGTGAAGTGCGGTGCGCCCACCGGCACGTCCGGGAACACGGCCACGGCCGGGTCCGCGCTGTAGCCCGGGGCCAGGTAGCGCTGCAGGAAGGCCACGGACTCCCCGCGGGTGATCTCCGAGCCCTTGCGGTAGGTGCCGTCGGCGTAGCCGGTGGTCACGCCCGCGGACTGCATCCACCGCACCGGGGCGTAGTACACCGAGCCAGGCAGGTTGTCCGAGAAGTCCTCCACCGGTCCCGGCTCACCGGGCTGCTCCTCGCCCAGCTGGATGCCCACGAGCAGCGGGTTGTGGTCCGAGGAGCGCCACTGGTCGGCCCTGTAGAGCTGCTCCGGGGTGTAGTTGTACCGGGAGTACTCCAGCGCCACGGACTCGTTGGCGTTGATCATCCAGAAGTCGCTGCCGGTGACGGTCTCGTCGGCGGACGCGGAGGCGTAGATCCCGTCGAGGGAGCCCACGGCGGCATCGAAGGTGTAGGAGTACTCGCCCTCGGCCTTGGCACCCTGGCTGACGTAGCCGGCGTCCTCGAGGACGACGATCGGGTCCTCCTTCTCGTAGGCGTTGAAGTCACCCATGAGGAACACCCGGTCGGTGCCCTCGGAGGTCTTCTGATCCTCGGCGAAGTCCACGAGGGCCTCGGCCTGGGCCACGCGGTCGGCGTTGGAGTTGCCCTGGCCGTCACCGTTGTCCTCGTTGCCCGCTCCGGAGCCGGAGCCCTTGGACTTGAAGTGGTTGGTGATGGCCACGAACTCGGTGCCCTCGATGCCGCCGTCCTCGCCCACGGCGCGGAAGGTCTGGGCCAGCGGCTCGCGGGCGTTGGAGAAGGCGTCGGAGTCGGTGAGGATGGTGGACTCGCCCACGGTCTCCACGGCGGCCGGCTGGTAGATGAAGGCGTTGCGGATGACGTCCTCGTCCGCCGGGATCTCCGCGGGGGACTCGGCGTACGCCCACTTCTCGGCGCCAGCGGCCTCGTTCAGCGCAGCCACGAGGGCGGCGAGGGATTCGTCCCGATCATTGCCGAACGCGGCGCTGTTCTCGATCTCCTCGAGGGCCACCACGGAAGCGTCGAGGCCGTTGATGGCGGCGACGATCTTCTCCTGCTGGCGCAGGAAGTTCTCCACGTTGTAGGCGCCGCGGGGTTCGCAGAAGTCGGTGGCGATCGGGTTGCCCTCGTGGTCCTCGTAGGCCTCGCAGTCGTCAAACTCCTCGCCCAGGGTGGTGAAGTAGTTCAGCACGTTGAAGGAGGCCAGCTGCACGTTGCCGCCCACGTCCTCGGGGGTGGCCTCCGCCGCACGGGTGTTCTCGAAGGTGGCGGGCTGGGCCTCATCGGCGTTCTCGTGGGTGAGGTGCTGGGTCGGCTGGAAGTTCCAGGACTCGTAGCGGTAGTCGAGGATGACCGGGTCGGTGAAGGTCACGGCGGAGCCCACCCGCACCGGGTCGTCGATGTCTAGGTACGGCAGCTTGTTCTGGTTGCCGGGGGAGCGCATGAAGTCGGTGGAGGCGCCGTCGTCCAGGACGATGAGGGCCTCCGCGTTCTCCGCCATCACGGCCTGCGCGGCCTCGCCGGGGGCAGCCACCGAGGTGGGGTTATCCAGCGGGGCGGTGCCCGGGGCCAGGCCCAGGGATCCGTACGAGTTCACGTCATAGTTGTCCGTGATCGTCCACTCCATGCCGGAGGGGTCGATCAGCATGCCCTCGTGGGCCTCCTTGGTCTCCTCGTCGGCGGGGAACTCCACGGTGGTGGGCTTGACCGCCTCCGCAGGCTCCTCGAGCTTCTCCATCCCGCTCGCGCCCACCGTCAGCTGGGTGCCCGTGTAGTACTCGCTGACCTCGCCGATGACCTGGACGTGGTCACCCAGGGCCACCTCGCCCACCGTGCCGGTGGAGTAGACGAAGATCGCGTCCGAGGCTCCCGGGGTGGCATCCTGGTCCCCGCCGGACCCGGCGGTCTGGAGGTAGTAGCCGTTGAAGCCGCCGGTCGAGTAGACGGCGGTGACCACGCCTTGGGTCATGACGTGCTGGCCGACCATCTCGGAGGCGGCCCCGGTGCCCTGGATCTCGGCGATCGGCGTCACCTCGGTGGGGATCTCGGGCTCGGGCTCCGGCTCGCCGGTGCCGCCGCCGGCGGTCTCGCCCGCGGCGTTGGTGGGGGTGACAGACTCGCTCGCCGTGAAGTCGGCGGAGTTGTCATCCGTGTCCACGCTGTTCGTGCGGGTCATGGACTTCGGGTCGTTGTTCGCCGCGGGCCCCGTGGCGGTGGCGGTCTCGAAGGTATTGGAGGTGCCGTAACCCAGCAGATCAACGACGCCGGCCACCTCGGTCTCCGCGGTCACGGAACCGACCGGGAGGGAGACCTTCTCGGTCTGGTTCGCGAGGACGAGGGTCCCGTTGGTGCCGGAGAAGGACACGCCGCCGGTCGCGTCGACTGCCGGCAGCGCCTCGCCGTTATCGCCGTTGCTGGAGCCCTGGACCAGGTAGTAGCCGCCGGCCGTGATGGTGCCGGAGAGCTCGATGACCCCGCTCGGAGCGGCCTCGCCGCTGGCGGGGCGATACTGGATTGACCAGCCGTCCAGGGAGATGTCCGCGTCGGTCGGATTGTGGAGCTCCACGAACTTGTGGGTGAACGCGGCGTTGGCGGAGCCGCCGTTGGTGTACGCCTCGTTGATGATGACGTTGTCGTCAGCGGGTGCAGCGGTGGCGGCCTGGGCCGGGACCACGAGGCTGGCGGACAGGAGCGCCATCGAGGCGCCCACTGCGGTTAGGCGTGAAGCGAACTTCATGGTGACTACTTTCGGTGGGAGTGATGTTCGGGTCTGGAAGAACTCAGCCGGGCGCAAAGTGACCCCACCCTCGTCGATGTGACGGGGTGGGGTCACTTTGCGCCTAGCTTGACCTGATGTGGGTCAGTCCTGCTGGGTGAGGTCGTACTGGTACATGACCTTGGCGACTTCGCCGCGGTTGATCGGGTCGTAGGGCTTGTAGAGCCCGTCCTTGTACCCGTTGACCAGGCCCTCGGAGGCGGCCCAGGAGATCGCCTCGTAGTGCGAGCCGGTGGTCACGTCATCGAAGGGGGACTCCTCGGGGGCCGTGTAGCCCTCGGGGTCCACGGCCCGGTAGAGGAAGGAGACGAACTCCGCGCGGGTGACGTCCTGGCCTGGCCGGAAGTTGCCGTCCACGTAGCCCTGGGAGACGTCCTGGGCGTCATCAGCGGCCCAGCTGATGGGGGTGAAGTGGATGTGGCCGGCCGGCACGTCGGGGAACACCGGCTCGGCGGCGTCGGTGGTGTAGTCCGGGGCCAGGTACCGTTGCAGGAAGGCCACGGACTCGCCGCGGGAGATGTCCGAGCCCTTGCGGTAGGTGCCGTCGGCGTAGCCGTTGGTCACCTGCGCCTCCTGCATCCACCGCACCGGGGCGTAGTACACCGAGCCCGGCTGGTTGTCCGAGAAGTCCGCGTCGGCGTCCGTGCCGATCGTGAGGGGCGAGCGGACCTCGGTGGTGGACTCGTACTGGTCGTCGTAGGAGACGGTCATGACGAGTTCGCCGGCGCCGCTGGCCTCGGGAACCCGCAGGGTGGACAGGTCGGCGGTCTCTCCGTCGGCAGCCACCTCCACGGTGCCGACCTCGACGGCCTCACCCTCGGCGGGCTGGAACGCCACGGCCACGGAGGTGGCGTCGCCGGCGCCGTCGGAGTCGAGTTCCAGGTTGCCGAGCGTCAGCGTCAGGTTCTCGCCGGGCTGGGCGGTGCCGGCGGCGTTCTGGACCTCCACGGACTTCTTGGCGAAGTCCGGGCGGATGTCACCGGAGGCTGCGGTCTCGGCCTGCACGTACTCCTGGAAGGCCTGGTTGTCCATGATGCCCAGGTCCACCTGGTTCTCCTGGCCGATGGCGAAGCCCTCGTAGCCGTCCGGGGCGGAGTTCTCGGTGCCGACCCAGGAGGTGTCGGCGAGGAAGGACAGGGTGCCGATGGTGTACATCTCGTCCATGTCCACGGGCTCACCGGAGATCCAGATGCCGGTGACCTTGTCATCCTGCTCGCGGGACTCGTCGTAGGTCCAGGTCAGCTCCTCGGACCAGCCCAGGTGCAGGGCCTTCTTCCCGTCCTGCCAGTTCTCCTCGAGCACCTGCTTGATGGAGGAGCCGGGGATGTCGAAGTAGGTCAGGGTGTTGCCGAAGGGGGCGAAGTCCAGGATCTCGCCCAGGCTCACCTTCCCGCGGAGGTTCTCCGGCTTGGGGGTGAATTCCCCACCGGCCGTGAACTGGTCGGCCAGCAGCTCGGCCCGAAGGCCACCGGAGTTGGTGACGCCGAGGTCCACCTCGGGGTTGGACAGGGAGATGCGGTCCTTGAGGGCGTTGGCGGCCCAGTTGCCCAGGGTGCTCTCCTGGCGGCGGGTGCCGCCGGCGCGCCAGTCGCCGGTCTCCTCGATGCGGGTCTGGTAGTCGGTGGTGATGGAGGAGTCCATCTCTCCGATGACGGTGTTCTTCATGGTCTCGAACTCGGCGACGGCGACCTTCTCCGTCTCGTAGACACCCTGGACCGTCTCGGTGGACTCCGCCACGAGGGCGTCCATGGCCGCCGGGTCGAAGGTGGGCTCTTCGTCGTCGGTCATCGGGGTGGGGGTGCGCTCGATGAGTTCGGAGGAGTACCCCACGACCTCCTTGGTCGCCGAGTCGATGGTCAGCTCGACGGCGGCCAGCAGGTTGCCGGACTGCCCGGCCTGCACCACCGGACGCTCAGTCTCGCCGGCCGTGGTCTCGTAGTTGTAGGTCTGATGGGTGTGACCGTTGAAGATCACGTCCACGGACTCGGCGGTCTCGTTGACGATGGCGTCGAAGACCTCGGAGTTCGCGGTCTCCACGGCGACGTCGTCGTCATTGCCGGTGGCACCGTCGTGGTAGGAGGCGACGATGATGTCGGCCTCGCCGTTGTCCTCGTTGCCATCCTTGAGGTCCGCGGCCACAGCGTTGACGCCGTCCACGAGGTCGATGACCTGGTTGCCCTCGAGGCCAGAGCCTGTGGTGGTGGCGTAGAGGTTGTTCGGGACGGCGCCGATCACGGCGACGCTGACTCCATCCACCTGGAAGACCTGGTGGGACGGGAGGACGGGCTCCTGGGAGTCCGGGTCCACGAAGTTCGCCGCGAGGAACTCGAAGTCGGCGATGTCGGCGACGCGACCGGTCAGGTCGTCCAGGCCCTTGTCGAACTCGTGGTTTCCTGCGGCGGACGCAGCAAGGCCCAGCTGGTTCATGATCTCGAGGGTCGGCTCGTCCTGCTGGACGTTCGACACGGAGGCCGAGGCGCCGATCAGGTCACCGGCCGAGGTCAGCAGCGTGGACCCCTCGCCGTTGGCCGACTCGAACGCCGTGCGGTAACCCTCCACCGTGTGGGAGAAGAGGGTCCCGGAGTACTCCTCGGACAAGGCCCCGTGGAAGTCATTGAAGCTGAGCAGGGCGATCTTCTCGGTCCCCTCGGCGGCCGGTGCGGCGGCGGCCGTCACGGCTTCCTCGGTGGACACGGAAGCGCCGGTCTCCATGGAGACCGGCGCGGGCGATTCGGTGGTGGCGGCGGAGGCTGGCAGTGCTACGGCGGGGGCTGCGACGAGCCCTGCGGTCAGCACACCGGCCAGCAAGGACTTCCTTGACTGCAACGGCATGAGTTTCCCTCTGGTATTCCCCTGGACGGTACGGACCTGCCGGCGATGGGGGATGACCGGCGCTGGTCGGCAGGTCACCCGAAGGGGTGACAGCCTGGTCATCGCATCACCGCCGGGTGAAATCCCGGTGACAGTGAGGAGAACGGTACAGGTGGGAAACCGTGAAGAACAGATCCCGCCCGCTCTGCATAACGGCGGAGCGGGCGGGAAGGAGCGGATGGTAAGAGATTCGAACTCTTGGTACGGGGTTACCGCACACTGGTTTTCAAGTTTCGGCGACCCCGAAATGGCGGGTTCCGGGCAGCCTCGGTGTATCCCAACTTCCCCGGAATCACGCGCATTTGTGTCTGTCTCATGCCACCTCGTGATGCGACGTTACTGCGCCTGCGGCCACAGAATGGCCACAGTCGGGACCGCAATTCTCCGGGATCGCTAAGAGTGATGGTGCGCTGGTCTGGGGGGGCTAGGGGTAGGGCGTCGCTCCAGATGCCATCGCTAGATGGGGTACCCGCTACGGACCTCCACACGCCGTCTCTCCTTACGAAGCTGAGTTTTACTAGCCACTAGCGGCCACGGGCTGCCTCGGAGTTATGAGCTGGGGCGATTGGAAACGAATGCATGAAGGGTCGCCCACCACGGTGTACATCATCGACTCGGGGATGTATCCCGGGGATCGCAGCCACCCCCTGACTGCGGTCTCATCGCCGCGTTCCGCGGCGATCTCCAGTAGAACAGCCTCAACATCCTCGTACAAGCGCCATGGTCTGATTCTTCCCGTTGAACGCTTGGACATGAACTCCACTATCGGAGGCGTGCCCTTCTCCTTGGAGTGGCCCCATTCGAGAAGTCTTGGATTTCCGTAGAGTACGTCCAAGATCACAGTGTTCGTTTGAACGCGGTGCCAAAGGTCCAAGAAGCTGATGTGAGACTCCACTCCACCGATGGACTCGCTCATATAGAGGAGGAGACGCGTCATGAAGGCGGAATTATGTCGCACGTCAACAGGAACAAGGGTGCTCAGAACCGTTCTCGCTCCCGCCCAGAGAAGTATGTCCGCCACAGAAACCGGACCTGCACCTCGGGGGCCCGAGTGACAGGCGCTCAAGATAACCATCGGCGGCATCGGGCCCAAATCGTCCCCCATGCTGACTTCCGAACCGATCGCTAGCCCCGCCATGTTCGAGTCGGCATCGTAAACACCATGAGCACTCAACACGAGCACGTTTGGTTCATGAGCCGCGACCGCTAGAGCGACCTCCTCCTTGTTCGCTGCTTCAACAAAGTCTACGAAAACAGATCGGTCTTGGTTACTGAGCTCTTCGCCCGCCAGCGACCATGCAGCACGCGAGATTTGTCCGACCGGGTCAGTATGCGGGATGCATTCGACTACGAGTACACGCATGCCCCTCGAAAGGTCAACAACTCGATCGGGCGCGAATTCAATTTGAAAGGCCCTAGTGAGAGGGTTGATGGGTCGATATGCAATTGGAATCAACGCTGAGAGCGGGGCAGTATGGCCTGGCATTCTCAAGAGCCCGATCGGAAAGTTGGTGAATGCCTCGATCTGAGATGCCGACCGTACTGCAGCCATCGTCTCGTCGGTCCAGAATGCCTGCATCGTCTGGTCCAGCCGCGCACGCAGCCGTGCTTCCTTACGGGGTTGGGCTCCTCGCGTCGACCGAGCACTATCAACCCAGTAACGTTCCAGGTCCGCCAAAGCAACGAACGCATCGTCAGGTACAGGATCGGGAAACACTAGTCCCAATGAATTGTCGCCCGCTGCATTGTGCGCAACCATGAGCTTCAGCACTTCGGGAGGGTCTGCAGATACCGTTTCGGCAGGCCTGATCCTCGACTGCCTTGTCGCTTCATTAGTCCCTAGAGCAGCGTTACCAGCCCCCATCGCGGTTTCCGCAGCTTGGTGGACCAGTCGTCGATATCGGGGGGCCACTCCGGGGAGGGACAACGTCATGGGAACACGAAGCCGACGCGTTACTGCTGCAATCTCTTCATCAAGGCGAAGCTCAGCTTCTTGCCTCCCGACCCCGCGTTCTTCTAATCCCGCAAGCGCTTCCGAGATTGCACGCCAGCGGAGAAGATTGAAAGCGTCAGCGAAGCCTGCCTGGTTCTGAGCCCGTTCGGCGCCTTGACCCTGACCGAGACTTTTTAGGAGACGGCGTAGAGGCAGTGCTGAGCCATCCGTCGAGACCTCCGACGACCACTGCGGAGGGAACGCATCCAGCTTGACTCCTGCGGGCCATTCTGGACCCCAATGATCACTCAATAACTGCCAATGATGGCGAAGTGTTTCTTCATTCAAGTCACTCACGCGCACCGGAGGCAGCGCAAAGTCAGCCTTCTTTGAGGCAGCAACCGCTTCCTCAAAGTGTTCGTCGTCGCTGAGGATCAGTATTGGCTCGCCCTCGCGGGCGACGGCGGATAGGAATGCCTGATTCCCCAAGACATAAGAGGGCACTAGCAGGATCAGGTGTCGACGCTTTTCTCGAAATGACTCCCGAATCCCTACCATCGGAATGTCGAGCATTTCGAAACGAGTCGCCGGCAGGTGAAGTGAATACCAAACTGCTGGGAGAATCGGCACGAGCTCGGCGTCGAATGTCGTTGCGGCGTCGTGCATGTCTGGATTGAATTCATTGGATATGGGCTCGTATGAGGTATCGAGATCACCACTTATAGGACATACGACCAAGTACAGCGGTCTGGGGAACCGCAATGGGACGTTCTCGTCAGCCGTTCCGGAGTCACTGTTCAAAATAAAGCTCTCGTCACTTTCCAAGATCAACGGGTGATGGTACCTAATTGGTCGGAAGTCGCGCAGCGCTTTTGGTTCGCCATCATCGTCTTCCCAGCCACTCCACCCAATTGCAGTAGAGCCGAGGTTTCCACCTCGCTGATAAACAGGAGCAGACTACTCGCCATCGAGGGGCCCGTCATTTCGAAGGCCACCTGGAGGCTCGCAGAGGCCCGGTTGAAGCGCAGGTGGCCGCAGGATGTCACCGAGAGGACGTTGGGGGCCACGGGTATTGTTGTGGAGCACCGTAAACCAGTTACGTCGAGTCCTGACGCTCGCCTTGCTGCGGGGCGCCACGCCCTCGCGCATCTCGGCGTGTGGCCACACTCCCTCAAAGGGAGTCGAAACCTCGCCGGCCCTTTCCCCAGTCCTGACTTACGCGCGATTCCGGGCTTTTTGATGCCGGCAAATTAGTCAACTTAGTGCCCATTGTGGGCAAAATGTGGGCGCGGAGCAAGCGTCAGTCAAAGGTTTCCCGGGGCAGCAAAAAGGCGGTGACCCCCAAGCCCACAGCCGCTGGCTTGCCGATTATGTAGAGTTACTCGTCCGTCATTACCAGCACCAACGCGACCACGATCGCCCCCTTACCTCTTGGGTGCTCAGCTCGGACAACGTTGCACCTCAGCTACTCCTCTAGATACTTGCCCTTTCTCTCTCGAGCTCCGCGAGTCGGTCGATCATCGGCATCACTTCATCTAGCTTGCGCAAAATATGGTCTTGCTCAGCCGTCGGCGCCAAAGGCACAGGGAGATTTACGATCGTAGAGAGATTGAGCTCTTTCTGCTTCGTCGTCCCGCTGGTGAGGCTCTCAATATTGCGCTGGATCTGCGGCGAAGCAATGTAAGCCAAGAGGTAACGTGAGTCGATTCCCTCATGGCATCGTATGACCGTAACGTGAGAATCGGCGGCCATAGGCACCTGCTGATCCACGTCCTCATTGGTCAAGACAAGAGCGCGGCCGACCGTACCCGTGCCAGTTGAGTTCCACAGTAGGTCTCCTGCGAAGAGGCGTCTCTCCGGGGTGAGCGCTTCAAAGCTCTCTGGCGCATATGCCCGGGCACGTTCTGGGTCGAACCCGGACCACTGGATGCATTTCTGAGAAATGGCTAGATAATTAGAGGAGTCGGCGTACTTGGGGGATTTCCCTCGCTGTACATACTTGGCGATCTCACCAAGTCGCACCCACTCCCAATTTTCGGGCAGCTCGAAGGGCGTCTCCCCCTCTCGGATGGCTGGCAGTGGCTTCTGCCTATTGGACTTCCTGGCGCCAGTACGTTGAGCAAGTAAGCCTGTGACCTTTTCAAGCAGCTCTGCGGCCGTCCCATGGTTGGGATCCTGCCGAGTGAGGTGACCCTGTATAGCGGCCTGCAGGACGGACTGCCTAAGCTTGGTGGCGATCACAGGGCGACTCCCAAGACCCGCTGGATCTGCTCCAACTGAGCATCTATCTTGCTGTCCAATTCTGCTCGTTTAGTTTTGTACGCGGCAATGCTCTCTTCAGGGCTAAGCACCAGTGTGCTCTCTTGTGGAAAGCCACACTGATCCAGGTTGTATCCACGCTCGATTAGTTCCGCTACGTCATAATGTCGAGCTTTGTGGGTTCCGCCCGGATCGAGAATATCTTGACGATCGTTCCACCAGGTGATGCAGTCGTCGAAGTGCTTCACCTGCATGGGACGGGTCTTGGAAAACGCCTTGTATCCTTCCGGGAGATCAACGCGGTAGTACCACACATGCTCCGTCGGTCCGCTGTTGTCGAAGAACAGCAAGTTCGTCGCAATAGACGTGTACGGCGCGAAGACGCTCCCTGGGAGCCGCACGATGGTGTGAAGGTTGAACTGATTGATCAGTCGTTCCTTCAGGTTGCGCTTCGCACCGTCGTTGCCAAATAGCAGTCCATCAGGAAGTACGACGGCAGCTCGTCCTCCTCGCCTTAGACGATATGTTATGAGAGCCACGAATAGGTCTGAGGTCTCAGATGAGCGCAGCGATTGAGGGAAGTTGGCCTTGATGGCTTCTTGTTCGGTGCCGCCGTAGGGCGGATTCATAAGCACAACCTCGAACTTCTCGTTGTCTCGGAAGTCGCGCACATTCCGTTCTAGAGAGTTGCCGTGGAAAAACTCTGGCGCATCCACGTCATGGAGAAGCAGGTTGGTGACACCGAGCAGGTAGGGCATCGGCTTCTTCTCAATGCCGAAGACGCTAGTTCGGTACACCTCCCGTTCCCCTACGGATTGCACCTGCTTCTCGAGGTGCTTCAGGGTTGAAGTAAGGAATCCTGCCGTTCCGGCCGCAAAATCCGCGACTCGTTCGCCAAGGCGGGGGTTGATCATCCTGACGATGAAATCTGTGACCGCACGCGGGGTATAGAACTCGCCACTGCTTCCTGCGCTCTGCAGTTGCCTCAGGAGAGTTTCATAAAGATCGCCAAAGGCATGCCGTTCAGCAAAGTCGTCAAAATTGATGTCGTTTATTAGATTAACAAGCTGGCGGAGTAAAACTCCGTCTTTCATATACTGATTAGAGTCCTCAAACACACTTTTGACTACAGTCTTACTTAGAGGGGTTTGAGACGTTAAAGGAAGTTCTTTAAGGGTAGGAAACAGTTCAAGGTTGACGAAGTTGAGAAGCTCCTGGCCTGTCATAGAGCGGCCGTCCCTGTTGTCAGTCGCCCACGCGCGCCATCGAAGCTTCTCTGGAATTATTGACTCATACTCATCATCGTGGAATTCCCACTCAGATTCCTTTGAGTCGTACACTTTTAGAAACAGCATCCAGGTCAGCTGCTCAATTCTCTGTGCATCTCCGTTAATTCCAGCATCCCCGCGTAGAATGTTTCGTGACGCTGAAATAAAAGTACTAAGGACCATAAAGTAATCTCCTTGGTGGATACTAGGCTGCGGCGTATAGCTGGTCTTCGAGCTCACGCACGGCCGCAAGATACTCAGTCCGCCCACCAAAAAGTTCGGCGATGACCCGCGGAGAGCCGTATTGAACGAACGGGTCATTATTGAGAACCCGGGTGTCTTCTAGTTCACCAATCCCCACGTCGCGATACTTGTCGAGGAGCGCTGATAGAACTTGCTGGCACTTCGACGAAAACTTGTGCAGGTACTCGCCCTTCTTCACCCGATCGATTCGCTCTCGCTTCGTTAATGGAGGCCGATCGAAGGCAACGTGCAGGATCAAATCGAAGTCATCAATGTGTGCGGTCGCTTCTCCTGCTTGTTCCCGGAGGGCCTCAAGCAGTACGCCTTGGTTTTCCAGTTCTTCCAAAAGGACACTCTTACGCTGTGCGGATGTCCATGCGTGAAGGAAGGCGTCCAGAGTCGAGTACCGGCCGCGAAGGCTCTTACGAGAGAAATCGCGGATGGACTCAGTGATGAGATTACCGTTTTTGGGGTCGATGTACTGAACGCGCTCGTTCAAGAGTCTTACATCGACACCCTGGACTCGAACCTTCTTGTCTTTTTCGGCATCAGGAAGCCAAGTGAGTGTCTGTACTTCTTGCGTCTCACCACTGGGTCCTGGCAACGGGATTTCGCCTGTCGGCTCGTCTTCGCCGGGATCCCAGTTCGGGCTTACGACAATCTCGTCGTCGCTGATGATTGGGCCAGGTACATTGATAATGACGGCAGGGTCTCCGTCGAACTCAGGATCGGCGAACAATCGAGTGGAGCCTCGGAAGTCCATAATGGTGAAGAAGTTCTTCCCGTGTTCCGGAGCCAAGCGAGTCCCTCGGCCGATGATCTGTTTGAACTCGGTCATCGATGCGATATTCGATTCAAGGACTATGAGCTTAATAGTGCGCACGTCAACGCCGGTAGTCAGCAACTTTGAGGTAGTCACCACCGTTGGATGAAGCTCACTAGGATCAGCGAAGTTGTCGAGCTGCGATTTGCCGGTTTCGTCGTCTCCCGTGATCCGCATGACGTAACGCCAGTCAGCTGTCATCATGTCCGCGTTCTCGTTAGCAAGTGCACGGCGCATTCGTTCCGCATGTTCAATGTCGACGCAGAAGACAATAGTCTTCGAGTCGCGTCCGTACTTTCGGAGCCACGAGGAGACGTACTTGGCGACGGCCTGCATTCGGTCATCGATGATGAGGTTCTTGTCAAAGTCCTTGACGTTGTACTCGCGGTCCTCGATTTCAAGGCCATCAATGTCAGTTTGCCCTTGGTATGGCCGCCAGTTTTCGAGATCGATGTTAAGTCCGACTCTCAGAACCTTATATGGGGCGAGGAAGCCATCCTCGATCCCTTCCCTGAGGCTATAGGTGTACAGAGGCTCACCAAAGTAGGTGATGTTGGAGACCTCTTTAGTCTCCTTGGGTGTAGCCGTAAGGCCGAGGTGCACTGCATCAGAGAAGTAATCGAGCACTCGTCGCCACAGCGACTCCTCGCGCGCAGATCCTCGATGGCATTCGTCCACAACGACCAAGTCGAAAAAGCTGGGCATAAACTGCCGAAAGGGCTCGTTGCCTTCCTCCCCAGCGAGTTGGTGATAGAGGCTGGTGTACACCTCATATGAGCTGTCCAGCGTGCGACCGCCGACTTTGGTGATTCGGTTGCCGAAAGGTTGGAAGTCGCCGGTAATCGTCTGGTCTATAAGCACATTTCGATCTGCGAGGTACAGCACACGCTTGACTGCCCCTGCTTCCAATAGGCGCCAAATGATCTGGAAAGCAGTAAATGTCTTGCCTGTACCTGTGGCCATCACAAGCAGCAGCCTCTTGTTGCCCTTGGCGATGGCCTCTACTGTCCGGTCAATGGCAACACGTTGGTAATAGCGAGGCTCTTTGTTCCTGTAGGGATCAAAGTAGTAAGGCTGAGCCACTACCTCGGCTGCTCTAGCGCCGAGGCCTTTACCCCGTAGGAAGCGTTTCCACAGACTGGCTTCGCTCGGGAAATCACCTAGCCGCAGTTCTCGCTCAACACCGGTGAAAAAGTCGTGCTCAACGAAGCCCTTACCGTTCGACGAATAAGCAAAGGGAGCATCCAGTTTGACGGCATACTCCATGGCTTGTTGCAGTCCTGCGTCGACGCTGTGCTCTTGATCTTTGGCTTCTACCACCGCCAGGGGTTTGCGCGCCTTCGAGCCGACCAATACATAGTCTGCCTTGCCGATCGGTCCTCGCCGCGTCCTGGTGCCCTGCACAATCACCTGACCGGGTGTTATCGCCTCCATGAACAGCTGATCCCTTGACCACCCGGCGAGCTCGACCAGCGCGGGGGTAATGAGCCTCTGCTTGACGTCTTCCTCAGTCAGCTTGGCCATGCATCTAGCCCTCTCTGATAAAGAAGTCGGACGTCAAGCGACGTGGATTCACGGACTTGTATGGATGTACGACAAACGCCATTGCACCGAGCCGTCCCATACTCAGCTGGGGCTGGGCGCATCTTTACCCCCAACCGGTTAACTGCCATATGCCGACAATAGAGCAGGTCAGCCGGCATTACCCTCCTGAGGCGCAATGCGGCTAGGTAACTCTGAAAGGGGTCAGGACCCTCGAGATCTGAAGTTGCACTCGAGGCCGGTCCACTGAGCGCCTTTATCTACAGACCAGTCAGAGACACGTGATTTCACATGCTTGTTCGTCTAAAGCACCAACCGGACTGTTCCGGCGCATGCTGAGGCCAGATGATGAGAGCCCTGTGGGACGTCTACAGGATGAGGTGGAGCAGCAGGGGCCAGCCGAGCAGCATGACGGCGGCCAGCGCGGACAGCATCAGGCGCCCCCCACGAGGAGTGGACGCCCACCCGGGCACGCGTTCGGCGATGGCGTCAGGCAGGGCGGCGTCCACGCTTTTCCGGACCCAGGCCCGGCACGCCATACGGACACGACAGCCAGCGACCCGGAGGGGCCGACGGAACCGGGAGTGCGTTACAGGTCCGCGGTGAATAACTGGTCACGTCCGTCTCAGTGTGTGGCCTTCACCCGCTTTGGCCGTTCATCCTTATCCGGGTACCGAGTCGAACCGGTCAAACCAGCTTTCGTCGACGCTTGGCTGCACAGTGACGCCCGATGCCCCGTCCTCGCGGATCAGATCCGCCAATCGATCGCCGCTGACCAGATCGACCGTCGGCGTTGCAGCTATTGCAGCTTTCTTCGCCGGTTCAGTAAACCTGCTCAGGGTCACCAGGATGGCTCGCTCTGCGCCCTTGGTCTGGGCATCTCGTTGGAATAGGGCCACGGTTTCTCGCCCGATTGGTTTTCCGTCTGGCGCATAGCGCTTGACCTGGACCGCCACCCGGGATGACAAGACCGGACTTAACGGTGCGGTACCTATTGCGTCGATTCCCTCGTCACCACTACCACCGACATGGCTGAGCTGAAGCCCGTACCGACGAAGCAAGTAGATGACGAACTTCTCGAACCCCTCGGGAGGTAAGGCATGGAGCCGTTGGAGGAGTTTAGATTTCCAGCTGGCTTCCTGGCCCTCATCATCGGAGCTCGTTTCAGCCAACACCTCCGCAGAAGGAGTCTCATTGTCGACTGCTGAAGGGTCAGGCGTGGAGGTCTCCGAGATGTCGATGCGCTTCTTCTCTCGTTGCTGTCGCGCGTACTCGCGGTCAAGGTCACGGATTCTCTCGAGGGCTGCGGCTTCGGGAAGTTCCAGGAGCTCGTCAGCGAGAGGAGTCGTCAGGTACATGCCCCGAGCCGGCTGTTCAAGAGCTCCGATCAGTTTCGCGGTCGATCGCCCCCACGCAGCCCGGTCGAGAAAGACGGACTCGGACGGACGGTTCGGATAGGTCGCCTCAAGCAGGACCTCCGAGTTGGGGAAATTTGCGCTGACGTGGTCGGTGATCTCCCCGACCTTGGCGGACCCACCAAGCTCAGCGACAGCTCGCAGCGTAGGAAGGACAAGATCCAAATGGGTGGGCATTCCTTGAGCAGTAAATGACAACTGGGCTCCTTATCGTCTAGTAGGCGAGTGTGCCGTGGCGAGTTCGGCCATCATTCAATGGACCGAGTCCGCACCTCAGCCGCGGGTAACGCTGCTTCAAATGTCCCACAGCTTGTGGGACAACTGGCTGCGGACAGGCTGTGCCGAAAACCTGTATGTGGAACTGGATACCCTTGGGCGGCTGCTCCATGTCGGCATACTCCGTACGCCGCCTCCCCATTGGTCCCGCTGCGGCAACGGTGCAAGCCATGCAAGGGGCCCGGCTTCGTAGGACGAGGCGGCCGGATTTCCTCGGGATCAGCGGTCCGAAACAGTGGGTCGATCAAGGTCCACTCTCGTTTACCGCCAAGCCTCGTCGCTGAACACAACCCTCCGAAGGACGTGCCGCTATCGGCGAGCATGGTTGCGCGTGGGATTGCCGGTCCTGGTCCTGCAAACCTCGTCGACACCGGAGCCGCAACGGGCGCAGGGCCTGCTCAGGTCCTGCGTGACCCGCAACTGCCGTTCATACTCGATGTAGAAATCGTCCGCCGACGGCGGCTCGATGCTCGCGAGTAGCTTCTTAACGTCCTCCGCATGGGTCTCCACCACGTCGTGCCATTCGGCGATCATGTATGGCAAAACACCGAACGTGGTGGCCATGGCGCTGACGAACTGGGTTTGTGCGCGAGGGCCTCCCACTCCACTGTTGTACAGGTCAACCCCTCGCGAGCGGAGTTCAGCGATCGTCCGGATCTCTTCGTAGTCGAGCTCGTTTTGATCGTCGAAGTAATTCAGAACCTTCTTCTGGAAGTGGCTCTCCCCGTAGCGGTCAATGGCTTGGAGCATCAAGTCACCGCTACCCAGATATTCAGAGACGCTCTTGGGATCGAGCCGCCCTGATTGACCGACGTAGGCCATGCCTCGATCCCTGTCAGTCGTGACGAACAAATACCCAATTGCAATATAGTCCCTCCATGTCACCGGGAGTCTAGGGAACCCTGGGCTTCCGATGCACCTGGCCTAATCGAGCAGCGCCAAGGAGCGTCCCCAGTGCTCATGTCTGCCGAATCACAATGCGACTCGATGGAGCCTGATCAACTCGGTTGAGAGGGTTTGTCGGAGGGGCAGCATCCTCGTAGCCCCGATTAATACCGCGGCCTATCCCACCACCACGAGGAACAGCGCCGCCCAGCCGAGCAGGACGACGACGGCCGCCACAGACAGCACGGCCCGGTTTCGCGGAGTAGACGCCCACCCAGGCATTCACGGCCGACCTCCAGCCCGAACCTCGGTGAGATCGCGCAGCTGGATGACATAGACGTCCCAGTCTGCGCGAAGCTTCCGAACACTAGATCAGTCATCACACGTCTGGCACCAAGATGCACTCACGAACATCTCGTCCTACTTTCGGTAACGAATCCACGTTACGCTAAAGGCATGGAATTCCCTCGCGCCCCGCGTCGATCCAGGCCACGCCGACCTCTTGTGGCCCGGTGTAGTTGGTGTGATGAGCCAATGCCGGCCGAGCGGTCTACCCGCGCCTACTGCACCGATGCCTGCAAGCAAGCCGCCTACCGGCAGCGCAAGCGCGCCGAGCGCGACCAAGGGCAGCTCTTTCAAGCGAAGGAGAATGAGCGTCGACTGCGGGCTGAGATTCGGCATCTGGAGCAGCAACTGGAGCGGGCCGAGAGGCGGGCCGATGGCCACATCGCCGCGGTCCGCGCTGTCGTTGACGAGCGCGACGCGCTGGAACGGCGTGTCGGGCGGCTGACCGAACAACTGATAGCAGCGGACACCGTGTATGGGGATCTCCGGACTCGAGTCGACGCTGGCCCGGATGTGGCGTACCGGCAGGGCTACCTCGATGCATCCGACGCGGTGGCGGAACGAGAGGCGGTGGAGGTCGCCCGGAAGTGGGCGCACTTCTCCGGGTATCACGAGGGGTACGCGGCCGCGCGGGCAAAGTTACCCCCAGCGGAGGACATGCAAGTCTAAAGGCACTGAACCTAGCGCGGCAGGATGCGTTCTAGCAGATGTTGCGCGGCACTCTTCCCGATGGATCCCATAAAATCCACAGGCCAAGACAAAGCGCCTTCCCAGTCCAATCCAATTTTGTACGTCGCCTGCGGCGTCACGCGACCGTCCCGAGCCAATTTCGCGAGTTCGGGATCTGACAGTTGCGTCACGTCTATGTCGACCTTCTCGTCAACTCGCCGTGCATCATGCGCCCAGTCTTTAACGGACTCGACCAAAGTGGTGAGGGAGGCCAGATCTAAGAAGTGTTGGCGCAATTGATCAAGTGCCGCTTCTAACTTGTCGAAGTCAATTATCTTGCCGTCTTCCCACGTGTCTACATGGATGTCCATCGATGTGTGAGCAGCCCACTTGTTTCTTACGTAGCGTACGTACTCGACCTCAGAAGACTTATTCTGGATGGCATCTTGGCGAATTTGGTTAACCAGATCGCGAGCAGCGAGGCGCTCCTGTAGTGAGCCAGAGGTAGAGCTCTTGAGATGTCGGGTGATCAAGTCCAACGCTGTTGGGAGCGAGCTAGATCCCTCACCGGTCTGGTCGAAAATCGATGCAATGTCTAGTACAGCCTTCTGCACTACACAGATGATTAAGTGATCCGCACCTCCGCCCGCCGGTCGTTTACCGATCTTGGCGCGAGTCTCCTGCAGAGGTTCAAGTGCGCCGCGGGCGAACCCAAGGGAGTATCCAGCATTTAGCACTTGAGCGATTGCGTTCTCAATGCGCTGCCCTGGTTTCAGAGCATCAAGAGCCTGACGGAGTCCATCGTTCGTAAGAGGGCCCGTACTTGAGTCTTCTACCGGCGTCGTCTGAGGGGGCATATTGAGAACCTAGCGGATGGCGAGTCCTTTGGCTTGAAGCAAGACGGCGCAAGCGCCGTTGGTTGCCGTGGAAGAAACGGTCCCGGGCCGCTACGCGGGGCAATTAGAGCAGGGTGAGCGCGAACAACAGCGCCCAGCCGAGTAGTACGACGACGGCCAGCACGGACAGCACGACTCGCCCCCGGGTAGTCTGCGCCCAGTCCGGGACGCGCGCCTCCATGGGCGGCGGCAGTGCGGCGTCCAAGCTATTCCGGACCCACACCCGGCGGGCCATGCGGACACGACGGCCAGAGACTTTCAGGGACCGACGGAATCGGCGGAGCATCACAGGCCCCCGGGGAACAGCTGATCTTGGTCGGTGGCGGGCCGGCCTTGGTGTCCAAAGGTCCACGCCGCCACTCGGGCCAGGTCCCGGACCCGTGCCCAGTACTGGCGTGTGGTGTTGAACGGTGACCCGGTGACCTTGGCCAGCGCGTGAGCATCAACGGCGGTGACACCTCCGACTCGTTGTGCTGCGCCGAGGTACGCCGGGGCGAGTCGGCCGATCGCACTGGGCACACTGGCTACCGTTGCGACGATGGACCGCTCGTCGTCGGGAGCGCCCAGCGCGCCGCGGATGACCTGCGCCAAGGTAATGACTTCACGGGAAGCGACCCGGAGGGCATGGGCAGAGATGCCAAGGTCTGCACTGGCCGCAGTGGTGTCCCCGTCGTAGATCAGGTGCAAGCGCAGGAAGGTCTCCACCCGTCCCTCGTCCATCCCGAGCGCGTCCTGGACGAGGTGCAAGACTTCGAGCACCTGCCGGAGCTCGTCGGCAGCTTCCACGCGCCTGGTGTCGTCCTCCACGCTGCCACCGCAGTGGGAGTCTCCTCGGGCTGCGGTGATGGCTTCGAGGCTGTCAGCTTTGCCGCCGTTGCATTGGGCGCCACTGCTGGCGATCTTCCGGTAGTAATCATGGGCCCGGCGTCGGGCGACGACGCGACACAGTGTGGGCCAGTCCCCGCGGGCTGGGTCGAACCGCACGCTCTGGAGGGATAGCCAGGTGTCTTGGAGTAGGTCGTCAATGTCTTGGATGGGTCCGCC
This sequence comes from Citricoccus sp. I39-566, assembly GCF_031432995.1. GTDB lineage: Bacteria > Actinomycetota > Actinomycetes > Actinomycetales > Micrococcaceae > Citricoccus > Citricoccus nitrophenolicus_A. Next base: position 1,293,526 of record NZ_CP133842.1, read on the forward strand.
GTACTGGCGGACCATGGCCGCGACGACGGGTCGGAGGCGATCGAGGTCTACGTCCATGGTGTTCATCGGGTGGTCTCCTTCCGGATGGCCCGGGCGTTGGACTGCTCGGCGAGGTGCTGGGCGAGTCGGGAAATGCTGAAGTGTTGGTTGGCCGCCTGATCGAGGTCACGGAGGGCCAGGCTGGGTGTCCAGCAGCCCACCCCGGTCATGCCGTGCTCGGCGAGGGCTTGAACTTGGGCGTCGGTGGCGGTGATACCGGCGGCGTTCAGGGTGTGCAGCAGATCGCGGGTGCGGTGCTCCAGCGATGGGGCCGGCAGGGCCGTGACGGTGGCCAGCAGCGGGGGTTGGACGGCGGGCGGCTTCCGGGTACTCATGCCGCGGCTTCTTTCGCTTGCCAGCCGGCGAGGGCGGCTGCGGTGACGACTTGGCGGCGGACAGAGCAGCCGGGGCCGAGCTTGCCGGCTGCGCGTTCCATCAGGGCCAGGTGCTGCATTGGCCGGGCTTGAAGGAAGGCACTGGCTGCCGCGTAGGTTTCTGTGTCGATCCCGTCCACCGTCTGTGCGCCGGAGTTTTCCACAGTCGCTGGTGAGTGTGGCTGGGACTCAACCAGTTCATCCTCGCTGTATTCCTGCAGTGGTTCCTCAGTCCTCCTAGGGGGCAATGAATCATTGGGGCTCAACCCAATGGATCGTTGGGGCTGGTGGGGCAATGGATCGTTGGGGCTGAGGGGCAACGATTCGTTGGGGCTGGACTCGGGTTGCGGGTCCTGCCTGTGGACAACCGACCACGTGGTGACCGGCCTGCCGGTGGTGCCGCGTGTGACCGTGGGGACCGCCGTCTTCTTCGGATCGAGGGTCAGGGCGTACTCGGCCCGACTGCCCTGACGGGCGACGCCGTTGGGTACGACGGCGCCAGCGCGCTTGAGCTTGGCCATCACCTGGCGGAAGGACTCCGAGGCGCTGTCCGGACTGGCCTCGGGGTCCAGGCCCAGGTGCCGGGCGCAGGCCTGCCAGCCGCCGAAGTAGACCGGTGGCGTGTCGGTGTCCAGTGCAACCAGTGCCATGAAGGTCAGCAGGCGGTGGTCTCGGTGGCCCAGGTGCTTCCAGTAGTTGGAGACCAGCAGAGCGTTGGACGCACCCATCAGCGGTACTCCCGGGCTCCGCCGTTCCAGGGTGGGGGCGCGGTCACGTCGTTAGCCCCAGGATGCCCAAGGCCTCGATGACGGCGTCGAGGTCGTCCCGTAGCTCACGGGCAGCGGCGAAGCAGTGCCCACCGGTGGAGTCCTCGGGGACCACCACCTCAACGTCTGCGTCTGGCGTCCAGATCGAGTACACATCCCCGGATCGGGGGCCGTAGGCGATACGGCCGCCCGGGTCCAGGGCGAAGCCGGAGGGAGGGTCGATACACGGAAAGATGCTCGCGTTAGAATTGGTCATGGATCCTGACTCCTGAATGGTGGCTGGTTCCGAAGGGCGTTCGCGGGTCTCCCCAGACAGGTGCGAACGCCCTTCCTGCGTCTTGCGGCCTCAATTCGCGGCGCCTCTTGCGCCGGGAGTCTTCCGCCTCACGCATTGTTGGGCTCGCCGTTCAGGTAGGAATCCAACTCGGCGCGGCTAACAAGCTTCTTCCTGCCCAGCTGCAGCACACGTACGGGGAACTCCCCACGTGCGGCCAGCTCGTAGGCGGTGCTCTTACCGATGCCCAGCACGCGGCCGGCATAGGGCAGGCTGACGGTTCGCTGTTCGGGTTTTGCGGTGCTCTCAGCAGTCATCTGATCTCCGAATGTTCTAAATGGGTTCATACTGTCCGAATTGGATGTAACCGAACCTAACATGACTTGGGTACATCTGGAAGCCCTCTGAGTAACCATTTCGTTTCATGGCCTTGTAGGCTGTCCGCATGTATCGACCCACTGACGAAGAGATTGGCAGTGCCATCCTCGCTGGCCGACAGATGGCAGGCATTCTCCAAGAAGAGCTCTCGGAGCGCCTTGCCGAGATGGGATTGAACTGGTCTCGCGTCACCATTTCTAAGGTCGAACGGGGGGAGAGGTCCGTTAGGGCCAACGAGCTGCCGGCGGTGGCAGCAGCTCTAAATATGACCGTTGACGACCTGTTCGTCGCACGGGGGTCTGGGATTCAACTCAGGCTCTCGGAGGCCCTTATTCAAATGCTGAAGCTGAACGATGAGTACAAGACGGCCTCGGTCGAATATGCCCAGGCGTTCGACCGGTACCGCGAATGCGGCGATCGACTGCGCGACGCAAGGACCTCCTATGAAGCACTGAGTGTCTTGCACGATTTCTCCAATGGCGCCCTGGAGACCGAAGCGGTCTCGTGGAGCGCTGAGGCACTGCTTGACTACTGGAAGCACGAAATCAGGCCACCGTTGGACTCTGGCGATCTCTTCGCAGCACTGCCTGAATCGGTGTCTCATTCCCTTGAACAGGGCGGATTGAGCGACCTGGCGAGTGCGTTTCCATCCGTACGATTCGGTGAGGGCGATCCGGAGAGCGATCCCTTGATCGTTGAACGTCGTGGCGAGCCCCGGTCATGAAGGGACACGTCTGGAAGCGGTGCCCGTGCCAGCCGGAGGAGTTGCCGAGGGGAAGGGACGGCCGACCCCTGGCATGCAAGCGGCGTCACGGTACCTGGTCGTACAGGTTGGACGCAGGCCCGGATCCGGTCACGGGCAAGCGACGACGGCCTTCCAAGGGCGGCTACGCAACTCGGGAGGAAGCCGAAGCGGCGCTGTCGGACGCCATGACCTCGGTCGGGGCTGGCACCTGGACGGATGACCAGAGGCAGACTGTGGGGGAGTACCTGGACCGTTGGCTGTCGCGGAAAGCAGCGGGGCTGAAACCCACAACGGTGGACACGTATCGCTCGCACATCGAGCTGCATATCAGGCCGGAGCTGGGTCGGTTGAAGCTGCGTGACCTGCGCCCGGAGCACGTCTACACCATGCTCCAGGCCGTCGCGGAGGGCCGTAGCGCGGCCATGGTTCACCGGGTAAGGGCCACGCTGCGCACGGCGCTGACGGCCGCCGTTAAGGAGCGATTGCTCTCGTGGAACCCTGCCCGTGACCTAGACATGCCCCGGGAGACGCGGAAGAGGGTCGAGCCATGGACGCCGGAAGAGACCGGGGCGTTCCTGGACGCGGTGGCCGGGGACCGGCTGGCGGCGCTGTTCCATGTCGTGGCCTACCTTGGTCTGCGGCGTGGTGAGGCGTTGGGGCTGCGCTGGGATGACGTGGACCTCGTACGCCGCCGGGTCGTCATCCGTCAGCAGGTCGTGCAGATGAACCTGCAGTCGGTGGAGGCTAGCTGCCAGTACTGCGGGCAGGCGCACCCGGGGATCGGGGTCACTGAGCCTAAGACAGACGACAGCGCCGCAGTCGTGCACCTGGATGCCGGCACGGTGTCCGTCCTGCTCGCCCAACAGTTGGCGCAGGGCGAGGAGCGGGAGGCGTGGGGGAGCGCATACCAGGACCACGGGCTGGTGTTCGCCCGGGAGGACGGTACGCCGATCCGGCCGAGCTGGCTCACAGCGCGGTTTCTGGAGCTTCAAGACGGTGTGACGGTCCCGGTGGACGCGGAGGCCCCGGAAGGCTCACAGCGGCCGCTCAGGCGCGTGCGGCTGCACGATCTACGGCACGGCACTGCATCGCTGATGATCGCAGCGGGCGTGGACGTCGCCGTGGTGTCCAAGGTGCTGCGCCACTCTACGATCAAGCTCACGGTGGACACGTATGGACACCTGCTGCCGGGGGTCGGGGAGGCGGCTGCAGAGCAGCGCGCGGGCATGATTCCGCGGGCGGCGTCCCGCGCCAATGGCCACAGTTCGGCCACAAATCGGACCTAAATGCCCCCGAAGACGAAGGAAGCGGCCCCGCTCAGCGGGGCCGCTTCCCTTTATTCACGCGGATGGTAAGAGATTCGAACTCTTGGTACGGGGTTACCGCACACTGGTTTTCAAGACCAGCTCCTTAGGCCGCTCGGACAACCATCCAGAAGTGACCATCCTACGGGGCCACACATTCAGGTCGGAAACCAAGACTGGCAACCCAGAACAGCACATCACGCCAGCAACAGCGTCGCGAGCGTGGCCACCACCATGGAGTTGAAGCCGAAGCTGACGAGCACGTGGTTGCGCATCAGGGTCCGGACCCTGCGGCCGCACAGGGTGGCATCCCCCTGGCCGAGCATGGCGGAGACGAAGATGGCCAGGGAGAGGTAGTCGCCCCAGGACGGGTCCGGTGTCCCTGCGAACTCGATCCCCCCGTCCTGCGCGTTGGTCCGGGCATAGGCGAGGGTCTGGGACAGCACCAGGAGCACCCAGGAAGCCGCCACCGCCAGCACGCCCAAGATCCGCAGGGCGAGCAGCGCCCTGGCCTCGGGGATCAGCATCACGGCCACCACCATGGTCAGGGCCAGGACGGCCAGCTGCGCGGACCAGGACAGGGTGGACCCCATCCGCCACCAGCCCAGGAACCGTCCGGTGCTGCCACGGGAGACGGTCCGCAGGTCCTCGTGCAGCCGGGCGGAGGCGAGCCGCCGGTAGCGGTGCAGGGTCAGCAGGGCGTAGGCGAGGGAGTAGAGCAGCCAGAACACCATCATGAACAGCAGGGCCGCGGCGGCGGAATCCGGTGCCCGCACCCTCTCCTCCGCCTGACCCCACAGGTAGAGGGTGGGGAAGGTGATGGCGTAGGCCACAGGGAAGGCGGGGAGCAGCGCCACCCAGAGGCGGCCGTCGTCGCTGTCCAGGCAGCGTTGCCACCAGTTGCGGCGGGCGGGGCGCGGGCGTGCCGACGGGCTGGACCTCATGGGCGGTAGCCTAATAGTCAGCTGCGAATCGCCGTCGGCGGGCCGGCCGGACCGCCCGCCAGAACAGGGGAAGATCATGTCCGAGGAGCGCCTCCATCCCAGCATGCGCGTGGTCGCCTACGAGGGGGCCGGCGGCCGCGAGGTCATCTCCGTGCAGGACCGGCCCATCCCCACCCCGGGCCACGGCGAGGTGCTCATCAAGGTGGCCGCCGCCGGAATCAACCGCGCGGACCTGTTGCAGCGTGCCGGGAATTATCCCGTCCCCGAGGGCGCCTCGGACCTGCCCGGGCTGGAGGTCTCCGGCACCATCGAGGAGGCCGGGGCCGGCGTCGGGACCTGGGATTTCGGCACCCCCGTCTGTGCGCTGCTGGCCGGCGGCGGCTACGCAGAGTACGTTGCGGTCCCCGCGGGGCAGGTGGCGCCGGTGCCCGACGGCGTCTCCCTCACCGATGCGGCCGGCCTGCCGGAGGTCGCGGCCACCTGTTGGTCCAATCTGTTCATGCAGGCGGGCGTGCAGTCCGGTGACTGGGTGCTCGTGCATGGCGGGACGGGCGGGATCGGCTCGTTCGCCCTGCAGCTGCTCGCCGCTGCAGGGGCCCGGCCGATCGCCACCGCCGGCAGTGCCGAGAAGGTGGCTCGGAGTCTGGAGCTGGGGGCGGAGGCCGCCATCAACCACCGCGAGGAGGACTTCGTGGCCCGGGTGCAGGAGATCACCGGCGGCCACGGCGCGGACGTGATCCTGGACGTGATGGGCGCGAAGTACCTCGAGCCCAACGTCAAGGCCCTCGCGCGCGGCGGTCGGCTGGTGGTGATCGGCCTGCAGGGCGGCGCCACCGGTAACGTGCCGCTGAACGCGGTGATGGGCAAGAACGCCGTGGTCACCGGCACCATGCTGCGGCCGCGCCCGGTGCAGGAGAAGGCGGAGATCATGCGGCAGGTCTCCGAACACGTCTGGCCGCTGGTGGCCTCCGGCGCCATCCGCGCCACCACGGACTCGACGTTCCCGCTGGGGGAAGCCGTGCAGGCCCAGGACCGGTTCGAGGAGCCGGACCGGACGGGCAAGGTGCTGCTGGTGGCCGGGGAGGGCCATTGATGGCCGGTCCGTTCGCGCGGCGGCGGCAGGCCAAGAAGGACGAGAAGGAGTTGGGCAGCGAGCTGTGGCGGCGCAGCCATGACTGGTTCATGCGCTCGCTGGACCGCTACTGGCACGTGGTGCAGGAGGCGGAGTCCGAGGGGACCGTGCCGCGGGAGGAGCTCAACGGGCTGGTCAACGCGGGCAACGTGCTGACGGACCTGGCACCCCGCGTGCGCCAGCTGTGCGTGGACGCCCACCAGCGACACCCGGAGACCGGACTGCAGATCCCGGCGGACTACAGCGAGGTCCACCGCATCCTGTCCCGCGCCGCGAACGACCTGGCCACCACCGCCCAGGCCGCCGCGATGTTCCGGCTGGGCCAGGCCTCGCTGCAGTCGGTGGGCCGGCGCGCCGAGAAGGTGGTGGCCGCCGTGCAGGAGGCCGAGGACGCCGCCGCGGGCACGCCCGGAGCCTAGGATATGGGCAGGGACGCGGCCCGGCGGCCCCACACCGCCCGCGGAGAGGTCCACCGCCCATGCCCACCGTCGCTGCTCGCTCATCGTCCGCGGTTCACCCCGCATGGCGCCGTTCTGCGCGCGCCCTGCTGACTGGCGTGCTGGGATTGATGCTGGTTCCGCTGCTGGCCGCCGGCCTGTTCCCGACGCCGGCCCTGGCGGCTCCCGCTGCGGGTGCGGTTCCCGAGGCGGTCACCTCCGAGGCGGTCACCTCCGAGGCGGCCACGTCTGAGGCGGCCTGCCCGGCCGGCGCCTCCGGGGCCGACTTCACGGACGGCCTGGCCAGCTTCGGGAACTCCGTGGAGTGGATGGTCCGCCAGTGCGTGACCACCGGTTACGCGGACGGGACCTTCCGCGCCGGCCGCGCCATCAGCCGGGGCGAGGTCGCGGCCTTCCTCTACCGGATGTCCGGGGAGAGCTACTCCGGCGGGGCGCCGCGTGGCTTCAGCGACGTTACGGCCGGCACGGTCCACCGTGATGCCATCCTGTGGGCCACCGCCCGGGGGATCACCACCGGCTACGCGGACGGGACCTTCGAGCCGTCCGGGCAGATCACCCGCGGCGAACTGGCGGCGTTCATGCACCGCTATGCGGGCCGTCCCGCGGTCACGGTGTCCGCGCCGTTCCCGGACCTGGCTGCTCAGCAGCGCGCCTACTACTACGGCCCCGCCCACTGGATGCGCTCCCTCGGCGTGACCGGCTACCGCGACGGCGCCTTCCGGGCGGGCCGTGATGTCACCCGGGGTGAGACCACCAAGTTCCTGTACCTGGTCAACGGCGTGGTGAAGGACCGGCCGGGGCTGTCCCTGTGGACCGAGACGGCCCTGAACCTGTACGCGCGGGATGACTGGCGGACCGCCCCCGTCCTGTCCACCCTGACGCCGCAGACCCGCGTGGAATGGGTCCGGGACTCCGCCGATCTGGCCCAGGTGCGGGTCAACGGGACCACCGGCTGGGTGAACAAGGGAATGCTCACCCCGGGCCGGCCGGGAACCACCGCGAAGCCGTACCCCCGGCCAGCCTCCTTCGAGCAGCGAGTGGCCAACAACATCGCGCCGTGGTGCTGGAAGCCGGAGATCTCCGTGATCTCCGGGCAGACCTCCTTCGCCAACATGCGCTTCCGGTACCGGACCGTCGGCGGCCGGGTCCTCGTGGAGAAGGAGGAGGACCTCCAGATCACCGGGGAGATCCCGGACCCGAACCACGTCTCCTCTCGCGCCGTCCAGCTCCACGAGTGCGCGCACCTGCTGCAGTACCGGGCCTACGGGTACCTGGATGCCACCGATCGGACCGGGCAGCTGAGCGTGATGGACCGGGACCTGAACCGCGTCTACGGCAACAAGAACGGCGTGGAGCATATGGCCGACTGCATGGCGGACGTGATGGGCGCCCAGCGCGACGCGGGAGAGTACACGGTGGGCTACGGCGGGGCATGCACCCCGGCGCACCTGGCCGCCGCGCGGAAGCTGATCGCGGGGGAGCGGTTCTCCGAACCCGCCGTCCTCAACACCGTCCCGAGCCGCCGCGCTGCCCCGATCACGGGGTGGCAGGAGGTCTCCCGCCCGGAGGTGCCGGTGCGCGCCGTGGACGCCGGCTGACCGGCGAAGCCCGGCCGGGTACGGAAAAACCTCCCTGTCCGCGGCGGCGGGATCAGGGAGGTTCTCGGAGCCTCCTACCGGATTCGAACCGGTGACCAGCTCTATACGAGCATGGGCCTGTCCGATGAACCCGGCAGGCCCGGAAACCGTCGCTGTCGAAAGCTGACATCGTCAGGGCCCGGCGCATGAAGGATGAAGACATCCTGACCATGCCAGAAATCGCAGGAGCGCTGAAGGTCAGCGAATCGACGGTCCGCCGGGCCCTGCGGTCGGACGCTGCGAAGTGGAAATCTGCGTCAGCTGCGTGCTCTGACATACAGGTCAGCATCCCGGCCCCGGATCGACCGATCAGCCCAGGGCCGTTTGGTGTCTAACACCTCGGGAGAACTTCGAATCGTGCCCAAAAGTGCCGCCTGACATGCATGAAAGTCTCTTGTGCCCACCTCTGGACCGATGGGATCGTGAAAAAGTCCTCGGTAGCGAACTCGCGCGCCGGGGGCACAACAACCTGAGGGGGAAATGCGTTAGGAACCGTTCGAGGGCGACTATCGCCTCGATTTCGATGTCTGCCCTGTTGCTTGGAGGCGCCTATGCTGGCCCGGCAAATGCTGCACCGGACGATACTGCTGTATCTACAGTCCAGGCGGCGCCCAAGGCCGAGGCGGCACCGATTGAGGCGCAGCCGGGCTCACTGTTCTACGAAGTGGAGCACGCATCGAGCACGGCAAAGAAGGTTGACCTCCTGCAGGAGGCCGGCTTCACCGAGACTTCCGAGGTCCTCGACGGCTTGACCTACGAAAGGACCGAAGGCGGAATGACCCTCGGGTACGTGGTGGAGCCCCCGGTGCTCACGGGTGAGGGCAAAGGGGCAGGCACCACAGGTCGGGTCGGGTGGGACTCTACGGGCCCCTACGTGGCTGCAACCCTCAACGAGTGGAAGCAGTGGCTTTCGGAGGGAACCATCGTGGCGGGCGTCGGATGTGGGTTCATCACCCTTGCGTTCGGCGCCGCTGCCGGCGGTGTGGCCGCAGGTGTAATCGGCAGCAGGATCAACAACCTTGACACGGGAACCATCGGAAACACGTGCTTCGCCTATCGGGGGCAGTACAGTGCGTTTCTCCCATATCCGGGAGCATGCTGAATGGTGGAGGTGGACATGAAGAAGCAGGCAATCGTCCGCTGGGGGCCAGCTCTGGCTGTAGTGCTGATCGGAGTGATCGGGATCCTCAGTGGTGCAGACGCAGTTTTCCTGGGATTACTCACCGTCCTCCTTGCGACCTTGCTGGTCTCCTTGGCCTACGCCCGGCGGTGGACCATGTTCGCCTGGCTGCCACTAGTCGGCTTCGCCGTGCTGACCACTGGTCACGTCTTCGGCGACGAGCAAGTGTCGTTCGCCGGGGCTCTCATGACACTTTTTCTGTCTTTGGGGCATGCCATCTTGGAGCAGCGTCGAGAGAAGCACTCACAGCTAGCACAGAGTTGAGCTGAATCTGACTGACAGTCGGACACGCCACGGACCCGGATCGTTCACTCGGTCCGGGGCCGTGGTGTGTCGCGCCAGGTCTTGAACACCAAAACACGCCAAGCCTGAACCGACATTGAACATCCGCACCCACGTGGTCGATCCTGCTGTGGTCCCCGAACTCAGACTCGTGGGTGCTGGGAGCTCTCAGGCCAGATGTTGCGTAGTGCGGAACGGTACGCCTTGACCGTACCGGTGCTCCAACGCCTGGACTGTCCCGCCGGAAGATGAAGACTTGGGTCCTCGGCCGCCATGATGCGCGGTTTCATCCACGCCCGCAGCCATGGCCCCAGCAAAGCCATGTCCCCGCCGCTTCGCTCGACGGCCTGATCGAGCTCTTCGTCCAGCGACTGAACGGCCAGTGCCCGTTCCATGCCGCGCTAATGCCTAACGCCTCAGGGTCGCCATGCTGACGCCCAGGCGCGCGGCGACTTCGGGCCTTCCCAAGTTTGGGCCGAGCTTGGAGGGTACGTACTTCTTCTTCGCGGTCATGCGGCCACATGTGTGCGGACTTGACTCCCGATTCTGCCGCTGGCGGGTGCGCCAGCTCCCTAGCTGGGGGCAGGTGTGGCGGCAGGTGTGGGGGCAAGCGGGCATGAAAAAACCTCCCTGTAGGCAAAACGCCTAGTCAGAGAGGTATTTCAGAGCCCCCTGCCGGATTCGAACCGGCGACCTGCTCTTTACGAGGGAGCTGCTCTGGCCAGCTGAGCTAAGGAGGCATGTGCGGCTTCCCCGGGTGAACCGGTGGGTGCCACGGCTATCCATGGTAGCGGGCCGGTGCCCCGACCGGCAAAATCGACCCAGACCAGCGCGGACCGTCCGGACGTTCACAACCCACAGGTGCAGTTCACTTCACGGCCAACCCCCGGCAAGGTGCACGCGATGCAGTGGTCTGAACATGAATCGAAGCCGGTCAGCTGATCGGCCGCCATGATCGGGAGGACCGCCATGATGCCTGCCACCGCCCACTCCGGACGGGACCTGCGCTCACGGCGCCCGCTCGCGCTGGCCGTGCTGGACATGTCCGGCACCACCGTGGAGGAGGGAGGCCTGCAGGACGAGGCCTTCAGCACGGCGATCCTGCAGGAGGGGATCGAGCCCGGCGGCTCCCGCTATGACGCCATGGTCGGCTACTTCCGGGAGGCCCGGGGCACGCCCCGGCACGAGATCTTCCGCGCGATCTTCACCGAGGATCCGGTCACGGCACGCCGGGCCAACGGCTGCTTCGAGAGCACCTATGACACGCTGCTCGCCGAGCGCGGCGTCCGCCCCGTGGACGGTGCCACCGAGGCGGTCGCTGCACTGCGGGAGGCCGGGATGAAGATCGTCCTGACCACCGGCTTCGCCCGCCACACCCAGAACATGATCCTGGAGTCGCTGGGCTGGATGGGCGTCTCGGACCTGAGCCTGTGCCCCTCGGACGCGGGCCGCGGCGTGCCTTACCCGGACATGATCCTCACCGCCCTGCTCGCCCTGGACTTGGAGGACGTCCGCACGGTCATGGCCGTCGGGGACACCACCGGGGACATCCGCGCGGGCCAGCGCGCCGGCGCCGGGCTCACCGTGGGGGTGCTCACCGGATACCACGAGGAGGAGGCGTTGCGCGGGGCCGGCGCGTCCGCCGTCGTGCCCTCCATCCGGGACGTCCCGGCCCTGGTGACGGGCTGACCGGCTGGCGGGCTGAAGACCTAGCGGCTCAGCTGCACTGCAGCCCGTCCTCCGGGACCGTCCCGTCCACCAGGTAGCCGTCCACGGCGTCGCCGATGCAGTCCCCGGCGCGGCCGTAGGCGGTGTGCCCCTGGCCGTCCCAGGAGACCAGCACCCCGGACTCGAGCTGGTCGGCCAGGGCCGGCGCCCACTCATACGGGGTGGCGGGATCGCCCGCGGTCCCGATCACCACGATGGGCGCGGCGCCCGGGGCGCTGGCGGGGGCGGGCTCGTCCACCGGCTCCTCGGGCCATTCGGCGCAGTTGGCCCCGGCGTAGGCCAGGAACCGCCCGATCGTGGGGGAGGCCTCGTCCAACTGCTCCGCCTGCGCCCGCAGCGTCTCGGTGTCAGAGGGCGCCGAGGCGTCCAGGCAGTTGATGGCCGTGAAGGCGTCGTTGATGTTGGAGGAGTAGGTGCCGTCCTCGTCCCGGCCCGCGTTGAGGTCCGCGAGGTAGAGCATCACGTCCGGGTTGCCCTCCATGGCGTCGGCGACGGCCTGGGTCAGCAGCGGCCAGTTCTCGTCCGCGTACAGCGGGGTGATCAGCCCGGCCACGAAGGTGGCGGCCGGCACCTGGCGGCCGTCGGTGGAGGTCAGCGGGGAGGCCTCGACCTGGGTCAGCAGGTCGCGGACCTGCTGCACGCCGTCCTCGGCGGTCCCGGTCAGCGGGCAGTCCTGGCCGGCCAGGCAGAACTCGGCCCAGGAGGCGATCGCCTGCTCGAAGGCCTCCGCCTGGTCCAGGGTCACCCCGAACTCGTCCAGCGAGGGGTCCATGGCCCCGTCCAGCACCATGCGCCCCACATTCTGCGGGAACTGCTCGGCGTAGGAGGCCCCGAGCGCCGTGCCGTAGGAGAAGCCCAGGTAGTTCAGGGACTCGTCCCCGAGCACGCCGCGCATCAGGTCCATGTCCCGGGCGGCGGAATCGGTGTCCACGTGGCCCAGGATGTCCCCGGTGTTCTCGTCACAGGCCTGCGCGTACTCGCGGGCCGAGGCGCGGACCTCCTCGAGGCCGGCGTCCGTGGACGGATCGATGTGCTCCTCGCGGGCCGCGTCCATCTCCTCGTCGCTGAGGCAGGTCACGGGCGTGGAGCGGGACACGCCGCGGGGGTCGAAGCCGACCACCGCGTAGTGCTCCTGCACCGCCTCCGAGACCACGAAGTCGAGCGAGTCCACCACCATGTCCACGCCCGAGGCGCCGGGCCCCCCGGGGTTCAGCAGCAGGTGCTCGGCGCCGTCCCGGGCGCCTCCGGCCCGCACCAGGGAGAGCTCGATGCGCTCGCCGTCCGGGTCCGCGTAGTCCAGCGGCGCCTCGACGGTGGCGCAGTCGAAGTCCCCGGCGTCCTGCTCGCAGGACTGCCAGTCCGGTGACTGCGCATAGTAGTCCTCCAGGCCCTCGGGGACCTCGGCCGGCCCGCCCGCGGCGGCACCGGAGGCAGCGCCCGACGCCGGCCCCGGGCCCTCCGCTGCCGGCTCGCCGCCGGGCGTGCAGCCGGTGAGCACCAGGGCGGTGGCGAAGACCGCGGCGAGCGGCGCACCCAGCCGGGCCGGCCGCCGTCGTGACCGGGTCGCAGGGCGCTGGGGGGAGAGGGGTAGGGGCACGCGGTGGTCCTTTCGGGGGCGTCCGCCGGTCGACGTCAGGGCGTCGGACGGCGGTCCAGGATGCGGTCGGGCAGGAAGCTCGTGGCCATGGCCTCCAGGGCCAGCAGGGCCGGGACGTTGCCGGCCAGTCGACGGCGGGCGGTGGCGACCGCGTCGATCCGGGCCACGGTGCGTTCGGGCGGGGCGGCGTGCGCGTAGGAGGCCAGGTCGTCCCGCAGGTGCTCGTTGACCAGCTCGGCCCCGGTGCCCAGCTGCAGCGCCAGGACGTCCCGGAACAGGCCGGTCAGGTCGATCATCGCCCGGTCCAGGGTGTCATGCACGCTGCGCTTGTTCCGGGCGGTCTGGCTGTCCTCGAGCCGCTTGACGTGGTGGCGCAGCTTCGCGGGGACCTTCTCGTCCTCGCCGAGTCCGAGTGCGCGCAGCAGGGCGGCCCGCTCCTCGGCGTTGCGGACCTCGGCCGAGGCCTTCGCCTCCGCCTGGGTGACCTCCACGAGTTCCCTGGCCAGGGCCACGGCGTCCGAGGTGGCGTGGATCCGCAGCGGCAGATGCACCACGGACTCGCGGCGCTGCCGGGCGCCCTCGTCCTGGGCCAGCCGCCGGGCCATGCCCACGTGCGACTGCGAGGCCCGCGCCGCGAACAGCGCCAGCTCCGGGTCCAGCCCGTCCCGGCCCACTAGCAGGTCCGCCACGGACTGCACGGAGGGGATGCGCAACCCCACGGGGCGGCAGCGGGAGCGGATGGTCACCAGCACGTCCGCGGGGGAGGGAGCGCACAGCACCCACACGGTCCGGGCCGGCGGCTCCTCGATCGCCTTGAGCAGCACGTTGGTGGCGCGCTCCGTCATGCGGTCCGCGTCCTCGATGATGAAGATCCGCCAGCGTCCGGACGAGGGACGGTCCTGGGCGAGGGAGATCAGCTCACGGATCTCGTCGATCTTGTAGGTGACGTTCTCGGTGGCCATGACCTTCACGTCCGCGTGCGTGCCCGCCTTCACGGTCAGGCACGCGTGGCACTGCCCGCAGCCGCGCGCGGCGGGATCCTCCCGCTCGCACTGCAGCGCCTGCGCGAAGGCCCGCGCCGCATTCGAGCGGCCGGACCCCGGGGGCCCGGTGAACAGCCAGGCATGCGTGGGGTTGTCCGCCGCGGCGGCCCGGGACAGTTGCGCGACGGCGGCGTCCTGGCCCGCGAGGTCCGCCCACGCGGGTGCAGCGCCGGGTGGGGTGTCGAGTGCGGCGAGCGGCGCGCTGCCCGGTGCGGCGCTCATCGGACCGACTCCGCGTCCGGTCCGGAGGGAGTGGTCCCCGCGCCGAGCAGTCCCTCGACCCGGGCCCAGACCTCGTCCGCCAGTCCGGGGACGTCCCGGCCGGCGTCGAGCACGAGGTAGCGCTCCGGGTGGGCCGCGGCCCGGTCGGTGAAGGCGGTGCGGATGCTGCGGTGGAACGCCTCGGGCTCGGACTCCATGCGGTCCGGGCCCGCGCCGCCGGGCGCCTGCTCGCGGGCGGCGCGGCGCTCGGCGGCCGTGGCGGTGTCCACGTCCAGCAACACGGTCAGGTCAGGGTGCAGCCCGCCGGTGGCCCACTCGTTGAGCCCGGCCACCGTGTCCGGGCCGAGGGCGCGGCCGGCGCCCTGGTAGGCCACGGAGGAGTCCACGTAGCGGTCCGTGACCACGGTGCGCCCGGCCGCCAGGGCCGGCAGGACCAGCTGGCGGACGTGGGCCGAGCGGGAGGCCGCGAAGATCAGGGCCTCCGTCACCGCGTCGATGGGCGCGTGGGCCGGGTCCAGGACGAGGCTGCGCAGCCGCTCGCCCACGTCGGTGCCGCCGGGCTCCCGGGTCAGCACCACGTCCCGGCCGGCCTGGCGGAGCCGGTCGGCGAGCCGCCGGGCCTGGGTGGACTTGCCGGAGCCGTCCCCGCCCTCGAAGGCGATGAACACGCCACGCGCCGGGGCGCCGTCGCCGGCCGGGCCGCCACCGACGGGGCGGTCGGATGCGGCGGGGGCGGGAAAGGGCTCGTTCACCGGTCCAGCCTAACGGGAGCCGCCGTCACGTGACGCCCTCTCCACAGGGGAGCCGGGGTGCCGGACGTACGATGTCAGGCATGCACCCGGAAACCCTTGTGGTCAGCGTCGCCCGCCCCGCCCGTCAGGTGGATGCCCCGGTCAACGAGCCGGTGCACTTCACCTCCACCTTCGTCGGCTGGGAGCCGGACGCGGCGGGCCGTCGCCGCCTCTACGGCCGCATGTCCAACCCCACGTGGGACGGCCCGGAGCAGCTGCTGGCCGCCCTGGAGGGCGTGCCGGACCCGGCCGAGCAGCCCGCCCTGCTGTTCTCCTCGGGCATGGCCGCCATCAGCGCGGCCCTGCACCTGGCCCCCAACGGCGGCCGCGTGGTGGCACCGCAGCACGCCTACCAGGGCGGGCTCTCCCTGCTGGACTCCCTGCAGCAGACCGGCCGGCTCAGCGTGGAGCGCGTGGACATCACGGACCCCGCCGCGGTGACCGCGGCCGTGGCCGGCGCCAGCATCCTCTGGCTCGAATCGCCCACCAACCCCATGCTGGAGGTCGCGGACCTGGCCGCCCTCACCGAGGCCGCCCACGCGGCCGGAGCCCTCGTGGTGGTGGACAACACTTTCGCCACCCCCCTGGTGCAGCGACCGCTCGAGATGGGCGCCGACGTCGTGGTCCACTCGGTGACCAAGTACCTGGCCGGGCACTCGGACGTGGTGATGGGCGCGGCCGTGGCCGCGGACGCCGAACTGCACCGCCGGCTGCACGCGCACCGCACCCTGCACGGGGCCATCGCCGGGCCCATGGAGGCGTTCCTGGCCCTGCGCGGCATGCGCACCCTGGCCCTGCGCCTCGAACGCGCACAGGCCAACGCGGCCGAGCTGGCGCGCCGGCTGGAGGCGGCCCGGATCGAGGGCTCCCTGCCGCTGGCCGCCGTGACCTACCCCGGGCTGCCGGACCACCCGCAGCATGAGCTCGCGGCCGCCCAGATGCACGGCGGTTTCGGCGCCGTGCTCACCCTCGTGGTGGCCGGCGAGGAGGCGGCCAGCGCGGACGGGGCCGGCGAGGAGGCTGCCGCCGCGGCCGCCGACGCCGTGGTGCAGCGCGTGCGGCACTGGCTGCCCGGGACGTCGCTGGGCGGGGTGGAGTCATTGATCGAGCGCCGCCGCCGCTTCGAGGGCGAGCCGGCCAGCGTCCCAGCCGGGCTGCTGCGGCTCAGCGTGGGGATCGAGCACGTGGACGACCTCTGGGACGATCTGGCGTCCGCCCTGCGCGGCTGACAGCGCGGCTGACGGCACGGCTGATAGCAGACCGCACTGCGCGCCGCAGCCCGCTGGGGCGCACCGCGGCGGTAGGCTGACCCCATGCAGATCTGGCTTCTGGTCACGACCGTCGAGAATTGGCTCTACATCGCCCTGTCCCTGGTGGCCGTCGTGCTGGCCGTCTGGGCCTTCGGCGACTGCCTGGTCCGCGGCAAGGACCAGTTCGAACGGGCCGGCCAGAAGACCAAGACCTTCTGGCTGCTGCTCACCGGAGTCGCCGCCTTCGTGGGCGTGGTGTCCATGGCCGGGGCCATCGGCAGCCTCGGCGCCGGCTTCAGCCTGTTCCAGATCGCCGCCCTCTGCGTGGCCGCCGTGTACCTGGCCGGGCCGCGCGGCGAGCTCAAGCTGTTCGGCAGCGGCGGCTCGCGCCCCTACGGGTACTGATCCGGCCCCGTCGCACGGCGGGCGGCACAGGCGCGCCCCGTTAGGATATGGCCATGGCTGACACCCCCTACAAGCTCGTCCTGCTGCGGCACGGCCAGAGCGACTGGAATGAGAAGAACCTGTTCACCGGCTGGGTGGACGTCCCGCTGACGGCCAAGGGCCGCGAGGAGGCCGCCCGGGGCGGTGAGCTGCTCGCCGCCGAGGGGTTGGAGCCGGACGTGCTGTACACCTCCGTGCTCAAGCGGGCCATCACCACCGCCAACCTGGCGCTCGAGTCCGCCGACCGCCAGTGGATCCCCGTCAAGCGGGACTGGCGCCTGAACGAGCGGCACTACGGCGCCCTGCAGGGCAAGGACAAGGCCGCGATCCGCGAGGAGTTCGGCGAGGAGCAGTTCATGGTGTGGCGCCGCTCCTATGACACCCCGCCGCCCGTGCTGGAGGACTCCTCCGAGTTCTCGCAGGCCGGGGACCCGCGCTACGCCGGGCTGGGGGAGAAGCTGCCCCGCACCGAGTGCCTCCAGGACGTGGTGGCCCGGCTGCTGCCCTACTGGGAGGCCGAGATCGTGCCGGACCTCCAGGCCGGCAAGACCGTGCTGATCGCCGCCCACGGCAACTCGCTGCGCGCCCTGGTCAAGCACCTGGACGGCATCTCGGACGAGGACATCGCCGGGCTGAACATCCCCACCGGCATCCCGCTGTACTACGAGCTGGACGAGGACCTGAAGCCCGTGGCCGCCGGCCGCTACCTGGACCCGGAGGCCGCCGCCGGGGCCGCCGCGGTCGCCAACCAGGGCGCCAAGTAGCCCTTTCCCCCTCCGGGACGACGTCGGCCCGTCACCTTCTGCGCGGAAGGTGACGGGCCGACGTCGTACCCGGGGTGAACCCGGGCCGGGCGCGCTCAGTCGATGGCGATGACCGGCTCCCACTCGCCGGTGGAGAGGTAGGTGACCTTGCGGGCCACGGAGACGCCGTGGTCGGCGAAGCGCTCCAGGAAGCGGGAGGCCAGGGTGACGTCCGCGGTGGTGGCGGCGGAGGCGGACCAGGTCGGGTCCGCCACCGAGGTGAAGTTCTTGGCGTGGAGCTCGTTGATGGTGGCGTTGAGCCGCACGATCGCGGAGGCGTGCTTCAGGTCGTGCGTGGAGAGCAGCTGCTCCACCTCGCCGGCCACCGCCACCACGTGTTCGGCCATCTGGTGGAAGTCCTCGCGGGCGGACTCCGGGACCACCAGGTCCGGGAAGCGGCGCCGGGCGAGCTGGGCGATGTGGCGGGCCAGGTCCCCCATGCGCTCCAGCGAGGAGCTCATGCGCAGGGCGGCCACCACGGTGCGCAGGTCCGCGGCCACGGGGCCCTGCAGGGCGAGCAGCTCGATCGCCTTCTCGTCGAGCGCGGTCTGCAGGTAGTCGATCCGCGCATCGTTGGTGATGACGGACTCGGCGAGCTCGACGTCGGCCTCCTCGAAGGAGGTGCGGGCCTTCGACATGGCCTCGCGCACCAGCCCGGCGATCTCCACGAGCTGGTCGCCCAGCGACTTCAGATCGGCATGGAACAGTTCACGCATGGATGAGTCCTCAATCCGGCTGGTTGATGGGCCCCTGGGTGCAGGCGGCCGTGGTTCGTCCCTGCGCTTCAGGCACGGCACCGAGCCCATCCTGACGGCGGCAGGTGAACGGAAGCTGAACCGCGGGAACCTTTCCATGGACATTATGCCCGGTCCCGTCTCGGGGCCGCGGGCCCTCCCGCGGTGGGTAGTCTGGAGGGCGTGACGGATCCCGTAGTCGTTGGTGTGGTGTGCGGCCTCATCGGCTTGGTGCTCGGTGTGCTCGCCATGCTGGCGTTCCGGGCCTCCGAGCGCAGTCGTGCCGTCCACCTGAACGTGGGCGAGCCCTCGATCCCGGACGGCGCCGCCGAGGTGCTCTCCGTGATCGGCCGCGCGTACGTGCTGGTGGATGCCGTGAACGGTGTGGTCCGGGCCAACCCCTCGGCCTACGCCTTCGGTCTGGTCCGCGGCCACCACCTGGTCCACCAGGACCTGTTCGACCTCACCGACCGGGTGCGCTCGGACGGGATCATCGTGGACCGCAAGTACGAGCTGCCCCGGGGGCCGCTGGGCCAGGGCACCCTGGTGGTGCAGCTGCGTGTGGCACCGCTCGCCGACGAGTACATCCTGCTGCTCGCGGACGACCGCACCGAGATCTCCCGCACCGAGGCCATGCGCCATGACTTCGTGGCCAACGTCTCCCACGAACTCAAGACCCCGGTCGGCGCCATCTCGCTGCTGGCCGAGGCCCTCGACGACGCAGCGGACGACGAGGACGCCGTGCGCCGGTTCGCCGGCCGGATGAGCATCGAGTCGGCCCGCCTGGCCGCCCTGGTGCAGGACATCATCGAGCTCTCCCGGCTCCAGGGCAAGGACACGGTGCGGGCCGGAGAGCCCGTGAACCTGACCCAGATCGTCAACGAGGCCGTGGACCGGTCCCGGATGCAGGCCGAGGCCCGGGACATCACCATCCGGGTGGCCGGCGAGGTCCCCTCCCGGGTGTTCGGCGACCACGACCAGCTCATGACGGCACTGCGCAACCTGATCGACAACGCCGTCCGCTACTCGCCGGACGGCACCACCGTCGGCGTGGGGCTGAAGTCCGTCCGCGGCCTCGCCCAGGTGTCCGTCACGGACCAGGGGGTCGGGATCCCCGAGGAGGAGCAGGACCGGATCTTCGAACGGTTCTACCGGATCGACGCCGCACGGTCCCGCCAGACGGGCGGCACTGGCCTGGGACTCTCGATCGTCAAGCACGTCATCTCGAACCACGGCGGGGAGGTGACGGTCTGGTCCCAGCTGGGACGGGGATCGACCTTCACCGTCCGCCTTCCGGAGATGGAGCCCGATGCCGGGCAGCACCAAGAACATCCAGTGACCAAGCGGGGCCCCGGTGCCCCGACCGCCGGGGAAGGAGCCCAATCATGAGCCGCATTCTGATCGTGGAGGACGAGGAGTCGTTCAGCGATCCGCTGTCCTACCTGCTGGGCAAGGAGGGCTTCGAGGTCGAGGTCGTGGCGGACGGCAACGAGGCCGTGGTGGAGTTCGACCGGGCGGGGGCGGACCTGGTCCTGCTGGACCTCCAGCTGCCCGGCCAGTCCGGCACCGAGGTGTGCCGCCAGCTGCGCCAGCGCTCCACCGTCCCGGTCATCATGCTCACGGCCAAGGACTCGGAGATCGACAAGGTGGTCGGCCTGGAACTGGGCGCCGATGACTACGTCACCAAGCCCTACTCCTCCCGCGAGCTGGTGGCCCGGATCCGCGCCGTGCTACGCCGCCAGGGTGAGCCGGAGGAGCTGATCAGCTCCACCGTGCAGGCCGGGCCCGTGCGGATGGACATCGAGCGCCACGTGGTCTCCGTGGGCGGCGAACAGGTCTCCCTGCCGCTCAAGGAGTTCGAGCTGCTGGAGATGCTGCTGCGCAACTCCGGGCGCGTACTGACCCGGGGCCAGCTGATCGACCGGGTCTGGGGATCCGACTACGTGGGGGACACCAAGACCCTCGACGTCCATGTCAAGCGGCTGCGCGGGAAGATCGAGCCGGACCCGTCCAACCCGCGGTACCTGGTGACCGTCCGCGGCCTGGGCTACAAGTTCGAGCCGTAGACCCCCGGCCCTCACTGTGAGGGCAGGGAACACCGGTGTTCTCTGCCCTCAAAGCGTCTGTTGGCGGGGACGACGAAGGGCCGGCACCTGTGGGTGCCGGCCCTTCGTGATTCTGTGCGGTGGGACCCGCGGGGGAGTCCCTCAGTGGCCGCCCTCTTCGGCGGCCGGGGTCGCGTAGAGGTGGTCGTCGGCGTCCGGGTCGGCGCCGCCCGGGACGAACTCCCGGTACTCCTCCAGGGTGCCGTCCAGGATGGTGATGCCCACGGTCTCGGACTCGCCGTCAACCTCCACGGTGGCATCCACCAGGGTGCCGGGTCGGCCAGCGCTCGGGATGATCTGCTCGTTGGCCGGGTCCTCGAGGATCAGCGACTCCTCGGCGGGGACGTTGAACCGGGTCTGCGTGCCAGCCACGGTGATGCTGACCTCGAGCGGCTCGCCGGAGTCGGAGGACAGGGTGCCGATGTACCGGGCCTCGGCGTCCGGGGCAGCGGTGATCAGGGCGATGTTGCGCAACTCGGCGTCGCCCACGTTGGCCACGATGCCGTCGGAGGGCGCGTACTGCAGGGTGGTGGCCTGCTGGTTGATGGCGCTGCAGCCGGTGGCGCCCAGCAGGGCGACGGCGGCCAGGCCGGCCACGGAGGCCTTGCGGACGGTGGCCTTGGAAGCGGCGAACTTCACGGTGTGTTCTCCTCGGTGCGAACGTCGAACGCCGAAGGGTCATCCGGTGTGCGGACACGGGTGATCACACGGCGCGGTGCTGATGTGAGACTACCGTATGGACCCCCCTCGGGGCGGCGTGCGACGCCGCCGGGACGAGCGGGTGAATGAACGGCGAATTATCTCGATTCTCGGCCCGAGGGCAAGGATCGACACAGGTGGGGAAAATGTGACGTGGTAAACTCTGGCGGAGGGAAAGGGGACCATCCACATGGTTTTTGAGGTCGGAGAAACAGTCGTCTACCCCCACCACGGTGCGGCGAAGATCGAAGAGATCAAGATACGCACCATCAAGGGCGAGGAGAAGATGTACCTCAAGCTCAAGGTGGCCCAGGGCGACCTGACCATCGAGGTTCCAGCGGAGAACGTGGACCTGGTCGGCGTCCGGGACGTCGTGGACCAGGAGGGGCTGGAGCGGGTCTTCGGAGTCCTGCAGGCCGAGTTCACGGAAGAGCCCACCAACTGGTCGCGGCGCTACAAGGCCAACCTGGAGAAGCTGGCCTCCGGCGACGTCATCAAGGTGGCGGAGGTCGTCCGCGACTTGTGGCGGCGGGACCAGGACCGCGGGCTGTCCGCGGGGGAGAAGCGCATGCTCGCCAAGGCCCGTCAGGTGCTCGTGTCCGAGCTGGCGCTGGCCAAGAAGACCTCCGAGGATGACGCGGCCGAGCTGCTGGACGAGACCCTCGCCGCCTAGAGACACAGGAACACCCTTCACCGATGCACACCACGGTCCTCATCGTGGCCGCGGGGTCCGGGTCACGGCTCCAGGCCGGTGTGCCCAAGGCTCTGGCCGCCCTCGGTGACGGGCGGACCATGCTGGAGCACTGCCTCGAGTCCGTGGCCGCCGCGCAGTCCACCGGAGCCCTCCAGCTGAACGCCGTCGCCGTGGTGGTCCCTGCCCGCCCGGAGTCCGCGGCCGCCCTCGAACAGGTCTGCCGAACCGTCGGGGACCGCACCGGACTCATGGTGCGTTGCGTGCCGGGCGGGGCGGAGCGCGCGGACTCGGTGCGGGCCGGCCTCGCCGCCGTCCGCGCCCTGGCCGGCGCCGCCACACCCGGTGACCGGCACGCCGTCCTCGTCCATGACGCGGCCCGGCCCTTCGTGCCCCCCACCGTGTTCCACGCCGTGGTGACGGCCCTGCGGGAGGGGGCGGCCGCCGTCGTGCCCGCCGTGGCGGTGGTGGACACCATCAAGACGGTGGCGACGACGGCGACGGACGCGGCGCCGGGGACCGAGCAGGTCACCGGCACCCTGGGCCGGGCCGGACTGCGGGCCGTCCAGACGCCCCAGGGATTCGACCTCGCGGCCCTGGAGGCCGCCCACCGGCGCGCCGAACGCGAGGGGCCCGCCGACGCCGCCGCGCTGACGGACGACGCCATGGCCATGGAGGCGGCCGGCCACTCCGTGGCGGTGGTGCCCGGGGACCCGCTGGGCTTCAAGATCACCACCCGACTGGACCTGATGCTGGCCGACGCCCTGTTGGACCCGTCTACCGCGCCCTCGAGAACCCAGGAGCCGCACCCGTGACCACCCCCGTACCGCCGCTGCCGCGCACCGGCATCGGCACCGATGTCCACGCCTTCGCCCCCGCGGGCGAGGACCGCGACTGCTGGGTGGCTGGACTGCAGTGGCCCGGGGAACGGGGGCTGTCCGGGCACTCGGATGGCGATGTGGTGGCCCACGCCGCCTGCGATGCGCTGTTCTCCGCCGCCGGGATCGGGGACCTCGGCCGGCACTTCGGGACCTCGCGCCCACAGTGGGCCGGCGCGGCTGGGACCACCCTGCTGGCCGAGGCCGCCCGGCTGGTGCGGGAGGCTGGGTTCGGGATCGGCAACGTGGCGGTCCAGGTCGTGGGCAACCGCCCCAAGGTCGGGACGCGCCGCGAGGAGGCCGAAGGCGTGCTCTCCGCGGCGGCCGGGGCGCCCGTCTCGGTGTCCGGCACCACCACGGACGGGCTCGGGTTCACCGGCCGGGGCGAGGGGGTCGCCGCCGTCGCGACCGCCCTGGTCTATCCGCTCGACGTCCGGTAGTCGACTAGGATTCCCTTCCGTGGCACAGCGCTTTTATGACACCAAGACCGCGACGGTGCGGGACTTCGTCCCCCTGACCGAGGGCGAGGTGTCCCTCTACTACTGCGGGGCCACGGTGCAGGGCATGCCGCACGTGGGCCACGTCCGCTCGGCGATCGTCTTCGACATCCTCATCCGCTGGCTCGAGTACACGGGCCTGAAGGTCACCTCCGTCCGCAACGTCACGGACATCGACGACAAGATCCTGGAGAAGTCGGCCGCCTCCTTCGGCGAGGACTTCGAGGAGGATGACCTCTACCCGGCCGAGGAGCCGTGGTTCGCCCTCGCCTACCGCTTCGAGCAGGAGTTCGCCCGCGCCTACGCCACGCTCGGCGTCCGCCGGCCCACCTACGAGCCCCGCGCCACCGGCCACATCCCGGAGATGCTCGCGCTGATCGCCCGGCTCGTGGAGGCCGGCCACGCCTATCCGGCCACGGACGGCTCCGGAAACGTCTATTTCGAGGTGCGCTCCTGGGACTCCTACGGCGAACTGACCCGCCAGCGGCTCGAGGACATGCAGGACGCGCCCGACGCCGACCCGCGCGGCAAGCGCGACCCGCGCGACTTCGCGTTGTGGAAGGGTGCCAAGGACAGCGATCCGGCCACCGCGCTGTGGGACTCGCCGTGGGGCCGCGGGCGGCCCGGCTGGCACCTCGAGTGCTCCGCCATGGCCACCAAGTACCTCGGCAAGCACTTCGACATCCACGGCGGCGGACTGGACCTGCGCTTCCCTCACCATGAGAACGAGCTCGCCCAATCGGCCGCGGCCGGGGATCCCTTCGCGGAGTTCTGGCTGCACAACGGGATGGTCACCTACGCGGGCGAGAAGATGTCCAAGTCGGTGGGCAACACCATCTCGCCCGAACAGATGCTGGAGCAGGCCCGGCCGAAGGCCGTGCGGTACTTCCTGGGCCAGGCCCACTACCGCTCCCAGCTGGACTACCGCCCCACCTCCCTGCAGGAGGCCCAGTCGGCCGTGGAGCGCATCGAGGCGTTCCTGGACCGCGGGGCCGACGTGGTCGCGGAGGCGCAGCTGCAGCGCGAGGAGGCGGCCGCCGTCGCCGCCTCCCTGAGCGGGCAGGGCGACGGGGCGGAACCCGAGGCCGTGTACGTGGCCCAGTTCTCCTCCGTGCCCACGGCGTTCCGTGCCGCGATGGAGGACGACCTGAACGTGCCGCAGGCCCTGGCCGTGCTGCATGACGCGGTCCGCGCCGGCAACAGCGCCCTGGCGGCCGAGGACGTCGAGGCGGTGGAGCAGCACTACGCGGACGTGCAGGCCATGGTGGATGTGCTCGGGCTCGACGACGTCCCGGAACCGGAGTCCGCGCAGGACCCTGCCGCGCAGCACGCCCTCGACACCCTGATCCGCGCCCAGCTGGACGCGCGCGCCGCGGCGCGCGAGGCCCGGGACTGGGCCACCGCGGACGGGATCCGGGACACCCTGGCCGCGGCCGGCGTCGTGGTGGAGGACTCCGCCGGCGGGGCGCGCTGGTCCCTGCAGTAGCGCGCCGGCCGGGCCGTAGACTGGGGGCAGTCCCGACCGTCGCCCGAAAGGCACCATCCACATGGCCTCAGCACCCCGCTCCGGATCCTCCCGCGGCAACAGCGGCAAGAAGGGTCCCCTCAAGGGCACCGGTGGGCACGGCCGCAAGGCGCTCGAGGGCAAGGGGCCGACCCCGAAGGCCGAGGACCGGGAGTACCACAAGGCGCACCGCTCCAAGCAGCTCTCCGAGCGCTCGGCGGCCCGCCGCCCGGCCGGCCGCAACACGCGCTCGCGCCACGCGGACGAGACGGTGGCCGGACGCAACTCCGTGGTCGAGGCCTTGCGCGCCTCCATCCCCGCGAAGGCCCTGCACGTGGCCACCCGGATCGAGATGGACGAACGGGTCCGTGAGGCCCTGAAGCTGGCCGCCGAGCGCGGCGTGCCCGTGCTGGAGAATTCCAAGCCCGAGCTGGACCGGATGACGGACGACGCCGTGCACCAGGGCCTCGTGCTGCAGGTGCCGCCGTATCAGTATGCCGAGGCCCTCGAGCTGGCCCGGGAGTCCCTGGAGCGGTGGGAGAAGGGCTATGCCACCGCCCCTCCGTTGTTCATCGCGCTGGACGGCATCACGGACCCGCGCAACCTGGGCGCGATCCTCCGCTCGGCCGCGGCCTTCTCCGCGCACGCCGTGGTGGTCCCGGCGCGCCGGTCCGTGGGCGTGACCGCCACCGCGTGGAAGACCTCCGCCGGGGCGGCCGCGCGCGTTCCCGTGGCGCAGGCGGGCAACCTCAACACCACGCTCAAGGCCTTCAAAAAGCTCGGCGTCTTCGTGCTGGGGCTCGACGGCGGCGGGGACCGTTCCCTGACCGGCCTGCCGCTGGCCACGGAGCCGGTCTGCCTCGTGGTCGGCTCGGAGGGCAAGGGCCTGTCCCGGTTGGTGCGGGAGAACTGCGACCAGATCGTGTCCATCCCGATCGCCTCGGAGATGGAGTCGCTGAACGCATCCATGGCGGTGGGCATCTCGCTGTACGAGATCGCCGTCCAGCGCGGAGCCGGCCGGGCCTGATGAGCGTGACGTCCCAGCCCACCGGGTCCATCCCGGTGCAGCTGCGCCACGTCTCCGGGCACCGCTCGCGGCCCTTCCCGCTGGGCGTCGCGGAGTCCGTGCCGGGCGTGGCGGAGGTGGCCGGCGCCGTGAACCTGGCGGTCTACGCCCCCGGGATCACCGCGCTGGACGTGGTGTTCACGGACCCCGGCTTCCCCGCGGACGCGGTGCCGAGCGCCGAGGACCTGCACCGGGCCCCGCTGTTCGACGTCACGGACCACGTGCACCACGGCACGGTACCGGGCCTGGGACACGGCAGCCTCTACGCGCTGGTGGCCCGTGACCGGCGGCTCTCCGGGGTGTCCCGGACGGGCCGGAAGACCTCCGGCAAGGTCAAGGCCCTGCCGCAACTGCTGCTGGACCCCTACGGCGATGCCGTGGTGGAGCGCGGCGGCGTGTACTGGTCCACGCGCGTGGCCGGGGACTTCGACTGGAACGGGGCCGCCAAGCCGCACATCCCGCTGCGGGACACGATCATCTACGAGGCCCACGTGATCGGCCAGACCAGGCTGCACCCGGGGATCCCCGAGGAGCTGCGCGGCACCTACGCCGGGCTGGCCCACCCCGCGATGCTGGAGTACCTGACGTACCTGGGGGTCACGGCCGTGGAGCTGCTGCCGGTCCATCACCACCGGGATGAGGACCACCTGCAGGCGGCGGGGCTGCAGAACTACTGGGGGTACAACACCGTCAGCTTCTTCGCCCCCCACCCCGGCTACGCCACGGCGGCCGCCCAGGCCGCCGGGCCCCGCGCCGTCCAGGACGAGTTCAAGGGCATGGTCAAGCTGCTCCACGAGGCCGGCATCGAGGTGCTGCTGGACGTGGTCTACAACCACACGGCGGAGGAGGGCCCTGGCGGGCCGACCTTCTGCTGGCGCGGGCTGGGGGACGAGCACTACTACCGCCATGACGCCGCCGGCCGGTACCTGGACACCACCGGCTGCGGCAACGCCCTGAACTTCGATGACCCGCAGGTGGTGCGGATGACCGTGGACTCACTGCGGCGCTGGGTGACCGACTTCCAGATCGACGGGTTTCGCTTCGACCTGGCCGTCACCATGTGCCGGGACGGCGCCCACCACTACACCCACCGGCATCCGTTCCTCGTGGCCGCGCAGGCCGACCCCGTGCTGGCCGGCACCAAGCTGATCGCCGAGCCGTGGGACGTGGGCATCGGCGGCTGGCAGACCGGGCGCTTCCCCGCCGGCTGGTCCGATTGGAACGACCGCTTCCGAGACGTGGTCCGGGACTTCTGGGTGGCCGACCGCGGGGCCATGGAGCACGGCGGCCAGGGCGGCTCCACCGCCCGCCTGGCGGACAGCCTGTCCGGGTCCGCCGCGCTGTTCGAGTCCTCGGGGCGTTCGGCGCTGGCCTCCATCAACCTCGTCACGGCCCATGACGGCTTCACCCTGGCGGATCTCGTGGCCTACAACGAGAAGCACAATGAGGCCAACGGCGAGGACAACCGGGACGGGAACTCCCACAACCGCTCCTACAACCACGGCACCGAGGGGCCGACCGGGGATGCGGAGATCCTCGAGGCCCGCGCCCAGACGGCGCGCAACGTGATGGCCACCCTGCTGCTCTCGCTGGGCGTCCCCATGATCACGGCCGGTGACGAGCTCGGCCGCAGCCAGGGCGGCAACAACAACGCCTACTGCCAGAACAACGAGATCTCCTGGACGGAATGGGACCTGGACTCCCGGCAGCAGCGCATGCTCTCCACCACGCGGCGGCTGATCGCCATCCGCAAGGAATTCCTGGCCGGCCAGCCGTACTCCTACCCGGCCCGGGACCTCGGCTACCTGAGGTGGTTCAACAGCTCGGGCCGCCCGATGACCGAGCAGGACTGGACGGACCCGCACCAGCGGCTGCTGCAGCTGCTGATCGGCGTCCCCGGCGGCCGCAGCACCGGCTTGATCGTGTTCAACGGGGGCTTGGAGACGGTCCCCTTCCGCCTGCCGGTCCCGGAGGAGCTGCGCGGAATCTCCACCGAGCAGGGCTCCGCCGTGCACACCTTCACGCTGCAGCTGTCCACCTCCCACCGTGGCGATCCCCGCCGCGGCGCCCTGTTCGCCCCGGGGGAGAATGACACGATCGAGGCCAACTCGATCACCCTCTACGACGTCTGACCCGTGCAACTGGAGGTCGAATCCGGCCCATTTACTCGCGGGTAACCCTCGAGAATGGGCCGGATTCGACCTCCAGATTCCCGGGTCCCGGGGTGTGGGTGGTCCAGTCCGGTCCTCCACAGGGTCCCAGCAGCCGGTGTATATCCCCAACGACGCCGGCCGCGCACCTCGGGCGGCCTCCTCGGCTGCAGGCTGGGCTCATGGACACCCCGGACATTCTCACCGTGGCCCAGGCGCGTGCGCTGGGCACCTCCCGCAAGACCCTTCGGGGGCGGAAGGCGGAGCATCATCTGCACGGGATCTACAGCCCGGTCCGCCGTGAACGGGATGCCCTAACTCTGCACCGGTCGCTCCTGGGTGCCGCAGGATTCAGGGGTACGGACGTGGCATCGCAGGAGTCGGCGGCAGCCCTGTGGGGGTTCCCGGATGTCCTGCCGCCGAAGGACCTGCACCTGCTGTCCGTGGCCGGCGATCGGCGGACCCGGGTGAAGGGGATGACGGGGCGCCGTGGACTGGTCCTACCCGAGGAGACGACCTTGCTGGCCGGCGTGCCCCTGACGACGCCGGCCAGGACCTGGCTGGATCTGGCGCGGACCTCAGGGGTGATGCGCCTGATCCTCTGGGCGGACTGGCTGTTCAACCCGGTTTGGGGAGGTGACTGGGACCGTGAGCCCCTCAGCACTCCTGACGAATTGAAAGCCCTGCTGGAGCGCCACCGCGGCAAGCCCGGTATCCGCACGGCCCGGCTCGCCGCCGACCGCGCCCGCGTCGGCTCCGACTCGCCCCAGGAGACCCGTCTGCGCCTGGCCCTGGTGGATGCGGGGCTGCCGGAGCCGGCCGTGAACCAGTGGATCTACGACCCCGTCACGGGCGAGCGCATCCACCAGGGTGACCTCACTTATGACGAGGTGCGGATCGACCTGGAGTACGAGGGCGAGCACCACTCGGAGAAGGGCCAGGTGCAGCGGGACATCGCCCGGTCCGAACGGCTCCAGCGCGCGGACTGGCTGGAACTGCGGTTCAGCTCCAGCCACACGAGGAACAACTGGCTCCCCGCCATCCACAAGACCAGGGAGGCCCTGCTCTCCCGAGGATGGTCTCCTCCAGGAAACTAGCGGTCGAATCCGGCCCCAAATCGAGGGTTACTCACGGGTAAGTGGGCCGGATTCGACCTCCAGTTGCAAAGGGAGAGGGGTCAGCCGGCGTTGACCACCAGGGCCATCTCGGCCGGCGAGGCCAGCAGCTCGTGCTGCGGGAGCACCCGCACGGAGTAGCCGAAGGCGCCGGAGCGGTCGATCACCAGGGCGCCGGTGAACTGCCAGCGGCCGTCCCCGAGGTCCTGGGCCGGCGCCAGCTCCAGGATGTCGGTGTCCAGCAGGCCGTCCTCCTCGTAGGCGCCGGAGGGCTTGGTGGTGACCCTGCCGTACACGGCCTGGACGGAGACGTCCTCGGGGGACAGCCCGTCCAGGTTGACGTACGCGGAGACCTGCAGCTCGTCGCCCACCTGCGGCTCCTCGCTGACCCCGAGCGAGTCCACGTGCTCCACCACCACGGAGCGGAAGCCGTCCCGGACCCTGGTCTTCCACGCGGCGAACTCGCGGGCCCGGGCGTAGTCGTCGGCGTCCAGGAGGCGGCCGGCCTCGGCGGCCGGGCGGTACAGGTCCTGCACGTAGTCCTGGACCATGCGGTCAGCGGACATGGCCGGTCCCAGGGTGGCCATCGTGTGCTTGACCATGGCCAGCCACTGGTGGGGGATGCCGTCCCTGGAGGCCGCGGACGGCCCGGCGGCACCGGCCTGGTCGGAGCTCTCGGCGCCGTAGAAGCGGGGCACGAGTTCCTTCTCGAGCAGGTCGTAGAGCGCGGCGGCCTCCACGTCGTCCCGTTCCTCGGAGGACGCCGCGGAGGAGGCGGTCGGGATGGCCCAGCCGTTCTCGCCGTCGTACATCTCGTCCCACCAGCCGTCCAGCACGGACAGGTTCAGCCCGCCGTTCATGGCCACCTTCATGCCGGAGGTGCCGCAGGCCTCGAGCGGACGCAGGGGGTTGTTGAGCCAGACATCGCAGCCGGGCATCAGGGTGGAGGCCATCTGGATGTCGTAGTTGGGCAGGAACACGATCCGGTGCCGGACCTCCGGGTCGTCCGTGAACCGCACCATCTGCTGGATCATCAGCTTGCCCTGCTCATCGGCGGGGTGCGACTTGCCGGCCACCACGAGCTGCACGGGGTGCTCCGGGTCGGTCAGCAGCCGCTTGAGCCGCGCGGGGTCCCGCAACATCAGGGTCAGGCGCTTGTAGGTGGGCACCCGGCGGGCGAAGCCGATCGTCATGACGTTCTCGTCCAGCGCGGCATCGGTCCACGCGAGCTCCGCCTCCGAGGCCCCGCGCTTGCGCCAGGAGGAGCGCAACCGGGCGCGGACGTCGGCGATCAGGGCCCGCCGCAGGGTCCGGCGCATCTCCCAGAGCTCCTCGTCCGGGACGTCGAACACCCGTTGCCAGTCGTGGCCGGCCACGGCGGAGGCCCCGAACAGCTCGATGGCCCGCGCCGAGACCGTGTCCGAGACCCAGGTGGGGGCGTGCACGCCGTTGGTGATGGAGCTGATCGGGACCTCGTCGGCGTCGAAGCCGGGCCAGAGCCCCTTGAACATCTCGCGGGAGACCGCGCCGTGGAGCTTGGCCACGCCGTTGGCGCGCTGCCCCAGGCGCAGGCCCATGACGGCCATGTTGTGCACGGACGGGTTGCCGCCCCGGTAGTCCTCGGCGCCCAGGGCCAGCACGTTCTCCACGGGGACGTTCGGGGCCAGCCCGGCGCGGAAGAACTGCTCCACGAGGGCCCGGTCGAATCGATCGATCCCGGCCGGCACGGGCGTGTGCGTGGTGAACACGGTGGAGGCCCGGACGGAGCTCAGCGCGGTCTCCCAGTCCAGTCCCTCGTTCATGAGCTCCTCGATGCGCTCGATGCCCTGGAACCCGGCGTGGCCCTCGTTCGTGTGGTAGACGGAGGGCACGCCGGTCCCGGTGAGCCGCGCGTGCAGGCGCAGGGCCCGCACCCCGCCCATCCCGAGCAGCAACTCCTGCTGCAGCCGCTGATCGCCCTCGCCGCCATAGAGGCGGTCCGTGATGGACCGGGCGGTGTCGTCGTTGGCCGGGACGTTGGAGTCCAGCAGCAGCAGGGGGACACGCCCGACGTCGGCCCGCCACACCTGGGCGTGCAGCGTCCGGCCCGCGGGCAGCGGCAACGCCACGAGGGCGGCGGAGCCGTCCGGCTCCTTCAGCAGGGTCAGCGGCAGGTTGTCCGGGTCCAGGACCGGATAGGTCTCCATCTGCCAGGCGTCCCGGGAGAGGGACTGCTTGAAGTAGCCGGACTGGTACAGCAGGCCCACGCCGATGACCGGCACGCCCAGGTCCGAGGCGGACTTCAGGTGGTCGCCGGCCAGGATGCCCAGTCCGCCGGAGTACTGCGGCAGCACGGCGGTGATGCCGAACTCGGGGGAGAAGTAGGCGATGGGACGCGGCACGGCATCGGCTCCGGCCGAGGGGCCCCAGTAGTCCTGCTGGAACCAGCGGTCCTGGGTGAGGTACTCGTCCAGGTCGGCGGTGGCCTCCTGGACCCGGGCCACGATCGAGGCGTCGGCGGCCAGCTCAGCCAGGCGCTGGCGGTCGAAGGAGCCGAGCAGGGCCACCGGGTCCTGGTTCAGCTCGGACCAGGCCTGCGGGTCCAGGTCCCGGAACAGGTTCTTGGTCTCGGGGTGCCAGGACCACCGCAGGTTGGTGGCCAGGCGGCTCAGGCCGGCGATGGACTCGGGCAGGTGGGTGCGCACGGTAAAACGACGGATTGCCTTCACAAGGCCCATTATCCACGGACCGCGGTGACCCGGCAGCCGGGCGGGTGAACCGTGGCCGACGCGGGGCTGGACGCCGGCTGAACCCTCGGCCACCACGAGGTCCGCCGGGACCCGCCCGCGTCACCGGCCCATCTTTTCGCCCTGATCAGTGGCCAGCGCCGCATCCCGGCGGTAACGTCAGGCGCGTGGGAACCGCCAAGATATCCAGCCCCTCTGTCCACTCTCGGCTGGCGCCGATGTTCAGCACCGAGGTCAAGGTCGGGCGCATTCCGGTCACCGGCGTGCAACCGAGCGTCCAGTGTGGAGCCGTTCCCGCCAAGGCCGTCATCGGGGAGGACGTCCCGGTCCGCGCCACCGTGTTCCGCGAGGGCCACGACCGGCTCGGCGCCACCGCGGTGCTCTATGGCCCGGACGGCACCGAGGTCCAGCGGGTGCGCATGAGCGAGGGAGCCCCGGGTCTGGACGAGTACCGCGCCACCCTGCGGCCGGGCTCCGTGGGCCCGCACACCTTCACCGTGGAGGGCTGGTCGGACCCCTTCGCCACGTGGCACCACGCCGCCACCGTGAAGATCGAGGCCGGGGTGGACGTCGAGCTGATGCTCGCCGAGGGAGGCGCCCTGTTCCGGAAGGCCGCCGCGGATCCGGAGCGCTCCGAGGCCGACCGCTCCGTGCTGGCCCGCGCGGTGCGCGGACTGGAGGACAGCACCCGGGACACGGCAGAACGGCTCGCCGCCGCCGATGACCCGGACCTGGCCGAGGTGCTGGCGGCCCGCCCGATCCGCGAGTTCGTCTCCGCCTCCCCGGCGTATCCGCTGGACGTGCAGCGCGCGCTCGCCGGCCGCGGCGCCTGGTACGAGTTCTTCCCCCGGTCCGAGGGCGCCGTCTACCACCCGGAGTCCGGCACCTGGTCCTCCGGGACGTTCACGACGGCGGCCCGGCGGCTCCCAGCGGTGGCG
Organism: Citricoccus sp. I39-566; assembly: GCF_031432995.1. Lineage (GTDB taxonomy): Bacteria > Actinomycetota > Actinomycetes > Actinomycetales > Micrococcaceae > Citricoccus > Citricoccus nitrophenolicus_A. The sequence continues at coordinate 1,326,021 of NZ_CP133842.1, forward strand.
GAGATGGGCTTCGACGTCATCTACCTGCCGCCCATCCACCCGATCGGGCGGACGCACCGCAAGGGGCCGAACAACACCCTCGAGGCCGGCCCCCAGGACCCGGGCTCGCCGTGGGCGATCGGCTCCGAGGAGGGCGGGCACGACGCGATCCACCCGGAGCTGGGAAGCGCCGAGGACTTCGCGGGATTCGTCGCCCGGGCGGAGGAACTGGGGCTGGAGGTCGCCCTCGACCTGGCCCTGCAGTGCTCCCCGGACCACCCCTGGGTCACCGAGCACCCGGAGTGGTTCACCACCCAGGTGGACGGGACCATCGCCTACGCGGAGAACCCGCCGAAGAAGTACCAGGACATCTACCCGCTGAACTTCGACAACGACCCGCGCGGACTGCGCCGGGCCGTGCTGAAGGTCGTGGAGCTGTGGATCGCCCGGGGCGTGAAGATCTTCCGCGTGGACAACCCGCACACCAAGCCCCTGTGGTTCTGGGAGTGGCTGATCGCCAAGGTGCACCGCCGCCACCCGGAGGTGGTGTTCCTGGCCGAGGCCTTCACCCGGCCGGCCATGATGCACGCGCTGGGCCGCGCCGGCTTCCAGCAGTCCTACTCCTACTTCACGTGGCGGAACACCCGGGAGGAGCTTGCGGAGTACCTGCACGAGGTCACCGCGGTGACACCGGCCTACTACCGCCCGAATTTCTTCGTCAACACCCCGGACATCCTCACGGAGTTCCTCCAGTTCGGTGGGCCCGCGGGGTTCAAGATCCGGGCGGTGCTGGCCGCGCTGTCCAACCCGATGTGGGGCGTGTACGCCGGCTTCGAGCTGTTCGAGCACGTGGCCCGGCCGGGGGCCGAGGAGTACGCGGACAACGAGAAGTACGAGTTCCGGCCCCGCGACTTCGAGGGGGCCCAGGACCGCGGCGAGTCCCTCGCCCCGTTCATCACCCGGCTCAACGCGATCCGCCGCGCCCACCCGGCGCTCCAGGACCTGCAGAACCTGACGCTGCACACCGCGGACAACGAGGAGATCCTCGTGTTCTCCAAGTCCCGCCGGCACCAGCCGGAGGGGCAGCGCACGGCGCCGGCCGACGTCGGGCCCTCCGGTGCCGTGTTCCCCGGAGTGCCGGACGCCGAGGCGCTCGCCGCCTCCCTCCCCGGTCTGGCGGACACCCTGATCGTGGTGGTCAACTGCGATCCGCACGCCGCGCGCGAGGCCACCGTCTCGATCGACACCCAGGCCCTGGACCTGCGTCCGCAGGACCTGGATGCCGAGGGCCGGTTCGAGGTCGAGGACCTGATCACCGGGGCTCGCTGGCGCTGGGGCGAGCAGAACTATGTCCGGCTGGACCCCTTCATGGAGCCAGCCCACGTGCTCCGGATCGTCCGGGAGGACTGATGGCCAACTCGTTCCAGCTGCACACGCACGGGATCTCCCATGACCCGGACTGGTTCCGCACCGCCGTGTTCTACGAGGTGCTCGTGCGGGCGTTCCATGATGACAACGGGGACGGCTCCGGGGACTTCGAAGGGCTGATCAACAAGCTCGACTACCTGCAGTGGCTCGGCATCGACTGCCTGTGGGTGCCCCCGTTCTACCGCTCCCCGCTGCGGGACGGCGGCTATGACATCGCGGACTACTACGAGGTGCTGGACGAGTTCGGCACCGTCTCGGACTTCAAGCGCCTCGTGGCGGAGGCCCACGCCCGGGGCCTGCGGGTGATCATCGACCTGCCGTTGAACCACACCTCGGACCAGCACCCCTGGTTCGAGGAGTCCCGCTCGGACCCGGACGGGCCCTACGGGGACTTCTTCGTGTGGAGTGACACGGACGAGAAGTACCAGGACGCCCGGATCATCTTCGTGGACACCGAGGAGTCCAACTGGACGTTCGACCCGGTCCGCCGGCAGTTCTTCTGGCACCGGTTCTTCTCCCACCAGCCGGACCTGAACTTTGAGAACCCGGCCGTGATCGAGGCGCTGTATGACGTGGTCCGGTATTGGATGGACATGGGCGTGGACGGCTTCCGCGCCGACGCGATCCCCTACCTCTTCGAGGAGGAGGGCACCGACTGCGAGAACGATCCGCGCACGCACGTCTTCCTGCGGGACCTGCGGGCCATGGTGGACGCGGAGTACCCGGGGCGGGTCATCATCGCCGAGGCCAACCAGCCGCCGGCGGACGTGGTGGACTACTTCGGCTCCGTCGAGGACCCGGAATGCCACATGTGCTTCCACTTCCCGATCATGCCGAAGATCTTCTACGCCCTGCGGGAGCACAAGGCCACCGCCATCCTCGAGGCGCTCGCGGAGACCCCGGAGATCCCCGCCGGCACCCAGTGGGGCACGTTCCTGCGCAACCATGACGAGCTCACCCTGGAGATGGTGACCCCGGAGGAGCGCCAGGCCATGCTCGGCTGGTACGCCCCCGACTCCCGCATGCGCGCCAACGTGGGCATCCGCCGCCGGCTCGCCTCCCTGCTGGACAACAGCCGCTCCGAGCTCGAGCTGATCCACGCTCTCCTGTTGGCGATGCCCGGCTCGCCCTTCCTGTACTACGGGGACGAGCTCGGGATGGGGGACAACATCTGGCTCCCGGACCGGGACGCCTCTCGCACGCCGATGCAGTGGACCCCGGACCGCAACGCCGGGTTCTCCGAGGCTGATCCCGGCAAGCTGTACCTTCCCGTGATCCAGTCGCTCGTGTACCACTACAACCACGTCAACGTGGAGGCGCAGCTGGCCTCCAACGGCTCCCTGCTGCACTGGGTCCGGGAGACCCTGGCCATCCGCAAGCGGCACCCCGTGTTCGGGCTGGGCGACTTCACGGTGGTCCAGGCCCAGGCGGAACAGGTCCTGGCCTTCGTGCGGGACCTGCCGGCGGCCCAGAGCGGGGAGCACTACCCGGAGACCGTCCTGTGCGTGTTCAACCTCGCCCCCGAACCGGTGGCGACCTGGCTGACCGTGCCCGGCTACGAGGGACGCGGACTGCGGGACGTCTTCGGTGGCCGGCCGTTCCTGGACATCGGCGAGGACGGTCGGCTCCCCGTCACCCTGCCCGGTCACGGCTTCTACTGGCTGCGACTGCGCACCGGGCCGGAGCTGATGCCGGGCGCCGTCCCGGGAGAGGCGGCCGACCTGGCCGACCGGCCCAACCCCTACACCACGGCGCTGCCGGTCATCGCGCCGACAGCGGGTACCGGGGGCACGCCGTGACGGCGACGACGGGCGGGGCCGCGGCGCAGCCCGCGGCCTCCCTGAGCCAGCTGCTGGCCGGATGGCTGCCGGCCCAGCGCTGGTTCCCCGTGCGCGGCGGGGTCGAGCTGCACCGCGCCGGGGGGATCCGGCTGGACGAGGGCGCGGGCGCCGCCGAGCCCGGCGGCGACCTCCAGCTCCAGCTGCACGTGCTCGTGGCCACCCCGGCCGGGACCGTCCGCGGTGAGTCGGAGGGCTCGGGTGAGGGGGCCGTCGTCGTCTCCGTCCCGCTGGCGTTGCGGAGCCGGGAGCTCGAGGGCGCGCAGGCGGCGCTGATCGGCCGCTGGGAGGGCCGGGCGGGGACCCGGTGGGTCTATGACGGAACGCAGGACCCGGCGTTCCTGGCGGCGTGGCTGGAGATGATGCGCCGCGAGCTGCCCACCGCGGACGGCCGTTCTGCCGGGCACGCCTACGCCGACTTCGCCGGCTGGCCGGCCTTCGAGGCCGCCACCCTGCGCGCCCACGTGCTCTCCGGCGAGCAGTCCAACACCTCCGTGGTGGTGGACACCGAGCGCGGCGCGCTGATCCTCAAGTTCTTCCGCGTGCTGGCTGCGGGCGCCAATCCCGACGTCGAGATCGGCCTGGCGCTCTCCGCCGCCGGTTCCCGGGAGGTGCCGGTGACGTTCGGCTCCGTGACGGCGGGCTGGGACCGCGGCGGATCGGCCGATGGCGACGCCGCGGGCGGCGCCGGGGGCGTGGACACGGGGCAGGTCTGCGTGCTGCGCGAGTTCATCACCGGGTCCCGCGATGCCTGGCGCGAGGCCACCGATGCCGCGGCCGCCGGCCGGGACTTCACCGCGGAGGCCGCCGGCATCGGGGCGGCCACCGGACGGCTGCACCGGGGGCTCGCCGAGGCCTTCGGCACGAGGACCACCGGACCCCAGGCCGCCGAGGCGCTGGCAGCGCTCGCCGATCGGCTGGCCTGGGGCTGGCGGCAGGCGGCCGAGGCCGTGGGCGTGGACTACGCGGGCCCAGTCGGCGCGGTCATCGACTCGCTCCGGGCCCCGGAGCTGGCGGCCGGGCTGCCCCCGCTGCAGCGCATCCACGCCGACTACCACCTGGGGCAGGTCCTCGTCTCGCAGGACGACCAGGCCGGGGCCGGCGCCGAGCCCTGGCGCTGGACGGTGCTGGACTTCGAGGGCGAGCCCCTGCGCGCGGCGCACGAGCGCTCGGGCTGGGACCTTCCGCTGCGTGACGTGGTGGGCATGCTGCGCTCCCTCGACTACGCCGGGGCGCTCTCCGGCGCCCCCGGCTGGACGGCCCCGGTGCAGCAGGCCTTCCTGGAGGGCTACGGCCGGGCGGCCGGCGTTCCCGTGGACACCGCCTCACCGGTCTTCGCCGCGTTGATGCTGGACAAGGCCCTGTACGAGACCGTCTACGAGCTGCGGCACCGACCGGACTGGGTCCACGTCCCGGTGGCAGCCGCCCGCGACGTCCTGCGGGGCCGGACGGCGACGGCTACCGTGAGGACCGAGGACGAACCGCCACCCCGGGGCGAGGGCCGACCCCACAGCCAGCGCACCAGCCAGCGCACTAGCCAGGAGGATGCCGTGGAACGGGACGAAGCAACCAGAGCAACCAGAGCAACCGGAGGAGCCGCAGCAGCGGATGCGGCCGATGCTGTCGAGACGGCCGGCGCCCCGCGGGGTGAGACCCGGCCGCTGGAGGTCCGCGCGGAGGTGCTCGACGCCGTGGCGCACGGGCGCTACCACCAGCCGCACGAGGTGCTCGGCGCCCACCTGGGGGACTCCGGCACCGTGACCTTCCGCGTCCTGCGCCCGCAGGCCGAGGAGGTCACCGTGGTGCTCGACGACGGCACGCGGGTGCCGCTGCGCCACGAGCACGAGGGTGTCTGGGCCGGCACGGCCGAGGTGATCGAGGAGGGACACGTCCCGGGGTACAGCCTGAGCGTGGCCTACCCCGGGGTCGACGCCGCCGAGCAGGACGACCCGTACCGCTACCTGCCCACCGTGGGGGAGCTGGACCAGCACCTGTTCCGGGAGGGCCGTCACGAGACCCTGTGGACGGTGCTGGGAGCCCGGGTGCGCCGCTACTCTTCGCCCGGCGGGGAGGTCTCGGGGACCTCCTTCGCCGTCTGGGCGCCCAACGCCGCGGCCGTGCGGGTCAAGGGCGACTTCAACGGCTGGGACGGCCGCCAGCACGCGATGCGGTCCATGGGCGACTCGGGGATCTGGGAGATCTTCGTGCCCGGGGTGGGCGTCGGCGCGGTGTACAAGTACGCCCTGCTGGGACGGGACGGGCACTGGCGGGACAAGGCCGATCCGATGGCCCGCTGGACCGAGGTGCCGCCGGCCTCCGGGTCCCGCGTGGACGACTCCCGGTACGCCTTCGGCGACGCCGCGTGGATGGAGCAGCGGTCCGCGGCCGATCCGCACCAGGGCCCGATGAGCGTCTACGAGGTGCACCTCGGCTCCTGGCGGCCCGGGCTGGGCTACCGGGAGCTCGCCGATCAGCTGGTGGAGTACGTGTCCTGGCAGGGATTCACGCACGTGGAACTCATGCCGGTCGCGGAGCACCCCTTCGGCGGGTCCTGGGGCTACCAGGTCACCGGGTACTACGCCCCCACCTCCCGCTTCGGCGCCCCGGACGACTTCAAGTACCTCGTGGACCGGCTGCACCAGGCGGGCATCGGCGTCCTGCTGGACTGGGTGCCCGCCCACTTCCCCAAGGACGAATGGGCCCTGGCGAAGTTCGACGGGCAGCCGCTGTACGAGTACGCGGATCCCCGCAAGGGCGAACACCCCGACTGGGGGACCCTCGTGTTCGACTACGGGCGGACTGAAGTGCGCAACTTCCTGGTGGCCAACGCCCTGTACTGGCTGGAGGAGTTCCACATCGACGGGCTGCGGGTGGATGCCGTGGCCTCGATGCTCTACCTGGACTACTCCCGCGAGGACGGACAGTGGGTGCCCAACCAGCACGGCGGTAACCACAATCTGGAGGCGATCAGCTTCCTGCAGGAGACCACCGCCACCGCGTACCGGCGCAATCCCGGGATCGTGATGATCGCCGAGGAGTCCACGGCCTTCTCCGGGGTCACGGCCCCCACGAGCCATGGCGGGCTGGGCTTCGGGCTGAAGTGGAACATGGGCTGGATGCACGATTCCCTGTCCTACCTGGCCGAGGACCCCGTGAACCGGAAGTGGCACCACAGCGAGATGACGTTCTCCCTGGTCTATGCCTGGAGCGAGAACTACGTGCTGCCGCTGTCCCATGACGAGGTGGTGCACGGCAAGGGCTCGCTGCTGCACAAGATGCCCGGGGATCGCTGGCAGCAGCTGGCGACCCTGCGTGCCTACTACGGCTACATGTGGGCCCATCCGGGCAAGCAGCTGCTGTTCATGGGCTCGGAGTTCGGGCAGGAGTCCGAGTGGAAGGAATCCCACGGCCTGGACTGGTGGTTCACGGACACCCCCCAGCACAAGGGGCTGATGAAGGCGGTACGGGACCTCAACATGCTCTACCGTGAAGCGCCGGAGCTGTGGAGCCAGGACCACGACCCGGCCGGGTTCCAGTGGATCGACCAGAACGACGGCGACCGGAACCTCTTCTCCTTCATCCGGTGGTCCGCCCCGGATGCCGGCGGCGAGGCGCGGCCGCTGGTCTGCCTGAGCAACTTCTCCGGGAACCCCCACCACGGTGTCCGGCTCGGTCTGCCGTTCACCGGCGCGTGGGAGGAGGTCCTCAACACGGACGACTCCACCTACGGGGGCTCCGGCACCGGCACGGGTGGCCGCCTGGTGGCGACCGATGAGCCGTGGCACGGACAGCCGGCCTCGGTCGAGGTCACCGTGCCGCCCCTGGCCACCGTGTATCTGCGCCCGGTCCGCTAAGGCCCTTCACGCCCGGAACCACAGCGCACGACGTCGGCCGGTCACCTCCCGCGGGGGAGGTGACCGGCCGATTTTGCGAAGCCGGGCAAAGCTGTGTATTGTCTTCTCTTGTGCCAAGGCGCGAAAGCCAGAAAAGCTTCCGGGCCTGAAACACCGAGAATCCGCGGAATACCGGGGATCCGAGGGGTTTCGCGGCACCGGGGAAGCCGTCAGGCGGAACCGCTGGCAAGGCCCAGGCAGCTCTGAGGACCATGGTCCGGAAGAACAGCCCGGCGCGGTGGATTTGACACCGAGCCGAGAGCGGGTCTAAGCTAGAAAAGTTGCTTCGGAGCAACAAGCCAGTCGCTGAAGCGGCGGCCTGGAGAGCCGGAGTAGCGAACGGGACTTCAGTTCTAGCCCAGAGAATCGCCGGAAACGCCGATTTGACGGGAAGGAAACGAAGAACTAAGCTTGAAAAGCCGCAGATGGGAAAAGCAAAGATTTCCCCGGTTTGACCGGATTCTTTGTGAGTAGTCATCATGTGCCTGTTGTTTGAGAACTCAATAGTGTGCCAAGTTTGTTGATGCCAATTTTTTGATTGGTTATAGCTGCCGGCGTGCACCCCGTGTGTGCTGGTGGTTTTGCCATGGATTGAATGATGGCTGGCCTGGTTTTCCGCTGGGTTGGTTGTTGTTTCTTTTGTAAGTTTTTACGGAGAGTTTGATCCTGGCTCAGGATGAACGCTGGCGGCGTGCTTAACACATGCAAGTCGAACGCTGAAGCTCCAGCTTGCTGGGGTGGATGAGTGGCGAACGGGTGAGTAACACGTGAGTAACCTTCCCTTGACTCTGGGATAAGCCCGGGAAACTGGGTCTAATACCGGATACGACCTCCTGCCGCATGGTATGGGGGTGGAAAGATTTATCGGTCTTGGATGGACTCGCGGCCTATCAGCTTGTTGGTGAGGTAATGGCTCACCAAGGCGACGACGGGTAGCCGGCCTGAGAGGGTGACCGGCCACACTGGGACTGAGACACGGCCCAGACTCCTACGGGAGGCAGCAGTGGGGAATATTGCACAATGGGCGCAAGCCTGATGCAGCGACGCCGCGTGAGGGATGACGGCCTTCGGGTTGTAAACCTCTTTCAGTAGGGAAGAAGCGAAAGTGACGGTACCTGCAGAAGAAGCGCCGGCTAACTACGTGCCAGCAGCCGCGGTAATACGTAGGGCGCGAGCGTTATCCGGAATTATTGGGCGTAAAGAGCTCGTAGGCGGTTTGTCGCGTCTGCCGTGAAAGTCCGGGGCTTAACCCCGGATCTGCGGTGGGTACGGGCAGACTAGAGTGCAGTAGGGGAGACTGGAATTCCTGGTGTAGCGGTGAAATGCGCAGATATCAGGAGGAACACCGATGGCGAAGGCAGGTCTCTGGGCTGTTACTGACGCTGAGGAGCGAAAGCATGGGGAGCGAACAGGATTAGATACCCTGGTAGTCCATGCCGTAAACGTTGGGCACTAGGTGTGGGGGACATTCCACGTTTTCCGCGCCGCAGCTAACGCATTAAGTGCCCCGCCTGGGGAGTACGGCCGCAAGGCTAAAACTCAAAGGAATTGACGGGGGCCCGCACAAGCGGCGGAGCATGCGGATTAATTCGATGCAACGCGAAGAACCTTACCAAGGCTTGACATGTTCCCGACCGGGCCAGAGATGGTCTTTCCCCTTTGGGGCGGGTTCACAGGTGGTGCATGGTTGTCGTCAGCTCGTGTCGTGAGATGTTGGGTTAAGTCCCGCAACGAGCGCAACCCTCGTTCCATGTTGCCAGCGGGTTATGCCGGGGACTCATGGGAGACTGCCGGGGTCAACTCGGAGGAAGGTGGGGACGACGTCAAATCATCATGCCCCTTATGTCTTGGGCTTCACGCATGCTACAATGGCCGGTACAATGGGTTGCGATACTGTGAGGTGGAGCTAATCCCAAAAAGCCGGTCTCAGTTCGGATTGGGGTCTGCAACTCGACCCCATGAAGTCGGAGTCGCTAGTAATCGCAGATCAGCAACGCTGCGGTGAATACGTTCCCGGGCCTTGTACACACCGCCCGTCAAGTCACGAAAGTCGGTAACACCCGAAGCCGGTGGCCCAACCCTTGTGGGGGGAGCCGTCGAAGGTGGGACTGGCGATTGGGACTAAGTCGTAACAAGGTAGCCGTACCGGAAGGTGCGGCTGGATCACCTCCTTTCTAAGGAGCCCCTAGCCAAACAAGCCCCCGACCGTGGTGTTGGTGGGTGTTGTGGTTCAGGTGTAGTGCCCGTTGCGGCCCCGCGTGTGGGTCGGCGGGTTGCTCATGGGTGGAACATCAATGAATAGTGCCCTGGTCGTACCGGCTGGTGGTCTCGTAGTACTGCGCTAATGGAATGGGCGCTCTGGGTGTTGCCTGGGGTGTCGCGCCGGCGTGTGGAAGGGGAATCACTGGATCCGGAGGGATGGGGGTCTTGGCACACTGTTGGGTCCTGGGACAACAGGACCGGCCGCTTCCCGCGGCTCTGCTGCACGCTTTCGGGTGTGTGGTGGGGTGTGGAGGTGGTTGATCCGGGTGGATCTCCTTTGGGGGGTCTGGTCCTGGTTCCGGCCGCGCTGAAGCATCACGTGGGCGCTCTCCTTTGGGGGGGGTGTTGGTGGTGTGGGGGTGTGGTGCGGGTTGTTGTTTGGGAACTGCATAGTGGACGCGAGCATCTTATTTTTATTGTCATCGCATACTGCCCCCTGGTGGTGTGTGGTGGCGCCGAGAATGTAGTCATCTTTTGAATCCTGCCTCTTGGTCTTCGGATTGGGGGGTGGGTGCTCATTGAGGGCTTGGCCTTGTGTGGCTAAGTTTTTCAGGGCGCATGGTGGATGCCTTGGCAACAGGAGCCGATGAAGGACGTGGGAATCTGCGATAAGCCTGGGGGAGTCGATAACCGGACGTTGATCCCAGGATGTCCGAATGGGGAAACCCCGCACGACGTTGTTCGTGTGACCGCCGGTTGAACACATAGGCCGGTTGGAGGGAACGCAGGGAAGTGAAACATCTCAGTACCTGCAGGAAGAGAAAACAAAATGTGATTCCGTGAGTAGTGGCGAGCGAAAGCGGATGGGGCTAAACCGTTCACGCGTGATACCCGGCAGGGGTTGCGTGGTCGGGGTTGTGGGACTTTTCGTGATGGTTCTGCCGGACTGTCGTGGTGAGGTGCGGGTGTATAGGCGAACAGCTTTGGATGGCTGACCGTAGAGGGTGAGAGTCCCGTAGTTGTAATGCATTCCGCCGCTTAGAGAATGTTCCCGAGTAGCACGGGGCCCGAGAAATCCCGTGTGAATCTGCCAGGACCACCTGGTAAGCCTGAATACTACCTGTTGACCGATAGCGGATCAGTACCGTGAGGGAATGGTGAAAAGCACCCCGGGAGGGGAGTGAAATAGTACCTGAAACCATGTGCCTACAATCCGTCGGAGCCTGGCCTTCCTTTTGGGGGGGTGTGGGTGACGGCGTGCCTTTTGAAGAATGAGCCTGCGAGTTAGTGCTGTGTCGCGAGGTTAACCCGTGTGGGGAAGCCGTAGCGAAAGCGAGTCTGAATAGGGCGTTTGAGTGGCACGGTCTAGACCCGAAGCGGAGTGATCTACCCATGGCCAGGTTGAAGCGCGTGTAAGAGCGCGTGGAGGACCGAACCCACTTCAGTTGAAAATGGAGGGGATGAGCTGTGGGTAGGGGTGAAAGGCCAATCAAACTCCGTGATAGCTGGTTCTCCCCGAAATGCATTTAGGTGCAGCGTCACGTGTTTCTTCCCGGAGGTAGAGCTACTGGATGGCAGATGGGCCCTACAAGGTTACTGACGTCAGCCAAACTCCGAATGCCGGGAAGTCAGAGCGTGGCAGTGAGACCGTGGGGGATAAGCTTCATGGTCGAGAGGGAAACAGCCCAGACCACCGGTTAAGGCCCCTAAGCGTGTGCTAAGTGGGAAAGGATGTGGAGTTGCTGTGACAACCAGGAGGTTGGCTTAGAAGCAGCCACCCTTGAAAGAGTGCGTAATAGCTCACTGGTCAAGTGATTCCGCGCCGACAATGTAGCGGGGCTCAAGCACACCGCCGAAACCGTGGCAATCAGAAGTTTTTCTGGTTGGGTAGGGGAGCGTCGTGTACGAGGTGAAGCCAGGGCGGAAGCGTTGGTGGATTGTGCACGAGTGAGAATGCAGGCATGAGTAGCGAAAGACGGGTGAGAAACCCGTCCGCCGGATGACCAAGGGTTCCAGGGTCAAGCTAATCTGCCCTGGGTAAGTCGGGACCTAAGGCGAGGCCGACAGGCGTAGTCGATGGACAACGGGTTGATATTCCCGTACCGGCGAAGAACCGCCCCTGCTGAACCGGTGATACTAACCGCCCGAGCCTTCCTAGACACCCTTCGGGGTGCGTGGGAGGTAAGCGCGGGACCTGAACCGGCAAGGCAAGCGTATTAACAGGTGTGACGCAGGAAGGTAGCCGGGCCAGGCAATGGAAATGACCTGGTCCAAGGGCGTAGGGTGTCCGGTTGGTAAATCCGCCGGGCGTGAAGCCTGAGACCCGATAGGCCCCCACTAGGTGGGGGATCCGGTGATCCTATGCTGCCAAGAAAAGCATCGACGCGAGGTTCTAGCCGCCCGTACCCCAAACCGACACAGGTGGTCAGGTAGAGAATACTAAGGCGATCGAGAGAATCATGGTTAAGGAACTCGGCAAAATGCCCCCGTAACTTCGGGAGAAGGGGGGCCCCAACCTTGAAGGAACCACGCGTTCCGGAGGGGATCGGGGCCGCAGAGACCAGGGGGAAGCGACTGTTTATCAAAAACACAGGTCCGTGCGAAGTCGCAAGACGATGTATACGGACTGACTCCTGCCCGGTGCTGGAAGGTTAAGAGGACCTGTTAGCCGTAAGGCGAAGCGGAGAATTTAAGCCCCAGTAAACGGCGGTGGTAACTATAACCATCCTAAGGTAGCGAAATTCCTTGTCGGGTAAGTTCCGACCTGCACGAATGGAGTAACGACTTCCCCGCTGTCTCAACCGTGAACTCGGCGAAATTGCACTACGAGTAAAGATGCTCGTTACGCGCAGAAGGACGGAAAGACCCCGAGACCTTTACTATAGTTTGGTATTGGTGTTCGGTGTGGCTTGTGTAGGATAGGTGGGAGACGTTGAAGCTGGGACGCTAGTTCTGGTGGAGTCATCGTTGAAATACCACTCTGGTCACTCTGGACATCTAACTTCGGCCCGTGATCCGGGTCAGGGACAGTGCCTGATGGGTAGTTTAACTGGGGCGGTTGCCTCCCAAAATGTAACGGAGGCGCCCAAAGGTCCCCTCAGCCTGGTTGGCAATCAGGTGTCGAGTGCAAGTGCACAAGGGGGCTTGACTGTGAGAGAGGCATCTCGAGCAGGGACGAAAGTCGGGACTAGTGATCCGGCGGCACCTCGTGGAAGGGCCGTCGCTCAACGGATAAAAGGTACCTCGGGGATAACAGGCTGATCTTGCCCAAGAGTCCATATCGACGGCATGGTTTGGCACCTCGATGTCGGCTCGTCGCATCCTGGGGCTGGAGTAGGTCCCAAGGGTTGGGCTGTTCGCCCATTAAAGCGGTACGCGAGCTGGGTTCAGAACGTCGTGAGACAGTTCGGTCCCTATCCTCTGCGCGCGCAGGAAATTTGAGAAGGTCTGTCCTTAGTACGAGAGGACCGGGACGGACGAACCTCTGGTATGTCAGTTGTACCGCCAGGTGCACCGCTGATTAGCTACGTTCGGGACGGATAACCGCTGAAAGCATCTAAGCGGGAAGCCAGCTTCGAGATGAGATTTCCACACGGATTTTCCGTGGGAGGCCCCCAGCAGATCACTGGGTTGATAGGCCGGACGTGGAAGCAAGGACTAACGACTTGCGAAGCCGACCGGTACTAATAGGCCGATAACTTACACACACAACCAACACCCAACACCCCCCAACAAGGCGGTGCACGGGTTGGCCAGATGCGTAGCGTCCACTATGCGGTTGCGAAACAACAACCCCAAAAAACTGAACAGTGCAACAGTCAAGTTGTAACCACAGACTACCCACGACCGACACCCACCCCCAGCCAGTCTGAGGGGGAGGCATGGTGTCAACCGATGGGTGAAAGAGTTACGGCGGTCATAGCGTGGGGGAAACGCCCGGTCCCATTCCGAACCCGGAAGCTAAGGCCCACTGCGCCGATGGTACTGCATCCGGGAGGATGTGGGAGAGTAGGACGCCGCCGGACAACCATTACCAGAAGCCCTGGACCTCACGGTCCAGGGCTTCTGTGCTTTAACGGGTCAACGGGTGTCCCGTCGACCGCGGTCGGGGCTCCGTACGTGCTTTGATGGAGGGCATGCCCCACAGTCTCTTCCTCGATCCCTTCCAGGAACCCTCTGCCGCATCAGACGCCAACGCATCGGGCCCCAACGCCTCGGGCTCGGAGGGGCCGTCGGACGCGATCGAGGTCGTGTCGGGGGAGGTCGTGGACAGCGTCGCCGCCTCCGAGCGCGCCGATCGGGCGGTGGCCGTGGCCACCCCGTTGGATCTCGTGGACGCCGTCGGGGCGTTCCTGGAGGACACCCACCTCTGGTGGCCGCGGGACCTCAAGGCCACGGAGCGGGACGGTCACGTCTTCTTCGCGGAGGGCCAGCTGACGGAGGAGGGCATCGAGGGGCAGATCCATCGCTGGGGCACCGTCCAGGACGCCACGGACGCCGCCCTCGAGCTGGACTGGTTCGGACGGGAGCCGGCCGGGCCCGGGGCCGCTGCGGCGGCTGTTCCGGGTGCCGTGCCGGCGGCCGCCCAGGGATCACGTGTGGTCCTGTCCTGGTCCGCGGGTGCCTCCGGCGGGGCGGAGCTGTCCGCGCGCGGCACGGGGTCGGCGCCGTGGAGGGAGGAGTGGACGGCGTTGCTGGGGGCCTTCGCCCGCTTCACCGGAGGCCACGCGCTGAGTGCGCCGGGGGATGAGGAGCAGTCCTAGAGGCCGTTCTCCCGGAACATCCTCAAGTCGCCATCCTCGAAGCGCTGCTCCAGCATGCGGCCGTTGCTGCGCATCGCCTCGAGGTCGTGCTTGAGCACGGCGTCCCGGCTGCGGGTGACCTCGGATCCGAGGACCTGGAGTTGGCGGGTCCACTCGGGGGCCGCCGCGGGCTTCGAGGAGTCCGGGATCCTCAGGAACACCTCGAGGGTGTTCGGCAGGTATTCGTAGACCACCGATTCCAGCACCATCCGCTGCTCGGGGGCCCTGGCCACGTCGTCCCAGCGGTTGATCATCTCCCGCAGGTGCGCCCCCAGCGTGGAGAGCTCGTGGTCGGCTCCCGGGGGCAGGCGGGAACGGTGCGTGCGGACCGTGCGCTGGAACTCGTCCAGCCGCTCGGCCATGTCCTCCCGGGAGGCCCCGTGGACGGGGATGCCTGAGGCATACGTCCTCGTCACGGCGGGAGTCAGGAGGTAGCCGGCTCCGTAGCCCAGCAGTCCGGCCAGCACCGCGGCCAGGGGGGACTGGGAGGCGAACACCACCGCGAGGAACACCGCCAGGAAGGCCGCGAGCCCCACCAGGTTGGGGCGCGAGCCGATGAAGGCCCTCGCCGCCCCGGGGTCTGACGGGCCGTTGTCGTCGGTAGCCACGGATCTCCTTGCGTACCCCGGACGGGTCGCCATCCCGGGCGTCGGTTGTTGGTGTCCCCAGTGTAGTTCCGCGGCACGGGACGGTCCGTTTTGGATAATCGGGACTCTGAGGTCTAGGATGGATCACTGTGGTTCCCGGCCGGTGACGGCGTGGAACCACGCTCAACGGGGTGTGGCGCAGCTTGGTAGCGCGCGTCGTTCGGGACGACGAGGCCGCAGGTTCAAATCCTGTCACCCCGACCAGAGTGAGACCTCGACAGGCCGCTTCCGGATCTCCGGAAGCGGCCTGTCGTCTCTGTGCTACCCGGCCTGCTACCGGCGCTCAGCGGCTCTGCAGGGCCTGCAGGTGCTCCGGCGTGGTGGCGTCCACGTGCTCCAGGTACTCGGGGTGCTTCTCCACCCATCCCTTGACGTACGGGCACACGGCCACGATCCGGTATCCCCGGGCGATCGAGGCGTCCAGGGCGGCGCGCACCAGCGTCGAGGCCAGCCCGTGGCCGCCGAACTCCTCGGACACCTCGGTGTGCGGGAAGATGCGCTGGCTGACGCCCTCCATGGACTCGTGGTCCGTGAAGAGGGTCTTGCCGGCGGGCTGGCCGGAATCGTCCACATGGATCTCGTACCGGGGCTTGCTGCCCTGCCGGACGCTCGGGTTCTCGAGGGTCGGGGCCTGATCGGTCATGGGGTTCTGCCTTTCGGTGGGTCGGGGGGCGGGCGGGTTCACGCGCGGCTTCATGCGGGTGGTCGGCAACGCCGGTGCCGGGATGGGAGCCGGGGTCCCCGTCGGGAAGTCCCCGTACTGCGGGAAGGTCCGGCCGTCGTCGTAGGTGGTGCCGATGGTGCCGTCCAGCAGCGCGCCGGAGACCGGCGCTCCCAGCGGCTCGCCGGAGGGCCCGACGGCGGCCAGCGGGGAGTCCTCGCCCGGCACCTCGAAGCCCATCTCGGCTTGGTAGGCGGCGCGCCAGGCCACGATCTCCTCGTGCGTGCGGCCCACGAAGTTCCACCACATGATGATCTGCTCGTTCAGCGGCTCGCCGCCGATCAGCAGGGCGGTGACGGCCTCGTCACCGGCGGTGACGGTGATCCGGGTCCGTTCGGGGCCGACGAACCCGAGGTGGTCCTCGGGGACCTGGACCCCGTCCAGCCAGACGTCCCCGTTGACCTGCAGCAGGCCGTGCTCGTGGCCGGCCGGCACGTCGATCTGCAGCGAGGCGCCGGGCTCCAGCAGCAGCTCGGCCCCCGTGAGCGGCAGGTGGGTCCGCACGGGGGAGGTGGAGCCCAGCAGCGAGCCGAGGAACACGCGCGCCGAGTAGCCCGGACCCGTCACGGGCTCCGGCCGGTGTGCCTCGAGGGAGGGCGGGCTGAAGCGCGCGTGCTCCGGGAAGGCGTACCAGAGCTGGGCCCCGTGCAGCACGGTGGTGTCCGCGGTGGAGAACTCGGAGTGCGTGATCCCGGATCCGGCGTTCATGAGGTTGACCTCGCCGGGGCGGACGGTGGCCCAGTTGCCGGCGGAGTCGACGTGGTCCACGCGGCCGGTGAACAACCAGGAGACGGTGGCGAGCCCGGTGTGGGGGTGGCGGGGAACGGCCATGCCGCCCGTGGCGGAGACGTCGTCCGGTCCGTAGAAGTCCAGGAAGCACCAGGCCCCGATCAGCGAGCGGGCGCGCTGCGGCAGGGTGCGCTGCACGGTCATGGCGCGCGGCCCGCCGAGGGGGACCGGGCGGGGCTCCAGCAGCTCCACCGTGCCGGCGGTGCCGTCGCGCGGGTCTACCCCGTCGGAGAGCCCGTCCGTGAACCGGGGCCCGGGGGCAGGCTCACTGCGGCACAGGGTCTCCTGGGGATTCCTCTCGGTGTTGCTCACGGTGATTGCCTCAGCCTTTCGACTCCCGGCGCTTCACCGGGTGGTGGGACAGGATCGAGATGCGGTTGGTGACGTTCATGGTGATGGCCAGCCACTGGACCGCGGAGTACTGCTCATCCGTCAGGGCGTGGTGGCTCATCAGCTGGCTGACGTGCTGGTCCTCCTGGCCCGGCAGCTCGGTCACCGTCTCGGCGAGGTCCAGGGCGGCCCGCTCCGTCTCGCTGTACAGGGCCTCGGCCTCCCGCCACGCGGCCAGCAGGCCGAGGCGCTGGGCGTCCAGGCCGGCCTCGATCCCCTTGCGGGTGTGCACCCCGAGGCAGTAGGCGCAGCCGTTGATCTGGGAGATCCGCAGGTTCACCAGCTCCACCAGCTGATCGTCCAGCCCGGCGGCCGCCGCGGCGTTCTTCGCCGCGAGGGACAGCCCAACCACGGCCTTCCAGGCGGCAGGATCGGACTTGTCGAGGTAGAAGGACAGCGGATCCTGCCGTCCGTCGCGGCCAGCGTCCTGCGCGACGGTGCGTTCTGCGGTGCTCATACCCGTGCCAACCCTGCCGTGCGTGCGGTCATTCCCGGCTCAGAAGCTCGAGGAGGAGCCGGCGCCGGAGAAGCTGCCCCCGGAGCTGCCGTAGCCGGTGGTGGAGCCGGACGAGGAGGAGGCGGCCTGCTCGCGGGCGTGCACCACGGAGGACTGCCCGGAGGTGAAGCCGATGTGGTAGGCGGTGGCCGTCCAGAACCACCCGGGCTGGTGGACGGTGTCCAGGATGGAGCCGGGGCGTCGGGAGGCGCGCTCCCGTTCCCGGCGCATCTGACCCTCCAGGGTCGAACGCTCGGCGTCGGACGTCGCGAAGGAGGCGATCTGGGCGGCGGAGAACTGGTCCAGCAGCTCGGTCAGCCGGGAGCGCAGCGCGGCGAGGCCGTCCAGGGCGTCATCGGGGGAGAGCTCTCCGGTCTGCAACCCCGCGCCCAGGCGCTCCAGCTCACGCTCGGCCTCGGGCTTGAAGGACCGCAGGGGTGTCAACTGGGCCGCCGTGAGCTTGCTCTGCCCGGAGACGAGGTCGTCGATCTGACCGAGGTCCTCGCGCATCGGGGCGGTCTGCAGGTCCCAGGCCTCGGGCCACCCCGGGTACCTGTTCAGCAGGGTGTTCGTGCTGGCCACCGTGTCATCGAGCTGGTCGAGCTCCTCCGCGGTCTCCCGGTACGCCGTGATCGCCTCACGGTGCTCTTTCCGGTGCAGTCTCTGGGCCGGGATCCCGGAGAGCCGGTCGTTCTCCCGGGCCGCCACCAGGTAGCGCTCGTGGAAGGTCCGGTACCGCTCGAGCACCTGGGCCCCGTAGCGGGAGTCCTCCGGGACGGTGTTGGCGTTGAGCTCGGTGGCCTCGAGGTCGGTGCTGACGTTGGCGAAGGCCCGGTTCCCGCGGTCCAGGTCCTCCTGCGCCGTCCGGCGTGCCTTCTTCCGGCCGGCCACCACGGCACCGCCGAAGATGCCGCCCATGATCACCACGATGATCCCGCCGACCCAGATCCCGGGGTGCTGGTACCAGGGGCGGTTCATCACGGTGGCGGCGGACTCGGTGGCGTCGAGGGCGGCCTGGGTCCAATTGGCCTCCTGCAGCGACTCGACCGCGTCCTCCTGGATGTCCTCCTGGGTGCTCAGGCCGACCTTGCGGTCCTCGCCGAAGTAGACGCCCTGCAGCCGGCCCTGCGGGTCGATCGCGTAGATGAACAGCCCGTCCGCCCACTTCTGCCCGTCCTCGCTGATCCACTCGGGGTGGTTCTCACGGGCATCGGCGAGCAGCCGCTCGTTCAGGTTCGACTCGGCCTCGCCGCGCTGCGTCCAGACGACCACGGTGGTGGGCTCGTGGAAGTCGACGTCCGCCAGGCCCTCCCGGAGGGTCGGCTCGTGGATGACGCCGGCCTCGTCCGCGAGCACGAGCTCCTCGGGCGCGGCCTGAGCCGGGGCGGCACCGGCCAGCAGGGTGGCCGGCACGGCGGCCAGCAGGCCGAGGGAACCCAGGAACAGGCCCAGTCGGAGCAACCAGCCGGCGGCCGGTCGGATGAGACTGCGGACGGTGTCGGTCGGCATCGGGCGCCCCCTGCGGTGTGGTCGGGTCAGTCGGCTCCCACAGTACCGCCGGTCAGCCTCGCCAGCTCGGGACCGGAGACGGGGCGGTTGAAGACGGGGCCGTCCGGCTCCAGGACCCGGCCGGCGGCCAGCGAGGGCAGGAACACCGGGGCCAGGCCAAGCCGCAGGACCAGCTGCCCGACGGCGGCCGCGGCCGACGCGCTGTCCGCGGCCACTCCCAGCCCGCGTCGGCCCGGATCTCCCGGGGTCGATCCCAGCCCGCGCCGGCCGGCGGTGTCCAGGTCCCAGTGGCTGATGTGGTTCAGGGCCTTCACCACCGTGGCGTCCGCGAACCGGCCGGCGATCGCCTCGGAGCTGGACTGGCCGGCGTCGAGCCCGGACTGGAACCAGGCCGGCAGCGGTTCGCCGCCCCACCGGTTGGTGGCGTCCACCAGGACCGTGCCGCGCAGCCAGCCGGGATCCACGGAGTCGAGGTCCTCCTGCGGGACCATGAGGACCACGAGCGGCGCCCCGGCCACCTCCGGGGCCGCCACGGCCGTGGCCCGGGGCGCGTACTGCGCCAGGTGCAGGCGCAGGGCCGTGGGCGGGCGGCTGGCGGCGATCCGCACGTCCAGCCCGGCGGAGGCGGCCGCGCGGGCCAGCGCGGTGCCGGCCCGGCCGGCCCCGAGGATGGTGAGCACCGGCGGCGGTGGAATAGGTGCTGAGGTCACGGCGTGACGAGGATCCCGTCCTCGTCGGCCCACAGGGTGGCCCCGGGGGTGAAGACCACCCCGCCGAACTCCAGCGGCACGTCCGCCTCCCCGGCGCCGTCCTTGGCGGACTTGCGGGGGTTGGAGCCCAGGGCCTTCACCCCGAGGTCCAGGGTGGCCACCACGGCCCGGTCCCGGATGGCGCCGTGGATGACCACGCCGGCCCAGCCGTTGCGCACGGCTGCCGCGGCGATCTGGTCGCCCATCAGGGCGGACTCGAGGGAGCCGCCGCCGTCCACCACGAGCACCGCGCCCTGGCCGGGGGCGTTCAGGGTCTGCTTGACCAGGCCGTTGTCCCGGTGGCAGCGGATGGTCCGGACTGGGCCGGTGAAGCGGGTCCGGGCGCCGAGGTCTTGGAACGGCACCGAGCAGGACTGCAGGGACTCGTCCGCGTCGAAGAGGTCGCAGGTGGTGAAGGTGTCCGTCACCGGATCTCGTTCCGCTGCAGGCCCAGTCCCTCGATCTCGGTCTCCAGCACATCGCCGGCCCGCAGCCAGGGCCGCCGGCCGTCGTCGTTCTTCCGGGCCAGCGCGACGCCCGCGGGCGTGCCGGTGAGGATGAGGTCACCGGGCAGCAGGGTGACCAGGTCCGAGAGGTAGGAGACGAGCTTCTCGGCGCCGAACACGAGGTCCCCCGTGGAGTCCTCCTGCATGACCTCGCCGTTGACGCGGGTGGTGATCCTGGCGCCGGGGGTGAACTCGTCCGGTGTGACCAGCCAGGGTCCGATCGGCGTGGAGCCCTCCCAGACCTTGCCCTGGGTCCATTCGGTGGTGCGGCCCTGGTAGCCGCGGACGGAGACGTCGTTGGACACCGCGTAGCCGGCGATGTGGGCGGCGGCCTGGTCCTCGGGGATCCGCCGGCCGGGCTCGCCGATGACCACGCACAGCTCGCCCTCCCAGTCGAGCCGGTGGTCCTCGGCCGGCACCTCGATCGGGTCCGTGGGGCCGGTCAGCGACTGGGCGAACTTGGTGAAGACCGCCGGGTGCTCCGGCAGCTCCAGTCCGGTCTCGAGGATGTGGTTGCGGTAGTTCAGGCCGATGCAGAACACCTTGGTGGGGAACGGGATGAGGGTGGCCGGCTCCAGTCCGGTGGCGTCGAGCACCCGCGTGGGGTCCTCGGCGGCGGCGGCCAGCGCGGCGTCCACCATCCCGGTGCGGTGCGGTTCCGGCAGGGACAGGAAGTCGCCGACATCGATCACGCCCTCCAGCTCGACGGCGGCGGTGGCCCGGGAGCCGTCCGTCTCCGTGACCAGGGCGGCGAAGGTCGCGCCCGGGGTCTCTGGGTCCGAGCCGGGCAGTCGATAGGTGCAGAGCTTCATGGGCCTATCCCATCACACCCGGCCCGCCTCCACCGACCGGCGTGAACCGGACGCTGCCGTCGTCAGGACCTACCACCGTTGTGAGCGTGGACACCCTGTGGCATTCTGGAGCGGTTATCATGCCTCCGGTGGCAGGAGGAGGGAATACTCCTGCCCCTCTCACTCCACCGTCGAAGGGCGACCCCGTGTCCCGTCCAACCCCCCGCCGCCGCACCGCGCGCTGGCGCCTGATCGCCACCGCCCTCACCGCGGGCCTGCTGGTCCCCGGCGCGCTGGTGGCGTTGCCCGCCCATGCCGACTCCGAGACCCTGAATCCCCTGGACCAGTCCACGCAGTTCGATGAGGACCTGCCCGTCCTCGAGGACTCCGTGGTGGAGTCCCTGCGGCGCAACGCCGGCGGCACCGACGGCACGGCCGGGACCGATGCCTCCGGAAGCCGCTCCGCCGCGGCGCCCCTCCAGCACCTGGGTCCGTGCAAGCAGGACTTCATGGACGTCCCCCCGACGGGCAACTTCTACACCCAGGTCACGTGGATGGCCTGCGCCGGGCTGTCCAAGGGCTACGAGGACCACTCCTTCGGCGTGTACCGGGACATCACCCGGAAGGAGGCGGCGGTCATGGTCTACCGGATGTCCGGGGCGAGCCACGACCCCGGCACTGACCGCGACTTCGCGGACGTGACCCCAAGCCGCGGGGACGAGGGATTCACCGCCATCTCCTGGATGCACGAGCAGGAGATCGTGCGCGGCTACGTCAACGAGGGCCAGGAGTACCCCTCCTTCAAGCCCGGGCAGTCGATCTCCCGCGCCGAGCTCGCCTCCTACCTGTTCCGCTTCGCCGGGGACGCGGACTACACCGCTCCGGCGAAGGCGACCTTCCGGGACGTCCCGACGACGGCCCCCCGGTACCGGGACATCTCCTGGCTGGTGCAGCACAAGATGGTCTCCGGCTACGCGGACCAGACCTTCCGCCCCGGCCACGACGTGCAGCGCGGGGAGACCGCCAAGTACCTGTACGGCCTGGAGACCCACCTGAACGGCACGCCCCAGCCGCCGACCACCGCGCCGAAGCCGGCCCCGGAACCCGTCCCGGAACCCACCCCGGAGCCGGAGCCCGCACCGCAGATCCCGCTGGAGTACAAGTACGTGGTGATCGCCGACGACGGCCTCAACGTGCGCTCCGGGGCGGGGACCAACTACCGGAGCATCGCCTCCCTGGCCCGCAACACCAAGGTGATCTGGACCGGGCGCAGCTCCACCGTCAGCGGCGCCACCTGGCGCGAGATCACGTTCGGCTCCGTGAGGGGCTGGGTGCACGGCGGCTACCTCATCCGGGACTTCGAGGCCGGCACCGCCAAGTCCGCGGTCTCCCGCAAGGGCAAGCGCTACCTGCCGGACCGGCCCCAGCGGGGTGTCGCCGTCCTCGACGCCGACTACGCGAAGCAGCCCAACGGGTACTGGTGCGGCCCGGCCTCCATGGAGATCGCACTGTCCGCCTTCCGGCTGGACTTCTCCCAGAAGTCCCTGGCCGTCGCGGCCCAGACGGACCGCGAGGGGACCTGGCTGCACCAGGTGGCCCGCGTGCTGGACTACCACGCCCCGTTCGACGTCCGGTACACGGTGAAGACCATCCCGGGCGCGGACGCCAACCTGACGCAGACGCGGACGCTCCGCGACGACCTGCGCGGAGCCATCGACGCCGGGGTCCCGTCGGTCGTCAACATCGCGGCGACCCCGGACGAGCAGCCCCCGCTCCAGCGGGCCAAGACCGGGGGGAAGTTCACCCTGCGCCACCACATGGCCGTGGTGGGCTACAACAGCAACAACGACACCTTCCTGATCTACGACCCCTGGACCGCGCCGTTCTGGCTGGACACCAGCCAGCTCGCCGACATGGCCGGGACGCGCGGCTACACCACGCTGAAGCGGTAGCCGCCGGTGTCCGGGGGTGACTACGGTGCCGTGGACTTCCAGTCGCCCGTGACCACCCTGTGGGTCGTCGGGGTGCTGGCGGTGATCGCGGCCGGCGTCATCGGTCACGCCGTGTGGCGGCGCCGTGGCCACCTGCGCTTCACGCGCCGGACCGGACGCAACCGGGACCCGCAACTGCTGCGGGACATCCGGGCCGAGCGGTGGACCGGCTACGCCTGTCTCGGCGTCGCCGTGGTGCTGGCCGGATTCGCCGGAGTCGGGGCGTGGCAGACCCACCAGAACGTCCGGAACAACCTCCAGGCCAAGTACGGGGTCACGGCCGTGGCGGACGCCCGGTGGAACGGGGCCTTCCTCGTGGCGGACCTGACCCTGCCGGACGGCAGCGTGCAGGACGACGCCGAGGTCTATTTCGAGCCCGACGGCGAGCCCCTGATGGGGGAGCACCTGTTCACCCCCGGCGGAGGACTCTGAGGCGCGGTCCCGTTCGCGGAGAGGACGGGGGAGAATGGAGGCATGTATACGCCGATCGACCTCCAGACCTCACTCGTGGCCCAGGGGATGGGCGTCCTGCTGGCGATCATCGGGCTGGCCGTCCTGGCCCACGGGATGTGGCGGCGCAGGCGCTACCGGGCCCACCTCGATGACCAGGATGCCCGCTATGCCGGCCCGGACCGCGTCCGGGACGCCACCCGGGAGATCGTGGCCGGCGCCGGGGTGCTGCTGCTGGGAGTGGCCGCCCTGGTGTTCGCCGCCTTCGAGTCCCGCGCCTCGGACCAGGCCATCCAGGACAACGTGACCGCCAAGTACGGGGTGGAGTCCGTGGTGGGCAAGGAGTGGCGTGGCAACGCGCTCAACGCGGACGTCACCATGCCGGACGGCACCGTCCACCAGGACGTGCTGATCACCTTCGCCGAGTCCGGGGAACCGCAGATCAGCCGGGACCTGACCGGGGCTCCCGGCTAACCCCGTGGGGCCGCGGCCCCACGGGCCCGGCGGGTTTGCTACCGTGCACCACGTGACCAGTCCGCAGAGAGTCCCCGCGTCCACGTACCGCCTGCAGCTCACGGCCGACTTCACCCTGGACCGGGCGCGGGAGGCACTGCCCTACCTGCGGGAGCTCGGCGTCGACTGGGTCTACCTGTCCCCGATGCTGGGGGCGGAGGAGGGCTCCACCCACGGCTACGACGTGGTGGATCCCACCACCGTGGACGACGCCCGCGGCGGCGAGACCGGGCTGAGGGAACTGGCGGAGGCCGTGCACTCCGCCGGGGGCGGGATCCTGGCGGACATCGTGCCCAACCACGTGGGGGTGGCCACCCCCAAGGACAACGCCTGGTGGTGGAACCTGCTCAAGCACGGGCAGGCCTCCAAGTACGCCACGGCCTTCGACATCGACTGGGAGGCCGGCGACTCCCGGATCTGGCTGCCCGTCCTGGGGGACGGCACCGACGAGGACCCGGAGGCCGAACTGGCCCGACTGCGGATCGTGGACGGCGAGCTGCACTACTACGAGAACGTGTACCCGCTGGCGCCCGGCACCGAGGAGGCGGCACGCGCCGCGGCCGGGCCGGGGGCCGGCGAGGAGGAGGTGGCCCGCGCCGCCCACGAGCTGCAGAACTACCGGCTGATGCCGTGGCGCGAGGCCGACGAGAACCTGAACTACCGCCGCTTCTTCGCGGTCAATTCCCTGGCCGGGGTGCGCGTGGAGATCCCCCGTGTCTTCTCCGAGACCCACCGCGAGATCCTGTCCTGGATCCGTGACGGCCTCGTGGACGGGCTGCGCGTGGACCATCCGGACGGGCTGGCGGACCCGGGCGGCTACTTCGAGAACCTGCGCCAGGCCACCGGCGGGGTCTACCTGTTGGGCGAGAAGATCCTCGAGCCCGGCGAACGGCTGCCGGCCACCTGGGCCGTGGACGGCACCACCGGCTACGACGCACTGGGAGAGATCGAGCGGGTGCTGACTGACCCGGCCGGCGCCCCCGTGTTGGACGAGATGGCCGCCCGGCTCGGCGGGTGGACGGATGCCGGGAACGACACCGCGGAGACGACCGAGGTGGAGGCCGAGATGGTGTGGGCCGAGATGATCCACGGCACCAAGCGCGCCGTGGCGGACGGCATGATGCGCTCGGAGGTGGAGCGGCTGGCGCGGCTGGTCCCCGGACTGCTGCCGGAGGACGCCACGGGCGAACGCCTCCAGGACGCGCTGGCCGAGCTGCTCGCCTGCTTCCCCGTGTACCGGTCCTACCTGCCCACCGGCCGGCACCACCTGGACGACGCCGCCGCCGACGCGGTGCGCCGCCGTCCCGATCTGGCCGAGGCCGTCCAGGCGCTGCTGCCGCTGCTGGCGGACCCCGACCACCCGATCGGGGAACGCTTCCAGCAGACCTCCGGCATGGTGATGGCCAAGGGCGTGGAGGACACCGCGTTCTACCGGTACACCCGGCTGGCCTCCCTCAACGAGGTCGGCGGCGACCCCTCCTCCTTCGCCCTGGACCTGGCCCGGTTCCACGACCTCCAGGGCGACCGGCAGGCCCGCATGCCGCGCACCATGACCACGCTGTCCACGCATGACACCAAGCGCAGCGAGGACGTCCGCGCCCGGATCGACGTGCTCTCCGAGATCCCGGGGGAGTGGGCCCGGACGCTGGACCGGCTCATGGAGCTCGCCCCCCTGGGGGACGGGCCCTTCGAGAAGCTGCTGTGGGAGACCGTCGTCGGGGCCTGGCCCGTGGACGGGAGCGCCCTCCAGACGCAACGCCTGACCGACTATGCGCTGAAGGCGGCCCGGGAGGCGGCGACCCGCACCACCTGGACCGAGCCGGACGAGGACTTCGAGGCCGCGCTCGCCGACCTCGCCGATCGGGCCACCGGCACGGGCGAGCTGCGGGACACCCTCCAGGGCATGGCGGACCGGGTGGCGGTGGCCGGGGTGGTGAACCAGGCCGCCATGAAGCTCATCCAGCTGACCCTGCCCGGCATCCCGGACGTTTACCAGGGCACCGAGATCCCGTTCCCCACGCTCGTGGACCCGGACAACCGCCGCCCCGTGGACTTCGCCGAGCGCGCCGCGCTGCTGGGGCGCCTGGACGGCGGCTGGGCGCCGGCGTTCCCGGCCGCCGTGGACCGGGGAGCGGACCAGGAGGAGCACGACGCCGGCCCGGCGGGTCCCGCGCAACCGGCCTGGCTCGAGGGGGTGGGCTGGCGCAACGGCTCCGGCTGGTCGGACGGGCCCGCCCTGGCCGAGTACGCCGCCGGCCTCAAGCTGCTGGTCACCTCGCGGGCCCTGCGGGCCCGCCGCGAACACCCCGAGTGGTTCAACCGCTACCAGGAGCTCGACGTCATCGGGGAGGCCGCCGACCACGTCATCGCCTTCACCCGCGGCGGTTCCATCACCGTGGCCACCCGGTGGCCGCTGGGACTGGCCGATGAGGGCGGCTGGGGCGAGGCCGCCATCGTGCTGCCCCGGCAGGCCATGGTGGACCTGCTCACCGGGCGCCGCTTCGGTGGGGCCCACACGGACGGCACCACCCGGCTGACCGAGCTCTTCGAGCACCACCCGGTGGCCCTGCTGGTGCCTGAGGACGGGAACACGCTGCGATGAGCCGGGACCGCTACGCCGTCTGGGCGCCGCACGCCACCCGCATGGAGCTGGTGTTCACCGACCACGAGCCCGGGGCGGTGCACGATGCGGCAGACCGCTGGGCGGTGGCCGCCGTGGCGCCGATGGTCCCGGCCGGGGCTGGCTGGTGGGAGCCGGAGGCGCCGGTGGAGGAGCGGTATGCCTCCGCCGGCTACGGCTACCGCGTGGACGGGGAGGGCCCCTTCCCGGACCCGCGCTCGCGGTCTCAGCCGGACACGGTGCACGGGCCCTCCCGGCGGGTCGACGCGGACGGCTTCGCGTGGCGGGACGGCGACTGGAGCGGCCGGGACCTGCGGGGAGCCGTCCTCTACGAGCTGCACGTGGGCACCTTCACGGACGAGGGCACCCTCGCGGCCGCCGCCGGGATGCTGGAGCACCTGGTCTCCCTCGGCGTCACCCACGTGGAGCTGCTGCCCGTGAACTCCTTCGCCGGCGGGCACAACTGGGGCTACGACGGGGTGGGCTGGTACGCAGTGGACGCCTCCTACGGCGGCCCGGGCGCCTACCGGCGCTTCGTGGACGACTGCCACGCGGCCGGGCTGGCCGTCATCCAAGACGTGGTCTACAACCACCTCGGGCCCTCCGGGAACTACCTGCCGCGGTTCGGACCGTACCTGACGGAGCGGTCCACCGGATGGGGCAGCGGGCTCAACCTGGACGGCGAGGACTCGGACGAGGTGCGCCGGTACATCCTGGACAACGCCCGGATGTGGTTCGAGGAGTACCACGTGGACGGGCTCCGCCTGGATGCCGTCCACGCCCTGCAGGACACCCGCGCCGTGCACGTGCTCGAGGAGCTGGCCGCCGAGACGGATGCGCTCTCCGCGGCCCTGGGCCGGCAGCTGGTGCTCGTGGCCGAGTCCGACCTCAACGACCCGCGGCTCATCACCCCGCGCGCGGCCCCGGGCCGGGACGGGGCCGGCGGCTACGGGCTGACGGGGCAGTGGTCGGACGACTTCCACCACGCGGTGCACGTGGCCCTCACTGGGGAGACGGACGGCTACTACGCCGACTTCGGCCCGCTGTCCGCGCTGTCCAAGGTGCTGAACCACGGCTTCTTCCACGACGGCAGCTACTCCTCCTTCCGGGGACGCCACCACGGCCGGCCGCTGGGGGACCAGGTCCCGGCCGAGGCCCTCGTGGTGTTCGCCCAGAACCACGACCAGGTCGGCAACCGGGCCACCGGCGACCGGCTGACGGCCACCCTGGACGAGGGACAGCTGGCGATCGCGGCGGCCCTGCTGCTGGCCGGCCCCTTCACCCCGATGCTGTTCATGGGGGAGGAGTGGGCGGCCTCCACTCCGTGGCAGTTCTTCACCGCCCACCGCGAGCCGGACCTGGCGCGGGCGGTGACGGAAGGCCGGCGCCGGGAGTTCGAGCGGATGGCCTGGGGGGAGGACGTGCCGGACCCGCAGGCGGTTCAGACGCTGACCGACTCCACCCTGCGCTGGGACGAGGCGGCCACCGGCCGGCACGCCCGGCTGCTGGAGCTGCACCGCACCCTGATCCGGGTCCGCGCCGAGCGACCCGAACTGACGGACCCGGACCGCGCCACCACGCGGGCCACCGTGAACAAGGAACGCCAGTGGGTCAGGATGGACCGCGGCGTCACGGGGGACGGACCCGGCGTGGTGGTGCTCCTGGCCGCCCTCGGGAGCGAGCCCTGGCCCGTCCCGGAGGACGTGGGCGGCTACCGGCTCCTGGCCGGCCACGGACCGGACGGCCCGCTCACCGGCGTGCCCGCGGACGGGAGCGTTCCGTCCCACGGGTTCGTGCTGCTCAGTCGTGG
The DNA here is from genome assembly GCF_031432995.1 of Citricoccus sp. I39-566. GTDB lineage: Bacteria > Actinomycetota > Actinomycetes > Actinomycetales > Micrococcaceae > Citricoccus > Citricoccus nitrophenolicus_A. The sequence continues at coordinate 1,354,145 of NZ_CP133842.1, forward strand.
GTGACTGAGCCGGGCTCGTGCCGGGCGATGTCCCGGGTCTCGATCTGGAAGGTCGAGTGGTGGACCTGCACCGCGAAGTGCTCGGCCACGCACCGCTTGACGTCCTGCAGGATCGCGGCGGCGTGGCCGTCCGTGAAGCACCGGTCCTCCACCACGACGTGCGCCGTGAGCGTCGGCAGGCCGCTGGCCACCGTGGAGGCGTGCAGGTCATGGACGTCCTCCACATGCTCCAACGCGAGGAGGTGGTGCCGGACCTCGTTCAGGTCCAGGCCGGTGGGGGTGAACTCCATCAGCACGCTGGTGGTCTCCCGCAGCAGGGCGAACGCGCGGGGCACGATCAGCGCGGCGATGAACAGGCCGGCGAGGGCATCGGCCCGCTGGAAGCCGGTGGTGGCGATGACCACGGCGGCGACGACGACCCCCAGGGAGCCGAGGGCGTCGTTGAGCACCTCGAGGAAGGCCGCCCGCATGTTGAAGTTCGCGCCGCGGGTGGAGGACAGCAGGGCGATCGCGACGAGGTTGGCCGCGAGGCCCACGGCGCCGAAGACCAGCAGCTCTCCGGCGGGGACCTCGGGGGGTTCGACCAGGCGACGGACCCCCTCGACGGCCGCGTAGACGCCGACTACGAGCAGCAGGGCCGCCTGGCCCAGCGCCGCGAGCACCTCGATGCGGCGGAAGCCCCACGTGCGCGTGGAGGTGGCCGGCCGGAGCATCAGGGTGGCGGCGATCAGCGCGACCAGCAGCCCGGAGGCGTCCGCCAGGGCGTGCGCCGTATCGGTCAGCAGGGCGAGGCTGCCGGTGAGCACCGTGCCGACCGCCTGCGCCACCACGATCACCGCGGTCAGGCCGAAGGCGATCCACAGCCTGACGCGGTGGTCCCCGGCCTGGCCGGCGGGGCCGTGGACGTGTCCGGCGCCCACGGCTACGCGTCCTCGGTGGCGGTGGCGGTGGCGGTGGCAGTCCCGGTGGCAGTGCTCCGGTTTCGGTGCGGCTGGCGCAGGTGCGTGCACAGCACGGCGTCCGTGCCCGTGGCCTGCAGGATCCCCTCCGCGGCGGCGGTCAGGCGGCGCAGCAGCTCCGGCTCGGCCAGCGAGTACCAGGTGGACCGGCCCTCGGGGCGCAGGGTGACCAGTCCGCACTCCAGCAGGAAGCCGAGGTGCTTGCTGACCGTGGACTGGGCGAGTCCCAGGTGCTCCACGAGGTCCCGCACGCGGTGCTCGCCCGAGGCGAGGTGCTGGACGAGCGTCAGGCGGGTGGGATCGGCCAGCGCCTGGAACAGGTGGGCGTACGCGGCCGTGGCCACCTCGTCGAGGGGCTCGGGCTCCACTGACTCCATCGAACTCATCGCCATGGAACGATCATATCGCCGTACGGCGATGCCGCCAAGGGTCGGGTCGGAAGGAGCGGCGAAGGCCTAGTCGTAGTTCTCCGAGGGCAGTTCCACGGCCCTGAGCATGGTGGTGGTCGGATGCAGCACCACGGCGTCCTCGTCCCGGCGGTGGGGCAGCACGGTCTCCAGGTAGGACCGCAGCGCCTCCGACAGGGGGACGGACCGCGACTGGTTCTCGGACAGGTACCAGCGGTGCTCCAGCAGCTGGTGCATCACCTCGGCGGGCTCCAGCTTGCCGGAGAGGTCGGCCGGGATGGAGCGGGTCACCAGCTCGAACACGTCGATCAGCCAGCGGTTGGCGGCCTCGTGCTCGTCCATGTCCGGGTGGTTGACGGCCCGGTACTCGTCGATGTCCCGCAGCAGGCGCCGGGCCTGGTTCTCCTGCACGTCCAGGCCGGTCAGCCCCAGCAGCCGGCGCTGGTGGTGCCCGGGATCCACCACCTTGGGCTGCAGCACCAGCCGGGAGCCGTCCTCGGTGGTGCGGATGGCGTACTCCTCCACGTCGAAGCCCAGTGAGTTGAGGCGGCGGATCCGCTCCTCCACCCGCCAGCGCTCGCCGGGACGGAAGGACATGTCGCCGGTGAGCTCGTCCCAGAGCCGGCGGTAGGCGTCGATGATCAGCTGGGAGGTGGCCACGGGGTCCACGTCCTGGTCCACCATGCCGCCGGACATCAGGTCCATCAGCTCCCCGGCGATGTTGACGCGCGCGAGCTCGAGATCGTGCTCGCGCTGGCCGTGGGAGAGGGAGGGGTGCAGTTCCCCGGTCTCGGCGTCCACGAGGTAGGCGGCGAAGGCGCCGGCGTCTCGGCGGAACAGGGTGTTGGACAGGGAGACGTCCCCCCAGTAGAAGCCCACCAGGTGCAGCTCCACCAGGAGCAGGGCCAGGGCGTCGATGAGGCGGGTCAGGGTGTCCCGGTGGAGTCGGCGGGAGAACACGGCGCGGTAGGGCAGGGAGAACCGCAGGTGCCGGGTGACCAGGGCGGTCGGCAGCGGCTCGCCGTCCGGATCGGTGCGTCCGGCCACCACGGCCACCGGCTCCACGCACGGGATGTCCAGCCGCTCCAGCCGGCGCAGCAGCTGGTACTCGCGGCGCGCGGAGAATTCCGTGGTCTCCTTGACGGCCACCACGGACCCCTCCAGGTGGGCGAACCGCACCACGTGCCGGGACAGGCCGCGGGGCAGGGCGGCCAACGCGGACTCGGGCCAGTCCTCCAACGAGGTGTCCCAGGGCAGCCCCAGCAGTTCCGAGGCGCCCTCCGTGCGGCCCGTCCCCACGGACGTGGTGATGTCCAATCCGGATCGCGGCGTCATGAGACCGCAGTGTCCTCCCTGAGCCGCCCGGAGTCCAGCCGCAGCCGGCGGTCGGCCACCGAGGCCACCGGCCCCGGCTCGGCCGTGGCGTACAGCGTGGTGACGGACAGCGTGCGCGCCAGCGAGCGGATCAGTCCCGCGGTGTGGTCCTTGAGCTCCGGCGGCAGGGCGGCCAGCGGATCGTCCATCAGCAGCACCGCCGGGCGCCGCACCACCGCCCGGGCCAGCGCCACCTGCTGACGCTGGGGCCCCGTCAGGTCCTCCGGGCTCCAGGACAGCTGCGCGTGCAGGTCCAGCAGCCGCGCGGCCTCGTGGACCCGGTCCAGCCGCTCGGCCTCCGGGACCCCGGCCACGCGCAGCGCGAAGCTCATGTTCTCCCGTACGTCCATGTGCGGGTACAGGGCGTAGTTCTGGAACACCAGCACGGCGTCCCGGTCCTGCGGCGGCAGCCCCGTCACGTCCACTCCGCCGATCAGCACGCGGCCCGTGGCGGGCGTCTCCTGGCCGGCCACCACCCGCAGCAGCGTGGACTTGCCGCTGCGCAGCGCCCCGGAGACCACCACGAACTGGCCGTCCGCCGCCGTCAGGTCCAGGTCCGCCAGCGCCGGCTCCTGGGCGGAGGGGTACCGCACCGTGATGCCCTGCAGGCTCAGCCGCGCCACGCGGCCACCTCCCGCAGCACCGCGGCCAGCTGCTCCGGTCCCTCGATCCGGAACCGGGCCGCGGTGGGGCCGGCGCCGACCTTGATGGAGATGTCCCGGTCCGCGTCCAGCCGGGCGAAGCCGTGCTCGTCCGTCACGTCGTCCCCGGCGAAGAGCACGGCCTGGGCCCCCGTGACGCGGCGCAGCAGGTCCAGTCCCTGGCCCTTGTCCGCCCGCACCACGGAGACCTCCAGCACGTCCTTGCCGTGGCCCACGTGGAAGCCGTCCATCCCCGGTTCCCCGGCCAGCTCGCGCAACGCGGCCTCGGCCTCTGCCACCGCCTGGCGCTTGGCCTCCGGGGTGCGCGCCAGCCGCACCTGCAGCACCCGGCCGGCGGGCTTGTGCTCCACCCAGGCGTCCGGGTACCGGCGCGCCGTGGCCTCCAGCACCTGCCCGACGCCGGCCAGGACCCTGACCTGTCCCGCGTCCAGTTCCAGCGGCGGCGCGTCCGGGCCGAGGCGGCGCTCCGCGCCGTGGGAGGCGATGAGCAGGGTGGACTCCGGGGGAGTGGCGACGGCCATCAGCGATTCCAGGGCCCGGCCGGACACCAGCGCAGTGTGCACGCCGGCCAGCGCCCCCAGGGCGGTGAGGGCCTCGGCGTTCGCGGGGAGGGGGCGGGCCTCCTCGGCCCGGTCCACGAGTTCGGCCATGACCCCGTCGAAGTCCACGGCCACGAGGATCGGGGTCCGGCCGGCGAACCGCCGCAGTGCCTGCGAGAGGTCCGCGGGGAGGCCGGCCGGCCGCGCCGGGTCCGGCCCTGGGCCCGACCCTGGACCCGGCCCCGGGGAGACTGGACCGGTCATCGCGGGGTCTCCGGGCCGGCGTCGTGCTCCTGCCGGTCAGCCGCCTGCTCGCCCCCGGCGAGCCGGCCCAGGAAGTCCTGGGACCACTTGTTCACGTCATGGGTGATGATCTGCCGGTGCATGGAGCGCATGCGCTTGGTGGCCTCCTGCGGCGCCATGGCCACGGCCTCCAGGATGGCGTCCTTCATGCCGTCGATGTCATGGGGGTTGATCAGCAGGGCCTTGCGCAGCTGGTCCGAGGCGCCGGCGAACTCCGAGAGCACCAGCACCCCGCCCTTGCCGCCCCGCGCCGCCACGTACTCCTTGGCCACCAGGTTCATGCCGTCCCGCAGGGCGGTGACCAGCATGACGTCCGCGGCGAGGTAGAGGGCCACCATCTCCTCGACCGGATAGGAGTGGTGCAGGTAGCGGATCGCGGTGTGACCCATGGTGTCGTAGGTGCCGTTGACCCGGCCCACGGCCAGCTCGATGTCGTCCCGCAGCTCCTGGTAGGGGCCCACGTTCTCCCGCGAGGGGCTGGCCACCTGGACCAGGCACACGTCCTCGACGTCCAGGCTGCCGTCCTCCAGCAGCTCGGCGAAGGCCTTGATGCGGTGCCGGATGCCCTTGGTGTAGTCGAGCCGGTCCACGCCCAGCAGGATGGTGTTCGGGTTGCCGAGCTCCTCGCGGATCTGCCGCGAGCGGGCCTGCACCTCCGGGTCCCGGGACAGGGCCGTGATGGTGGCGACGTCGATGGAGATGGGGAAGGCCTCGGCGGTCACGGCGCGCTCGCCGCCGTGGCCGTCGTTGACGTTCAGGGCCCCGGAACGGAAGGACCCGCCCAGCAGCCGCCGCACGGACCCGGCGAAGTTGGCCACGTCCGAGCGGCGCTGGAAGCCGATCAGGTCCGCGCCCAGCAGCCCCTCCAGCAGGGACCGGCGCCACGGCAGCTGGGAGTAGATGTCCACCGGGGGGAACGGGATGTGGTGGAAGTAGCCGATCCTCACGTCCGGCCGCAGCCGGCGCAGCAGACGGGGCACCAGCTGCAGCTGATAGTCCTGCACCCATACCGTGGCGTTCGGCGCGGCCGTGGCGGCGGCGGCCCGGGCGAAGCGCACGTTGACCGTCAGGTAGGTGTCCCACCACTGCCGGTGGAAGGCGGGGCGGGCGATCACATCGTGGTACAGCGGCCACAGCGTGGAGTTGGAGAAGCCCTCGTAGTACTCGGTGAGTTCCTGCTCGGACAGCTCGACCGGGACCAGGTGCATGCCGTCATGCGTGAACGGCTCCAGTGCCTCGTCCGCCACGCCGCCCCAGCCGACCCAGGCCCCCTCCCGGCTGGCCATGATGGGGGCCAGGGCGGTCACGAGGCCGCCGGGGGAGCGGCGCCAGGACGAGGTGCCGTCCGGGTCGGTCACCCGGTCCACGGCCAGGCGGTTGGCCACCACCACGAGGTCGTAGTCGCCGGGCTCGGGGGGAGCACCGACCCGGTGCTCGGCCCGCTCCAGGAAGGAGGGGGCTCCGGTGGGGAGGTCAACGCGGTTGCTCACTTGTCTGGAACTCCTTCTCGTGGCCCCGGTCGGGGTCCGTCTCCGACCCTATCGTCCCGCGTGTCCCCGTGTACCCCGCATTCAGATTGGCCCGGTACCCTAGCCCTTGGCTCGGAGGCGGATGGTATGGGGGATACCGGCCAGGCACCCGTGACCGCTCACGACCCCGACAGTCAGGACGACAGGCAGGACCATGGCGAGCAGCAACAAGCAGACGAAGGCCGAGAGGCAGCAGACCGCGCGCGAGAAGGCCCGGCAGATGCAGGAGGAGCAGCGTCGGCAGGAGCGGCGGCGCTCCCTCATGGTCCGCTGGGGCGTGGTGACCGCCGTGGTGGTGGTCATCGCCGTGGTGGTGGGCATCATCTTCATGAACTCGTCCCGCTCCATTCCCGACGCCGGCCCCGCACCGAGCGCCGCCAACGACCAGGGCGGCATCACCCTGACCTCCACCACCGAGCTGGCCCCGGGCGACGAGGCGTTCACGGAGGTCGACAACACTGACGCCTCCCAGCCCGAGCTGACCGGCGAGGCCCCCACCTCCGTCCCCGGCGGCGAGGCCCGTCCGGCCGGTGAGCCCGCCCAGATCATCGTCTACGCGGACGCCAACTGCGTGCACTGCGCCAGCTTCGAGCAGGAGAACGCGGGCCTGATGGCCGAGTGGCTGGACGCCGGCGAGGTCACCGTGGAATACCGGATGCTGGACTACCTCGACAATCCGGCCACCGGCAACTACTCCTCCCGGGCCGGCAACGCCCTCGCGTGCATGGCCGAGCAGTCCCCGGAGCACTACAACTCCTTTATGACCCAGATCTTCGCCAGCTACGCCACGAAGCAGGGCGAGGGCCTCAGCGATGACGAGCTGAAGGAGATGGCCTCCGGACTGGGCGCCGACCTCAACAGCTGCATCGACGGCAACGAGTACCGCCCGTTCGTGACGCACACCGGCATGGCAGCCCGCGAGGCGCAGATCGCCGGCACCCCCTCCGTGTGGGTCCAGGGCGAGAACTGGGACCAGAGCACCCCGTTCGCCGAGTACGTGGAGGGCAAGATCGCCGAGCAGTCCTGACCGACCGCATCGGCTACCCTTGAAGGGCCGGTTTCCGTTCCCGCCAGCGCATGCGCCGGTGGGCCGCGGAACCGGCCCTTTCCGCCTCCTTAGCTCAGCTGGCCAGAGCACCTGTCTTGTAAACAGGGGGTCACCGGTTCGAATCCGGTAGGGGGCTCCACAAAGCACGTCTGACTTGCGGTTTACCGCGTCGGGCGGGCTTTTTCTTATCTGCTGCCCCACTGTCTGCCCTCTTTTCCCGATCCGCCCGGGAGGTCCTGGCTGCGTCCACCTTTATTACTGCGCGTAGTCCGCACACATGGAGCCCATCGCTCAGGGAAGTACCCCGAGGAATGGATAACCCATCCGAAATGGTGGGCGCGGAGAGTGTGAAGACGATGGCCACGAAAACTCGAGGGCGAAAGCCAGAAAGAGCCACGGTTCCGGTCACTATGCCGCTGACCAAAGCCGATGTCCTAATGATGGTCGGCGTGTCCAAGGCGACCTTGGACCGCTGGACTCGCGAGGGATTGGGTCCGACTCGCTATGTCCTTCCGGGCGGAAGCGTGAGGTATCGCCCGGAGGACGTTGCTGCCTGGCAAGAAGCTTCGCGCATCTCATCCAAGGTGGTCCGCTGATGCCCAAGATCCTCATGTCGGGGGAGCGGGGTACTCCCAGCGCGGTCAAAGAGGGTTCCGCACGATGGAGAGCCCGTGGAAGTGTCAAACTGCCTGATGGCAGTACCTACCGCGGCGACCAACGTGGCAACACCAAGGCGATGGCGCTCGCCAAGCTAAGTGGCGAGCTTGACCGCGCCATGGAACGAGCCGGTTCCAGTCAGACGCGGGCCGGTGTATATCTGGCGGGTTGGTTGGAACCGCGGATGGCTGCTGCGGTGGACCGGCGACGGACATTACCGCGAGGTGAGAAGTCGCGATAGAGTCCCGGGACAGCGCGTGTCTCTCAGTACGCTGCGTGGAACATCTGGCCTGAGTCAGCTCCCAGTATCCGGGAGACCGACGCAGGAGATCTCGACCGCCGGCAAACTGACCGGAGCACGATCAACGGGGTCGGCGAGATACCTCTCGGCGAACTGACCGTCGCGGATATTGAGGGGTTCTACGACTCCCTTGTGCAAGCGGGCGGACCCGGGTACCGCGCTGCCGAGTTGGCCGACATCTTGCTGCGCCGTGCGCTGGATGAGGCGATGGCCGAGGGCCTGATCCGTGACAACCCTGCGAAGGCCGCTCGTCTTCCCCGACGAGACGAACTCGATGAGGACCCGGCGGAGCTTGCCGCCCTGGACGCGGAGACCATTAGGGAGGTTTGCAAAGCTCTGCAGGCTTACCAGGCAAGGACCCGTGTGGCGATGTGGGGCGGAGGGCCGCGATATACGGACGTGTGGATCCTTTTGGCTGGCTCGGGTGCTCGCATCGGTGAAGTTCTAGCTCTGCGCCTCATGGATGCGCTCGTGGACGAGAAGCGGATGGCCATCAGCGGGACTATGACGGAGAACGGTAAGGTCCAGCGGCAAAGCACTACTAAGTCGCGAAGGAAGCGCACCGTCCCGGTATCCAGCGAGGCGGCCGCCGTGATGAAGCGGCGACTGGCCGAGGGAATCCAGGCAGGATTGCCGATGACAGCGCCGCTGGTTCCGAGTACCTCGGGAGGCTGGTGGCCGCCGACCGCGTTCCGTCGAGGCCTTCGCGACGCCCTGGGCCATGCTGGCATTGATCAGGACCGCGTTGACGACGAAGGTCGGCTGGTCCACATCAGCCCGCATGGTTTGCGACGGAGGGTCATTACAGATATCTGGGATGAGTACGGAGTAGAAAGAGCTGCGAGGCACGCTGGTCATTCCACGCCTCGAATCACCATGACTCACTACGTGAGGCCTCCGCATGAGACTCCGGAGGCCGACCGCGCGTTGCCTGACTACTTCAACTGACAATGAGGGTACCCAGGATGAATGCAACGGTGAATGTTCGAGAACTCGCGACTGGTAGGTGACCTGGGGCGTATAGATACATCGCCGAAATATCCGGTGGTTGGCGGTGACCAAGTCAATCAGCTTGACACGATGGTGGGCGGTGCTCGTGGACCGGCACATGTCGACATCACCTGCCGTAGTCGCTGACAATTTCGCCCTTGATGCAGTCGGTGACCTGAGCTGTCTGACACCCAAAGAGGTCGGTCACACGTCTGGCTGCCCAATTTGAATGATGAGTACACCGCCAGGGTGCACCGGACGATCGCACCGATGTACTTGACCAAGATGCGCATACTCACCGTTTGCAAGGTCCCGACTAGGGTTGGGCCATGGCTCAACTCCCGATCTCTGTCCACGTTTGTTCAGAGACACCCGAGAAGTGGGACGAGACTGAAGCTCTGCAATCGCAGCACAGCGAGAGCGCAGGGTCGTATCTGCGGGAAAAGCGGCGGCCTGCCGTCGCCAGGGCTGACCTCGATTGGGCATCCCACGGTTTCGAACCGCGTTGGTTGGGCTTCGACACCGCCGACTGCGCCGTGGCACTGCAACCGAGCGTGTACGCAGGACAAGGCGCCAACGAGTTCTCTCGTTTTCGGCAGGGTGCTGAACGCCGGAGCGAGGCAGCGCTGGTGATCAGCCCTATCGGCAGCATCGAGGACGAATCTCGCAATTTCCGTAACATTTTCGGGCCGACCGTCGATTCGGTCTCGATCGGTCAGACCTACACGAGCATCGATGGTCAGAAGATCGGTAAAGGTGCCCGAGTTCGGGCCGCCGATGGTCTCGGTAACGCCGATGGCCAACTCGCACTTCGACTGCTCAGTTGCAACCCAGTGCCGGTCTGGCGCAGCCTGTCGCTCAGTGGAGCGGTGCTGGAGTCGATCCACGGCCGGGAGCAGCACGCGCCGGAAGGAACACTACTGCCGATTTTAGAGACCGAGCTCGGCGAACCTGTCGTAGCCGCTTGGCACTCATCCGATGGTGTGGAGCGGCGCTACGTCGTCCCGGTCGAGACCCCCTGGACGCTGTTGCTCCCGTGGTTACTGGAGCAAGCGTTGCCGGAGTTCGTGCCTGGTGCGATGCGCCGGGCACGGCGTCCGCTGGCTACTGACGAGGAGCTGATGACACGGCGTGAGCGGAACGCTCGGGACGCCTTGGCCGTGCTTGAGGGCGACTATGCTGCGCGCCGCGACTTACTGGAGAGTCAGCTTCAGGACGCACAGCGCTCGGCTGTCGCGACTCGTGATGGCCTGCTCTACGGCACCGGCCAACAACTCGTCGACGCCGTGTCGTCGGTCTTCGAGTCCGCTGGCATCGAGGTTGTCGACCTCGACGCAAAGTATGGAGACACCAAGAACGCGGACCTACTCTGCGGCTACGGAGGACGGTCCCGAGTAGTGGAAGTGAAGTCAGCGAGCGGAAGTGCTCCCGAGCGTGCCTACCAAGATCTGCTCCGACACTTACGGGAGTGGCCGACCTTGCCGGGTGCTACGCCGATCGACGGCGGCGCGCTCGTGATCAGCCATGAGCTCCGTACGGTTCCACTTGAGCGGAGGCCGACCCCGTACGCTAGGCCGGAGTTCCTTTCGGCGCAGACTGAGCCTGTGATCTCCGCGCTGGAACTATTCTCGGCTTGGCGCAACGAGGACGTGGAAGCGATCCGTCAGCTGCTATTCGGTTCCAGCACGGCACCCGTGGCTCAATCGGGGACACAGGTTAGTGGAACGGTTGTCGACGTCGATACCGTTCCCTCCCGCACCTCCCGACGGCGGTGGCTTGGGTGGCGCTGAAAGATCGGAACGCACTCAGCGGGGTTAATCCTGAGCAGGTCTTGATGTAAGCGCCTGTCGGGCAAGTGGGGTTTACGGTGCGCGGGCAACTCGGTAACACCGCGGGAGGCTGACCCCAATAGATTCCAGCTTGATTTCTTTCTTCGCCCAATTGTGGATCCGGTTCACGCCCGGTGCCATGGTGTTTCTTACCTCGTCCCACCCATGGCGGACCATGTGCGTATGAGCACCACTCCCGGCCGACCCGTAGTCGCCCTAGACATCGACGGCGTGCTGAACATCGAACACTCGGCGCGCAAAGTCGGACCCGGCTGGATCCGACGCACGGTCACGATCCCTCCGGATGGACGATTCTCGCCATTCACCCTTCTGGGAGAGCACTCCCTTGAAATGCCCCTCACCATCAATCCAACTCTCCATGGGCCATGGATCACGAAAATTCGAGAGAACGCAGACATCTGCTGGGCCAGCACATGGGAGTACGACGCCAACCGGCACCTCGTACCTCTCCTCCGAATCGAACCCCTCCCGGTCGGCATCTCGGTGGCCGCACAACGGCCGCGTTTCCACGATGGTCCGATGGACTGGAAAGCCAGGGCCCTGCAGCAGGCATTCCCTGGCCGCCCGGTCGTGTGGATCGACGACCTCAATTTCACGGCCGATCACGACGATTGGTGTGACCGCCCGGACCGGTTGCTCATCAACACCGACCCTGCGATCGGAATGACTGCAGAGCACATGACTCAAATCGAGGAGTTCGTCAGCTGGCATCACTCCTCCGAGAGGCAGATCCGTGCCGACATGCTGGCTGACATCGGCCGGCTCAACCTCGTGACCGGCGGGGATGCGGCTACCCGCACCATTGTCCTCAGCTTGGCCGATGAGCAGGCCCGCAGCGAAGGCAGCAAGGTCCTCTTTGCCAGCCAGTGATGCTCCTATCTTGTGTCAAGCGGCTGAGAGCCATTGTTCGTAGCGACTTGTGAGCTCGGTTAGTGGGCGTCGTTCTCGCTCAATGTCGGAAATGCGGGCTGGCCAGGTGTTCAGGGCCTGAGCGACATCGGTGAGGGTGAGATTCCTGGCCTTGCGCAGGGATCTGAAATCGGGTCGAACCTGCGGCGCGTATTCGGTGGTCAAGGCGCGGTAGACCTCGCGGCAGATCGCACGCTTGAGGCAACGCATGATCTCGGTAGTGCTCTTGTCCTCGCGAGTTCTACGGGCGAGGTAGTCCTGGGTGCGCTGGTCATGTTGCATCCGGACCAGCGTGATGCGGTGCAGGGCGTTGTTGCCGCGTCGGTCTCCGCCCCGGTTGAGTCGGTGCCGGTTGGTGCGCCCGGAGGAAGCCGGGATCGGGGCGGCACCGCAGAGGGAGGCGAAGGCGGCCTCGTTGCGGATCCGGTCCGGGTTCCCGCCGGCGGTGACGGCCAGCTGGGCGGCCACGATGGGGCCGGCCTCGTAGACAGCCAACAGCCCCGGGTAGTGCTCGGCCAGGACCGTATGCATCTGTTCTTCGAGGTCATCGGCTTTGGCGGTGGCCTCCTGATGTGCTCTGGCCAGGGTGCGCAGTGCCAGCGGAGCCGCCGTCTCTGGGGCATCGACCGGTCCCGTCGGGCGGCTGGCGGCCAACGCCTTGACCAACGCCGGGGTACGCAGTCCGCGGTACTTGTCGCGCACCGGTTCTGGCGCGGTGACCAGCAGCGAGGTAATGCTGTTGCCGATCGACGTCGCCGCGGCAACCAGCCGGTTGCGGGCGGTGAGCAGGAACCGGAGGGACTCCACCGGGGTGGTCGTGTCCTTGGCCACCGAGAGCCCCTGACCGGCCAGTACGGAGCGCGCCGCCTCGATCGCATCGATGGGATCGGACTTGCCGTTCATCCGGCGGACTTGGCGAGTCGGTCGCAGCACCTCGGCCACCGTGAACCCGGCGGTAGCCAGGGCCCTGGTGAGACCGGCACCGTAGGAGTTGGTGCCCTCGACCCCGACCACGGCGACCGTCCCGGCGGCGTGGAGGGCGCCGAGCAGGCCGGCGTAGCCGTGGGCGTCCGCGGTGAAGGTCTCGGTCATTACGGTCTGGCCCTGGGCGGTGAGGACCGCCAGGGTATGGGTATCGGTGTGGGTGTCAACGCCGGCGACCAAATCTGTCGGGTGTCGGCCAGGATGTGTTTGACCACGATGGATCCTCCTTCAGGAGCTCGGGCAGTGAACGCCGCGGGCTCCGCCGGGGCAGACAAGACGCTGACGGGACCGATACCATCGCGGTGTCACCCTGGCCATGGAATCGATCATGCTCCTATGAGGTCATGCACCGGCGAAACCCATGGCTGTGCCCGCGGACGCAGGACAAATCAAACGAAGGACAGGCCCATTCGAGGGCCGCCAGTCAAGAGGTGGGTCACTACGTCCGCGGGCACTTTCCATTATCAGCGTCAAGGGCCATGAGTTTCTGCCCGTAGGCGGCCAGGGCCGCGGCTTCCTGGACCACCTTGACCGGGCGGTCAGCTCGGCACTGCGTGACATCAATCCTGAACTGGTGGGTCGGGATTCGGACTTCCAGAGCCAGGGAATCAGTCTGCTGCAGGCCTTGGCAACCCAAGGATCCGGCCTGTGCTTGATCGTGGACCGGATCGAGCACGCAGATGCCCCGGGCATCGTGAAGTTTTGCCAGACGGTCCGTGACTGGGCCGAGCAAGGTTTACAGGCTCTTCACAATCCAGGGTGTAGACGTGGCCTGAATCCGCCGGATTCCAGCAGGGATCGGGCGATGTAGTTGGTGAGGTTTCGGAACCCGAGGGCTGAGCCGCGTAGGTGCTCGAGGCGGCCGTTGATGGCCTCGGTGGGGCCGTTGGAGGTGCCGGGTTGGTCGAAGTAGGCCAGGATGTCCGCCGCCCGCTTCTTCAGCGTCCTGCCGAACGCCGCCAGTTCGGTGAGCTGGGTCGGCACCGTCCGGCCCAGCTTGGTGATCAGCGTCTGCATCATCGTCTTGCCCTTGGTCCGGTCGGGTTCCCGGTAGGCGGCGACCATGTGTTGGTAGAACGCCCAGGTCGCCTCGACCTCCACGTGCTCATCACCGTCGAAGACGTCCTGGATGCGAGAGTACTGCTTCTCGGTGAGCAGCTCAGCCCCGGTGAGCAGGGTCCTTCTGGCCTTGTAGAGCGGGTCGTCCTTGCGACCTCGGTGGCCGTGGACCTGTTGCTGGACCCGCCGCCGGCACCGCTCGAGGGCATCGCCGGCCAGACGGACGACGTGGAAGGGATCCATGACCGCGGTGGCCTCGGGCAGTTCCTCCTCCGTGGCGGTCTTGAACCCGGTGAAGCCGTCCATGGCCACCACCTCCACGTTGTCCCGCCAGGACTGGTCGCGGTCGGCCAGCCAGGTCTTGAACACCTGCTTGGAACGGCCCTCGACCATGTCCAGCAGGCGGGCCGGCCCGGTGCCAGCCCGTAGCGGGGTGAGGTCGATGATCACCGTGACGTATTTGTCCCCACGCCGGGTGTGGCGCCACACGTGCTCGTCCACGCCGATCGCGGTGACACCATCGAACCGGGTCGGATCGTCAATCAGAATCCGCTTGCCCTCAGCGAGGACGGCGTCGTTGGCGGTGTTCCACCGCACCGCCAACGACTCGGCAACCCTGGCGACCGTCAGATGCCCGATCACCAAGGCCTCCAACGCCCAACGCAAGGCACGCCGGGAGATCTTGGCCTTGGGCTCTGCCGCGGCGGTAGTGTCCTGGCGCCACACGTGGGCGCAGTCATCACACCGGTAGCGACGCACCGTGATGCGCAGCGTGGTCGGGCGCCAGCCCAACGGCTCGTGCGCCAACCGGCGGATCACCGTGCCACGTGGGGTTCCCTTCGATCCGCAGCGGTGGCACCAGTCATCCGGCTCCACAACCCGGCAGGCCAGTACCGCCCGACCTGGTTCCAGGCGTTGGCCAGTGGCTTCCAGGCCGAGCTCGTGAAGGCGGCAGAACTTGGTCAGGTCACAGTCGTCGAAGGTAGCGTTGAGCACGTCGAGGTCTTTCAGATGGCTTGTGTAGGAACTTCCATCTTCGGAAGGCCTCGACCTCTATCCAGATACCGACGCGCCCACCCTTCGAGACCCACGTCTACACCCTCGTTTGTGATGAGCCGGTTTACCGGTCCGGCTCATCATGGCTGGACACAGTGCGGCGATCCGCCGGCTGACCGAATACGGACCGACGGCGTTCATGGCCGGCGCCGTCCGGCTGGATGATGGACAGCAGGTGGACCAGTGAAGATACCCGTTTGGATCCGCACATCAAGCGGCTCCCACTATGCGGTCTCGGGCGCTCCCATCCCGGTGGAACCCAGACCTCTACGGTCTGTCACCACCATCGATGGTCACCACTCCGCTACTTTCAACCGTGCTGAGGCTCCTGACTGCCGGACCGGACGTCCGTCGCCCTGACGCGAGACAGCACGGATCCGCAGGAGTTGACCGATGCGGTCTGAACCGAGGTCCGACAGAGCCTGAAACTACGGCGTCCACTCAGTCCACTGGCGTCCATCGCGGCAGCGGAACCGCGTCCACATTCTCATCTAGGAGAACGAGAGCGACGCTCCTCTCTGCGCGAGTTACCGCGACGTAGAAGTTCGAAGCAGTCTTGGGCGACAGTTCCTTCACAACGGACTCCAGGCCACGTGTGGGAGCCCAAGCAGACTGGCGCAGGAAGTTCTGCACTGTCTTTTGAACATACACAATCGTTCGCTCGAAAGTAAGGCCTTTGGAAAGCCCAAAGGTAAGGGCGGAGTCCGCATTAAGGACTTCTTGTCGCCGCTCTGCCCGGAGTTCAACCGCACCGGGAAAGGCCTGCAGATAAGCAGGAACCTCTGAGAATGTGACCGCAAAGACGCCCTCGTGAATGGAGGAGGGGCTATACCGACGGGATTGCGTGGCAGAGTAGCCGAGCTGCGGGTCCAGTACCCGGTCGGAAAGTGCAGCGATATCGGCTCCGAATCGCCAGGTTTCCTGAGACTCTTCCACGATGACGGACCGAAGGCTGACGGCCCATTTACGCAGTCCTAGACCCGAGGAAGATTTGTTCTTTCGGCTGGAGCGGTTCGTCGAGAGGACCGATTGGCGAGGGTCTGCGACCAGGGTGACGCGATCCAGGACGGAGAACATCTTTTCGACGATGCCGAGGTCTCCCCCGCTCAGATCCTGTGCCTCGTCGATGAAGATGTGGCTATGCATGGCCCCTAGGCGACCCAATGGGTCAACGCCCGCAGTGGTGAGTATCTTTGTGCGGACGAGCTCCTCCAATCTTGATGTTCTCGCTTGACCGTCGTTCGTGAAGTATCGCGTCCGCCCGGATAGGTTCCATGCACCCGGCTCATTTTCGAGAAACACCCCGCTAACTGGGCTGTGAAAGCTGAAAAGCGTCGGAAGTGAGGGCAAGTATGGGCGTACGAAATACTCCACCAAGAAGGAGTACCAACCGATGACTGTCGTCTTGCAAGGCACCTTGGCTTCAAGCAGGCGTTGCCGCAGGTCCCGTTGTGATGTTTCCGTGTAAGTCAGGATCAATGGGGTAGCCGAGGCTGGCAGCTCCGCGCACCAATCGATGATGCGTTGCGTCTTACGGCCACCGGCGACAGCCAAGAGGACACGGTTCGTCGTCACGTCAAGGCTCGCACGAACTCGACAGCCTGGCTGATGTACGAGGGGACCTCAAACCGGGCGCCCGATTCTGCCAGGTTGAGCGCCCAGTCAGTCTTGTTCTTGCTCATCCAGGCATCGACTTCAGCAACCCCACCTGGACACCCGATGTTGGACGCGAACTCCGCCAAGTTCGCCGCATTGGCGGCTGTCATTTGAGGTTCCAGAGTGCGTCCGCAGCCGGGTTCACCTACGAACAGGTTTCGCTTGCCTGGTGCAAGAAACTGTTGGCACTGGATCCACCAATGCTCAGGGGTGGCTGCATCGCAGTCGCGCAGGATTGCCACGTCGCGGTCGAGAAGGGCGCAAAGCTCAAGGGCGCGTTTGTAGGCGGTTCCTACGGCCATCACGTCTATTCCAGCAGCCTCGGAAGGCGAGCCTGTCCTTTGCCTCCAAGCTTGCCTGAACACCATCTCGTCCGAGGGGCCCTCGACGAGGACGAGACGGTCGGCAAGGACCACGCGAAGGGTGTCGAATCCGGACAGCTTCTTGAAGTACTGGACCGTATCCGATTGAACGCCCCTCAGAGGATTAGCAGTCTGGTTGGCGAGCAGATGAATCTGGTCAAGTCCTAAGCGATTTAGGACGTAGGAGCTGTGGGTAGAGATGAATGCCTGCTTGCCGCTGCACAGGGACTCCACTAGAGATAGGACTCGATGAAGTGACGTGTGAGACAGATGATTCTCTGGTTCTTCGATGGTGACAATGTCCGCCTTGCTAACCCCCTTTAGGGCCAGGGCAAGCTTCGCTTGCGTTTGTTCACCTTGTCCGACGAAGGCTAGGGGAAACTCATCTAAGGAGGGTCCAATGCCGCGAGTCCAACTGTTCGCGGCGGAGAAATCGAGGTGAATGCCTATGGTGCCGAACGGGCCGTTGAGCGCTCCTTCGGGTTCTAGCCGAAGCCCGTCATTCAATGTGCTTAAACTCGCATCGGTCAGTGTCCGCATCGCATGCCGGTGCCTGACGGACAGGTCGGATAATTCCGCCGGTGTCAGGACACTGGTTAGGATCTCTCGGGCGTAGTTGTCGATCCTGAGGTTCGAACGCTCGGCGGTGCCATCGATATTGAGCACGCGGGCAGGAGGCGTAATCGTTCTGAGAGGCTTTCCGCCGAAGTTCTCCCACCGCACCGCGAAGTACTCGTGGGGAAGAACACCATGGTGTTCACCCATGTCGATATGCCCCCAGAAGGCCTCGCTCAGTTCCGGGTCCAGCCCAACATGCATGTAGCAGCCCGGAACCTCCCGCCGATCCTTTCCGTGAGTTCCTCGCAGTCGAGCGTTATCTGCTGTGGGGTGAAACTCGACTTCGATTCGAATCTCCGGCGGATGGGGGCGTGCCCCGGTCTGAACTTTCGCAAAGAACTCTCTCACTGCGTCTTGATTGAACCAGTAGGGATTGAGTTGCTCGTACAGCCCACGCCCGTTCAAGCGCCCATTGAGCACCATCGTTAGGGCTTCAAGCAGGGTGGATTTGCCTGCCGCGTTCTTGCCGACGATTAAGTTCAGCCCGTCGCCGGGGTGCAAGACGAATGAGCGAAGCGACCGGTAGTTCTCCACCGTCAGCGTCTTGATCATTGAAAGCTCCCGAAACTTCAGCATTATGGCTCATGGAGAGGCCCTAGAAATCTAGGAACACTTTCCAAGGTACTTGGCACGGCCTCGCAGCAGGCTAAGTTGCGCATTGTCACCTCTGATTGGTTCTTTGTCGCGCTAGGCTCGCGTCAAACTACGTTGCCTTTCCAGACCTGTGCCTTCGTTTAGTTTTCGACAGCCTCCAGATGCGGTCGCGGCAACACGAAAGGCAGTGCGGTGTGAATTGGAGAGATAGGTGGCCGAATTTTTACAGGGCTATCTGACCGTCTGCGTCCAGGATCGACCTTAAGGGGATCCCGTCGTGGGACGGCCCAGCTGTGTGCACCAGCAAGAGATCAGCGGGCTCGTTCCATGGTGGTACTGAGGTCCTTGATCAGCAGGTGATCGCGTTCGGTTTCATGCCGGACTGCTCCCTCGGGGGTGATCCAGTCGTATTCGCTGACATCGATGATCCCGGTGGGGCGGTAGCCCAGGCGGCGGTATAGGCGCTCCGCCTCCGGGTTGTCCTCGGCGACTCCCACCGCTATCTGCACACGGCCGGCTTGTGATGCGCGGTCCTCGGCGGCGGCGATAGGGCGCTGCCCACTCCTTGTCCGCGGTAATGGTCACGGACCTGCAGGTGATTGAGTTCCACCGCATCGGGGTACGCGGTGCGGGCGTTGGACCCGATGCACCCACCCCCTGCAGTACTCCGGAGCCCAATGGCTCCTGGTCCTGCCACGCGACAAGGTAAGTGGCCTGGCCGCCCCGTTGGCGGTCTTGGTGCGCCTCGTGGACGCCACCGGGCGTCCTCCAGCGCGAGCACAACACACGCAAGTCGGCGTCGGTGAAGGGGCGAATATCCATTCCCCCCATTCAACACGACGCGCCCGATCGGGGATCCTGATGCGGGGCCCTTGCTGCGTACAAGGCGCACGGACGTACGCGTGGGTGTCGACTTAGTTCCGGCTGGAAGGCTCGAGACCGTGGGCCAGCTGTGTCCAGAGGTGGTCTCGTTCGGTGCCGGTGAGGACGGTCGCGTCGAAGTTGACGTCGTGATCGGCTGAAGGGTCCCATGTGGAGAAATGCCCGCCACGGAGTTCCTGCACTACGTACCAGTCGGGGCCGTAGTCTTCTTCGCAGTACTCGTGCCGGCCATCGGTCCAATGCACCTGGGTCCACATCTGTTCCTGCTTGTCCCAGAAGAACGGGAAGGACCGCATGGGCATGACCGATGTCGTCACCCACCCGCGGGTCTGCCCGTCGAGCGATAACCGCCACACCGCTTCGCGGAACGGGTCCAAGCCGGAATCCTGCGGCCAGTCCGGTACGTCCGAGCCGAACCACCTATTGAGCCATCTCACCGTCATGTTCTACCCCATGCAGTGAGCGTAGAAGCACCATACGCCGCACGCCCCTAGGACGAACTGCCCACGGTGCGCGATCGCTCAGGCCGCCAACGGCACCATGTGAGACGACTCGTGCCCGCCAGGGGATCCTCACCCGGGATGTCTTCCATTTGACTCATCGTCACGCCGATGGCAGCGCGTCTCGCTTCGGCTAGAAATCCGTGACGGCGATTCGATGTCGCGAAGGATGGTCACTATACGCGCCATGGCAGCCGGACCGCTCGCGACCTCGCCCACGAGCCGGCCCGCGTACCGAGTCGATGGATCACCCCCTGCGCATGCGGCCAGTCCTCTTCTCGGAAAAGTTCTGCATCGGTGTCCGGCCTGGTTGCATGGTGCGCCACCCGCCGTCGTCACCAGCTGTAGTAGTTCTCGCCACCTCGTCGTGTTGGCTCCTTCACAGATGCGTCTTCCAGGTCTTGGATCGCTCCACCGCTCATATGTACGGAACCGCCTCGAGTCCCACGGTTCTCGATCAGCCCCGCAACGTGCAGCGACCCGGCCAACATGCCACCAGGGTGGACCCTCACTAATCCTGCGTGCGCGACGTGCACGGACCCGCTCTGACTGCCCACGACGTCCACCACAGACTCCGGCCCTACGTGAAGCGACCCCGAGTGCTGCCCGACGATGCGCACAGAACTACCCGCCTGCAGCGTGAGCGATCCGGACAGCTGACCCGTGCTCGCGAGTTCGAGCGTCGCACCCTCGTGAACACAGACGCAGCCAGAGTGGGCTGTGGCGAGCACTTCGTTGTCGGTGACCACCCACGGATCGCGGTACTCCTCCGAGCCGTCGGCCTGAATGAAGACGTCCTGCGGGTGTTCGTGATCGTGTGCCATGCCGCCACGTTATCCGTCCGCCGGCAGGCTGGGTACATTTAGACGCCACAGCCGGTTGAGGATTGGGCGATGACGCCTTCTACTGGACGAACGACATGCAGGCCGGCGACAGGTCCAATGTGGACGGGCCGTCATCAAAGCTTTAGACGAGCAGTGTGACAGTGCCTCCATGATTCTTTTGCCACCAGCCAGCGAAGAGCAAATGGTGCTTGTCGATGAGCGCTCTTATCCTCTTCAGTTGCTTCTGACTCGCCCAAGGCGGTAGGTCACCCTCAGATTCACCAGTCTCAAGATTGATCTTCAGGTTCTGACTGTCCGGCTCGGATTTTCTCAGAATGTGAACATGTGGCGGCGGATGGTCATTTGGCCAAACGTGAATGCTGAGGCCACCATCGAAGCTCTTCCCCTCCGCAGTTAAAGCGGTAAGGAACCCCTCTTCGTCGAAGGCCATCGACCAGTCGTCTCTGTTCTCTCCGAACTCGTACAACGCCATGTTGACGAGTCTCCCTAGAACGTCCTCGGCCTCAAGGCGACCCTCGGCCTCTGCCAGCTCCCACCCGGCGAGCTCGCCCAGGTTCCTCCCCGCCCGCTCGTAGGGTGTGAGGTCGTCAACTTTCATCCGTACAATCTACAAGCTGAAGACTTGATTGCCCCTTGTCGCGATCAGCTAACAATTGATGAGCGAGCGGCCCCGAACTGCCGTCTCCTCCGGGCCCGGCGTCAGTGCCCGGAGATATTCACGTCCGCTGCTCCGCGACGCCGCCGAGGAGCTCCACGATGGACTGCTGGTGACCGCCCCGTAGGCGGAACGGCTCACGGCGCCCGTTCGGAGGGGTGTCGAGGGACATGTGGGCGATGGTTCGCTCCCGAATGGGGATCCCATAGCCGGACGTTGCACACCCCAGTCCTGACCGAAGAGGTATCAGGGCCCGCAACGGACTAACCGCCCAACCGGAACAGGATCACCCAGGGACCCTCAAAGGGGACAATCGTGGGCAGCGCGCCCAGGGGCCCGTATACCCAAGGGCGGCAATACCAACCTTTCCAGAACCGGACGCCAGTCCCAAGGCCATTCGTATATTTACGGCTAGAACACCTGGGTGTAGCCCCATTCGTTGCGTAGAGACGAAGGGTTGTCTAGAAAGCGCTGCGGATAGATGCTCATCGGCCAGGCCGTCTGGTACCCGCTGGAAGCGTCGGCTCCGAAGGTTTTCGAAAGTGCTGTCAGTGGATGGTCACTCTCAGGTGAACACTGGTTATGCAGCCATGTAACGAACTGCGCGAGCGGAGCGCCGGGGTGCTCCACATCTTTGGAGTATCGGTTCAGACTGCTAGAGGGCCCCCAGGGATTTTCAAGTGAACCAGCTGTTGGTGCGTACGACATGCGGAAGGTGCTCAAGAAAGCGCGGTCCGCTACGAGAAGTGCATCGAGTTCCTCTCGAGGATGGTTCACAGCTTTGTCGGAGGCTGAGTGTGCCACCTCCTCGTAGAGCGTCTGCATTGATTCGGCAAAGTCAACGGCGTTTTGTTGCACGTTTGTCGAATGGCAAAGCAGGCCGAACGGGACGGGCCCGCACAGGATCTGCCGCACGGAACCCTCGGGATTTTCAGCGACTGCGAGGATCCGCTTCTTCTGTTCTATGGCTTCCAGAATGTGAGGCTTTTTCAAGGTCGTCTTGGACGAGAACGCAGCGGCGACTCCGCTGACGAGAATCGCTGAATGGTTGTGAAGCTTGGCGGGATAATCCGGCTTCAGAACGAGGACATCGACCTCGTTGGTCGACCCGCCAGGGCCGACGACGTATTTGCGAGTCACGACGGTCCAGCCAGGCCCCCATTCCGAGATCAATTGTTGCCACGTGGACTCGCCGACATGGCCACTCTGTTGCGGGTCCTTATCCTGCGCGTGCTTCCGCGCCTCTTCGTAGTCATCGCTCACGTCGCGCGCGAGTCTCGCAAACAAGTCCTCAAATCGGGTAGTCATTCGTACTCCTCTCAGATTCATCCTGGTGGCAATGGCAGGTCATGAGCAATCGGTAGCTCAGGTCTAGGCCAAGGGACATACGGAGGGGCGTCCGTTCGGGGAACCTTCACCGGACTCCCTCGTTCCTGACTTGCCCAAACGGGATCAGGTCTTGTGTAGGTTCCCGTAGCACCCGTCCGGTTGCCTGCTCGGTCGCGGGCGCTATGTGACACAAGCTTGAACAGGCCAGTCAGCCTAATGTCGTCTGCGCCAGCCCCGACGTCCACTGCCCGCAGTTTTCGTCGTTGGTCTTATATGACCACCAGCCCATCTCTCCCAAGAATCTATCCTTAGACCGGAAGCCCGGGTGGTGGGCCGGAAGGGATCCGGTGGTTTCACGGATCTCCTGCCCCCATTGTCCCGGAAAACGGGTGTCAGCTTGGACTACGCAGCAACAGAGTGAGTCTCACTTTCGTGAACCCTGACCTGAAGGTTGTGAATCACAGCGACAAATGGCGGTGTTCTCGAAGCGCTAACTGGCGGCAGGGCCGGCAGTTACAGACGGGGCCGGCTGCTTCGTTGCACCCCCGGTGTGTCGACGCAGGTACTGGTATACCGTTTCCCGGCTGAGCCCGTACTGGCGGGCGAGCTCGGATTTCGGGATGCCGGCCGCTGACTGACGGGCCAGCTCTGCCACCTGCTCCGGGCTCAGGGTCCTCTTGCGACCCTTGTAGGCACCGCGCTGCTTGGCTAGGGCAATGCCCTCCCGTTGACGTTCTCCGATGAGGGACCGCTCAAACTCGGCAAAGGCCCCCATGACCGAGAGCAAGAGGTTCGCCATCGGGGAGTCCTCTCCGGTGAAGACCAGGTGCTCCTTGGCGAACTCGACCCTCACTCCCTTGCTGGTGAGGGTCCGGACGAGGGAGCGCAGGTCATCCAGGTTCCGGGCCAACCGGTCCATGCTGTGCACCACGACGGTGTCTCCGTCACGGGAGAATCGAAGTAGCTCGGCCAACTCAGGGCGATTGGCATCCCGGCCGGAGGCTTTGTCGGCGAACACCCGATCCAGGGCCTGGCCCTCAAGCTGGCGTTGATCGTTCTGGTCCAGGGTGCTGACCCGCACGTACCCGATCCGCTGACCCGACATCTGAACCTCCATCGTTGAAACGGTCAGGTTGGCATCTAAGACTCACGGACATGAATGTCAAGAAATATCCAACGAGACCCTATTCTGACACTCTTGAACTTGCCCTCCTGACGTGCGGTTGAGGTGTACCCCATGTTGACTTCCTAACCTATTGAAGACGACCAGTGGGCCACCCGGTCCGCCTCCCCGGGGTCCCCAAGTGACACGAACTATGTGTGTGGAAACCGAGCCGCAATTCACTGGCCCAGCGGATAAGACGCCGGGCTCGGATGCAACCGGTGAAGGGCGGCTGCCCGCGGCTCCTGAATATCACGATTGCGAGTACGCACTAAGTTCTCACGACTGATCACGCCAAAACTGATCACGCAGCGACCCGCCCGGTTCTTCGGACGCGGCAGCACGCGATCGAGCCGATGGAGCGACCGGCTGGCAACCATCGGTGCCCGACGGCCTCGCGGGTTAGGGTGCGTCCATGGAGCCGGACGTCGATAGGGTCGAACTGCCCGCCCTGCTCGCCCCGTCCGAACCTGATACCCAGCTCACCCCGCAGGGGCCAGCCACCGTCCAGGTGTCGTACGCCCGGCTCGTCGTGTTGCCGCAGGGGTTGGCCGGGGTGCCCCGCCGATTGCGCCCGCTAACAGTGGACCTTCTGGTGGACCTGGTCCTACCGAAGGGGACCGGGAACCGGAGGATCGGCACGATGGTGCTGGATCCGGGCGGCCAGAGCATCCAGGCGACGATCCAGTACGTCAATCGGAAGACCACCGTATGGTTCAACACGTCCGCCGTGACTGAGATACTCGGATCGGAATCCCGCCGGGCTCGCGCCCAGAGCGCACTGGAGAGCTTGGTCGGTCCCGTGGTCGAGCACCTGGAGAGGATCCAGGAGTGGCGGCGGACCAGCGACCCAGACCTGCCGGAAGTGGACTGGCAAGCGTCCGACCCGCCGCGGTTCTCTGTAGGGGCTGCCCGCCGGTACCGGATTGCCGGGGCAGCACCCCTGCGGGACGTGAACCACCCATGGTCAGAATTCCTCCCAGCGTGGTGCGAAGCCAAGACCGTCATGGTTATGGCCCCGGGGGTCGAGGCCGCCCCCCGCACTGGTACCGGGATCCGGTGCGGGATGCGTTGGCCGGACGGTACCGAGTCGCGGTCGGCGGTGTGGAACTTGGGGGAGCTCGCCATCTGGAAGGCGACCCGTCACCGGCCCGAGGCAGTCCCGGAGTGGGCGACGGCCGCGGTGCAGGACACGACCGCGGCGGCGGACTGGGTGCGCCGCCGTGTGGTGGAACTGCATCGGTAGGGGCTAAGCCCTCGGGTCACCGCTACCGAAGGGGGAAGCTCCGTCTGACCGGCGCACCCGGACGGGGCGCACAGGTCGCGTTCCCTGCCGAGCGGCAGCCTAGCCTCCGGTGGTTCCGGGAATTCGATACCGGTTCGCTGCATGGGGTCGCCCAAAATGATGGGGGCGGTGCCGGTATGCACCCAGTGGGATGTGACAGCGAGCACCGAGGAGGTGTCGACCATCTGGGCCAGGTCGTACTGTGGGTTGAGCTCGAGGTCCTTCAGGTTGACATCCGCCGCACCGGTTCGAATCCGGCAGGGGGCTCCACTGCCGGGCCGGGACCGCGGCGTCAGGAACTGACCGCCGGACGGTCGCCGGGCGCATACTAGGACGTGGGGACGCCGACGCTGCCGAGGGCGGTGGACCGGACGTCTCCGACGACTTCCCCGGAGGAGAACCGTGCCCATCATCACCGTGCCCGCCGCCGCCGAACCGCGAGCCTTCGAACTGCCTCGGATCCTGGTCCTGCTTCTGGCCGCCGTGCTGGTACTGGGTGCCGGCCCGCTGGTGGGTCCGGCTGTTCCGGCACACGCGGCCACCCCCTCCTCCTTCCCGGACGTCCCGTCCAGCCACACCTTCCACGAGGCGGTCACGTGGATGATCCAGCAGGAGATCACCGAAGGCGAGTCCGACGGCACCTTCGGGGTGAATGACGACATCGCCCGTGCCGAGGCATCCGCCTTCCTGTTCCGCCTCGTCGATCCGGACGTCACTCCGCCAGAAGAGCAACCGTTCAAGGACATCCCCGACGATCCGGACTGGTACGCCTATACGCCGATCGCGTGGATGGCCACCGAGGGCATCATCAACGGCTACGACGACGAGACGTTCCGGCCGTACCGATCCATCACCCGCGGCGAGATGGCCAAGATCCTCTACGGCGTGGCGGAGGCCGACGCCCCGGCGCCGACCTCAGCGCCGTTCTCAGATGTCCCCGCGGATTCGTCCTATGCGCAGTACATCGCCTGGATGAAGTCCGAGAGCATCAGCCGGGGCTACGCGGACGACACGTTCCGGCCCGGACGGCCGATCTCCCGCGGGGAGGCCGCCCAGCTCATCTGGAAGGTGGCCGGGGAGATGGGCTATGACACCACGGTGTTCCCCGTGTCCTTCGCGGTGAGCGGCTCCGGCTGGGGGCATGGAGTGGGGATGAGCCAGTACGGGGCCCGGGCGATGGCCATCGGGGGAAGCACGTATGGCCAGATCCTGGACCACTACTACAGCCCCGCCGTGGTGCAGAACGGCCCCAACCGGGTCAATGAGAACATCCGCGTGCACCTCGTCTCCACGCAGAAGATCGCCGTGGACGGCTCGGGCCAGGTCCGGGTCATAGCCTCCGGCTCGACGCAGGCGCCCGCGACCGCCGGTGCCGTGACGTTCACGGCGGACGGCGATCAGGTGGTGGCGACGCTGCCGGACGGAACCACGAAGCGCAGCGGTTCGGTGGCCCTCGAGTGGACCGGAACGCGGTTCTGGAAGGGCGCCGCCTCCACCCTCACGGTTCCCGACGCCAACGGCACCAGCACGGACCTGGTCCTGCGCCACGGCCGCGTCCAGGTCACGCTGAACGACGACGGCCAGCTCAACGTGGTCAACGAGCTGCGCATGAATGACGAGTACCTCTACGGGGTGGACGAGATGCCCTCCTCCTGGGCGCCCGCCGCCCTGCAGGCGCAGACCGTGGCCGGCCGCTCCTATGCCCTGCGGAATATGGGCTCCCTGAAGTCCGCCTGCGACTGCCACGTCTATGACGACGTCCGTTCGCAGAAGTTCACCGGCTGGGCCAAGGAGAACGAAGGCAACGGCCTCGACGGGGCGAAGTGGAAGGCTGCCGTTAGCGCGACCTCGCAGCAGATCCTCACCCACAACGGCTCCGTGGCCGACGCCACCTACTTCTCATCCAGCGCCGGGCGAACCCGCGGCGCCCAGGAGCAGTGGGGCAACGCCGTGCCGTACCTGACGAGCAAGTCCGACCCCTACAGCGTGAGAACGAGGGAGGAACTCGGCGGGGCCGATCCCAACCCCAACAACTCCTGGACCCAGTCCGTGACCCAGGGCCAGATGGCCGGGGCCTTCGGCCTGCCCAACGTGGTCACGGTGACAGAGACCGCGCAGAACAAGAACTCCGGCTACACGGACTGGATCACCGCCACCGCCTCGGACGGCACCACCTCCCAGATCACCGGCAACCAGTTCCGGTCCCGGCTGGGCTTGAAGAGCTCCTTCATCGTCTCCGTGACGCCGCGTTAGGACGTGCTCCAGCCCGATCTGGGGCCATCCGGGCTGGCTAGTCTGGGGCCATGAGCCCGTTCCTGGACCCACTGGCCCCGTATATCCCGCTGTTCGGGGTGGACCACGTGCTGGCCCTGGGTACGGTGCTGGTGGCCCTGGCGTTGCTGCGGGTGTTCCGCCGCCAGGTGCGGGACCACGCCGTCGTGCTGCGCCGGGCGTTCCTGGCGCTGGCCCTGGCC
The DNA here is from genome assembly GCF_031432995.1 of Citricoccus sp. I39-566. Taxonomy (GTDB): domain Bacteria; phylum Actinomycetota; class Actinomycetes; order Actinomycetales; family Micrococcaceae; genus Citricoccus; species Citricoccus nitrophenolicus_A. Next base: position 1,381,134 of record NZ_CP133842.1, read on the forward strand.
CAGCAGCTGGCGCTGTACTGGTACCAGGCCGCGGTGGCCGGCTGGGACTGGGGCGACTCCGCGCCGCTGCACATCTCCCGCGTCACCACGCTGATCCTGGTGGCGTACCTGGTCACCGGGCGCCGGGCCGTGCTGGAGGTGGGGTTCTACTTCGGGCTCTACGCCTACGCCACGTTCCTCTACCCACAACGGATCCAGCCGATGGACCACCTCATGGGGTGGAGCTTCCTGGTCAGCCACGCCGTGACCATCCTGGTGCCCCTCTTCGCGGGGATCGCCTACGGGTGGCGTCCCACGGTCCGTGGACTCTGGCGGGCCTATGGCTGGTTCATCGCCTACTTCGGGGTGGTGCTGGCCGTCAACGCGCTGACGGACGGCAACTACTTCTACCTCAAGCACCGGCCGTTCCTGCGGGACCTGCCCGAGCCGCTGTACTGGCTGGCCGCCTGCGCCGCCACCCTGGCGCTGATGTGGATCGGCTACGCCGTCTCCCGCCGGTTCCCGGTGAGCCGGGATGCCGACTATGCCACCGAGACCGTCGCTACGGCGTCTCGGAGGCTGTCAGCCAGGACTTGAGGTCCCCGTGCTCCTCGGGGTGGTAGAGCGTGCTCTCGGCGGGGGAGTACACCGAGGGGACGCCGCGGAGGCCGAAGTCCGTGAAGTCGGACATGGCGGCCTCGATCCGCTCGGCGGCGCCGTCGCCGGTGATGCACTGCCCGATCTCCTCGGCGTGACCGGCGCCGCCGGCCATCTGCCCGGCCCGGGCCACGAGGGCCTCGTCAGCAGGCTGGGTGGTGGCCTGCTCGAAGAGCCAGGACTGGAAGCCGTGAAGCGTGCCGGCGGCGGCCTCCCCGTCCCCGAGGGAGTCCTCGAGGCAGTAGTAGGCCGTGGCGGCGCGCGTGGACCAGGACTCGGGATCACCCCGGCCCAGGAAGTCCACGATCCGGTAGTCGACCTCCGCCTCGCCGCCGGACACCAGTCCATGCACCATCCCGCCGTACTGCTCGTGGAAGGCGGCGCAGTGGGGGCAGGCGAAGTCCTCGAAGATCTGGACCTCGCGGGCGGTCGAGGGATCGGGGTCCCCCTCGGACCCGGCGCTGCGGATCGCGTCCGCGCAGCCGGTCAGCGTCAGGGCCGCTACGGCGGCCACGGCCAGGGAGGCTCCCAGTCGGGACAGGATGGTGCGCATGCCCACCATCCTAGGCGTCCGGTGAGATCGCCCCGATTTTCCTGTTGGCCGAGGGTTCTGCTAGGCTTTCATAGCTGTTGGGGCCTGCGTCGGCAGGGGTCCCCGGCACTGCTGGATCTTTAGCTCAGTTGGTTAGAGCGTTCGCTTCACACGCGAGAGGTCGCTGGTTCGAGTCCAGTAAGATCCACCACTCCATGACCTGAGGGGCCCACTCTGGGCCTTTCAGTCGTTAACGCACCAGTACAGTATTCGAGGGGCACCGTGCCGTGCCCTGATCTGCGTTGAAGGGAGCTGCGGTGGAGGAGAACACCGACACCCGGTCAGGACCTCGCCACGCCCAGGAGCCCCCGGTCGAGCTGGCAGAGATCCCCATCATCAGACCGTCCCGCAAGGTCGCAGAACCTGAGAGCGCGGAGTCCGGGGTGGAAGGCTCCGTCCACGCCGCGACCTCGGCCATCGACTTCCCGCTGGGACCGGCGGCCGGCGTGGCCGACCCGGTCCGCACGGAGTCCGGGACCACCGTGCTGGGCGGGCCGGACGCCTCGGGTGGGGACGCCGCCGTCGTGCCCCAGACCGAGGACCCGGCGGACGACGCGCCGCTGACCGATACGCCGTTGACGGAGCCGCCGGCCTCGGACCCCGTGCCGCAGTCCGTGCTGTCCCCGTCCGGCCCGGTCACGGGGGAGACCCCGGCCACGGCGCCGGTGGGCACCGTGGGCGTACCGGCCGCGCCGAAGAAGGCCGCGAAGGGGCGCCTGCGCTTCTCGGGCGGCTCCGCGTTCAAGCGGATGATGTACTCCGAGCCGATGCCCACCCAGGCGCTCTCGATCGTCAACCGGATCGCGGACAGCCCGTACGCCAACCCGTATCTGCGGACCACCCGCAACGCGGACGCCGACGCCCGGACCACCCTGGACTTCGCGCTGAAGCTGGGAGAGACCATGTTCCGGTTCGGGGCCGGTGCCCTCGAGGTGGAGACCTCGATCATCGTGGTGACGCAGGCGTTCGGCGTGCACGAGACCGAGGTGGACATCACCAACCAGTCGATCGCCCTGAATTACGCCCCCAGCGGCAAGACCCCGTACTCGCTGCACCGCGTGGTGCGCTCCTGGTCCCAGAACTACGCCGGACTGGCGCTGCTGCACCGGCTGGTGGCCGCGGTGGCCGCCGGGGAGATGACTCGCGATGAGGCCCAGCAGACCCTGGCGGACATCCGCCACAAGCCCAAGCCCTTCCCGGGCTGGCTGACCACCGTGGCCGCCGGGTTGTTCTCCGCCACCTTCGTGGTGTTCATCGGCGGTGGCGTGGTGGGGGCCGGGGTGGCCTTCCTGTCCATGATGTTGATGATGACCGTGGTGGATTTGATGGGGCGGGCGCGGATCCCCGAGTTCTTCTCGATCATGGCCGGCGGGTTCATCGCCACCGTCCTCGCCCTGGTGCTGTACACCCTGGACGTCCCCCTGGCGCCCTCCCTCGTGGTGGCCGGCGGGATCATGCTGCTGCTGCCCTCGGGGCGTTTCGTCTCCGCCGTGCAGGACGCCATCAACGGGTTCCCGGTCACGGCGGCCGGGCGTTTCGTCTCCGCCTTCCTGGTGTTCGCCGCGCTGATCGCCGGGATCGTGGCCGCCGTCGTGTTCTCCGCGATGCTGGGGGTGCGGGAGCTGGACCTGGCGGAGGAGCCCTCGGCCAACTACCCCGTGTGGATGCTGGGGCTGCTGGTGTTCGCCGCCGCCATCTGGGACTCCGTCTTCGAACAGTCCGAGTGGCGGCTGCTGCTGCCCACGGCCGTGGTGTCCCTCATCGGCTACGGGGTGTACGTGGCCGCGCAGTTCGTGGGCACCGGCTCACGGCTGTCCCCGGCCATCGCCGCCGTGGCGATCGGCGCCCTCGGCCGCTATGTGGCGCTGCGGATGGGCGCCCCGCAGCTGGTGGTCGCGGTGCCGGCCATCCTCTTCCTGTTGCCCGGTCTGACGATCTTCCGCTCCATGTACAAGATCGCCATGGACTCCGGGATGATGATGGAGGGCATCATCGGCCTGTTCAATGCGGCCGCCACCATCATGGCCATCGCGGCCGGCGTGGTGCTGGGCGACACGATCGCCCGGCCGTTCACCACGGCCTTCCAGGCCAACGAGCGCCGCCGGATCGGCCGCCGCTAGACCCGCCAGTCGACCGGGGCCGACCCGGCCTGCCGCAGCAGCTCGTTGGCGCGGCTGAAGGGCCGGGAGCCGAAGAACCCCCGGTACGCGGACAGCGGCGAGGGGTGCGGCGACTCGATCAGTCCCACCCGGTCCCCGCCGTGGGCCCGGAGCATCGGGGCCAGCTGCCGGGCGTCGGCGCCCCAGAGGATCGCCACCAGCGGGGCGTCCCGGGAGGCCAGCGCCGCCACCGCGGCCTCGGTGATCGCCTCCCAGCCGAGGTTCCGGTGGCTGCCCGCCTGCCCCGCGGCCACGGTCAGCACCCGGTTGAGCAGCAGCACGCCCTGCCCCGCCCACGCCGAGAGGTCCCCGTGGGGCGCCGGCGGGAGACCCAGGTCCGACTCCAGCTCCCGGTAGATGTTCGCCAGGGAGCGCGGCAGCGGGGTGACGTGACGGTCCACGGCGAAGCTCATCCCGATCGGATGGCCCGGCGTGGGATACGGGTCCTGCCCCAGGATGAGTACCCGCACGTCGTCGAAGGGCTGGCGGAAGGCCCGCAGGATGTGCTCCGGCGCCGGCAGCACCTGCTCGCCGCCCGCGCGTCGGGCCGTGATGGACTGCCCGACGCCGGCCAGGGCCTCGCGCTGCGAGGCCAGGGCGCGCTCCCAGCCGGGATCCAGGGGGGCGATCAGCTCGGTGTCCACGGCGGCAGACTACCGGCCCGGATCCGGCGGGGGCGAATGACACTCGTGTAGTTTCGGCCGGTAGACTGTGCAGGACGTCATCGCGTTGGAAGGACCACCCCATGTCAGCAGTGCACGCCGCCGAGCCAGGCGGATCGACGACCCCGTCCGAGGGCTCGGCCGGGCTGTCCGAGCGCGACCGGGACATCCTCGACTTCGAGAATCAGTGGTGGAAGTACGGCGGGGCCAAGGACCAGGCCATCCGGGACCGGTTCGCGCTCTCCGCGACCACCTACTACCAGGTGCTCAACGGCCTGCTGGACCGCGAGGAGGCGCTCGCGCACCAGCCCATGCTGGTCAAGAGACTGCGTAGACTACGGACCACCCGCCACCGTGCGCGCAGCGCCCGGCGGCAGGAGGCCTGAGCGCCGCCCCCTGGCGGGGACGAGTCCATGCCCAGCCCGTGACCATGCAGAGAACACGCCGAGAACCTGGTGATGGTGGCCGATGACCCAGTATCCGCACGACCGCTTCGACGATGTGCCCGCCTACAGCGGCCGCAAGGGGACCCACCGCGCGGACCCCGCCCTGGCGGCCGGGCCCTCGGGCCTCGTGGGCATCTCCGTGGCGGCGGCCCTGGCCCTCGTGGTCGGGGCGTTCTGCTTCCTGGTCCTGCCGTCCCTGCTGCCCTCCGGTGCCTCCGATGCCGGTTCATCGGCCAGCGCCCCCGCCGCGTCCTCTGACAGCTCCTCCATCAGCCCCGAACCGAGCGACCCGGAGACCTCGGAGCCCGTCGCGAGCGAGACGGAGGCGCCCGAGTCCCCGGAATCCGGCGCGACGGAGTCGGAGACCGCCGCCGAGTCACCGGAGCCCAGCGCGACGGAGCCGGAGACCGCCGCCGCGGACACGGGTGACTCCTCCGCTCCCGTGGAGGTCTACAACGCCTCCTCGATCGGCGGGCTGGCCGGACGGGTCTCCGGAGGACTGTCCGCCAGCGGCTTCACCGTGGTGGGATCCGGTAACTGGCAGGGATTTCCGGTGCCGTCCTCGGCGGTGTACTACTCCCAGAACGAGACCACCGCGCAGGCCGTGGCCGCCGAGCTGGGACTCCCGCTGGTCCAGGACGCCCGCGTCCCGGGCGTCGCGGTGGTGCTGAACGCGGACTACTCCGGCTGAGCCGCTGGTTCGGCCCCTCGCTGAACGGGCGTCCGGGGACGGAATCCGTTTGCACTCGGGGGGTGCGAGTGCTAAATATGGACTTAGCACTCCGAGGTTGTGACTGCCAAGCCCGCAGGCATGCGGGTGGTCACGGTCCCCGGAGCAGACCTGAACGTGGTGAGGCCCTTTGCCGGGCCGTCCGTCGCGGGCACTGCACAGGTCAGTTGATCACTGCCAAGCAACGCCAAGGTCCAGAAAGGACAGTGCACACATGGCCAAGACCATTGCATTCGACGAAGAGGCACGCCGCGGCCTGGAGCGGGGCCTGAACACCCTCGCCGACGCCGTGAAGGTCACCCTCGGCCCCCGCGGCCGCAACGTGGTGCTGGAGAAGAAGTGGGGCGCCCCCACCATCACCAACGACGGTGTCTCCATCGCCAAGGAGATCGAGCTCGAGGATCCGTACGAGAAGATCGGCGCCGAGCTCGTCAAGGAGGTCGCCAAGAAGACCGACGACGTCGCCGGAGACGGCACCACCACCGCCACCGTGTTGGCCCAGGCCCTCGTGAAGGAAGGCCTGCGCAACGTGGCCGCCGGTGCGGATCCGCTGTCCCTGAAGCGCGGCATCGAGAAGGCCGTCGCCGCCGTCATCGAGGAGCTCGTGGCCTCGGCCAAGCCGATCGAGACCAAGGAGCAGATCGCGGCCACCGCGTCCATCTCCGCCGCCGACTCCCAGATCGGCTCCCTCATCGCCGAGGCCCTGGACAAGGTCGGCAAGGAGGGTGTCGTCACCGTCGAGGAGTCCCAGACCTTCGGCCTGGAGCTCGAGCTGACCGAGGGTATGCGCTTCGACAAGGGCTACCTCTCCGGCTACTTCGTCACCGACGCCGAGCGCCAGGAGACGGTGCTGGAGGATCCCTACATCCTCATCGTCAACTCCAAGATCTCCACCGTGAAGGACATGGTCGCCCTTCTCGAGAAGATCATGCAGTCCGGCAAGTCCCTGCTGATCATCGCCGAGGACGTCGAGGGCGAGGCCCTGGCCACCCTCGTGGTCAACAAGCTCAAGGGCACCTTCAAGTCCGTGGCCGTCAAGGCCCCCGGCTTCGGTGACCGCCGCAAGGCCATGCTGGCTGACATCGCCATCCTCACCGGTGGCCAGGTCATCTCCGAGGAGGTCGGCCTGACCCTGGAGAACGCCGGCATCGAGACCCTGGGCACCGCCCGCAAGGTCGTCATCACCAAGGACGAGACCACCATCGTCGAGGGTGCCGGCGACGCCGAGCAGATCGCCGGTCGGGTTTCCCAGATCCGCGCCGAGATGGAGAACACCGACTCGGACTACGACCGCGAGAAGCTGCAGGAGCGCTTGGCCAAGCTGGCCGGCGGCGTGGCCGTCATCAAGGCCGGTGCCGCCACCGAGGTGGAGCTCAAGGAGCGCAAGCACCGCATCGAGGACGCCGTGCGCAACGCCAAGGCGGCCGTGGAGGAGGGCATCGTCGCCGGCGGCGGCGTGGCCCTGACCCAGGCCGGTGCCAAGGCCTTCGGCAAGCTCTCCCTCGAGGGCGACGAGGCCACCGGTGCCAACATCGTCAAGGTGGCCATCGAGGCGCCGATGAAGCAGATCGCCTTCAACGCCGGCCTGGAGCCGGGCGTCGTGG